>NZ_CP045767.1:6242500-6326501 GCF_009648855.1 Pseudomonas sp. CFSAN084952 | reverse complement strand
TTCGTGGGTAACCCGGCAGGACGCCGGGTTAGCCGCCCCGCGCCATGGATGGCGCGTGGCGGCGGCCCACGGATTCAAGCCTGCGTTCGGGCACACCGAGCCTAGGCGAGGTGCCGAGTGGTGGGGCGAGGACCTTTTGGTTACTTTTGGGTCCTTCCAAAAGTGACCCGCTGTCAGAGCGGAACCCTAGGTGGCCGTTACCGCAGCAATGGATATGTACACAATCCAACTGTGTTGACTGCCAGGCCGCCTTCGCGAGCAAGCCCGCTCCCACAGGTTGATCGCGGGGGTTCAGGTAGAGAATCGTCGGTTGGCAGGCCGCCATCGCAGGCAAGCCAGCTCCCACAATTGGATCACCGCAGGGCTCGATTACAAGGCAACCGGCGCCCGTTCGCACAGGGTATTAAGCGCCGCCGCCCACTGCGGCTCGTCATTCAGGCAAGGCACCAACACCAACTCCTCGCCCCCCGCTTCACGAAATTGCTCGCGACCGCGATCGCCAATTTCCTCCAACGTCTCAATACAGTCGGCGACGAACGCCGGGCACATCACCAGCAGCTTCTTCACCCCTTGCTGGGCCAATGCCTCAAGGCGCGCCTCGGTGTAGGGTTCGATCCACTTGGCCCGGCCCAGGCGGGACTGGAACGCCACCGACCATTTACCCTCCGGCAAACCCAGCCGCTCGGCCACATCCCGCGCCACGCTGAAGCACTGCGCGCGGTAACAGGTGGCAAGCACTTCAGGGGATGCGTTCTTGCAGCAGTCGGCGTCCTTGAAGCAGTGCTGGCCGGTAGGGTCGAGCTTGGTCAGGTGACGCTCAGGCAAACCATGGAAACTGAGCAGCAAGTGATCGTAATCCTGCTCCACATAAGCGCGCACACTCGCCGCCAGCGCATCGAGGTACTCAGGCTGATCGTAGAACGGTTGCAGGATCGAAAACTGCACATTCAGTTGCTTGTCGCGCACCACTCGCTTGGCTTCCTCTATCACCGTTGTGACGGTGCTGTCGGCAAATTGAGGGTACAACGGCGCCAGTGTGATTTTTTGAATACCCTGGGCGGCCAGGCGCGTCAGGACCGTTTCCAGGGACGGTTCGCCGTAACGCATCGCCAGTTCCACCGGGCCTTGGGTCCACTGCGCGGTCATCTGCTGTTGCAGGCGGCGGCTCAGCACCACCAGCGGCGAACCTTCGTCCCACCAGATCGACGCATAGGCATGGGCCGATTGCTCGGGGCGCTTGATCAGGATCAGCGACACCAGCAAGCGCCGCACCGGCCACGGCAAGTCGATCACATAAGGGTCCATCAGGAACTGATTGAGGTAGCTGCGCACATCGGCCACTGAAGTGGACTTTGGCGAACCCAGGTTGACCAGTAACAACGCGTGATCGGTCATGCAACATCCTATCTTTAGAGGCGGCTGGACAAGTCGTCCAGAGCCGCACGCAACTCAGTGAACTGGAAAGTGAAACCTTCGGCCTGCAGCCGTTCAGGCAAAGCCTTTTGCCCGCCCAGCAACAAGCCGGACAACTCACCCAGGCCAACCTTCAACGCAAATGCCGGCATCGGCATGAACGCCGGGCGGTGCAGCACCTGGCCCAAGGTCTTGGCAAATTCGCGGTTGCGCACCGGGTGTGGCGCGCAGGCATTATAAGGACCGTTGGCGTCTTGCTTGTGCAGAAGAAAATCAATCAGGGCGATTTGATCCTTGATATGCACCCAGGGCATCCACTGCCGTCCATTGCCAATCGGCCCGCCCAGCGCCAGTTTGAACGGCAGCAGCAGGCGCGACAAAAAGCCGCCCTCGGCAGACAGCACCAACCCCGTACGCACCAGCACCACGCGAATGCCCAAGGCTTCGGCACGCTGGGCGGTTTCCTCCCAGGCGATACACAACTGGCTGGGGAAGTCATCCAGCACCGGGCCGCTGGCTTCGGTCAGTTCGCGCTCGCCGCCGTCGCCGTACCAACCCACCGCAGAACCGGAGATCAGCACCGCCGGTTTTTGCTCCAGGCTTTCCATCCAGGCCAGCAAGGTTTCGGTGAGGTGAATGCGACTGTTCCACAGCAATGCCTTGCGCTTGTGGGTCCAAGGCCGGTCGGCGATAGGCGCGCCTGCCAGGTTGACCACCGCGTCCACCGCGCCAATCACCTCTTGTAGACGAGCCACCCCGAGCACCTGCGCACCACACACCTGGGCGACCGTTTCCGGTTGCCGGCTCCACACCGTCAGGCGATGGCCTTGCGCGAGCCAGTGCTTGCAGAGTTGGCGACCGATCAAGCCGGTACCGCCGGTCAGCAAAATATGCATGGGACTCTCCTCATGTAACGTTCGCCGCCGCTCACTGGTCTATTTTATAAGCAGGGATCAATTTGATAATTGAGCGTGACGGGGGTTCAAGCCTTAGCTTAACCATAGGTCACGCCACACAATCAGGCACGCCAAAACTTATACCAAAAAACAATATTGTACAGCTATTGGTGTCGGCGTAGTCTGTACCCAACGGTAAAACGAGGCCTCCCATGACTGTTCCCATCGCGATCATTGGTACCGGCATCGCCGGTCTCTCCGCCGCCCGAGCGTTACAAGACGCCGGGCACGCAGTACAACTCTTCGATAAAAGCCGCGGCAGCGGTGGCCGCATGTCCAGTAAGCGCAGCGACGCCGGCGCGCTGGACATGGGCGCGCAATATTTCACCGCCCGCGACCGGCGCTTCGTCAACGAAGTGCAGCGCTGGCAAAGCAACGGCTGGGCCGAGCAATGGAAGCCCCAGCTGTATAACTTCAAGTCCGGGCAATTGACGCCCTCCCCCGATGAGCAGATCCGCTGGGTGGGCACACCGCGCATGAGCGCCATCACCCGCGCCCTGCTCGACGACTTGCCGGTGGAGTTCGGTTGTCGCATCACCGAAGTCTTCCAGGGCACGCAGCACTGGAACCTGCTCGACGCGGACGGCGGCAATCACGGCCCTTTCAGTCACGTGATCATTGCCACGCCGGCGCCCCAAGCCACCGCCCTGCTGGCCGCCGCGCCCAAGCTGGCGAGCGCCGCCGCCGGAGTGAAAATGGACCCGACCTGGGCCATCGCCCTGGCGTTCGACAAGCCCCTGGATACGCCGATGGAGGGCTGCTTCGTGCAAGACAGCCCCCTCGACTGGCTGGCGCGCAACCGCAGCAAGCCTGGGCGCGACACCACCCTCGACACCTGGGTGCTGCACGCCACCAGCGCCTGGAGCAAGGCCCACCTAGACCTGCCCAAGGAAGCGGTGATCGAACACCTGCACGGCGCCTTTGCCGAATTGCTGCACAGCGCCATGCCCGCGCCGTCGTTCAGCCTGGCGCATCGCTGGCTCTACGCACGCCCCTCCAGCAGCCATGAGTTCGGTGTGCTGGCCGACGCCGACCTGGGCTTGTTCGTTTGCGGCGACTGGTGCCTGTCCGGTCGGGTGGAAGGTGCCTGGTTGAGTGGCCAGGAAGCGGCGCGACGCTTGATCGAGCACCTGCAATGAACCGCATCAACCCCGCCAAACTGCTGCTGTCAAAATGGACGGCAGCTCATCCTCGCCACAAGGAAAAACACTTCCTGGTCACCGAGTTGTTCCGTGACGACGAGGGCACGGTGCTGGACATCGAACTGCAGGCCATCCTGACTCGGCGCGCCGAACGCCTGCCCTGGCAGACCCTGAAAAACGCTGAAGACTGGAAAATCGGCTGGAAATAAAGCGGCGGCACAAACCTGTACAAATTATTTGACTTGTACAACATCGAGCCTATGATGAGATTTAGTTGTACAAGATTTTTAGCTTGTACAGGATTCTTGCAGAGGTTTGCTTATGTCCAGCCATGTGAAACCGAAGATCGCCATCAGCGCCTGCCTTCTGGGTGAGAACGTGCGCTTCAATGGCGGTCATAAACAGTCCCTGCTATGCAGCCAGACCCTGAGTGACTACTTCGATTTTGTCCCGTTGTGCCCTGAAGTTGCCATCGGCCTGGGCATTCCTCGGCAAGCGATCCGCCTGGTCGGCGATCCCAACCAACCGCAGGCTGTGGGCAGCGTAAACCCTGCGCTCAATGTCACTCAGCCACTGGACGATTACGGCCAGCAAATGGCCCGGGAACATACCGACCTGTGCGGCTACATTTTCATGCAAAAGTCACCGTCTTGTGGGCTGGAGCGGGTCAAGGTGTACCGCGACAACGGCACGCCCGTCGACGGTGGCGGGCGCGGTATTTACGCCCAGGCGTTTTGTGCCCGCCACCCCAACCTGCCGGTGGAGGAAGACGGTCGCCTGAACGACCCGGTGCTTCGAGAAAACTTCCTCACCCGCGTATTCGTGTACGCCAGTTGGCAGCAACTGTTGGCCGACGGCCTTACCCGTCACCGCTTGCTGACGTTTCACTCGCGCTACAAGTACCTGCTGATGGCCCACAGCCCGGCGCATTACAAAAGCCTGGGCCACTTGCTCGGCAGCATGGGCAAGGGCATTGACCTGCAAGCTTTGGCCGACGGCTATTTCAGCGAACTGATGGCGGGCCTGAAAAAATGCGCGACTCGCGGTACCCATACCAATGTGCTGCAACACATCAGTGGCTACCTCAAGCAGGCCATCAGCGCCGATGACAAACAGGAAATGCAGACCGTCATCGGCCAATACCGCCACGGCATCGTGCCACTGGTGGTGCCGCTGACCCTGCTCAAGCACCACTTTCGCCAACATCCGGACCGCTACATCGCGCAGCAGGCCTACCTGCAACCGCACCCGGAAAACCTCAGCCTGCGTAATGCGATCTAACCCATGAAACCTGCCCTGCTCGACGAACCCGGCGAAGACATCGCCCTGGCCCTGGAAAACGGTTGGCTGCCGATCCGCGAGGTGGCGCGCCAGACCGGCGTGAATGCGGTGACGCTGCGCGCGTGGGAGCGCCGCTACGGCCTCATCGTGCCCCAGCGCACGCCCAAAGGGCATCGGTTGTTCAGCGCCGAACACGTGCAACGCATCCAGGCCATCCTCACCTGGCTCAATCGCGGCGTGCCGGTCAGCCAGGTCAAAGGGCTGATCGACTCCGCCCAAGGTAGCCCGGAGCCGATGGAAAACGAGTGGCAGAGCCTGCGCCAGCATTTGGTGAGTGCCATCAGTGAACTGGCCGAGCGCCGGGTCGATGACGCCTTCAACCAGGCCATGGCGCTGTACCCACCACGCACCTTGTGCGAGCAACTGATGCTGCCGCTGCTCAACGAGCTGGAACAACGCTGGCAGGGCCAGTTCGGCGCGCAGATGGAGCGGGTGTTCTTCTTGTCCTGGTTGCGCAGCAAGTTCGGCGCACGGATCTATCACAACAATCGTCAACTCCACGGCGCGCCGCTGTTGCTGGTCAATCATTCCGACCTGCCCCTGGAACCCCACCTCTGGCTCAGCGCCTGGCTGGCCAGCAGTGCCGATTGCCCGGTGGAAGTGTTCGATTGGCCGCTGCCGGTGGGCGAACTCGCCCTGGCGGTGGAACACCTGCAACCGCGTGCGGTGCTGCTGTATTCGAGCAAGGCGTTGCAGGTGCCGGCCCTCAGCAAACTGCTGGGCGGCATCCGTTGCCCAACCGTGATTGCCGGACCAACGGTGTGCATCCACCACGCCGAGTTGGGCGTATTAACCCAGGATATCCCTGAGTTGTCCGTGGCCGAGGACCTGTTGTCGGCCCATCAATTATTGATCCAGCGTGGAATTGTCTGAATGCATCTGATCTGGTTGCGCACCGACTTGCGCCTGCACGACAACACTGCCCTGGCGGCCGCGAGCCAGCGCGGCCCCGTCGCGGCTGTTTACCTGATCACACCCGAGCAATGGCAGGCGCATGATGACGCGCCGTGCAAAGTCGATTTCTGGCTGCGCAACTTGCAGCACCTGAGCCAGGCACTGGACAACCTCAACATCCCCCTGTTAATCCGCCACGCCGCGACCTGGGACCAGGCGCCGACGGTACTGAGCCAACTGTGCCGCGAGCTGTCGGTGGAGTCGGTACACGTCAACGAGGAATACGGCATTCACGAAACCCGCCGCGACAGCGCCGTGGCCCAGGCCCTGGAAGCTGACGGCGTGACCTTCCACAGCTACCTGGACCAACTGTTTTTCCAGCCGGGTAGTGTGCTGACCAAGACCGGCACCTACTTCCAGGTGTTCAGCCAGTTCCGCAAGGTCTGCTACAGCCGCCTGCACAGCGCCCTGCCCCGCGTGGTGCCGACGCCAAAGGCCCAGGCCGAGCCTGGCGTGAAGAGCGACCCTGTGCCAACGGCAGTCGAAGGGTTCCCGACACCCAGCGAAACCTTGCGTGCCCTCTGGCCCGCTGGCGAAGACGAGGCGCGCCGTCGCCTCGATGCCTTCGCTGATCAGCAGATCAGCTATTACAAGGACGAACGCGACTTCCCGGCCAAGCCCGGCACCAGTCAGCTTTCTGCCTACCTGGCCGCCGGAGTGGTTTCGCCGCGCCAGTGCTTGCACGCCGCGCTGCAAACCAACCAGGGCGAGTTCGAAAGCGGCGACATCGGCGCCATCACCTGGATCAACGAGCTGCTGTGGCGCGAGTTCTACAAACACATCCTGGTCGGCTACCCACGGGTTTCCCGCCACCGCGCGTTTCGCCCGGAAACCGAAGCGCTGGCCTGGCGCAAGGCGCCCGAAGACCTGGCCGCCTGGCAACAGGCGCGCACCGGCTTGCCGATCATCGACGCGGCCATGCGCCAATTGCTGGAAACCGGCTGGATGCACAATCGCCTGCGCATGGTGGTGGCGATGTTCCTGACCAAAAACCTGCTGATCGACTGGCGCGAAGGCGAGCGCTTCTTCATGCGCCACCTGATCGACGGTGATCTGGCGGCCAACAACGGCGGCTGGCAGTGGAGTTCGTCCACCGGCACCGACTCGGCGCCGTATTTCCGGATATTCAGCCCGCTGAGCCAATCGGAAAAATTCGACGGCGACGGCGTGTTCATCAAACGCTGGCTCCCGGAACTGGCCGCGCTGAATAAAAAACAAGTGCACAACCCCGAAGCGGCTGGCGGCCTGTTCGGCGTGGCGGATTATCCGCGTGCCATCGTCGATTTGAAACAGTCTCGCGAGCGTGCCTTGGCCGCATTTCGCCGGCTGCCTTCGCGTCAGGAGATGGCCGAACATGAGTGACTTCCTGCGCCAGTTCGCCCACACCTTCGCCACGCTGGACAAGCACAACCTGCACCTGCTCGGCCGCCTGTACAGCGAGGACGTCGCCTTCGCCGACCCCCTGCATGAAGTTCAGGGCCTGCCAGCGTTGCAGCGTTACTTTGCCGACTTGTACAGCAACGTCAGCGAGCTGAATTTTGACTTCCACGGCTTCGATACAGTGGCCGAAGGCGAGGGCTACCTGCGCTGGACTATGCGTTTTCGTCACCCACGCCTGGCCGGCGGCCAGGTGATCGAGGTGCCAGGCTGTTCCCATTTGATGTGGCACGACAAGGTTTACCGCCATCGCGACTACTTCGATGCCGGCGCCCTGCTCTATGAACATGTCCCCCTACTGGGTCGCGTTATTCGTTGGCTGAAAAGGAGAATGGGATGAGCCTTACACCGCCCCGTCGTTATTGGCTGACCGGCGCCAGCAGTGGTATCGGTGCGGCGCTGGCCGTGGAGTTGCTCGACAGCGGCGCCCACGTGGCCCTCAGTTCCCGCACCCAAGGCCCGCTGGATGCCCTCGCCGTTCGATATCCAGGCCAGGTGCTGGTGGTGGCCGGCGACCTGACCAACAGCCAGACCGTGCGCGAGATCGGTGAGCGTATCAGCGAGGTCTGGGGTTCGCTGGACACGGTGATCCTCAACGCCGGCACTTGTGAATACGTCGACGCCCGGCAATTTGACGCCTCGATCATCGAGCACGTGGTGCGTACCAACCTGCTGGCGAGCAGTTATTGCATCGAGGCCGCGCTGCCGCTGTTGCGCGCCGGGCGTACCCCGCATCTGGTGGGCGTGGCCAGTGCTGTGACCTACCTGCCCATGCCTCGCGCCGAAGCCTACGGCGCGTCCAAGGCCGGCCTGCGTTACTTGTTCGAATCCCTGCGTATCGGCCTGTCGCCAGAAAACATCGATGTCACGGTGATCAGCCCAGGCTTCGTCGACACGCCGCTGACCGAGCGCAATGATTTCCCGATGCCCCTGAGCTGGCCGGCCGACAAAGCCGCGAAACACATCTTCGCCAAGCTGGAAAAACGCCCGCTGGAAATCGCCTTTCCGGCCCTGTTCATTGCCACCTTGTGGCCGCTGTCGAAGCTGCCCAACCGCGCGCAACTGATCATCGGCAAACGCATGCTGCGCAGCCCGCCACCGAAGAAGGACGACCTGTGAAGATCGCCATTATCGGCAGCGGCATCGCCGGGCTGACCAGCGCCTACCTGCTCAGCCGTCGCCACGACATTACGCTGTTCGAGGCCAGTGACTGCATTGGCGGGCATACCCACACGGCCAAGGTGACGGTCGACGGCAAAAGCTATGCGGTGGACACGGGCTTCATTGTGTTCAACGACTGGACCTACCCCAACTTCATCCGTCTGCTGGAGCAGATCGGGGTCAGGTTCAAACCCACCGAGATGAGCTTTTCGGTGTGTGACCAAAGCACTGGCTTTGAGTACAACGGCAACAACCTCAACAGCCTGTTTGCCCAGCGCCGCAACATCCTGTCGCCGGGGTTCTGGGGCATGTTGCGCGATATCCTGCGCTTCAATCGCCAGGCGCCCCTGGACTTGCAAGAGCAGCGCATCAGCGCCGACATGACCCTGGGCGATTACCTCACCGCTGGCGGCTATGGCCCCAGGTTTATCCGGCATTACATCGTGCCGATGGGCGCGGCCATCTGGTCGATGTCCCTGGCCGATATGCTCAAGTTTCCGCTGCAGTTTTTTGTGCGCTTCTTCAAGAATCACGGCTTGCTTTCGGTGAGCAACCGCCCGCAATGGTGCGTGATCGAAGGCGGCTCCAGCTGTTATATCGAGCCGCTGACCCGCAGCTTTCGCGAACAGATACGGCTCAACTGCCCTGTGCATAAGGTGCAACGCAGCGACGAGGGTGTGGTTATCCACAGCCCGGCCGGCAGCGAAACCTTCGACCGCGTGGTGTTCGCCTGCCACAGCGATCAGGCCCTGGCCTTGCTCGATGACCCCAGCCAGGCCGAACAGCAGATCCTCGGTGCCCTGCCCTACGCCGACAACGACGTGGTGCTGCACACCGACACACGCCTGCTGCCCGATCGCAAACTGGCCTGGGCCAGCTGGAACTATCGGCTGACGGGCAACGTGCAACAACAGGCCGCCGTCACCTATGACATGAACATCCTGCAAGGCATCGACAGCGCCACTACCTTTTGCGTCAGCCTCAACCAGACGCCGATGATCAACCCGCTGAAGATCCTGGCGCGCTACACCTACGCCCATCCGCAATACAGCCTGGCCGCAGTCGCCGCACAGGCACGCTGGGAAGAATTGAACGGCGTGCGCAATACCTTCTACTGCGGGGCCTACTGGGCCAGCGGCTTTCACGAAGACGGCGTGGTCAGCGCTCTGCGCGTGGCCCAGGCGTTTGGGGAAACCCTGTGAACAGCGCCCTGTACAGCGGCTGGATCGCCCATCGGCGGTTTACGCCCAAGGCCCACGCCTTTCGCTACCGCATCGGCCTGCTGTACCTGGACCTCAGCGAAGAGGACGAAGTACTGGGGCTCTCGCCGCTGGCTGGCACGAGTCGCCTGGCGCCTTTCGGTTTCCGCCAGCAGGATTACCTGCGTGAATTCACGCGCCACGGCATGAGCTTGAGCGATGCTGTGCGCGACGAAGTCGGCAAGGCCCTGGGGCATACGCCCCAGGGCGCTATCTGCCTGCTGACCCAGGCCCGCAGTTGGGGCCTGGCTTTTAACCCGGTGAGTTTCTTCTACTGCTTCGAGGCTGACGGGCGACTGGCCGCGATCCTGTGTGAAGTGACCAACACCCCATGGCGCGAGCGCTATCACTACGTGCTGCCTGCCCAGGCACTGGGCGCCGATGAGCACCAGCATTTCGCCGTGGCCAAGGCCTTCCATGTGTCGCCGTTTTTGCCTCGCGAGCTGGAATACCGCATGAGTTTCAGCCCGCCCGCAGCCAGGCTCGGCGTGCATATGGCCGATTGGCAGGGCACGCAAAAAGTCTTCGACGCCACCTTGAGCCTGGAAAAACAGGCACTGAGCCGCGCCAGCCTGCATCGCTATCTGTGGCGCTTCCCCTGGATGACCGCCAAGACCGGCCTTGCGATCTACTGGCAAGCCTTGCGCCTGCTGCTCAAACGCACACCGATTTTTTCCCACCAGGCCGCCGATGGCGCCTCTCGCACCGCAGTCGGGTATACCAAGGATCGCCACCATGAAATCCCCTAGCTTATCGGTCAAGGCTAACCGCCTGAACGTCAACGGCATGACCGCTGCGCTGTTGCGCAAAGGCGTGTTGCGCCAGCTCAGCCAATTGCGCCACGGCCAGTTGGTGATCATCGAGGATGGCGAGCGGCAAGTCTTCGGCGCACGGGAAGCGCACCTGCTGGGCGAGATCCAGATTCTCGACGCGGCGGTATGGGGGCTGGTAGCGGCCAATGGATCGATCGGCGCCGGCGAAGCGTTTATCCATGGTTACTGGACCAGCCCCGACCTCACCGCCGTGGTGCGGGTGATGGTCAGCAACCTGGAGGTGCTCGACGCCATGGAAGGCGGGCTGGCACGCCTGGCCCGGCCGTTCACTCAGGGCCTGCACTGGCTCAACCGCAACACACGCAAAGGCTCGCAAAAAAACATCGCCGCCCATTACGACCTGGGCAACGACCTGTTCGAAGAATTTCTCGACCCCACCATGATGTACTCGGCGGCGCAGTTCCTGACGCCTGATGACACCCTGGAGCAGGCACAGCTGAACAAGCTGGCGCGGATTTGCCAGAAACTGGCGCTCAAGCCCAGCGACCATCTGCTGGAAATCGGTACCGGCTGGGGCAGCATGGCGTTGTATGCGGCGCAGCATTATGGTTGCCGGGTCACCACCACGACCTTGTCCAAGGAGCAGTTCGCCTACACCGCCCAGCGTATCGAGGCGCTGGGCCTGCAAGATCAAGTGACCGTACTGCTGAGCGATTACCGCGACCTCACCGGTGAGTACGACAAGCTGGTGTCGATCGAAATGATTGAAGCGGTGGGCCATCGTTTCCTGCCCACCTATTTCAAACAATGTGCCCAGTTGCTCAAGCCCGACGGCCTGATGCTGCTGCAAGCCATCACCATTCGTGAACAGCGCTTTGAGCAAGCCAAGCGCAGCGTCGACTTTATCCAGCGCTACATCTTCCCTGGTGGCGCGCTGCCCTGTGTACAAAACATGCTGCAGATCGTCAGCCGCGACACCGACATGAACCTGCTGCACATGGAAGACTTCGGCCTGCACTACGCTCGCACCCTGCGCCTGTGGCATGAAAACTTTCGCCGCGCCCATGGCCGTCTTGCGGAACTCGGTTATGACGAATACTTCCTGCGCCTGTGGGAGTTTTACCTGTGCTACTGCGAAGGCGGCTTCATGGAGCGCACCATCGGCACCGCACAGTTGCTGCTGGCCAAACCAGCGGCCATCAATCCGCCGCTGCTCGGGCGTTTCAGTGCTTAAACCCCTGGCCAATGCCGTGCTGTTTCAGTGCGGCTGGTTTGCCTGCGTGCTCGGCGGCGATAGCCGTTGGCTGCTGATTGGTATCGCAGCGCTGGGCGCACACCTGCTGTGGATAAGTTCTTGGGCCAGAGAGGGGCAAGTGATTCTGGCCGTGACGGTGCTGGGAACGCTGGTCGATACAGCACTGCGCGGGCTCGGCGTGTTTGAGTTCAATACGCCGGGACCACTGATTCCGCTGTGGCTGATACTGTTATGGGCCTTGCTGGCCACCACCTTGCGCCATTGCCTGGCCTGGAGCGCACGGCCCTGGTGGCTGGCCAGCCTGCTAGGCGCGGTGGGCGGGCCGTTGTCTTATTACGCCGGCAGCCAATTGGCAGGCGTGAGTTTTGCGTACGGCACCACCCCGACACTGATCGGCCTGGCGCTGTTATGGGCCATGCTCTTTCCGCTGTTGCACGGGGTTGCACAGAGGCTGGAATACTGACGCCCGTCCGAGCATTCATACGCGTCTAGCGCACTTGCCTTACACTGCGCGCCTATGACCAACATCCCTCACATTCAAATCACCGAACCCGTCACCTGCTCGACGTGCGCGGCCTGTTGCTGCCAGCTGGAAGTCATGCTGATCACCGACACCGGCGTGCCGCAACGCTTTATCGATACCGACGATTGGGGAGGTGAGGTGATGCTGCGCCTGGACGACGGCTGGTGCGCAGCGCTGGACCGCGACACGATGATGTGCACGATCTATGAGCTTCGGCCGTTGATTTGCCGGGAGTTCGAGATGGGGGCGCCGGAATGCCTTGAAGAGCGCGAAGGTATTACCACGGCCTATCGCTGACCCCGAACTTCGTGACGATCACGGGCTTGTGTGGGAGCGGGCTTGCTCGCGAATGCGGTGGGTCAGTCTAAGTATGTGCTAGCTGATACACCGCTTTCGCGAGCAAGCCCGCTCCCACAGGGGGGCCAAGTGTTCTTGAGATTAGAGCGGCATGGTGTAGTGCAGCGAGTAGCTCTCTACCCCATCGTTATTGCTGCTGATGCCGGCATTGGAATAATGCGTGGCACGAATGCCCACTTCATGCCCGCCGTTGAACCGCAGGCCGAAACCCAGGCGGTCTTCGAACTGGAAGGACTGGCCGATGTTGTTGTCTTCCAGCCGAGTGCGGGAGAACAACGCCACGCCGATACCGGCTTCGATGTAGGGCTTGACCGACTCGCCGGCAAACTCATACACAAATACCGGCGAGAACGACAGGCTGCTGGCGCCTGCACGGTCGTCCCCTTCCCAATAGGTATAGGCGCCGCTCCAGTAGCCGGTCAGTCGGCCGACATTGCTCTGCATCCAGCTTTTGTCCCAATCGGAGGTCAGGCCCAGGCGGTAGGTCAGCGTCGAATCGCTGGTGCTCCCCAAGCCGAACTCCAGGCCGGCGGCCTGGGCTGAAACAGAGTGTCCCAACATAGCGGCCGCAATCGCAGCCAAACAGAACAAGCGCTTCATGTGAAACGTCCTTTGCAAACGGAATAATTGGGTTATGTACAGGCTAACGGGCTATAGAAGCCGACGCATAGCCAGAAGTTCAGCTTTTTTTCAGTGTTATTTCACGAAATTTTCACGAGCCAAAGCTTCGCACAACTCCAGGATGTTTCCAAAGTGTCGGTAGGATATTTCTTAGGTGACACAGATCGCCGCTGGTCCAGAACTGTGCAGGTTCAGGTTCGCCAACGGCCAGCAGGTCGCGCTCACCCAGCAAGCGCTTGAGCTGGCGCGCCACGGCGGCGCCGGTATCAATGAGGATGGTGCTGGGGGGCAGCATCTGCGCCAGGAGTGGCTTGAGGAAGGGGTAATGAGTGCAGCCCAGGATGATGGTGTCGCAACCGGCGCTGAGCAGCGGCTCTACATAGCCTTGCAGCAGGGCGCGCAAGGCCGGGCTGTTGAGGTCGCCGGCTTCAATCAGCTCCACCAGGCCTGGGCACGGCTGGGTAATCACTCGCACATCGGTGGCGAAGCGGTCGAGCAAGGCGGCGAACTTGGCGCTTTGCAGGGTACCGGTGGTGGCGAGCACACCCACCACGCCACTGCGCGTGGCTGCGGCCGCAGGTTTCACCGCAGGCTCCATACCGACCAATGGCCAGTCAGGGTAATCCTGGCGTAAGTCGGCCACGGCGGCGACAGTCGCCGTATTACAGGCAATCACAAAGGCCTTGGCGCCCCGCTCGCGGAAAAACTCAGCGACCGAGCGAGAACGCTCAAGAATGAACGCCGGCGTTTTCTCGCCATAAGGAATGTGCCCGCAGTCAGCCACGTACAACAGCGACTCGTGGGGCAACAACTGCTGGATTTCTTCCAGCACCGTGAGGCCGCCGATGCCGGAATCGAACACACCAATAGGCGCGCCCTTAACCATGCTTTGCCCCGCAGACGCTGCAGCCTGGGTCACGCTTGACGCGCAACTCGCGAAAACGCGTGGTCAGCGCATCGATCAACAACAGGCGCCCCACCAACGGCTCACCAAAACCGGCCAGCAGCTTCAAGGCTTCCAGCGCTTGCAGGCTGCCCACCACCCCCACCAACGGCCCGACAACGCCGGCTTCGCTGCAGGTCAGTTCAGTGTCGCTGCCGTGCCCGTACAAACAGTGGTAACAGGGGCTGTCGGCGCGACGGGGGTCGAATACCGACAACTGCCCCTCAAGGCGAATGGCCGCGCCACTGACCAGGGGTTTGCCGGCGGCGACGCAGGCCGCGTTGACCGCCTCGCGGGTAGAGAAGTTGTCGCTGCAATCGAGCACCAGGTCCACTGCGTTGACCGCAGCGGCCAGCGAGTCGGCATCCAGCGCAGCACGATGGGCGACCAGGGTGACTTGAGGGTTGATCGCCCTCAGGCGCCCCATGGCCGAATCGACCTTGGTCTGCCCCACGCTGTCGGTGTCATGGATGATCTGGCGTTGCAGGTTGGTCAAATCGACTGTATCGAAATCCGCCAAGTGCAATTCGCCCACCCCGGCAGCGGCCAGGTAAAGCGCCACCGGAGCGCCCAGGCCACCCAGGCCGACGATCAACGCGCGACTCTGCTTCAGGCGCAATTGGCCGTCGATGTCGACAGGCTGCAACAGAATCTGCCGGCTATAGCGCAACAGCTCCTGGTCGGTCAGCACGGGCGGCGCCCCAAGGTGATGCGTTGGTGACCGCCGAGGTCGATGCGGCTATGTGCGCCTTCGAACCCCTGGTTCAGCAACAATTCGCGCACGGCCTGGGCCTGGTCGTAACCGTGCTCGAGCAACAGCCAGCCTCCGTCGTTCAGGTGGTCAGGAGACTCTTGGGTGATCAGGCGCAAGTCGTCCAGACCATCGTGCCCCGCCACCAGCGCACTGGCCGGTTCGAAGCGCACATCGCCGGCCGCCAGGTGCGGGTCATTGTCGGCAATGTAGGGCGGGTTGCTGATGATCAGGTCGAAGCGGTGGCCTTGCAGGGCGCTGAACCAATGGCTGTTGAGCACCGTAGCGTTATTGAGGTGCAGACGTTGACGATTGCGCTCGGCCAGGGCCACGGCCTCCAGCACGCGGTCGACCGCCGTGACCTGCCAGGCCGGCCGTTCGCTGGCCAGGGCCAAGGCGATGGCACCGCTGCCGGTGCCCAGGTCCAGGATCTGGGCGGGCGTGGCGGGCAGCAATTCCAGGGCAGCTTCCACCAGCAACTCAGTTTCCGGGCGGGGGATCAAAGTGTGCGGTGCTACTTCCAGGTCGAGTTTCCAGAAGCCTTGCTGGCCGAGGATATAGGCCACCGGCTCGCCGCTGCGGCGTCGCTGCAGGTAGCCGGCAAAGGTCAGGGCATCTTCGCTGCTGACGATCTTTTCCGGCCAGGTATGCAGGTAGCTGCGCGATTTGCCCAGGGCAGCGGCCAGCAGCAACTCCACGTCCAGGCGCGCCGTTGGCGAGTCGGGCAGGTCAGCGGCGCGCAGCAGGCTGGCAATGATGGTCATTCAGTCACCTATCGCCGCCAGTTGGTCGGCCTGGTATTCGGCGAGCAACGGCTCGATCACCGCATCCACGCCACCGGCGAGAATTTCGTCGAGGGAGTACAGGGTGAGGTTGACCCGATGGTCGGTAACCCGGCCTTGGGCAAAGTTGTAGGTGCGGATACGCTCGGAGCGGTCGCCGGAGCCCACCAGCAGCTTGCGTTCGCTGGCAATTGCGTTGGCCGCGGCGCTGGTCTGCTGGTCGTTCAACTTGGCCGACAACCAGGACATGGCCCGTGCACGGTTCTTGTGCTGGGAACGTTCTTCCTGGCACTCCACCACAATGCCCGACGGCAAGTGAGTGATACGGATCGCCGAGTCGGTCTTGTTAACGTGCTGGCCACCCGCGCCGGATGAGCGGTAAGTGTCGACGCGCAAGTCCGCCGGGTTGATCTCGATGGCTTCCTGTTCGTCCGGCTCAGGCAACACCGCGACGGTGCACGCCGAGGTGTGGATACGGCCTTGGGACTCGGTGGCCGGCACCCGCTGTACGCGGTGCGCACCGGACTCGAACTTCAGCTTGCCATAGACGTTGTCGCCTTCAACCCGGGCGATGACTTCTTTATAGCCGCCGTGCTCGCCCTCGTTCTCGGAGAGGATCTCCACCCGCCAGCCACGACGCTCGGCATAACGCGAATACATGCGGAACAGGTCGCCGGAGAAAATCGCCGCCTCGTCGCCACCGGTGCCGGCGCGGATTTCGAGGAACACGTTGCGTCCGTCGTTAGGGTCCTTGGGCAGCAACATGCGTTGCAAGTCACCCTCAAGCTCAGCGAGTTTGTCCTTGGCTTCGCGGACTTCTTCCACGGCCATTTCACGCATGTCCGGGTCGCTGTCCTTGAGCAGGGCCTGGGCACCTTCGAGGTCGGCCTGGACTTTCAGCAGGTTTTTATAGGTGGCCACAATGGGCTCAACTTCGGCGTATTCCTTGGAATAGGCACGGAATTTGGTCTGATCGGAAATGACCTCGCCATCGCCGAGCAAGGCGGTCAGTTCTTCGAAACGGTCCTGGAGCACGTCCAGTTTATTGAGCAGTGACGCTTTCATTGCGGTTTTTTATCCGAAGAGCTGTCTGACGCGCCCTCACCGAGGGCAAAGAGTTCCTGGGCCATGGCCAGCGCATCGAGGCGGCCTTCGGCGGTAAGCTTTTTCAACTGGACGCTAGGCGCGTGAAGCAGTTTGTTGGTCAGGCCACGGGCCAATTGCATCAGCACCTCTTCGGCGCCACTGCCATTGGCCAGCATGCGCTGGGCCTTGAGCAACTCTTCATCACGCAGGCGTTCACCCTGCTGACGATACGCCTTGAGCACATCCACTGCCGCCAGTTCACGCAGGCGCACCATGAAATCTTCGGCACCGGTGCTGACCATTTCCTCGGCGGCCTGGGCGGCACCCTGCCGGCTCTTGAGGTTTTCAGCGACCACTTCATGCAGATCATCAACGCTATAGAGGTAAACGTCGTCCAACTCGCCGACTTCGGGCTCGATATCCCGGGGAACGGCGATATCCACCATGAAGATCGGCTTGTGCTTGCGCAGCTTCAACGCGCTCTCGACCGCGCCCTTGCCCAGAATCGGCAATTGGCTGGCGGTGGAACTGATGACGATATCACTGCGTACCAGTTCAGCGGGAATGTCCGACAGCAGCACCGCATGCGCACCGAACTGCTCGGCCAGAATGCTGGCGCGCTCCAGGGTGCGGTTGGCGACCACGATGCGCTTCACGCCAAGATCGTGCAGGTGACGGGCCACCAAGGTGATGGTTTCACCAGCGCCGATCAGCAGGGCCTGGCTGCGCTGCAAGTCGCTGAAAATCTGCTTGGCCAGGCTCACAGCGGCAAAGGCCACGGACACCGGGTTTTCGCCGATGGCCGTATCGGTACGCACTTGCTTGGCGGAATTGAAGGTGGCCTGGAACAGGCGGCCCAGCAATGGGCCGACAGTGCCGGCCTCACGGGCCACGGCGTAGGCAGACTTCATCTGGCCGAGAATCTGCGGTTCACCCAACACCAGCGAGTCGAGACCGGCCGCCACGCGCATCATGTGACGAACTGCCGCATCCTCTTCATGCACATAAGCGCTGGCACGCAGGTCATCGAGGCTCAAATGGTGATAATCGGCCAGCCAGCGCAGCACCACATCCGCCGAGAGATGTTCCTGCTCTATATAGAGCTCGCTGCGATTGCAGGTCGAAAGGATCGCAGCTTCGCGGCTGTCGGTAAGCCGGCAGAGCTGCTGCAGGGCCTCAACCAACTGCTCTGGCGTAAACGCCACGCGCTCGCGCACGTCTACGGAGGCAGTCTTGTGGTTAATACCGAGTGCGAGGAAGGCCATTCAATATCGCTGATGATGTCGGGAAGCCGACAATTGTCCTACTTCGAAAGATCCAGAACAACCACCGTCGTCTATTGTCCCTATATCTTATGCCTATCAATGCACTTTTGTAGGAGCGAGCAAGCTCGCTTCTACAAAGGAAAGGCAAAAGGCAGCAATAGTCGTATTCCGAGTGCCCCGGTTATGTTTGGCCGAAGGCTTGTGTCATGATGATCCGACCGCAGGTTAGTCGTCCTCTTCCTATATGAATAGATCTTCCGCGTTGCTCCTCGCTTTTGTCTTCCTCAGCGGCTGCCAGGCCATGGCACCCGTGTCGCCGGACGCTACGTCGCCGGTGGAAGACAGCACTCCCGCCCCTGAAAAACCCAAGGTTTATTCCTCGTTCAGTGAAGAAACGATCTACAGCCTGCTGACCGCTGAACTGGCCGGCCAGCGCAATCGCTTCGATATTGCGCTGGATAATTACGTGACCCAGGCCATCAACACCCAGGACCCGGGGATTTCCGAGCGAGCGTTTCGCATCGCCGAATACCTGGGCGCCGACCAGGCAGCGCTGGACACCTCGCTGATCTGGGCCAAAAACGCCCCGGATGATCTGGAAGCCCAACGCGCCGCAGCCGTGCAATTGGCGCGTGCCGGGCGCTATGACGACTCCATGGTCTATATGGAGAAGGTTCTGCAGGGCAAGGGCGACACACATTTTGACTTTCTTGCGCTATCGGCCGCCGACACCGACCAGGACACGCGCAACGGCCTGATGAAGAGTTTCGATCGCCTGCTGCAAAAGCATCCGAAGAACAGCCAGTTGATTTTCGGCAAGGCCCTGCTGCTGCAACAGGACGATGAAGCCGACGCCGCGCTCAACCTCTTGGAACAGAACCCGCCGGAAGAAGGCGAAATCGCGCCGATCCTGTTGCGTGCACGCCTGCTGCAAAGCCTTAACCGCGGCAAGGAAGCGATTCCGCTGCTGGAAAAAAGCATCAAGAAATACCCCGGCGACAAGCGCCTGCTCCTGACCTATGCACGCATGCTGGTTGAGCAGGACCGGATGGAAGACGCCAAAGTGCAGTTCGCCAACCTGGTCCAGCAATACCCGGACGACGACGAACTGCGTTATTCCCTGGCATTGGTGTGCCTGGAAGCCAAGGCCTGGGACGAGGCCAAGGGCTACCTGCAAGAGCTGATCGAACGTGACAGCCACGTGGATTCGGCGCACTTGAACCTGGGCCGCATCGCTGAAGAGCGCAACGACCCACAGGCGGCCCTGCTTGAATACGCCCAAGTCGGCCCCGGCAATGATTATCTGCCAGCGCAGTTGCGCCAAGCCGACATCCTGATGAGCAACGGCCGCACCGACGAAGCGGAAAAACGCCTGGCCGCGGCCCGCGATGCCGAGCCGGACTATGCGATCCAGCTGTACCTGATCCAGGCCGAGACCTTATCGGCCAACAAGCAGGGCGAACGCGCCTGGAAGTTATTGCAACAGGCGTTGCTGCAATACCCCGACGATTTGAACCTGCTGTACACCCGCGCCATGCAGGCGGAAAAACGCAATGACCTGGCGCAGTTGGAGAAAGACCTGCGCCTGATCATCAAGCGTGACCCGGACAACGCCATGGCCCTTAACGCCCTGGGCTACACCTTGTCCGATCGCACCACGCGCTACGCCGAAGCCAAGGTGCTGATCGAACAGGCCCACGCGCTCAACCCGGAAGACCCGGCCGTACTCGACAGCCTGGGCTGGGTGAATTACCGCCTGGGCAACCTCGACGAGGCCGAGCGCTTGCTGCGCCAGGCGCTGGAGCGTTTCCCGGACCAGGAAGTTGCCGCACACCTGGGCGAAGTGCTCTGGGCCAATGGCAAGCAGCGCGAAGCCCGACAAATCTGGGAAAAGTTCCTCAAGGAACAACCCGACAGCCCTATCCTGCGCAGCACCATCAAGCGCCTGACCGGATCCGAGACCCTTTAAGCTTATGTTCTTGCGCCACATTATCGTTTTCAGTTTCATCGCCCTGCTCGCCGGTTGCGCGGGCATCGGCAGCCGTGAATCCGTTGAAGGCCAGGGCAACCCGGCACAATGGAAACAACACAAGGACCAGCTCAGCAGCATCGATGGCTGGCAGATCGAGGGCAAGGTCGGGGTGCGTGCGCCGAAAGACTCCGGCAGCGGCACCCTGTTCTGGCTGCAACGCCAGGACTACTACGACATTCGCCTCTCGGGCCCCCTGGGTCGTGGCGCAGCCCGCCTGACTGGCAGGCCAGGGCAAGTAAGCCTGGAAGTGGCCAATCAGGGCCGCTACGAGGCAACCTCTCCGGAAGAACTGCTGGAGCAGCAGATTGGCTGGAAGCTGCCCGTCTCTCATCTGGTCTGGTGGGTCCGCGGCCTGCCGGCACCTGACAGCAAGAGCCGGCTGAGCCTCAATGGCGACAGCCGCCTCGCCACCCTGGAGCAGGATGGCTGGCAGGTCGAATATTTGAGCTACGTGGAGCAAAGCGGCTATTGGCTTCCCGAACGTATCAAGCTGCATGGCACCGACCTTGATGTCACGCTGGTGATCAAGGACTGGCAACCGCGCAAACTGGGGCAATAACGTGTCCGCACAAAAATTGACCCTGCCCTCCCCGGCCAAGCTCAACCTGATGCTGCACATCCTTGGCCGTCGTGAAGATGGCTACCACGAGTTGCAGACGCTGTTTCAGTTTCTCGACTACGGCGATGAGCTGACCTTTGCCGTGCGTGAGGATGGCGTAATCCAACTGCACACCGAATTCGACGGCGTGCCCCACGACAGCAATCTGATTGTGCGGGCAGCCAAAAAACTTCAGGCACAATCCGGCTGCCCACTTGGCATTGATATCTGGATCGACAAAATCCTGCCCATGGGCGGGGGTATCGGTGGCGGCAGCTCCAATGCCGCGACCACTTTGTTGGGCCTCAATCACTTATGGCAACTGGGCTGGGACCACGATCGCCTTGCTGCGCTGGGCCTCACGCTGGGCGCCGACGTCCCGGTTTTCGTGCGGGGGCACGCCGCATTTGCTGAAGGCGTTGGGGAGAAACTCACCCCTGTAGAGCCCGAAGAACCTTGGTATGTCGTGCTGGTGCCGCAAGTATCTGTAAGTACAGCAGAAATTTTTTCAGATCCGTTGTTGACACGTAACTCTTCTCCCATTAAAGTGCGCCCCGTTCCCAAGGGAAACAGTCGAAATGACTGCTTACCGGTTGTAGCAAGGCGTTATCCAGAGGTACGTAACGCTTTGAATTTGTTAGGTAAATTTACCGAAGCAAAATTAACCGGCACTGGAAGTTGTGTGTTTGGGGGCTTCCCAAGCAAAGCTGAAGCTGATAAAGTCTCGGCCCTTCTTACAGAGACCCTTACAGGGTTTGTAGCAAAAGGAAGCAACGTTTCGATGTTGCATCGCAAGCTGCAAAGTCTGCTCTAAAAGGAACCGAGTGTTAGGCACTCGTTGCAACAGATACAGGGGCGTCGCCAAGCGGTAAGGCAGCAGGTTTTGATCCTGCCATGCGTTGGTTCGAATCCAGCCGCCCCTGCCATTTTCTAATACTCATCCAGGTTACCCTCAGCCTCTAGGTACTGCGCGTGTCCAAGATGATGGTCTTTACGGGGAATGCCAACCCCGATCTGGCTCGACGTGTCGTACGTCAGCTGCATATCCCTCTCGGTGACATCTCTGTCGGTAAATTCTCCGACGGCGAAATTACAGCCGAGATCAATGAAAATGTCCGCGGTAAAGACGTCTTCATTATTCAGCCGACCTGCGCTCCGACCAACGATAACCTGATGGAACTCGTCGTGATGGCTGATGCCTTCCGCCGCTCCTCAGCGACTCGAATCACAGCTGTAATCCCTTACTTTGGTTATGCCCGTCAGGATCGCCGTCCGCGCTCCGCACGTGTAGCTATCAGCGCGAAAGTCGTTGCTGACATGCTGACCGTGGTAGGTATCGACCGTGTGCTCACGGTTGACCTGCACGCTGACCAAATCCAGGGGTTCTTCGATATTCCGGTAGATAACATCTACGGCTCCCCCGTCCTGGTGGATGACATCGAAGACCAGCGCTTTGAAAACCTGATGATCGTGTCCCCGGACATTGGTGGCGTCGTGCGTGCACGGGCTGTTGCCAAATCCCTGGGCGTGGACCTCGGGATCATCGACAAACGCCGCGAGAAAGCCAATCACTCTGAAGTGATGCATATCATCGGTGATGTCGAAGGGCGTACCTGTATTCTGGTTGATGACATGGTCGACACCGCCGGCACGCTGTGCCACGCGGCGAAAGCCTTGAAAGAGCACGGTGCAGCAAAAGTCTTCGCCTACTGCACACACCCTGTGCTGTCGGGCCGAGCGATCGAAAACATCGAGAACTCCGTGCTGGACGAACTGGTGGTGACTAACACCATCCCGTTGTCCGCCGCAGCTCAAGCCTGTGCACGTATCCGCCAACTGGATATTGCACCGGTCGTTGCCGAAGCGGTTCGCCGCATCAGCAATGAAGAATCGATCAGCGCGATGTTCCGTTAAGGGTCAAACCAACGGATCACCTCACTGACGAAAAGCGCCCCGCCCCAGCATTCCGCTGGGGCGGGGCTTTTTTGCCCATATCGAGTTCGGCGCTGGTCGCAAACGCCCCTCGATGATGGCTATTTTGGAGATACAACATGAACGAATTTACTCTGAACGCCCAAGCGCGTACTGACCTGGGGAAAGGTGCGAGCCGCCGCCTGCGTCACGCCGCCAACATCCCAGCCGTTGTCTACGGTGGTAACAAGCCTGCTGAATCCGTGACCATCCTGGCCAAGGAAATCGCCAAGCTGTTCGAAAACGAAGCTGCCTACAGCCACGTTATCGAGCTGAACGTCGACGGCGCCAAGCAGAACGTCATCGTTAAAGCGATGCAGCGTCACCCTTCCAAGCAGTTCATCATGCACGCTGACTTCGTTCGCGTTGTAGCTGGCCAGAAACTGACCGCCATCGTGCCTGTGCACTTTGTGGGTGAAGAAGCTCCGGTCAAGAAAGGCGGCGAGATCTCTCACGTCCTGAACGAAATCGAAGTTACCTGCCTGCCGAAAGACCTGCCTGAGTTCATCGAAGTCGACCTGTCGGCTCTGGAAATCGGCGCCATCGTTCACCTGTCCGACCTCAAGGCCCCTAAAGGCGTTGAGTTTGTCGCACTGGCTCACGGTGATGACAAAGCTGTTGCCAACGTTCACGCTCCACGCGTTGCTCCAGAAGAAGCTGAAGAAGGCGCTGCAGAGTAATTCACTCTGTATTGCCGGAGCTTGAGGAAACATCGCGGACCGAAACGTAGCGAGAAAGCGGGCGATAACGCGGCGTTTACTCTTGAGTAAATGATGTAGTGTCGTCCACTTTCGCCGCACCTGGGTACGGCGATGTTATCCACAACTCCAAAGGAAGGGCTCCTGTCGTGACTGCCATTAAACTGATCGTTGGCCTGGGAAATCCAGGCGCCGAATACGAACAGACCCGGCATAACGCGGGGGCCCTTTTTGTTGAGCGCATCGCCCACGCCCAAGGCGTCAACCTGGTGGCCGATCGCAAATATTTTGGCCTGACCGGGCGCTTCTCGCACCAGGGTCAGGATGTTCGTCTACTGATTCCCACCACCTATATGAACCGCAGCGGCCAGGCTGTCGCGGCGCTTGCGGGCTTCTTCCGGATCAAACCCGAAGAAATCCTGGTGGCCCATGACGAACTGGACTTGCCACCCGGCGTAGCCAAGCTCAAGCTCGGCGGCGGGCATGGTGGGCACAATGGCCTGCGTGACATCATCGCGCAGTTGGGCAATCAGAATAATTTTTACCGTCTGCGGCTCGGCATTGGCCACCCAGGCGTTGCCAGTATGGTTTCAAATTTCGTCCTGGGTCGTGCGCCACGCGCCGAACAGGAAAAACTCGATGCCAGCATCGATTTTGCCCTCGGCGTGCTGCCGGATATCTTCGCCGGTGAATGGAACCGTGCGATGAAAAACCTGCACAGCCAGAAGGCCTGACTCTTATCCGAGGGGAAACACCATGGGATTCAATTGCGGCATCGTCGGCCTGCCCAACGTCGGCAAGTCCACCCTGTTCAACGCCCTGACCAAGTCCGGTATTGCGGCGGAGAACTTCCCCTTCTGCACCATCGAACCCAACAGCGGCATCGTGCCGATGCCGGACCCGCGTCTTGACGCACTGGCGGCCATCGTCAATCCCAAGCGCATCCTGCCGACCACCATGGAGTTCGTCGACATCGCGGGCCTCGTCGCCGGCGCCTCGAAAGGTGAAGGCCTGGGCAACAAGTTCCTGGCCAACATCCGCGAAACCGATGCTATCGCCCACGTGGTCCGCTGCTTTGAAGACGAGAACGTGATTCACGTCTCCAACAGCGTCGACCCCAAGCGCGACATCGAGATCATCGACCTGGAACTGATCTTCGCCGACCTCGACAGCTGCGAAAAGCAACTGCAGAAAGTCGCGCGTAACGCCAAGGGCGGCGACAAGGATGCAGTGGTCCAGAAGGGCCTGCTGGAGCAGTTGATCGCGCACTTCACCGAAGGCAAGCCGGCGCGCAGCCTGATGAAGAACATGGGCGCAGACGAGAAGGCCGTGATCAAGGGCTTCCACCTGCTGACCACCAAGCCTGTGATGTACATCGCCAACGTTGCCGAAGACGGCTTCGAGAACAACCCACTGCTCGACGTGGTCAAGGCCATTGCCGACGAAGAAGGCGCCATCGTTGTTCCGGTGTGCAACAAGATCGAAGCGGAAATCGCCGAGCTCGATGACGGCGAAGAAAAGGACATGTTCCTCGAGGCCCTGGGCCTGGAAGAGCCTGGCCTGAACCGCGTGATCCGCGCAGGCTACGAAATGCTCAACCTGCAGACCTACTTCACCGCCGGTGTCGAAGAAGTCCGCGCCTGGACCGTCAAGGTCGGCGCCACCGCGCCACAGGCTGCTGGCGTGATCCACACCGACTTTGAGAAAGGCTTCATCCGCGCCGAAGTGATCGCCTACAACGACTTCATCCAGTTCAAGGGTGAAGCCGGTGCCAAGGAAGCCGGTAAATGGCGCCTGGAAGGCAAGGACTACATTGTTAAAGATGGCGATGTGATGCACTTCCGCTTTAACGTGTAAGCACCACCGCAGTATTGACTGCGAACAAAAAGCCGATGCATTGCATCGGCTTTTTTGTGACCGGTATTTAAGCTTACAAATAAAAACACATATCCAAATACTCAACTATCTCAGAATCTTCCTACTTACCTTTTTCGACGCTTTAACCAAACTAAAGCCGAGCACATTAAAAACTTAAACTTACAGTCATTTTCCTACATTATTCCGGCACATAACTACCTCTTCGCCGGGTGACAACTTTTATATTCTGCGTTCTACTGAGTTGGCGCTTGCACACCGTCCTTCTACAGTGAAGTACTAGCGAACAGGGAGTACACATCGATGTCGGCCTACGTCCAGAAGGATAATACAACAGACGTTTCACTCATCGATGGCCAGGAAATTGAAACCACACTTAACAACACTGCCGCGCTTAACGTTGACATCCTGCTGTTGGGAGAAACGGGTACCGGCAAAGATACGCTTGCACAACGGATTCATCGCTTATCGGGTCGACGAGGTAATTTTGTCGCCGTGAACTGTGCGGCCATCCCTGAAAGCCTGGCGGAAAGCCAGCTGTTCGGTGTCAACAGCGGCGCCTACACCGGGGCAGTGCAATCAAGGGCTGGATTTGTCGAAGCCGCCCACTTGGGTACTCTGTACCTTGATGAGATCGACAGCATGCCCTTGAGCCTGCAAGCCAAGCTACTGCGTGTGCTGGAGTGCCGCGGGGTGGAGCGCCTGGGTTCGACTCGGTTCATTTCCGTGGACATGCGCGTCATTGCATCGGCCCAGCAATCCCTGCAAATCATGGTCGACCAAGGCGCCTTCAGGCGTGATCTCTACTTTCGGCTGAATGTCGTGAACATCGAACTGCCCGCCCTGCGCGATCGGCGCGAGCGCATCATCCCGTTGTTTCTGCAGATGATTCAGGAAGAAGCAGACCAGTTCAATTGCACACCTCCATCGCCTTCTGACGGCCTGTTGCATGAACTGCTCTGCCACCCCTGGCTGGGTAATGTTCGCGAGCTACGCTCGGCGGCGAAACGGTTCGTCCTGGGCCTCCCGCCGCTCTCAGCGCCCGCCTGCCGTCAGCCGCCCCCTCAGACGGACCTGAAGGCACGCCTTCAACAAATTGAAAAAGCGTTGATTGAAGAGTCGATGTACCGTCACCAACACTGTGTGGATACCGTAGCCATTGAGCTGGGGGTTGCGAAGCGCACGCTGTATTACAGAATGAAACAATTGAACATATCATTGGCATAAGCTTGATCACGCCCGGTTCAAAAATCTTATAGTCAAAACCTCAATGATACGAGCCAGCACATGAAGAGCTGATAGTTTCTCAAATATTGAGGATCATATTTCGTTACACCTCCGCTCAAAACTTTTGGAACGCATCCGTTTTATAGGCCACACAATTATAGCTGCAAAATATGTCAACAGCGTCATATCTATGATGATGTTACGGGCAGCGAATACAATTCTTAATTCACAAAGGACCCTTATATGTCAACTATTACCTCAGGTTCGATCTATTCACAAGCGTTGGCAAACACGTCTAACCCATTCACTAAATTTAACGGAGGCACAGGAGACGGATTTGCTGGAGGTGGCGAAGATGGCGCCGAAGGCATCTTCGAAAAGATGAAGGCTGATGCCATAAAAAACGGCTGGAGAAGCGCTGAAGTGAAAAACATTCAAGGGTTGATCCGGTCGGGGTCCGGTCAATAATTATCGGGTGATCGATTACCTTTCAGGCTCTCTAGTCCGAAAGGTAATCATCCCCCCTCCCGACAGGCCAGTGTGTACGCCTGTAAAGCTGCGCCCACTTTGATCGAGTAAACCGCCATGCGAATAGCAAACGACCCTTTCTCACAGAAAGGCAGCAGTACGGAACATACCCGTGCAGCCCAGGAACAGTCGCCAGACGGTATGGATGCCAGTTTTTTCACATCGATGCTTGAACGCCCCACCAACACGACTTCTGCCAAGCCTGAAGTCTCGCTCCTTTTGACAGAGGCCTCAAAGCACCTCAGTCACTCAAGAGATGGCTTCGCAAAAATAATCCGCTCAACTAAAAAAGGTATAGATGTTGAGGCCATCAGTACTTACCCACGAGAGTTATATAGCGCACAACTCACATCACAACTCATGGTGAAATGTCTGGCCAAGACAACACAGTGCATCGACAAGATCAGTAACATGCAGTCCTGAGCATGAATAACTCTCTGCGTGTCGTTTTAGTTTTGATCATGGCTTTTATACTGAGCGGATGCGGTGACCGAGTGGAACTTCATCGCCAATTGTCCGAGCAAGAAGCCAATGAGGTCGTCGCCGAATTGGCTGATAAACATATTCGTGCGCAAAAGACCCCGGCCAAAGATGGCGTCGTCGTAACGGTCAATACAAACGACATCGGGCGCGCCGTACGTACCTTGGAAGCGGCAGGCCTTCCTCGACTTGCCCGGACCACCATGGGGGATACATTTCGCAAGGAAGGGGTCATTTCCACCCCCCTGGAAGAGCGTGCCCGCTACATCTATGCCTTATCCCAAGAGCTTGAAACCACCTTGTCCAAGATCGATGGCGTTATTGTCGCACGCGTGCATGTGGTGTTGCCCGAGCGCATTGCGCCAGGAGAGCCGGTCCAACCTGCATCTGCCTCCGTGTTTATCAAGCATGATCCACGCCTGGATCCCGACAACATCCGTGCGCGGGTCCGCAGAATGGTGGCAAGCAGTATTCCCGGGATGACCACAGCGGTGGATAACCCGCAAAAACTCACTGTGGTGTTTGTACCTGCCTCCACTTATCAGGAACAGCAACGCCTGGTGTATTTCGGCCCCTTCCTGGTGCCTGGCGACGATCTCGGCTTCTGGCGAACCAGCATAATGATTGTGCTGCTCGCTCTGGTTTCGGCCGTGGCCGCCATGATCTTCCTCCAAGCGCGGCGCAAGCGTCACTCCCAGGAGCCGGCCATTAAAGGCGACTCAGCGGGGTCAACGCATGGCACCTAGACCCGACCCCCTCATGCGTGAACAACTGGCCTGGGCTCAGTGGTGGGCTTTTCCCTGGAAGCAGGCCCACGAAGACTGGCGAGGTGAGGAGTATCGTGCGATTGAAAGGCTTTTTTACAACGGCCGGTCAGTGCCCGACAACCTGACGGGTTTTAAAGCCTGCTTGCCTGCTGCGCCTCACGCTACCGTGCTTCGGTTGGCCCTGGCCACGACGGATCAACTGAACCTGGGGCTGGCATTGGTCACGCACATATTCAATCCCGAAGCGCCATCACCATTGAGTGAAAGTCATCACCAGTGGTGCATGCGCCTCTCCATGGCGCTGCACCCCTCCATGCTGCCCCCACATTCCGATCCACTGCGACTGCTTCATAGCTGGGTTGAACCGGCTATCTGGCAGCGTCTTCGATTGCGCTTTCCCCGTACACGTGTGAGCGAGGCTGAAATAGCAAACGCCCCACTCGAACATGCAAGCGGCCGATTGAACACTCTCTGGCAGGCCGTCGTCTGGCGCGTCACGACCATGGCGAGCGGCAACACGCCCCTGTCTCGCACAGGTGAGGAAAACAGTAATGTTATGCCGACATACTATTGAGTTACGCAATGACGCATCCGGCGCACGAGGAAGCCTTATCAAGCGCGAAGAGCTTGCCCATTGGGAACACGCCAACCACCTCTTGAGCCACGCCAAGGCCCAGGCCGACGAATTGATAAGTATGGCCGAGAAAAAATGCGAGGCCATGCTTGAACAAGCCTCATTGGAAATCTGGCAACGCGCAGATGCACAACTCAAGCAATGGGAACGCGACCGTCAAACGATGCGCGACAACCTTGAACACTATGCGACCTCCATAACCAACCAGGCCATTCGCTGCTTGCTCGGCGAGACGACTGCCCCGCAAAGGCTCGCAGCACTGTTAAAGCACTTGCTGGAGAGCCAAGTTCAGGAAGTCAGCGCGACGCTGCTCTGTCATCCCCTTGATCTTGAGGAAATAAGGCAGAGCCTTGCACGCCACAAGAGCAACGCCTGGAAGTTAAGCGCCGACGACACAGTTCATCTTCAGACCCTCGTACTGAAAACAGATGAGGGCGACTTCCGTATCAGCTGGAACGCCATGCTCGACACTTTTTTCAAGCAGGATAAAGAGTACTTGATCGAGATTTAATCCTACGAACATAGAGACTTTCTTTATGTTAATCACTCAGAGCTGACTGTTTAAATTCATCCATCGACAATAGAAAACCGAGGAAAAATCATGGATTTTTTCAAAGAACTGACTCATTCGATTGCCCGAAATAAAACATCGACATACAAGGAGTTCAAAGCCGGCTTCGAAGAAAGCCTGGCCGCCGAAGACAGCGAACTCTTTCACAACTTGGTAACGCGTAGAGAGGTCACCTTTGCGCTTTATAACGAGCACGGTAAAACCGTCAACCAAATGCTTAAAACAACTATTGAAAGCTTCCAGTAGATGAAGGCGCTCGTGAGTGACTGGTTGAGCAGCGGAAAGGAAAAAATCGCTCTATTTGAGGGCGACGACGAAGTCACCCTGCAACGTCAGGGAGACACCGTTTTATTGGGGGCTCAACTGACCTCTTCTCTACCCGATAACTCAGCCTTGCAAGGCTGGCTGCGCCTGGGCGCGGCCAGCTTGAATCATTTTCAAGGTGCATTGGCTCAAAAAGCCGACACGGGAGCGCTATGGGTGATTAACAGCCTGCGCGCCGACCGTGGAGAAGCCGGCCTGCTTGGCTGCCTTGAAGCCCTGCTCAACCAACGCGACACATGGCGCGCAATCAATGCACGACTTGCTCGCCCAGTTCAAAACCTCAAACCCACCCCGCTAAGTTCACGTTCGTACTAATCAGAGAACTGTCTATGTCTAACAAGACCCATAAGGGCAATCGCTCGTACCTTGGCTCGCCTGCCGTTACAGCCAAAAGAACCCACTGGCGGAATGTGTTTTTGTTTTCCTGGTTGCTGGTTTCAGCACAAAGCGCGCTGGCCGCCATCCCTTCGGAATGGAAAAACACCGCCTACGCTTATGAAGCCGAGCATAAGCCGGTGCGCGAGGTACTCGAAGATTTCGCCCAGACCTTCGGTACACAGCTGCAGATCGAGGGCCTGCTGGAAGGCATCGTCAATGGCAAGATACGCGCTAACACCCCGCAGTCATTGCTCGACCGCCTGGGGGTAGAGCATCGCTTCCAATGGTACCTGTACAACAACACGCTCTACGTCAGTACTCTGGACCAGCAAGAGTCAGCGCGCCTGGAGGTCTCCTCCGAGACCATTGCCGACCTCAAGCAAGCCCTCACTGATATCGGCCTGCTCGACAGCCGCTTCGGTTGGGGTGAGTTGCCCGACGATGGCATCGTGTTGGTCTCAGGGCCTCGGCGCTATATCGAGCAAGTCAAACAGTTCAGCAGCCAACGCCGCTCGGTGGACGAAAAACAGAGCGTGCTAAGTTTCCCGCTGAAGTTTGCCAATGCAGCGGATCGCCACGTGGATTATCGCGGCCAGAAGATCACCATTGCCGGTGTTTCCAGCATTGTGCGGGGCTTACTGGAGCCACGCTCCAACGCGACCCCCCCTGCGTTAGCCCAGCGCCCCGCCTCACAGCCCGCCCCTCTCGTACCCAACGTTCCCCGCTTGAGCAACCCGTTGCTGGGGCAGATGCTCGCTACAAACAGCACTCCCATGCCAATGGATATTGGCGCCACACTCACCCCGCGGGCGCCGGCCCCCACCAGTCGCATTCGCGTCGAAGCCGATATGCGCAATAACGCGGTGCTCATTTATGACCTGCCAGAGCGCCAGGCCATGTACCGCGAGTTGATCGCTCAACTCGATGTGGCGCGCAAGTTGGTGGAAATCGATACGATCATTCTGGATATCGAGCGCACCCAATTGCGTGAATTCGGCGTGAACTGGGGGTTTCAGAACAGCCGTTTCCGTGGTGGTGCAAATATGGCGCCCGGCACATCGCAGCAGTTGTCGATCGAGAATCGCGACCGTTTCTATGCTGACATACGCGCCCTGGAAGCCAAGGGGCTGGCGACCATGGTGTCCAACCCCTCCGTGCTCACCCTGGAAAACCAACCGGCGGTGATCGACTTCAACCGCACTCAGTACCTGACACCCGGTCGTCAGAACGCAACCATCCTGCCGGTCACCGTGGGTACCAGCGTGCAGGTCGTGCCCCGCGTCATCACCAGCCGAGGCAGCCATCAGATTCACTTGGTGGTGGATATCGAGGACGGTACGTTCGATGAGTCCAACCCCAATCGTGACCTCAATAACTTGGATGTGCGCCGCGGTAACGTCAGTACCCAGGCGGTCATGGCGGAAAAACGCTCAATGGTGGTGGGCGGATTCCATGTCACGGAAAGCACCGACAAGCACAACAAGGTGCCGCTGCTGGGCGATATCCCACTGCTGGGCAAGGCGTTGTTCTCTTCAAGCGAACGGCAGAACAATCGGCGTGAACGCCTGTTCATCATCACCCCACGCGTCATCGGCGACCAGGCCGATCCGTCCCGCTACTTGCCTCAGGCAGACCAGGCCGAGTTGCAGACGGCCCTTGCACCACTGGCCAGGCGCAACGCCCCTCACCAGCCCGAGATCAAGCGTAGCGACATCATCAGCACGTTGGCGCATCTGGTGACGGGAGAAGTGCCCAAGGCCTTCAAGTTGGCGCCCATGCCCCTGGGATTGAACACGCTGTGCAGCCCCCGCGACTTGCTGGCGCTGAACACCGAGCGCAGCCAATGGTACGCAGGCCCCGAGTACAACGTCGCCGTCGTGGTGATGCGCAACCAGTTCAACCGCAATGTGCGCATCGATGAAAAAGAATGCAGCAACTCGCAGACTTTGGCCGTCACCGTGTGGCCACGCGCCTGGTTGAAGCCGGGAGAAGAAGCCGAAGTCTTTATCGCCATGCGCCCGGTGAAGAAGGATGAACACCTCAGCGTACCGCGCCCTACCTTGATTACTCCTGTCAAAAAGGCCCGACCATGAAGCATCAATTGTTGTGCGTCACCCTGATCGGTGCGGCGCTGCTCGTCAGCGCTTGTACCCCAACATGCAAAGGCGACTCCTGCTCACGCCCGCAGTCGACCGCGCAGAAGATGGTGATCTGGTGGCCATCGCACATGCGCGTCCAGCCTGGACCGTCCGGGGAGCGCGCGGACTACCAGACGGTATCGCTGGAGCGATGAGCACGACGCAAATGCCCGGCAACCAACCCCAGGTAGTGCTGAACGACCTGGTGAGCGGCGCTGCCGCTCACCAGTCCCTCGCGCCCGGTATCAAAGTGTGCACGTTGCAGGCCGGCAATCGCCCGGGGCTGGCTCTGCATGTCGCTCGCGAAGCGTTGCAAGCCGGGCAATTGCAACGGATATTACAGCGCCGCTTTGAGCAGGCCCTGGTCTTCGAGGGGTGCTTTGTCTACCTCGATGCCCAGGGCGCCATGGTGATCTGGCACGCGCTGCCAACACCGCCCGGCAATCTGGACAGGACGCTGAGCCGGATGCTCTCGCTGGCAGGTCTCAGTGTCCTGGACCCACGATCCATTCGCTGATCAGCGCTGGTCAAGCTCCGGGAGCTCCAGCGTCTCGCGTTTGGCGTCATCGTCCAGCTCGCGCAAGGTGCGATAGATCAACGCCACGGCCTGCAGGGTTTCGCGAGGAATGCTGGCTCCCAACTTTTTGGTGTAGATCGTACGCGCCAACCACACACACTGAATCACGGGCACCTCGGCGGCCTTCGCGCGCGCGATCAGTTTTCGCGCCTCGTCGTCCGTGCCTTTACTGATCAGCAGGGGCAGAGGCGTCTTGCCAGGACGGTAATACAGGGCGACCGCAAAGTGCGTCGGGTTGACTACCAGCATGTCTGCCTCTTCCAGCTTGGGCAGTTTGACCTTCGGTTCCTCCTGGGCCAATTGCTGCGCCAACTGACGGCGCTGCCCCTTCACATGAGGGTCGCCTTCCATGTCTTTGTATTCTTTGACGACCTCAACCTGTGTCATGCGCATACGCTTGGCGAAGAAGTGCTTCTGCAACGTCAGATCGATCAACGCCAACACCAGCAACAGCCCCAGGCAGGCATGCAGCAAGTGACGGAACAACGCGATCAGCGCCAGTAGGTAACTCTGCAGATCGCTGTTGGCAAGATTGATCAACGCCCCCAAAGAGGGCCAAACCACCACGTACACAATCAGGCCCAGGAGGAACGCCTTGGCTATGCTCATCAACAGATTCATCAAAGACTGGGCAGAAAACATCTGCTTGATCTGGCTGATAGGGTTGAGGCGATTGAAATCCAGCTTGAGCGTTTGCGGGGCGAACAACAAGCCGAACTGCATCCAGCTGCCAATCAGCTTCGCAGCAATTGCAAGCCCGGCCATCAGCAGAGAGAACGAGAAAAACATGACCAGGCCCTCCACCAGTACTTCTTCCAGCACTCGCACAAACGGCTGGCTCAAGCGCGACATCGGGAACACCATCAGTTGCTGAAAGCGCTGCAAACTGGTCTCGGCAGTGAACAAGGCGACTTCACTGATAGCCGTCAGTGCCAACAGCTTGCTCACATCCTGGCTTTGGGCGACCTGACCTTTCTTGCGTTGGTCACGCAGTTTCTTGGCGGACGCCGGGTGCTTTTTTTCCCCCGAATCACTCACGGTGCCGAGACCGAGAACAAAAGCCCCAGATAGTGCTTAAGGTCACCCAGCTGGCTCATACGCCCGACAATAAGATCCTGCAACAATGCAAAGTACAGCAACAAAATACCGATTCCCGCCAGGCATTTAACCGGTGGCGCCAAGGTACTCACTTGCAATTGCTGGCTGTAGACGCCCAGCAACGCGATGCCAAACTCCAACAGCAACAACACGGCAATAAAGGGCGCAGCGTAAAGCATCATGTGCATGAACGTGTCACTCAGCATCCCGACAAATACGCTCATGCCATCAGCCGCTGGAAACGGAAACCACACGGTGGGTGGCCAGATCAGATAACTGTCCCAGATCACCTGGGTCAGCGTGCCCAACCCCAGAACGGCCATCAACAGGTAAATCGCCAGTTGCTTGAACATGTGCCCGATCGGTGTCGCGTCCGGCCCCAGTGACGGGTTAAGTTGGCCACCTGCCAAGGCTCCACGCTGGTTGTCCAGCAGTGCCCCGACCGACTCGAACATCCAGAACGGCATCGCCAGCAACACCCCGAGCAGCAACCCCAGGACCACTTCCTTGATCATCAGCGCACCGAGCATGATTGCTGAAGGGTCCTGCCCTGCCAAAGCTGCGTGAATACCCGGCGCGGGCAGCAGCGCCAGGACCATCACGATGGTGTGCCGAGGCAGGCCTCGCACGTGCTGAAAACAAAACGCCGCCACCAAAATGCCACAGGGGTAAATACGCGCCATGCCAATCACCAGGCTGGGCAGGTAGTCAAGATAAAGCAGCACAGGCAACGCCTCAGTTCAGGGCCGAACGGCCGATCATTTCAAACGTCAGGTTGATCAGCTGGATCAACTCAACGCCAATCCAGCGGCCCGTCAGGATCAATGTGACACCCACCGCCACCAGCTTGATACCAAAGGGTAATGTCTGGTCCTGGATCTGCATCAGTGCTTGTACCAGGGAAGTCAGTACCCCCACCACCACCGCCACGATCAGCGGCGGCGCCGACAGTACAACCACCAGCAACATGCCCTGCTTGAACAGCACGATAGGTTCCATACGCCACTCAGAGATAAGAAAGGAACAGGCTGTCGAGCAACCGCGACCAGCCAGACACCAGCACGAACAGCAGCAGCTTGAGCGGCAGGGAAATGGTCATCGGCGAGACCATCTGCATACCCAGCGCCAGCAGCAGGTTGGAAACAATAAGGTCGATCACGATGAAGGGGATGTAGATCAGGAACCCGATCTCGAACCCCGCCTGCAATTGCGAAAGCACAAAGGCCGGAATCAGCAGGATAAGATCCTCACGCTGCACCTCCTGCGCCATTTTCGCTGGCCACAGACGTGCGGTATTTTCCAATAGATGGGTCAGCACATCCGGGTCCACATTACGCAGCATGAAGGCACGCAAGGGGTTGATGGCCTCATTGCCGGTACTCAGAAACGTTTGCACGTTGGTCATGTCCAGAGGCGAAGCCTTGAGGTTCTCGGCGATCTCATACCCCACCGGTGCCATGATGAACAAGGTGGCAGCCAGGGCGATTCCGTTGATGGCCATGCTTGGAGGCACCTGTTGTACGCCGATGGCATTGCGGGTAATCATCAGCACAATCACGATTTTCAAGAAGGCTGTGCAGACAACCAACAGCATGGGCATCAACGACAACGCCCCCAGAAATACCGCCAGAACTACCGGGTCCAGCCCCTGAAGAATCATCGACCGAACACCACTCGGGACAACTGCAACCCCAGACGCCCGTCAACTTCCACCAACTGTCCCTGGCCGATGGGTCGATCACCGTAATACAGTCCCGCCGTGCCCGGGGCGAAACCGGCAATGCCCAATACCGAGCCGGGCACGAGGTTACGCAGCTCCCCCAGGGTAAGGTTCAGTGTTCCGCAGCGTACGTTCAGCGTCATGCTCAACTCATCGAACGGCTCGGGGCCGAATACGTCCATGACAGGTTCATCGTTTTCATGCCCCGAGTAATGAGGTACAGCTAAATCTTCGTCCACGGACATGTCCTCGATAGAAGTAAGAATGAAACGTAAGCGCCCGTTGTCATCGTCAATGCCCCCGTGCAGGCGCTCTCTGCCAACCTGCACATAGCCGCTGCCCAGGGCCTGGAAAAAGGTCTGTTCAAGCACCAGCACATCGCCGGTCCGCAGGCTACTGGCCTGTACAATCGGTAACCGCAACCGCCCAAGGGTCACGGCAATTGCCAATTGAAACGACAACGGCAGTGGCGCAGCCGTGGCCCGCCAGGAACTCGCCTCGTGCAAGGCCAAAAAGCTTTCGGGGCTCAACCAGGCATAACCCTCAGCCCAGGATGCCCCCAGGGTCACGGTGAGGCGGCAGCCAAACCCCCTTGGTCGCTCGGTGTGCAGCAATCTCACATAACCCAACAACGACCGCACTTCGGGGCTCAGGTAATACTGGAACAACGCCCAGAACCAGGAGTCTGGTTCGTTGTCGGCCCCAGCGAGGGTCACCGGACACTCGCCCATCAGGCTGAGCAACGGCCCTGCCTTAGCGAGCGCCAGCACGCCGCACTGCGTGTCAAAGCACACCGCTTCACTGCCAACTGGCGCACGTCCAGGCTCAAGCCGCAGCTCACCGGCCTGACCCGCGACATGGAACGGCAGGTACAGGCCGCGCCCCAGTCGGTTGCGTGCGGCAACCAAGTCGCTCTTGATCGACGGGAATGTCAGTAGCGGTACGATCATAGGTTGCCGACGCTTGGCACAAGTACGCTGACTGGCCGCCCCAGCGCTTGCGCAAAACGTTCCTCACACTGCTGTCGTACGCCACTGAGCCAGCGTGCCGTGGCGCCCTGTTCTGCTTCCAGCTCAATGGTCCAGGCGCTCTGTTCTCGGCGCACGCTGGCATTGATCCGTCCCAGACGTGGCAAGTACAACACTGCCTGCAACGGCCATTGCGAACCGGCCAATACACGCGGCGCCAGCTGTTCGGCGAGCGCCTCGATCATGGCGATACCGGATGCTGATTTTTTTCCCGATAAGGAGGCTCCCGTCCCTGTGCCCTCACGCTCATCAGCAAACAGCCGCGCAAACAGTCGCCCTTGCTCCCAGGGCACCACGCCCGCTGTTCCCGGCTCACGTTCTTCCCGTGGCTCCCGCAGGGGCGGTCTTTGAGGGGATTTATTAGCAACCTTAGTCATGCCGGCTCCCGTGCCAGTAAAAGTGATAACTCCTGTAACTTTTCGACCTGTCGCAAGCATTCGGTGGCTTGCCTCTGGGCTTTGCCAACGTGGCTTTCTTTTACTGGCCGTTGGCTGCGCAACGCCTCAAGCTGCCCCTCTTCTCGCTGGGTGCTGGCGGATAAGGAGTGTTCCTGCGCGCGCCAGGATTTCAGCCCCTTCAAGGTCAGGGTCTGGCCCTGATGCTGACTGAGCAACTGCGCACTTTGCCGGGCTTCCTCCTGCCGAGTCTGTTCAAGTGCTTCCTGGGCCTGCTGGATGTGCGCAAGCAGGGCCTGCTGCGCACGCTTGGCCTCACGCAGGGCACGCTCGGCCCGATCGGCCCGGTGCCTGCGCAGGCGCCGCAGCGTCTCCACCTCACCGAGCAGTACGTCAGAATGGGACATGGGCGGTCAGCTCCTTGAGTTGCTCCAGCGTGACAGCCATCGGTGTCGGCTCACGCAAATCCTGGCGCAGGAAACCATCCACCGCTTGGCGACTGTTCACCGCCAGGTCCGTCAGGGCATCGCTGCCAGGCTGGTACTCGCCCAGCTTGAGCATCAACTCAATCTGCTGGTACGCCGATAGCAAACGCCGCAACGCCGTGCCCGCCTGGATATCCGCAGGTTCTGCGACGTTGCTCAATATTCGTGAAAGGCTCGCCAGCACATCTACCGCCGGATAGTGCCCACGCTCGGCCAATTTGCGCGACAGCACGATATGGCCGTCAAGCAACGAACGCACTTCGTCGGCCACCGGGTCGTTCATGGAGTCCTGCTCGATCAGCACCGTGTAGATCGCTGTGATCACACCGTCACGGGTCAACCCGGCGCGTTCCACCAGACGCGGCAGCAAGCTGTACACCGAAGGCGGCAGACCACCGCGTCCCAGGGGCTCACCGGCAGCCAGGCCAATTTCGCGCTGGGCCCTGGCGAAACGAGTCAGGGAATCAATCAGCAACAACACCCGTTGACCCTTGCGCCGAAAACCTTCAGCCAACGCCGTGGCGGTGAATGCAGCGCGAGCGCGCTCCATGCTGGAGCGATCAGACGTAGCACACACCAGTACCGCTTTGGAGCGCAGTTGCTCATCCAGCTCATGGTCGAGAAACTCACGCAACTCGCGGCCTCGCTCGCCGATCAGGCCGAACACGATGACGTCGCATTCGACGTTACGGGCGATCTCGGCCAACAGAGTCGTCTTGCCGCAACCGGCCCCGGCGAACAGACCGACGCGCTGGCCTTCACCCAGCGTCATCAAGCCATCAATGGAACGCACCCCAGTGGCCAGGGCACGGTTGATCCGCGGGCGCTCGGTGGGTAACGGCGCTTCACACAGCACCGCACTGGTATCGGGCAGTTCAGCTTCGACAAACGCACTGGCGCCCTGCCCCGTAATCGGTCGCCCGAAACCATCCAGTACTTGGCCCAACAGCGCCTGGCTGACCTGCACACGATGCGAAACGCCCAGGCGCTCAACGCCAGCGCCCACTCGTACGCCTTCCAGATTACCCAGGGCACTGAGTACTGCATCCTGCTGATCAAAGCCGATGATTTCGGCGAGCATGAAATCCCCCGGCCCTTTTTCCACTTGGCACAAATCGCCGATGCGCGCCTGAGGCAATCGGCATTGCAGCAACATGCCATTGACGCGCTGGATGCGACCACGCATCGCCACTGGCGCAAAGCTGCTCAGCGCCTGGGCCTGGCGCTGTTGCCAGGCGTCGAGACGCGCTTGCAATTGCGTACTCACCAAAGCACCTCATAACGCTGCGCACCGTCGAAAACCACCTTGCTGTTGTCGATCAGCACCAGGCGCAGGCCGTCTATCTGATCCCCCAGAAAAAGCCGGCTGCCCTCTTCCAGAACCACGTGGCCGTTCGGTCCGCCCACTATCTGCACAATCCTGAACGGCAAGGCCTCATCGCGCACACGGACACGACTGATCACCGGCACCGCACTGTCGAATTGCTCACCAAAACGGCTGAGCATCCGCGACACCAACTCCACATCCTCCTGGGAAACATCCCCGCTCAGCACGACTTGGCCGTTGATCACCTGCAAGCCGATGCGCGGGCTCAACTCACGCTCGCCAAGCATCTTCACCAACTGTTGGCGCACATCAATCGGTGAGGCCAGTTCCTGTTTGCCAGCCACCGCAGGCATCAGCGAAGCCTGGGCCTCATGCTCCCCTGTCGAGACCATGCCCACTACGGCGATGATGATCGCCATCACCAGCACCAGGCTGATCAAGCGCTTTTGCTGCGAGGGCGCAATGGCGGACAACATCAGTGCCTGCGCGGGTTCATCCGGCGATGGCACCGCTGCGGCCGCCGGCGCCACAGGCTCGGGCCACGGTTGATCCGCCAGGGTGACGCACAACCTTACGCTGCCCACCAGAAAGGGCACGTTCAATGCCAGATTCGGGATCTGCGCCATGGCTTGCCCAGCAGCCCCGTACAACAGTTCCGCCTGGGCCTGCACCGACCAGTTAGCCTCAAAAAAGCGCAGCAACGCATGCTGCTCGGCAACCCCTGGATCGTTCAGCACCAAGTCAGCATCTGCCTGGGCGCCAATGCTCCATTGCTCGCCAAACAACGGCAACGCAGCGCCCTGGCGCTGGCCATCAAGCACCCTTAGCTCATACATTATCGAGCCCTCTTTCGTATTAACCATGGCCGCAGGCTCATGCCGCCGCCCCCCGCATCAAGGCTTCCTGGCCCAGGTCTATGCGCCCCAGGACCTTGACCTTGGATGTGCTTCCCAACTCAGCGAAAGACAGCACCGGTACATGGTTGAACTCTTCCAGCAGCAAGGTCCGCAATGGGCTGCGCAAGTCTTGCGCCACCAACATCACACTTTTGCTCTTGGCCCTTAGAACAAAGGCTTGGTTGAGCAAACTGATAAAGGCCGCGCTGTGGTTCTCGTCCAGCGCGAAAAACACGCCGGTCTGGGTCTGGCGCAGCGCCTCGCGCAGGATGTTTTCGCTCTGCGGAGATAACAGCCAGGCATGCAGGCCATCGGCCTCCCTGTACTGGTGGTAGATCTGTGCCTTGAGGGCAATGCGCGCATAGTCGGCCAGGGCTTCCGGCTCACGCTCATGCTGCCCGTACTCGATCAGCGACTCGACAATCAGCCGCACTGCTCGCAGCGGTACGCCTTCACTGGCCAGGCGTTGCAACACCGCCGAAAAACGCGAGAGCGGCATGATGCGCTGCAGTTCCTGCACCAGTTCCGGCTGGTTATGCTCAAGCCAACTCAAGATCGACTTGCTCTCCTGAATCCCCAGGAACTGCGGCCCGCTGAGCATCATTGCCTGCCTCATGCGTTCCAGGATCAGGTGCGTAGCCGTGAAGCGCTCCAGCTCTGGGTCCTCCAGCAGCGGGTCATCAGGAGGCAACCAGAGCCAATCCTGTTCATCCCGCTCAGCCAGCCCCGGTATGGCGTGCTCAGGCTCAACCGTCAGCGCCTTGCGCTCAACAGCCACATGGTTGACCACTGACGCCCTGACCATGGGCACCTCATGCACGCAAAAGCGCATTTCATCGGCGGCCAGGGAATCATCGAGTTCAACTTCGAACGGCGGCAATGTCAGGCCGATATTGGCGACCAGCGAGTTTCGCGCCTGGCGAATCCCATGAATCAGGTCCGTCACCTCAGGCGTTCCGCGCAGCACGGGGGAAAACTGCAACAGGTAGGGGCGCGACGGATCAAATCCGCGCAAGTCCTCTTTACCGTTCTCTTCAGGTCGAACGACCTCGGCGGCTTCGTTGGCGGGCTCTGCCTGTCGTTGACGCTGGCGTACCAGGTAGTAACCCACACAGCCGGTGATCAGCGCGATAAGAATAAACACCAGGGTAGGCATGCCCGGCACTAGGGCAAACGCAAGCATTCCCACCGAGGCAATCACCCAGCTCTTGGGCTCGCTGGTCATTTGCCGAGCAATTTCGACGCCCATGTTACTGACGCCTTTGCGTCCATCCGGCGCCACGCGGGTGATGATCATGCCCGCAGTCAGAGAGATCAGCAGCGCTGGAATCTGTGCTATCAGGCCATCGCCAATCGTCAGCACCGAATACAACGAAATGGAATCGGCAGCGCTCAACCCGTGCTGGAACATGCCCGTGGAGAAGCCGCCCAACAGGTTGACCACGACGATGATCAAACCGGCGATGGCGTCGCCTTTGACGAACTTCATGGCGCCATCCATGGCCCCAAACAGCTGGCTTTCACGCGACAGCTGATCGCGTTTGTCGCGCGCCTGCACACCGTCAATCAACCCGGCACGCAAATCGCTGTCGATAGACATCTGCTTACCCGGCATTGCATCCAGGCTAAATCGCGCCGCGACCTCGGCAACCCGCTCCGAACCCTTGGTGATCACCAGGAAGTTGACCAGGGTCAGGATCAGGAAGATCACCATCCCCACCGCCAGGTTTCCCCCCACCACAAAATTGCCGAACGCCTCAACGATGTCACCGGCGTCCTGTTCCAACAAGATCAGGCGCGTGGTCGCGATCGACAGCGCCAATCGAAACATAGTGGTCAACAACAGGATCGACGGGAACGACGAGAACGCCAAAGGGCCCGGTAGATAAAGCGCCAGTACGATCAACAGGCAAGATATGCAGATATTGAGAGCAATCAGAATATCTACCAGCCAGGTCGGCAGTGGAACGATAAAGATAAAGATAATGGCCATGACCACCACAGCGCCCAGCACTTCAGCTCGCTGTGCCACTTTGAGCAGTAAGCCATTGATGGTCGACAGCAGAGTCACGTCATAGCCTCGGCCAGCTCAGGAGAACGCTGGGTTCCGCCATCGATCCGGTTCAGTTCGTCCATCACCGCTACAAACTTGAACAAGGTTTCCTCACGGACTCTGGTGTCAGGCCACAAGGCCAAAGGTAACTGCCGGATCAGAGGGTAAAGCGCGTTGAGAGCTGTCAATTGCCTGGTAGGCGAACCACTCCCCATCTCATTCCCCAACCGCAGAATTTCATCGGCGCCTATGCCGCTGCTGGCATATCCGAGCAGGCGCTGCAGCAGCGTAACGGCCTCATCCTCCATCTCCAGGCGCTGCTTGCACGTCACGCAACTGGCCAGCACTGCGCTCAACTGCCCGCAGCTTCGCAGCCCCACCAGCAAGGAGCGCAGCAATGGTGTAGGCACCGAGGACACCAAGGCGGCAATATCGTCTGCCAGGGCTTTACGCATCACGTTAAGCCCTTCTTGAAACCCATCACCGCCGTATACACCCAGCAGGGCTTGCATCATTGTTGCCAGGGATTGGCGCGTGACCACGCTGGCGTAGTAGAGCGCACGTAGGGCCTGGCGCTCCTCGGGGTCCACGCTGGCGGCTTGCAGTGTTAAGGCGATGTTCAGGCCGGCCTGGATTTCGCCCTTGAAACGCGCCTCCAGCTTGGCGATGGCTGCGTGTGCCAGGGCCGCTTCGGATTTACGGACTTCAGCGTCCGCCTCGCTCACCACATGCTTGAGCACCACGAAAGCACGCGCCGGGTCGCCTCCGGCGAGGTCGAGCAATTTTTCGAGACTGGCGCTTTGCAGCAACTGCATCCTGATTCGGCGCGAAACCGAAGCCATGCTCGCCTGGGCCGGGTGACCCAACTGGTCATAAAGCTCCACCAGCTTTTCAGCCGCAGGCACGCGCACGCCCATTTGCCGATGGGCCAGCGGGAGCTTATTGAGCTCCACTTCCTGATTGAACAGATGGGCCAGTTCGTCGACACCCTTCGCAGGTGCAGGCACGGAGCCAGTGTTGATAACAGGTTGATCCGAGCTTTGGACCGTTTGCACATCGTTGCGAGATTCGACTTTCATGGACAGGCCAGTTCAGGAAGAGTGTTTTCCCTGTGTGGCGAGGCCCACCCATACGGTTCCATAGAAATTTGAGGCTGAGCCGGGTTTGAAAAGACTTGCACAGGCACCTGTTCCCCCGTGCAAAAGTCTGCGTAAAAACACCTCCATTCAAAATATTTATCTATGTATATCAAGCTATTAAACGATTTTTTCTCTTTGGCACACGCAGTGCAATCGGGTTCCTGTCGATACGTTTTCGACTGCGTCTACCTTAAGGAAAAAATCATGAATATCCCTATTGAAGCTTTAGTTCACCTTGGTGGCAATTCGCCTCAATTCATGCTCCATCTGACAGACGATCAACAGAAAAAACTGCGGCGCTTCATTCACAAACGGGTCCTCAACCCGGAAGACGCGGATGATCTATTGCAACTGACTTACTTGGAGGCCTGGCGCAATCGCGAGCGCTTCAGTGGTACCGCGACGCTCAGCACCTGGATGTGCGGTATCGCGCAGAACCTGATCCGCAATCACTTCCGGCGCCTGTATGCCAAGCCCTCTCATTGCGAATTCGACGAGTCGCTGTGGCATGGCCATGAAGAAAACCACAGCCTGGATTGGGAATTCGAGGTCAACCGACGCCTGGAAAATACCCTGAGCGCAATTGATCACTTGCCCACAGAGATGCGCAGAACACTGTATGCCTCCCTGGAAACCGACGGCAGTTACCAGGACACCGCCGACGTACTGGACATTCCTATCGGCACCGTGCGCTCGCGCCTGTCACGGGCACGCGAACAGCTCAAGCGCGTCACCCACACCCCACTGCATCAGTAAGTTGAACTAGCCAGTCAAGCGTTGGGCGACAGGGATATCTGCCCAACACTGTCGGACTGGGCCCGTGAGTAGACTCTCGAAGACGCTTAGCGCTTGCGCTCCCCTCATGCACGGTGCATTCGCCACCGCCCGTCGCCAAAATCAGCGCTTTGGCTTAAACAGTTGAAAGCGTAGAAAAATTTTCAACAAAAACGCTTGACGCATTGCCGTTCCAAGCGAATAATGCGCGCCACTTGGCTACATAGCTCAGTTGGTTAGAGCATAGCATTCATAATGCTGGGGTCCGGGGTTCAAGTCCCTGTGTAGCCACCAAGTACTAAAAACGGCTTACCGAAAGGTAGGCCGTTTTTTTATGCGCGCAAAAAAACTCCCCAACTGTATTTTGACGCCCCCCCAACCCCACTGTTAGTGTCCTGCCTCCCCTAAACACGGAGTGCCCCGATGCAACTGGACATCTACCAAGTCGACGCTTTCAGCCACCATCCCTTCGGCGGCAACCCGGCAGCGGTGTGCCCACTCACTGAGTGGCTGGCCGACGAGCAACTGCAGCAGATTGCAGCCGAGAATAATCTTTCGGAAACCGCGTTCTTTGTACCCCGTGGCGAGTTCTATGAGTTGCGTTGGCTCACGCCGGAAGTTGAGGTGGACCTGTGCGGCCATGCCACGTTGGCAGCCGCGTGGGTATTGATCCACAAGTTGGCGGACGCCCCGCAGGTTCTGCGCTTTGCCACCCGTAGCGGCGAGTTGCGGGTAACGCGCAACGGCGATGAGCTGGCGATGGATTTTCCGGCCAAAAAACCCGAACGCTGCGAGCCGCCCCACGGCATGTTGAGCGCCCTGGGGCTTGAAAACGCCGAGGTGTTTGGCACCGACGACTACATCGTGCTGGTGGAAGATGAAGCACAGGTGGCGGCTCTCACACCGGACTTTGCGCGGCTCAAAGGCCTGCCTAAACGCGGGGTTGCGGTGACCGCTAAAAGCACTCGGTTTGATTTTGTCTCGCGCTGGTTCGGCCCGAATGTGGGCGTTAATGAAGACCCGGTTACCGGCTCGGCGCACACGTCGCTGGCACCTTTCTGGGCCGAGCGCCTGGGCAAATCGCAATTGAGCGCCGAGCAAGGCGGCCAGCGTAAGGGCCAGCTGCGCTGTGAACTGCAGGGTGACCGGGTGATTATTTCCGGCAAGGCCGTGCTGTACATGCAAGGCACGATTTACCTGTAAACAACGCAGTAGCCCAAGGACCACAGCACCTTCTCAACATGAACGGAGTTCAGCGCGTGTTTTTGATTTCCCGCCGCAGCCTGACAGTCATCGCCGCAACCCTGGCCCTCACCGCCTGCCACACGCCCGTCAACGAACAGCCTCCGGCGCCAGAGCTGGGCTCGGGCTACCGCACCGACCTGAGCACCCGCCACGCCGAGCGCCATATGGCCGCCGCCGCCAACCCGCTGGCCGCTGAAGCCGGGCGTGAAATGCTGCGTCAAGGCGGTTCAGCCATTGATGCGGCGATTGCCATGCAAGCGGTATTGACCCTGGTGGAACCGCAGTCTTCCGGCATCGGCGGCGGTGCGTTCATCATGCTGTGGGATGGGCACAACGTGCAGGCTTATGACGGCCGCGAAACTGCGCCGGCCGGGGCCACGGAGCGTCTTTTCCTGAAGGCCGACGGTACGCCCATGGCGTTCACGGATGCGCAGATTGGCGGGCGCTCGGTGGGCACTCCAGGGGTATTGCGCGCCCTGGAGATGGCGCACCAAAAGAGCGGCCGCTTGCCATGGGCCAAGCTGTTTGAACCGGCGATTCGCCTGTCGGAGCAAGGCTTCGCCATTTCCCCACGCTTGCACAGTTTGATCGCGGCTGACCGCTTTATCGCGCAATCGCCCGACATGGCGGCGTACTTCCTGAATGCCGATGGCTCGCCAAAAGCCACCGGCACGCTGTTGAAAAACCCGGCTCTGGCCGCGGTGTTCAAGCGCATCGCCAAGGAAGGGCCGGATGCGTTGTACCAAGGATCGATTGCCGATGAGATCGCACGCAAGGTGCAGGGCCATCGCAATGCCGGCAGCCTGTCCCAGGCTGATCTCAAGAGCTACACCGCCAAGCAGCGCGCACCGCTGTGCACCGACTACAAACAATGGAAGGTCTGCGGCATGCCACCGCCGTCCTCGGGCGGGATTGCCGTGGCGCAGATCCTCGGGACACTGCAGGCGCTGGAAACCCGCACCCCGCGCCTGGCCATCGCCCCTATGACACCGGTCAAGAGTGCCTCGCCGGCCGGGCTTGAGCCGACACCCGAGGCCGTGCACCTGCTCGCCGAAGCCGGGCGCCTGGCCTTTGCCGACCGCGCGCTGTACGTGGCCGATGCAGACTTCACCCCCGTACCCGTCGCCGGCCTCGTCGCACCGAGTTACCTGGCGCAGCGCGCCACGCTGATCGGCGAACGCAGCATGGGCATCGCCAAGCCCGGCCAACCCGCCGGTATTCAGGTAGCGTATGCGCCAGACCGCTCGCCGCTGCGCATCTCCACCTCACAGGTGGTGGCAGTGGACGACCAGGGCGGCGCCGTGTCGATGACCACCACGGTTGAAGCAGCATTCGGCTCTCATGTGATGGTCCAGGGCTTTTTGCTCAACAACCAGATGACCGACTTCTCGTTCATCCCCGCAGAAAACGGCCAGCCTGTAGCCAACCGCGTACAACCGGGCAAACGCCCACGCTCGGCCATGGCGCCGACCTTGGTGTTCGACCGCAACTCGGGCGAACTGCTGGCTACCGTCGGCTCCCCCGGCGGCTCGCAGATCATCGAGTACGTGAGTAAATCCCTGGTGGCCATGCTCGACTGGAAGCTCGACCCGCAGGCGGCCATCAGCCTGCCCAACTTCGGCAGTCGCAATGGTGCTACCGAGTTGGAAGCTGGGCTGTTCAGCCCGGCGCTTAAACAGGCGCTCAAGGACAAGGGCCACGCCCTGAGCGAGATCGAGATGACCAGCGGCGTGCAGGCCATCGTGCGCACACGGGATGCCCAGGGCAAGGTGACGCTCAGTGGTGGCGCGGACCCTCGGCGTGAAGGTGAGGCGTTGGGTGATTAAGGTGTTGATCTATCCGTACAGGCTTATAAAAAAAGACCTGCACCCTTACGCCTTAAATCCTACGCGGAGCGCCAGAACTCAAAGTGCCATGTCATCTTTTGCGATAAAAACCTTCTTGAGCAGCCCCATCTCACCTGCGATTTTCTGGCCCGCCCTTTCTTGCCAGAGGCTACGTCAAAGACGTAGAATTTCGCGTGTTCACTCTCATAGAATCCCCTCTCTTCAGCAGGCAATGGCCTGACTATTGGACTGAAGATGAAAAAGGTATCTTCATGGCGTTTCTCGCCAGCCATCCTGATGCTGGAAATGTCATTCCGCGCTCGGGAGGTTGCCGAAAGATACGCTGGAGCATGGAGGGCCGGGGTAAAAGTGGATCAGTGCGGGTCACCTACACCACACAACTGGAGTGCGGAGCAGTCGTCGCGCTACTGATTTATGGCAAGAGCGCCACGGAGAATATTCCGGCACATATCCTGTACAAAATCGCAAAGGAAATGAACCATGCCACTCACTGATAAAGAACTGAAGGAACGTGACGCCAAACGCAATATAGGCGAAGAACTACTCACAGCCATTCAGGATGTCAAAGCGGGACGTTACGGTGCCGTGCAGCACGTTGAGGTCACTCAGGCTGCCGAAGCAAGAAGCAAGACAGGGCTCTCACAACCCAAATTTGCCGAGCTTCTGGGCGTGTCAGTAAGAACCCTTCAAGAATGGGAGCAAGGGCGTCGCGCACCTTCCGGAGCAGCACGTTCGCTACTGCATATTGCGGCCATAAGGCCGGACGTTTTTCGCGAAGTACTCAGTAACGCCTGATCGCGTTACTGCTTCGGGCCAATCACTGGCGGTTGATCTTCAAGCCCTTGCGCCCCGCATGCCGCTCCAGCGCCAGCTCGATCAACCGGCTCACCAGCTCGCTGTAGCTCATGCCCGCTGCCTGCCACAGCTTGGGGTACATGCTGATGCGGGTAAAACCGGGCAGTGAGTTGATCTCGTTGATCAGCACTTCGCCGTCCTGCGTCAGGAACACATCCACCCGCGCCAACCCGGCGCAGCCCAACACTTCAAACGCCTCAATGGCCAGGCTGCGGATCCGCTCGCTGGCGTCATGACTGATCGCCGCCGGCACCACTACCTGGGCGGCCTGGCCATCGATGTATTTGCTGTCGTAGGAATAGAAACCACTGCTCACCACGATCTCGCCACAACCGCTGGCGATGGGCTGGTCATTGCCCAGCACGGCGCATTCGATCTCACGGCCCTGGACGGCGGACTCCACCAGCACCTTCTCATCAAACCCCAACGCCAGTTCAACGGCAGCGCGGTACTCGGCTTCGCTGCCGACTTTGCTTACCCCCACCGACGAACCCTGGTTGGCGGGCTTGACGAACATCGGCACACCGAGCTTGCCAGCGGCCGTTTCAAAAGAGGTGCGCGCCGCATTAGCTCGCGTAAGGGTGATGAACGGCGTGACCGCAATGCCCGCGTCGCGCAGCAAGCGCTTGCTGATGTCTTTGTCCATGCACACCGCCGAGCCGAGCACGTCGGAACCGACGAAGGGCAAGTCCGCCATGCGCAGCAAGCCTTGCAGGCAACCGTCTTCACCGAGGGTGCCGTGGACAATCGGGAAGATCACGTCGATGTGTTCCAGCATGCCCTGCCCGGAAGTTTCCACCACTTGCTGGCTGGCCTTGCCGGGCACCACGGCCAATTCACGGTTGGACTGGTTGAGGGCGATGAGCGCCGGGTTTTCCTGGTTGAGCAGGAAGTTCGAGGTGTCATTAAGGTGCCAGTGACCGGCCTTGTCGATACCGATCAAAACCGGCTCGAAGCGTGAGCGATCAAGGGCATCGACAATGTTGCGCGCCGATTGCAGCGAGACCTCATGCTCAGCCGAACGCCCCCCAAAAATAATCCCTACCCGCACCTTGCTCATGACCCGGCCTCACTGTTGAAAGTAAGGCTTCTTACCATGGGTGGTCAGCGATTCGCTACCCGATGTGCATTGCCCAATACCTGCACAATCGTACAAGACCCCAGCAGACAACCGGTGCAGACTCAGTTAACGTGTTTCCACTTCCTTTTGTGACAAGTCACCATGGGCAACCCCATCCACTCCCTCGACTGGCTGCACCGCGCACCCCACGCCAGTGGCCTTGACCGTATCGAGGCGTACTTTGCCGGCTTCGCCTTCGACCCTCATCGCCATGACACCTACGCCATCGGGCGCACGTTGTTCGGCGTACAGAGTTTTCATTATCGCGGCGGCACGACCCACAGCCTGCCTGGCACCACCATGGTGATCCACCCCGATGAAACCCATGACGGTCGCGCCGGCAGCGACGAAGGCTTCAAGTATCGGATGATTTATGTGGAGCCGGCGCTGATCCAGCAGATCCTCGGTGGCCAGCCGTTGCCGTTTATCCCCGGCGGCTTGTCCACCGACCCACGGCTGCACCGCGCCAGCGAAGTGTTGCTGCAGAGCCTGGATTGCCCGATAGACCCGATGCAAGAACAAGACGCTATGTTCGACCTGGCCCACGCGCTGAGCGCTGCGTCCGGGGCCATCATCCGCCGTAAATCCTTCGACTACATCGCGGCCGAACGCGCCCGTGAATTCATCCACAGCGCCCTGGGCCGCAGCATCACCCTGGATGAAATTGCCGACCACGCCGGCCGCGACCGGTGGGCGTTATCGCGGGATTTTCGTTTGTTATTCGGCACCAGCCCCTACCGCTACCTGACCATGCGCCGACTGGACCTGGTGCGCCACTTGTTGGCCCAGGGCCAATCGTTGGTGGATGCGGCGATGACCGCAGGCTTTACCGACCAAAGCCACATGACCCGCCAATTTCGCAGCACCTACGGCATGCCGCCATCGCGTTGGGTGAAAATGCTCGGACGCTGAGTACTGGGTTGGACTGTGGGAGCTGGCTTGCCTGCGATGCAGACACCTAGGTGTATCAGGCACACCGCTATCGCAGGCAAGCCAGCTCCCACAGTTGGATGAGGTGGCGTTGCTGGCATTTGGTCATGGTTTGTAAAGGGCCAGCAAGCTGCGTCCCTTTAAATTGCAGGACGTTTCCGAGACAATCCCTGCCGCCTTGTGCCTGTTGGAATCGATGGCTAGTCTTCGGCCCGTCACTGCCTTTTCAGTGATCGGGTTTAGTCGCCCGGACTCTAATCAGGCGCATGGTCCTCCATGAGGTTTTATGGTGGCTGTGCGCAGGGCACCCTCGGGTGCGCCGGATTTTCCTGATTAGCCGGTCGACTAACCTGCGTACAGCCGCCACCCTTCGTTTAGTCGCGACTGGGCCGGCTTCTGCCTTAATCAGGAGTTACACCATGACCAAAGCACTTCCCGATCCACCCATGGATTGCCTAGTCGTCAATGAAGAACTCAGCTTCGAAGACGCTCAACTCTATATTTCCCATCTGATCAACAGCGCATCGGCCACGGTGTGGGACTGTTGCGATCACCTGCAACCCCACGACCGCGCCCGAATCCATGCCGCATGGCACTTGCTGGAGATGGCCAAGACCGTAGTAAACCGCACCCTCGAGTGCATGCCACGAACCTGAAGACACCATAAACCCCATGTGGGAGCTGGCTTGCCTGCGATGCAGACACCTCGGTACATCAGGTACACCAAGATGATGCCATCGCAGGCAAGCCAGCTCCCACAGTTGATCTTCGTGGCTTTGCGCCTCTGTCAGAGCTGGCGCCCGACAACCGGTTGACCAATGGCCAGGAAGTTTCCGCCCGCCACATGGTGCAACGTGCGCAGTTCATCATGCCCCTCAAAATGCCAGCGGCCCTCGCTGAATACCCGCTCATCAGCATAGGCCGCGACCACTTCGCCCAGGAACAGGTCATAGGCCTGCTGATTATGCGGCTCGGGCAGCAGGCGGCATTCCAGCCAAGCCACGCAGCCTTCCAGCATCGGCGCCCCGGTGTGCTCACCGCTGAAAGTGTGCAGGCCGTAGGCTGCGAATTTGTCGGTTTCAACGCCGCGGGTATTGCCCACCGTCTGCACCAGATCAGCCTGCACAACACAAGGCACCTGCAGCACAAAAGTGCCGGCGCCTTCCAGTAGTTGGCGGGTCCAGGTGGCCTTGTCGAGCACCACCGCGACTTTCGGTGGTTCGAAATCCAGCGGCATGGCCCAGGCAGCGGCCATGATATTGCGCTGGCCGTTGTGGGCTGCACTCACCAACACGGTCGGCCCGTGGTTGAGCAAACGGTAAGCCTTGGACAGTGGTACGGGGCGACGGAACGTAGGGCTCATGGTCGATCAGCTCTGCAAGCGAGAAAAGACCTACGATACCTCAAGCACAAGCCCGACAGGTCAGCTCGACAGCTGATTGGCAAACTGCCCGACCGCACTCACCACCTTTTGCGCACCGTCCTGAATCTCGACGATCACGGTACCCGCCTCCGCCGCCAGGGCCAGGCCCTGCTCGGCTTGCGCACGACCGTCGGCCATCAAGGCCACCGCGTCGCGGGCCATGTCCTGGTTCTGGCGCACCACACCGACAATTTCCTCGGTGGCTTTGCTGGTGCGTGACGCCAATTGCCGCACTTCATCGGCCACCACCGCAAAGCCCCGCCCCTGTTCACCGGCACGCGCCGCTTCGATGGCGGCGTTGAGCGCCAAAAGGTTGGTTTGCTCGGCAATGCCGCTGATGGTCTTGACGATGCTGCCGATCACTTGGGACTGGGCATTCAGCGCCTCGATACCTTCGCCGGCCTGCTGCATGTGCTGGGCCAGGTCGCGCATCACGTCCACGGCCTGGGTGACTACAGTGGTACCGCGCTGGGCGCTGTCGTCGGTTTGCAACGAGGTGCTGTAGGCAATATTGGCGGCCTCGGCCACCGCCTGCTCGCGGTTGACCTGGTCGGTAATGACCGTGGCGAACTTGACCACTTTGTACAACCGCTCATTGGCGTCCAGCACCGGGTTGTAGGTGGCCTCCAACCACACCAGGCGGCCGTGGCTGTCCACGCGTTTGAAGCGCGCGGCGACGAACTCACCGGCGTTCAGGCGCTTCCAGAACCGTTGGTATTCGGCACTGTTGTATTCCTGTGGTTCACAGAACATACGATGATGTTTGCCTTCGATCTGCGCCAGACTGTAACCCATGGCGCCGAGGAAGCGGTCATTGGCGGTGAGTACATGCCCCTCCAGATCGAACTCGATCAACGCAGTAGAACGCATCAGCGCGGTGATCAGGTTTTCATGTTCACGCGAACTCTCGATGGTGCGAGTAAGGTCGCTGGAGAACATCGAAAACTGCTTGATGCGCCCCTCAGAACTGCGCACCGGCTGCACGATTGAGCGCAACCAGGCTTCCTTGCCATTGCCGCGCATCAGGCGCACGGCGCCGGCAAAGTGTTCGCCGCGGGCCAGCGCGTGCTTGAAGCGCAGCTGGAACTCGTCCTGGCGCACGTGGGCCGGCACCAAGTCTTCGATCGCGCGCCCGACAATCTCGCCCAGCGAGTAAGCCAGCTCCTGCAGGAAGTTGGCATTGGCCCACTCCACACGGCCTTCAGGGTCCAGCGTCAGGCAGAGCATTTCGCTTTCCAGGCTCTCTTTCACCTGAAGCAAGCTCGACAATTCTTCGCGCAGAGCGGTCAGCTCCTGCTTCAGGCGGGTATTGAACATGGGGCACCGTTAGGCAAGTGAGGTGGGTGTACTCCCTTGCATCGGCGCTGCCGGGGTTTTCTGAAGAGCGCTTGAGCCCTGGGCCGAACTATATTTTCAACCGCCATTGTTACGGCATACGCCCATGACCTGATATTCCAGGGTATTGAGCTTGCCGCTGGAGTCTTCATAGGTCATGCGCGACGGCACGGCGTTGCACGAGCGGATCGGCGGCGTCACGTTGACGACCTTGGCAATGTCCAGGTCCATGCCATAGCGGTACGCCTGGACCTCGGGCACCGGCTTGCCTTTTTTGATGGCGTAGGCGGCCATGGCTTTCTCATTGCGCTCCATCATCAGGGCAAAGGTGCGATCCCCACCCCCTTCGGCCAGTGCGCCGAATGACAACACAGCCGTTAATACAGCCAAACCTGCTTTATAAAAGTTCATCGCGGTTTCCTCGACTGAAAAGTTCAGTGTCGAGATTAACCAACCCACCCTGACGCCAGGTTCACCAGAACATTACTTATTTGTTAGATGGCCGTTAGTTTCCAGAATTGTAATCTTCGCGCCATGCAGCTGTTATCCGTCGTTTGCAACTATCAGCCAGGGCCAGATCAATAAAAACGCCCGCCTCTATAAGAAGCCGATAACTGCCATCACCGAGGAGCGCATCATGAGCATTCGTCATTACACCCTTCCCTTTTCACTGATGGCTGCACTGCCCATGGCCGCCTTGGCGGTGGAGGACAAGCCCGAAGGTTTTATCGAGGGCAGCCGCATCAACGTGCTGGCACGCAATTTCTACTTCAACCGCGATGACCGCAAAGGCCAGTCCAGCCCCACTGGCAATGGTTACTCCGAAGCCTGGGCCCAGGGCTTTATCGGCAAATTCGAATCCGGTTTTACCCAGGGCACCGTGGGTTTTGGCCTGGACGCGTTCGCCATGTACGGCCTGACGCTTGACTCGGGCAGCGGCCGCAGCGGCGGCAAAGGCTCGTTCGGCGTGCTGCCGGTGAACAGCGACAACCAGCCGGAAGACAGCTACAGCAAAATCGGCGGCGCGGCGAAACTGCGCGTGCTGGACACGGTGATCAAGGCCGGCGACGTGTTCCCACTCACCCCGGCGGTGGCCTACGGCGACTCTCGCCTGTTGCCCGAGAGCTTTCGCGGCGTCACCCTGCAAAACACCAGCCTGGAAGGCTTGAGCCTGCAAGGCGGGCGCCTGAGCGGCATGAGCCAGCCCAGTGAAAGCGGCATGAACAAAGGCTTTGCCACCTTCTATGCAGGCAAGGTCGACTCGCCTTGGATCGCCTACTTCGGCGGTGACTATCAGCTCAACAGCCACCTGGGCTTTAGCCTGTACAGCAGCCGCTTGAAGGACGCCTGGGACCAGTACTACTTCGGCAGCAATGCCAATTACGCGCTGACCGACGACGTGTCGCTGTTCGGCGACTTCAACTATTACAAGGCCGTGGACGAAGGCCAGAAACGGCTCGGCGAGTTCGACAACAACATCTGGAGCGCCAGGCTCGGGGTCAAGGTCGGTGCCCACAGCCTGGCCGTGTCGCACCAGCGCAACAACGGCGACGATGATTTTGATTACCTGCGCCAGTCAGACTCGATCTTCCTCAACAACTCCATCCAGTACAGCGACTTCAACGCGCCCAAGGAGCGCTCATGGATGCTGCGCTACGACCTGGACATGCAGGCGTTCGGCATTCCCGGCCTGTCGTTCATGACCCGCTACGGCAAAGGCACCGGCGCCGACTATAGCAACGCCAATGCCGTGTATATGCGCCGCGATGCAGCGGGTAACCCCTTGACCGATCAACGCCGCTGGGAACGGGATATCGAGGCCAAGTACGTGGTGCAAAGTGGGCGTTTGAAAGATTTGTCCCTGCGCTTGCGCCAGGCCACCGTGCGCTCCAGTGCGTTCGAGTCAGACCTGGAAGAAGTTCGTCTGATTGCCGAATACCCATTGGTCGTGCTGTAGCCCTTACATTCGCTCGCGATTAACTAACATCTGTTCACAAATAGCCAGTTATCAAAATTGTAATATTGGCCTCAGCTTCTCGTTAAGTGGAACTTTCTATACTCGCTTCAACTTATTCACCCGAGCACATTCATCTCTGAAGCTTTTGTGTAGCTCCTTTGGAAAGAGATGAATTTTTAACGCCCCGCTTGGGGCGTTTTTTTTGCCTGCGGTGCGGTGCGACCGACGGTCGCAGTTGACCCTAGAGTTACTTCAGCCTTCAGACTTTTCCCACTTCCGAAACCGCCGCCATAGGGACATGGGCGCCTTCTCTCCCCCTAATTCAAGAGGTAACCCCCATGCGTATTCTTGTGGTTGAAGACGAGCAGAAAACCGCCGACTACCTGCAACAGGGCCTGAACGAAAGTGGCTACGTGGTCGACTGCGCCGCCAATGGCGTCGACGGCCTGCACCTGGCAGGGCAACACGCCTATGAACTGGTGATTCTGGACGTCAACCTGCCGGGCAAGGATGGCTGGCAAGTACTGGAAGAATTGCGCCGCAACGGCACCCAGCGCGTGATGATGCTCACCGCCCGTGGCCGGCTGGCTGACAAGATCAAGGGCCTGGACATGGGCGCCGACGATTACCTGGTCAAGCCGTTCGAGTTTCCCGAACTGCTGGCCCGCGTGCGCACCCTGATGCGTCGCAGCGAGCACATTCCACAGCCGGAAGTGTTCCGCGTCTCGGACCTGGAACTGGACCCGCGCCGCCACCGCGCTTATCGCGGCACCCGGCGCATCGACCTGACCACCAAGGAGTTCGCCCTGTTGCAAGTGCTGATGCGCCAGGCCGGGGAAGTGCTGACCCGTACGCAGATTATTTCCCTGGTGTGGGACATGAATTTCGACTGCGACACCAACGTGGTCGAAGTCTCCATCAGCCGCCTGCGCGCCAAGGTGGATGACCAGAGCGAGGTCAAGCTGATCCACACTATTCGCGGCGTGGGCTACGTGCTGGAAGCGCGCCCATGAAGACCGGCAGCCTGTCGATGCGCCTGGGCTTGACGGTCAGCCTGATGGGCGCGGGCCTGGTGTTGCTGCTGGCGACCCTGGCCTACCTGGCCCTCACCCATGAGCTGGAAAAACTCGCGCGCAAGAACCTGGAAAGCAAAATGGAACAGATCCAGCACAGCCTGGCCCTGGGCCTGGACGCCCACGCCATTCGCGGCCGCCCGCACTCGCTGATGGACCTGGTGATCGGCCACGACAATTTCCACCTGACCATCGTCGGCACCGCGCCCGATAACAGCGTGCTGCTGAACGTCGGCAGCAAGCCCCAGGAGCCACTGCTCACCGACTTCAAGCCACGGGAAACCCTGGGCTACCTCAATTGGGTCGACAGCTACGGCAACCAGATACTCAGTGCCTCCAGCTTGATGCGCCTGGCCAACGGTGAACGCGTGCGGGTGCTGCTGTCCCTGGACCGCATGGACGACCAGGCATTGCTCAGTGCCTACCTGCGCGCCACGCTGATTGCGTTGCCGCTACTGCTGATACTGATTGGCATGGGCGCCTGGTGGCTGGTGCAACGGGGCCTGGCACCGTTGAAGCAGTTCAGCCAGGTGGCGGCGAAAGTCACCACCCAAGACCTCACCCATCGCTTGTCTGTGGACAACCTGCCCCACGAACTGGGTGAACTGGCCCACGGCATCAACGTGATGCTCGACCGCCTGGACGCCGGGGTGCAGCAACTCTCGCAATTCTCCGATGACCTGGCCCACGAACTGCGCGCGCCCTTGACCAACCTGATGGGCAAGGCCCAGTTGACCCTGTCGCGCCAGCGCCCGCCGCAGGAATACAAGGCGGTGCTGGAATCCAACACCGAAGAGCTCGAACGCCTGGCGCGGATTGTCAGCGACATGCTGTTTCTGGCGCAGGTCAGCCACCCGGCGGCCCGGGCCTCATTCACCGAGGTGTCCCTGGCGCAGGAAGCCCAGCGGGTGATGGAGTTGTTTGCCCTGAGTGCCGAAGACAAACACATCACCCTGAGCCTGCGCGGCGATGCCTGGGTGACGGGCGATCGGCTGATGATCCAGCGGGCGATTTCCAACTTGCTCTCCAATGCCATTCGCCACACACCCGAGGCCTCTACCGTGTTGCTGTTGGTGGAGACCTACGAGCAGAGCGTATCGCTGTCGGTGGGCAACCCGGGGCGAGGCATTGAAGCGCACCACCTGCCGCACCTGTTCGAACGTTTCTACCGCGCCGACAGCAGCCGCACCCGTGCCGAGGGCGGCACCGGGCTGGGGCTGGCCATCGTGAAATCGATCATGCATTTGCATCAGGGGCATGCTCATGTCACCAGCCAGCCTGGGCGTTTTACGCGGTTCAGCCTGGTGTTTCCCCAGGCTCTGGAAGCACAGTTGGCCCCCTGTGGGAGCGGGCTTGCCCGCGAAGGCGGTGTATCCGTCAGTAAAGGTATCGACTGACCCGGCGCATTCGCGAGCAAGCCCGCTCCCCCAGGGGGGTTGCGGCGTTTTCACGGTTGTCAGGCGGTCTCTTCATCGCGGCGATGAGCCCATTGGTACAACGCCGGCAGCACCAGCAAGGTCAGCAAGGTCGAAGAAATAATCCCGCCAATCACCACTGTCGCCAATGGGCGCTGCACTTCGGCACCGGTGCCGGTGGCGAGCGCCATGGGGATAAACCCCAGGGACGCCACCAGCGCGGTCATCAGCACCGGGCGCAGACGGGTCAACGCGCCTTCGTGGATCGCCACCGATAATGAGCGACCTTCCTCGCGCAGGTTTCGGATGAAGGCGATCATCACCAGGCCATTAAGCACCGCCACGCCCGACAAGGCGATAAAGCCCACACCCGCCGAAATCGACAGCGGAATATCACGCAGCCACAAGGCCATGATCCCGCCGGTGAGCGCGAATGGGATGCCGGTAAACACCAGCAGGCCGTCCTTGAGGTTGTTGAACATCATGAACAGCAACCCGAACACCAACAGCAACGCCACCGGCACCACGATGCGCAAGCGTTCAGAAGCCTCCTTCAACTGTTCGAACTGGCCGCCCCAGGTGGTCCAGTAACCGGCAGGGACTTTCACCTGGGTGGTGATGGCGGCTTCGGCCTCCTCGACAAACGAGCCGATATCGCGCCCGCGCACGTTGGCGCTGACGATCACCAGGCGCTTGCCGTTCTCGCGGCTGATCTGGTTGGGGCCCAGCACCAGGTCGAGGCTGGCAACCTGGGACAAGGCGATAAAGCCCAACTGCCCCGAGGTACTACTCGCCAGCGCCGGCACCGGGATCAACAGGCGTGACAAGCCGTCGATATCGGTGCGCAACGTATCGGACAAGCGCACCACCATATCAAAACGCCGATCACCCTCGTACAGCGTACCGGCCTGGCGCCCACCGACCGCGACGGCGATGGTGTCCTGCACATCACCTACATTCAGGCCAAAGCGAGCGGCCTTGTCGCGGTCGATATTGATGGTCAGCACCGGCAGGCCGGAGGTCTGTTCCACCTTCACTTCCGAGGCGCCGTTGAGCTTCTGCAAGGTCTCGGCGATTTCCCCAGCTGTCTGGTTGAGCACCGCCATATCATCGCCAAACACCTTCACCGCCACATCGCTGCGCACTCCGGAAATCAGCTCGTTGAAACGCAACTGGATCGGCTGCGACAGCTCATACACGCTGCCCGGCACAATCGCGCTGGCCCGTTGGATGTCAGCGATAATTGCCTCGCGGGACTTCTTCGGGTTCGGCCATTGGTCCTTGGGTTTGAGCATCACGTAGCTGTCGGAAATATTCGGCGGCATCGGGTCGGAGGCGATTTCCGCCGTACCGGTGCGTGCAAACACCCGCTCGATTTCCGGCACTTGGGCCAGTAAGGTTTTTTCCAGTTGCTGCTGCATCTGCACCGATTGGGTCAGGCTGGTGCCGGGCACACGCAGCGCCTGCTGGGCAAAGTCGCCTTCGCTGAGGCTGGGGATAAATTCACTGCCCATGCGGCTGGCAACCAGACCCGAGACGACGATGGTGAGTGCGGCCAGGCCGAACACCAAGGGCCGACGCACCATCACCCAGTTGAGCACCGGGTCATACACCCGGCGTGCACTGCGCATCACAATGTTTTCTTCTTCCTTGACCTTGCCGGTGACAAACAACGCAATCGCCGCCGGTACGAAGGTCACCGACAGAATCATCGCGCCGAGCAAGGCAATCACCACCGTGAAGGCCATGGGGTGGAACATCTTCCCGGCCACGCCCGTGAGGGCGAAGATCGGCAGGTACACCACCATGATGATCAACTGCCCGAAGATCAGCGCGCGTCGCGCCTCCTTGGCCGCGGCGAACACTTCGTGCAGGCGTTCACTGCGGGTCAGCAACCGGCCATGACGGTGTTGCGCATGAGCCAGACGGCGGATGGCGTTCTCGACGATCACCACCGCACCGTCAACGATAATGCCGAAGTCCAGCGCGCCCAGGCTCATCAGGTTGGCGCTGACTTTGTTGGTGAACATGCCGGTGAAGGTGAACAGCATCGCCAGCGGAATCACCATCGCCGTGATCAGCGCTGCACGGATATTACCCAAGAACAGGAACAACACCGCCACCACCAGCAACGCACCTTCGAAGAGGTTTTTCTTCACCGTGGCGATGGCTTTTTCCACCAGGTTGGTGCGGTCGTAGACGGTGACGGCCACCACACCTTCGGGCAGCGAGCGGTTGATCTCCTCAAGCTTTTTCGCCACCGCCTGGGACACGCTGCGGCTGTTCTCGCCGATCAACATGAACACCGTGCCCAGCACCACCTCACGGCCGTTTTCGGTGGCAGCGCCGGTACGCAGCTCACGACCAATGTCGACCTGGGCCACATTGCGCACGCGGATCGGCGTGCCGTCCGAGGTGGTGATGACAATGTTGGCGATGTCGTCGATAGACGCCACCTGGCCCGGCGCGCGGATCAACAACTGTTCGCCGCTGCGCTCGATGTAACCGGCGCCGACGTTGGCATTGTTGCGCTCCAGCGCCGTGACCAGATCGTTGAGCGTCAGGTTGTAGGCGGCCAGGCGCTTGAGGTCTGGCGCAATCTGGTATTCCTTGGCGAAGCCGCCGATGGTATTGATCTCGGCCACGCCTGGCACGTTGCGCAGCTGCGGTTTGATGATCCAATCCTGGATCACCCGCAGGTCGGTGGGGGTGTAAGGCGTACCGTCCTCTTTGCGCACACCGTCCTCGGCTTCGACGGTCCATAGGAAAATTTCCCCCAGGCCAGTGGAAATCGGCCCCATCGCAGTTTCGATGCCGTCGGGCAATTGCTCGCGCGCCACTTGCAGACGCTCGTTGACCAGTTGGCGGGCAAAGAACAGGTCGGTGCCGTCCTTGAAAATCACCGTGACCTGGGACAAACCGGAACGCGACAGCGAACGCGTCTGCTGCAGGCCCGGCAGGCCGGCCATGGCCGTCTCGATGGGAAAGGTAATGCGCTGCTCGGTTTCCAGCGGCGAAAAACCGGCCGCCGCCGAGTTGATCTGCACCTGTACGTTGGTGATGTCAGGTACCGCGTCGATGGGCAGTTTCTGATAGCTGGCGATGCCGACACCGGCCATCAACAGCACCGCCAGCAACACGATAATGCGCTGCTCGATGGCGAATTGGATAAGGCGCTCAAACATGGGGAATCACTCGCAGGATCAATGGGCGTGTTCGGCCGAGCCTTTGCCCAGTTCGGACTTGAGGATGAAGCTGCCAGCCGTCGCCACCTGCGCGCCGGCCTCCAGGCCTTTACGCACTTCGACGTAGCCGTTTTCACTGACGCCCAGTTCAAGATGGCGGGTGATAAAGCCGTCCGCCGTGCGCACAAACACCGAGGGTTTGTCCTCGACGGTCTGGATAGCGGTTTGCGGCACGGTCACCTTGGCCTGGTAGGTATCGGTGGCCACTTGCACGGCCACGAACAAGCCCGGGCGCCAGGCGTCGTCAGGGTTGGGGACCGTTACGCGCACGGTAGCGGTGCGCGTCTGCTCACCGAGCAAGTTGCCCACATAGGCCACGGTACCCAGCACTTCGGTGCCCATTTCCGTCGAGCTGACTTTCACCGGTTTGCCCACGCGAACCTTGTTCAAGTCTTTGGGAAATACGCCGAAGGTGACCCACACCTGGGACAGGTCCGAGAGGGTGAAGGCATTGCTGGTTTCACTGACCACCTCGCCCACCCCCAGGTGTTTTTCCACCACCACACCGGCGAAGGGCGCACGCAGTTCATAACGATTGCCGCCGGCCAATACGGCAGTGCCGCTGAGCGCAGTCATTTTTTGCCGCGCATTGTTCAGGGCGATTTCGGCTTCTTGCAGAGTTTGCCGCGCCAGCAGGTAATCCTGTTCGGCAGAGATTTTGTCCTGCCACAACTGACGCTCGCGCTGGAAGGTAGTGCGCGCCAGTTCGACCCGGCGCTCGCTGGCGGCCAATTCGCTGCGCTGGTCGGAAATCTGCTGGCTGGCGATCACCGCCAACAGTTCGCCCTTCTTCACCGACTGGCCCAGGTTGACCTTCACCGCCTCCACCACGCCCGCCGCACGGGGCACGATGTGGGAGGTACGGTCTTCATCAAAACGCACCTCGCCCGGCAGCGTCAGCACGGTGCTGATGGCGCGCGGTTGCGCCTGGGCCAACTGGATGCCGGCGGCTTGAATCTGCTGCTCGGTGAGTTCGAGCTTGCCTTCTTCTTCCTCGGCGTGGGCGAAGCCGGAAAGCATCAGGCCCAGGGCGACGGCGAGCGCCATGCCATGTTTTTTGTTCATCAGGAGACTCCAGGAAAAATCAAAAGCGGGCGAGGTCGCCGTAAATGCGTTCGATGCGTACCCAGGCCTCGGTGGCCTGGGCGGTGGCCGCAAGGTATTGGGTGCGGGCCGCGATCAAGGTGCGCTGGGCGTCGAGCACGTCGAGGAAGTTGAACTTGCCCATCTCGAAGCCACGGGTGGCGCTGTCTACCGCACTTTGTGCGGCGGGCAGGATCTGCTGGTTGAACGCGCGCACTTCGGTATTCGCGGTCTGCCACAGGTCCAGGGCCTGGCGGGTTTCGGTGCGCAGGCGCAGCTCCGCGGCGTTGCGCAGGTCGCGGGCCTGGTCGGCGCGTCGGGTGGCCGCGAGGATGTTGCCCTGGTTGCGGTTGAACAACGGGATCGGCATCGACACGCCCACCAGGTTCACCCGTTCGCGCACGCTGGCGTCGTATTGGCTGCCGATGGACACGTCCAGGTCCGGAATGCGCTGGGCTTTTTCCAGGCCCACGCTGGCTTCGTTCTGCACAATGTTGAGTTCGGCCAGGCGCAATTCGGCGGTCTGCTCAAGGCGTGCCAACAATGGCGCGGCGGCGGGTAACGCCGGTACGGAAGTGCTTGGCGTGGCGACGACCTGGAAGTCGGTGGCGGCGCTGCCGGTGCTGGTGGCCAGACGACGGTAGGCGTCAGTGAGGCCGATCTGGGCGCGGTTCAATTCCAGACGGATTTGCGACACCTGCACCTGGGCGCGAGTGGCTTCCACGGGTGACGACTTGCCAGCAGTGACGCGCCCGTTGGCGACCACCAGGCCGCGCTCGGCAAGCGTCATGGAGCGTTGCGCCAGGTCAAGGCGTTCCTGGGCGCGCAGGGCGCCGTAGTAGCTGTCGATGACCTCGGCGCGCAACAAGTTGCGGCGCTGCTCCAGGGTCAGCGCGGCGGCATCCTGGGCGCGGGTGGCCACTTCGATACGCGCACCGCGCTTGCCGCCCAGTTCCAGGGTCTGGCTGAGTTTGATGCTGGTGGTGCGGCTGTTGCGGCGGGTGTCTTCGGCGTCCCAGGAGGCCACCGGATTGGGGATCAAGCCGGCCTGTTGGCGGCCGCCTTCGGCGATGTCGATTTCCCATTGTGCGGCCGCCAGGTCCGGGTTGTTGGCGAAGGCGGTTTGCAAGGCAGCATCGAGGGTGAGGGGTTGTGCCTGGGCGGCGTTTGCGGATATCCACACTGCCAATGCCGCCGCCCCCAACAGTGTTCTAACAAAAATTGCCATAACGAGAGTTCCACGCCCATGAAGTCGCTGAGGTTTCCCAGCGGGGGCAATGTAGCTTTCGGTACTTATCAGGGCGGTGGGCGAAAGATTACAAATCCGTTAGCCAGGCTCAGGCATGCACTTCGTCGTGATCGTCATGTTGAAAACCCTCGCCCTCGACCTGGATCGTGGCGTGGGAAATATCGAACTGTTCGTGCAGTAACTCCGTCACTCGGCTGAGGATCTGTTGCTCAGTGCCCTGGGACGCATCCGCGACCAGATGCGTACTCAGCACGTTCTTGCCACTGGTGAGGGCCCAGATATGCAGGTCGTGCACGTCCCTGACCCCCGGCACGCTGCGGATGGCCTGCTCCACCTGCTCGATGTCCACACCCTCCGGCACACCTTGCAGCAGGATGTTCATGCTCGCCTTGAGCAACGTCCAGGTGCGCGGCAATACCCAAAAGCCAATGGCGGCCGCGACCACGGAGTCAACCCAACCCCAGCCAGTGAACATGATCACCAGCGCGGCAATGATCACGCCGACGGAGCCCAGCATGTCGCTCCAGACTTCCAGGTAGGCGCCCTTGACGTTAAGGCTCTCGCCACTGGCAGCGCTGAGCAGGCGCATGGAGATCAGGTTGACCACCAGCCCCAGCAGCGCAATCACCAGCATGCCGGTGGACTGGATTTCGGCGGGCGCCTGCAGCCGCTGGTAAGCCTCGTACAAGATGTAGAACGCCACGGCGAACAGCAGTAATGCATTGAAGGCGGCCGCCAGGATCTCGAACCGCGCATAACCGAAGGTGCGCTTGCGGTCTGCCGGGCGCTTGGCGACCTGGATCGCCACCAGGGAAATCGCCAGGGCCAGGGCGTCGGTCATCATGTGCGCTGCATCGGACAACAGCGCCAGGCTGCCGGTGACAAAGGCGCCGATGACTTCGGCCAGCATGAAACTGCCGGTCAGCCCCAGGGCGATCCATAACTTGCGTTCGTGGCCGGCGCGTACTTGGGCGTGGCTGTGTCCTGCGCTCATGAAATGTCCTCGTGGGTTGGGATGGGGCGGATCATAGAGCTATAGGCCAGTTCCACTGGCATGGTTTGCAAAATTGTCATCTGAGCGCCAGAGCGTCGTTAGCTTCGGGCGCACCAAAATCGTTCATGCACGCGTTGGGGGAGCGCTATCAGGTATGCTTTTCAGGCTGAAACAAAAAGAAACATATTAGCCAACCTGCTCGATAAGGAGTCCCGTCTTGGAGTTATCGACTGCCGCGTGGATGGTTCACGACACCCGCCTCATGCTCTGCGTGCTGTTGGCGATCGCCAGCATCATTGTGCTAATCAGCGCGACCAAACTGCCGCCCTTCCTGTCGATTTTGATCGGCACCTTTATCGCCGGGGTCGGCGCCGGCCTGCCACCGGAAGAAGTGGCAAAGGCTTTCAGCAAAGGCGCCGGGACGATTCTCGGGGAAGCCGGGATCATCATTGCCCTAGGTGCGATGCTCGGCGCGCTGATGGCCGAATCCGGTGCGGCCGACCGTATTGCCACCACGTTGCTCGGGCTGGGTAAAGGCAAGTCATTGCCCTGGGTGATGGCGTTGGTCGCCATGGTGATCGGCCTGCCGCTGTTCTTCGAAGTGGGCCTGGTGATGATGGTGCCGATCATCTTTGTGATGGCCAAGCGTTCGAACCAGCCATTGCTGAAGATCGCCATCCCTGCACTGGCGGGCATGACCACCTTGCATGCCTTGATGCCACCTCACCCTGGGCCGCTGATTGCCGTAGGCGCATTGCACGCCGACCTGGGCCTGACCATGTTGCTGGGCTTTTGCCTGGCGGTGCCGGCCGTGATCCTGGCCGGGCCGCTGTATGGCAACTGGCTGTCCAAGCGCCTGCACGTGGAGGAACCGGCCGATATCGGCGCCTTGTTCAGCGCACCGCCCAAGGCCCCGCGCCAGCCGAGCTTCGGTGTGTCGCTGCTGATCATTCTGTTGCCGGTAATCCTGATGCTCGGCAGCACCTTGGCTAAAGTCGCGTTGGCGCCGGAAAGCACCCTCGCCCTGACCTTGAAGTTCCTCGGTGAACCGCTGGTCGCCCTCGGCCTGGCCGTAATCGCCGCGGTCGTCTGCCTGGGTTGGGCGGCGGGCATGCCACGCGCCGACGTCGGCAACACCCTGCGCAAAGCCCTGGCGCCTATCGCCGTACTGCTGCTGACCATCGGCGCCGGCGGCGGCCTCAAGCAAACCCTGCTGGACGCCGGCGTCAGCCAGACCATCAGCAAAGTCGCCGAAGGCGCGCACATGCCCTACTTGCTGCTGGCCTGGCTGATTGCCGTGGCCCTGCGCCAGGCCACCGGTTCGGCCACCGTGGCCACCACCACGACCGCCGGCATCCTCGCGCCGATGATGGCCGGGTTGGCGGCGACTCAAAGCTCATTGGTCGCCCTGGCCATCGGCGCCGGCTCGGTGTTCTTCTGCCACGTCAACGACGCCGGATTCTGGATGGTGCGTGAGTACTTTGGCTTGCAGTTGAAGCAGACAATCTGGGTGTGGTCGGTGCTGCAGACGATTGTTTCGGTGGTTGGGTTGGCGGGTACCTTGTTGCTCTGGCACTTCCTGACCTGACCCTCAGGCGGCCAAGGTGTGGCGCTTGCCAAACAGCGCCACACTCGCTACCCCAACCGCCCCCATCACTACGCAATACCCCACGCAGATCCACGGGCTGGTTGGCATCAGCGCGATCAACAACAACGGTGTAGTACTTGCCCAGAGTGCGTAGGCAATGTTGTAGGTGAAGGAAATGCCCGACACCCGCACCTGCGCCGGAAACAGCCCGACCATCACCGACGGCACCGCGCCCACCACGCCGCAACTCAGGCCCGCCACGGCATACGCCGCGCCGAGCCACACGCCGCCGGCGATCAGGCTGGCGTACAGCAGCGCAATGCCCACCGGCAGCAACAGGCTGTAGACCAATACCGCGCGCCACGCGCCGATGCGGTCCACCAGCAGGCCGGCGAGGACGCAGCCGATATTCAGGAAGACGATGCCCAGGGCACTCAGAGCGAAGGTATGGCTGGGGCTCATGCCGAAGGTTTTCTGCATCATGGTCGGGGTGATGACCACCAGCACCACCACAGCAGACGTCAGCACGCAGGTGAGGATCATCGCCGGCAGCAGCACGGCGCGATGGTCGCGCAGCACGGTGCGCAAGGGCATTTCGGCGGCGGCTTGGCGACGCGCCTGCATCTCTAGGAATACCGGGGTCTCGCTGAGCCAGCGGCGCAGCCATACGCCGATCACGCCGAATACCCCGCCGAGCAGGAAGGGGAAGCGCCAGGCGTAGTCGAGGATCTCGGCGGGGGTGAAGACTTGCGCGAGCAAAGTGGCGGTCAGTGCCCCCAGCAGGTAACCGAAGGTCAGGCCGGCCTGCAAAAAACCCAAGGCATAGCCACGATGGTGACGCGGTGCGTGCTCGGCGACGAAGGTCCAGGCGCTGGGCACTTCGCCGCCCACCGCTGCGCCTTGCAGCACGCGCAGCGCCAGCAGGATCAGCGGGGCGAAATAGCCGATTTGCGCGTAGGTCGGCATGACGCCGATCAGCAGGCAGGGCAAGGCCATCATGAGAATGCTCAGGCTGAAGACGCGCTTGCGTCCCAGGTGGTCTGCAAAGTGCGCCATCAGGATGCCGCCCAGTGGACGGGCGAGGTAACCGGTGACGAAGATGCCAAAGCTTTGCAGCAGGCGCAGCCACTCGGGCATTTCTGGGGGGAAGAACAGTTGGCTGAGGGTCAGCGCAAAGAACACGAAGATAATGAAGTCGTAGATTTCCAGGGCTCCACCCAAGGCGGCCAGGCCCAGGGTTTTGTAGTCGGAGCGGGAAAAACGCTGCGCCCGTGGGGAAAAGGTGGCAGTCATGTGCAGGCTCGGCAGACAAACAAAATGGCGTGCAGGTTATGAGCTGAGCCCATCGATGGCAATCGCGGCGGATATATTTGTTTTCCTCATTGATCGTTGAAGATAACTACATTCCCAAATCAATGGCCGTAGAGGAACATGCCGTAAAACTGCCAAACCCCATAATAACTACAAGAGGAAAGACTCGTGGCCGATGCTATCGAAGACAGCCGCTATGCCCGATTTGCCCTGCGTTGCTCCAACTTCGCCGAGCGCTGGTTTCCTGACTCCTGGGTGTTTGCCGCCCTTGCCGTGATCATCGTCGCCGTGGCGACCCTGGGCATGGGCGCCGCACCGGCCGAAGCGGCCAAGGCATTTGGCGATGGGTTCTGGAGCCTGATCCCGTTCACCATGCAGATGGCCTTTGTGGTGATCGGCGGTTACGTGGTCGCCAGCTCACCACCCGCAATAAAATTGATCGACCGCCTGGCACGTATTCCCAAGAATGGCCGTTCGGCCGTGGCCTGGGTGGCGTTGATTTCCATGGTGGCTTCATTGCTTAACTGGGGCCTGTCCCTGGTGTTCGGCGGTTTGTTGGTAAGGGCATTGGCCCGACGCACGGACTTGCGCATGGACTACCGCGCCGCTGGCGCTGCGGCGTACCTGGGTCTGGGTGCCGTATGGGCGCTGGGGCTGTCGTCGTCGGCCGCGCAGTTGCAGGCCAACCCGGCCAGCTTGCCGCCGTCGATTCTGTCGATCACCGGGATGATTCCGTTCACCGAGACCATTTTTTTGTGGCAATCCGGCGTGCTGTTGCTGGCGCTGATCGTGGTGTCGCTGATCATCGCCTACGCCACCGCGCCTGGCCCCAACAGCGCCCGGGATGCCAAGGCCTGCGGCATTGACCCGGCCTTCAACCTGCCCAAGCCGCAGGCGCCGACGCGCCCCGGTGAATGGCTGGAACACAGCCCGTTGCTGACGATTCTGCTGGCGTTGCTGGCGGCCGGCTGGCTGTTCCATGAGTTCTCGACCAAGCCGGCGATCAGCGCCATCTCGGGGCTCAATACCTATAACTTCCTGTTCATCATGGTGGGCGCGCTGCTGCACTGGCGCCCACGCAGCTTCCTCGATGCCGTGGCCCGTGCGGTGCCGACCACCACCGGCGTGCTGATCCAGTTTCCGCTGTACGGTTCGATCGCCGCGCTGATGACGGTAGTCAAGGGCGGCGACGGCCAGACCCTGGCGCACCACATCTCGACGTTCTTCACCTCCATCGCCTCACACGACACCTACGCCCTGCTGATGGGTGTGTACTCGGCAGTGCTGGGCTTCTTCATCCCCTCGGGTGGCGGCAAGTGGATCATCGAAGCGCCGTATGTGATGCAAGTGGCCAATGACCTGCAATACCACCTGGGCTGGGCGGTGCAGATCTACAACGCCGCCGAGGCGCTGCCGAACTTGATCAACCCGTTTTATATGTTGCCGTTGCTGGGTGTGCTGGGCCTGAAGGCGCGGGATTTGATCGGGTTTTCATTTGTGCAGTTGCTGGTGCATACGCCGCTGGTGTTGTTTTTGCTGTGGGCGTTGGGGACGACGCTGAAGTATTTGCCGCCTGTGATGCCTTAAAAGGGGTCGGTGCGGGCTTGCTCGAGAATGCGGAGTGTCAGTCAGCGGATTCATTAACTGATCCATCGCATTCGCGAGCAAGCCCGCTCCCACAGTTTGTTTTGTAGCGCTCTTAAACCTGTCTTTGTTCCGTCACATTCCGTTGCTACCGTCCTGCGAAATATCTTGCAACATCTCGCCAAGGACTCCCCCGCAATGAGTGATGAGCACGAAGACCTTCCCTCCTCCGATTCCGCCATCCAACCGACGGTAGACACCAGCCGCCGGCGCTTCCTCGGCGGTGCGGCGGTGTTGGGCGTGGGTGCGACTTTGAGTGCCTGCGGCAATACCAGCGAAGCACCGAGCCCACCCGTGACCCGGCCGCTCACGCCTCAGGAGTTGGATAAGGCATTGCGCGAGCAGGTGAAGACCGTGGTGGTGATCTACGCCGAGAACCGCAGCTTCAACAACCTGTTTGCAGATTTCCCCGGGGTGGAGCAACCGCTGTCGGCGTTAACCGCCAAGGACTTCCAGCAGCGCGACCGCGATGGCAGCGTATTGCCTGCCCTGCCACCGAGCTGGGGCGGTGTGTTGCAGGTCGGCCCGCAAACGGTGGACGGGGTGACTTACCCCAGTGAAGTGCAATTTCAGCAAAACCTGCCCAACGCACCCTTCGCCCTCAAAGGCCCGCAGGGCGAAGACCTGCCATTGAGCCTGGTGACCCGCGACCTGTGGCACGTGTTCTACCAGAACCAGATGCAGATCAACGGCGGCAAGAATGATGGTTTTGTCGCCTGGGGCGATTCCGGTGGGCTGGTGATGGGCCATTACGCCCAAAGCCGTTATGCCCTGCGCCTGTGGGACGTGGCCAAGGAGTTTGTGCTGTGCGATAACTTCTTCCAGGGCGCGTTTGGTGGTTCGTTCCTTAACCACCAGTACCTGATCAGCGCCACCGCGCCGTTTTATCCCAATGCCGCGCAGTCGGTGGCCAAAGCGCAGATCGCCACGCTGCAAAGCGATGACCCTCGCGGCACACGCCTCAAACCCTTGGACACGTCACCGGCCAGCGCCATGACCGGCCCGCCGCAATTCGGCCCCAGCGCACTGACACCCGATGGTTACGGGGTAAACACCCTGGCCCCGCCCTACTGGCCCACCTGGATCCGCGACCCGCAGAACCCGGATTATTCCAAGCCCGACCTGCCCAATGTGCTGGTGCCGCAAACCCACGAGCATATTGGCGACAAGCTGTCGAAGAAGAACATCGACTGGGCCTGGTACGCCGGTGCGTGGCAAGCCACCCTGGAGCAGTTCAAGGACTCCGGCGGCATCCCCAAGATCCCGAATTTCCAGTACCACCACCAGCCGTTCAATTACTTCAAACAGCAAGGGCCGCAAAACCCCGCAGAACGTGCCAAGCGCTTGCGCGACGGTGGCTTGGGCGATGAGTCGAGCACCAACCGGTTCTTCGCCGACGCCCAGTCCGGCAAGCTGCCCGCCGTGAGCTTCTACAAACCCCAGGGCAACCTGAACATGCACGCCGGTTATGCCGACGTGGCCTCGGGCGACCGCCATATCGCCCGCGCCTTGAAGGTGCTGCAAGAAAGCCCGCAGTGGAAAAACATGGTGGTGGTGGTGACCGTGGATGAAAACGGCGGCTGGTGGGACCACGTGGCGCCGCCCCAGGGTGACCGCTGGGGCCCAGGCTCGCGGGTGCCGGCGCTGGTGGTATCGCCGTTTGCCCGCAAAGGCACGGTGGACCATACGGTGTACGACACGGCATCGATCCTGCGTTTGATCACCCGGGTGTTCCAATTGGAGACCCTGGACGGCCTCAAGCAGCGTGATGACGCGATGATCGCGCGCGGCCAGAAGCCCATGGGCGATCTGAGCAATGCTCTGCAGTTCAGCCTGTAGGGGCTTATCCAATAACGACATGCCGGGCGATTTAACACGCGATTTTCCTGGTCAGCCGCTACTGTGTGCAGGTGGGCTTCCATCCCGCGCAGACGGGCTTCGCTGACAAGGAATTGACTATGTTTAAACCGACCAGGCTGTCCTTCACCCTCGCCGCACTACTGGCGAGTGCGGTCGTACAGGCCGACATCGAGGTGCCACTGGGCAGCACGCAGCGCGTCACCCAGTTGTTCGCGTACCCCAATAACTGCAACGTGATCTGCTTTCGGCCATGGTCACTGGAGCAGACCGCCGAACACTATTTGAACCAGAGCCTGCAACGTGACGGTTACAGCCGGGCCAAGGTCAGTGTGAAGACCCACGACGGTCAGGTCACGGCGACCTTCAGCGGCGTGCCAGACGGTTACGGCCAGCCACTGACCACGCTGCTCAATACCGCCGACCTGGCTTACCAAGGTGCGCGCCAGCTCAACAGCGATGGCAAATGGGCCTACAACTGGTACCTGTTCCTGCCGTTAGGCATGGCCTTGGAAAACCGCAAAAGCATTGAGCTGTTGCACTTCCCTCCGGATTACTCGCTGACCCAGGCCCAGGATTACCTGGAATCGGCCACCACCGACCGCTGGGCCACCTTGTTAAGCGAAAATGGCGTACCGGCCACGGAAACGCCGGCGTACCAGACCATCATCGATATCGCGCCCATCGCTGCACCGTCCAATGCCGGCAAAGACTTGGAAACTGTCTACGGGTATTTCACCGACTACCAGACCCGCATGGTCAAGGAACTGAGCCTGCGCCCTGGCGGCGCGTTGCCGATGGTGGCCTTCGGCGCGCCGGTGCGTAGCTGGATCCAGCAACAATACGGGCAAACCGTGGGCGTGCTGAGCCTGGCGCAGATCAGCCCGGAGCCTGGCAAAACCGTCGCGGTATTGGGCGCCAACCACCCCAGCTACATTTGGTATGCCGCCAGCCCCGACAGCTATGACGGTGACGAGCAAAAAGCCGACGACGCCGGCTTGAAAGTGATGGGCCAGGACTTGAGCGCCGCCTGCTGGCAAGCCGGCATGGGCCAGAAGCCCGCCAGCGATGCCAATGTATTGCTCAAGGCCTGCCAGAACACGTGGCAGGTCACGCGCAAGGAGCAGACGTGTGAGTTGTTCTACACCTCGGTGCGCCACCTGACACCCGAGCAGGCCAACGCCAAGTGCGCCACAGCGCCCATCAAGGCGCAGTTGAAACAGCTGAGAAATGCCGCCCCCGCCCCCACCGTCACGGCCCCTGCGCTTTAAGGTGAATAAACCGTTTCTACTGTCAACTTTGACAGTAGAAATCGGATCCCACTTCGGCGAATCTTGGGCCGCGCCCATTTGCTGCAAGACTGGCCGCCAGGTCCGCAGGTCCATGCAGCCCCGTTCAGGAGAGTGATGAAAACTCGAGCCATGGATAAGGCTAAAGCGGCTGTGAATGACGGCCTCTATCCCTTTGAAACGCTGCAGGTGGAACAGGGTTACCCCTCGACCGCACAATTCAAGGTCGTGCGATACCCTAATGGCAAGAGGGGTGGAATCAAAGCGCGCATCGACTTTGACAGTCGAGTACGCATCGCCCTGGTTTCAGGCTACGCAGTCAGCGAGCGCCGCTCGCATACGCTGCAACTGTCGTCGCGTATCCACTTGTACGATAGCTGGTTCTGCGGCCTGATACGGCACTCCTGCAAGCCCAACGTGCTTCTGGACACCACGTACATGGAACTATGGACCCTGAACACCATTACCGCAGGCAGCCTGCTGACCCTGGATTACGCCATAACCGAAGACGCGCTGTACCGGCAGTTCGCTTGCCATTGCGGCGAGCTGAACTGCCGGGGTTGGATCACCGGCAGCAAAGAGCCGTTGAACGCCCAAGGCCTGGCCTGGTGGCACGAAAACAAACGGCTCTAGGCTTCGCCCAACGGACGCAGGCGGTATTGCGGCGGCAGTTGCTCGAAGCCACTGATGGTGGTGTTCAAACTCTTCCAGCGACCGTCCTTGATGCCATAGATGCAGCCATGGATCGACAGGCTCTGCCCACGATGCCAGGCATTTTGCACAATGCTGGTGTGGCCGACGTTGGCCACCTGCTGGATCACGTTGAGCTCGCACATGCGGTCCACACGCTCTTCTTCGGTCGGCAACTGGGCCAGCACATCGCGGTTTTCGTAGTAAAGGTCGCGAATGGTGCGCAGCCAGCCGTCGATCAGGCCGAACTGGCGGTCCTGCATCGACGCACGCACGCCGCCACAGCCGTAGTGACCGGTGACGAGGATGTGTTTGACCTTGAGCACGTCCACCGCGTACTGGATCACCGACAGGCAGTTGAGGTCAGTGTGCAGCACCACGTTGGCGACGTTGCGATGCACAAACAGATCACCGGGCAACATGCCGACGATCTCGTTGGCCGGTACACGGGCATCGGAGCAGCCGATCCACAGGTATTCCGGGGTCTGCTGGCGGGCGAGCTTGGCGAAGAATTCGGGATCTTCCTGTTTGATCGCGTCCGCCCAGCGTTCGTTGTTATCAAGCAGGTCTTGTAGTTCGTTCATCAGGGAAGCCTCAGGAATGATGCGCAGGTTTGTGACTGACAAGCCCTCGTCCGGGTCACGCCAGGCGCTAATTAGCTTGAATTTTTTGGCTGCCATGCCTGTCCACACACTATAAGCCCCACAGTATGAGGATTGGCCATGACTGAATCACGACGTCCCTACGGCGCAACACAGCCGGAACCGATCGATGACAACGAAGACCGCATGGGTGAGATGCGCGAGCTGGATTTTGACGAGCAGGACCAGACTGCGGAAATCGGCGACGAGTTGCCGCGCCGTGAGCGCGACCATCTGATGCCCGACGAACGGGTGCGCGAAGCCGGGCTGACCGGCGCTTCGACGGATGATCATGAATCCACCGATGACGATATGAGCCCGCAGACGCTGATCCGTGAGGACGGCGCACGAGATGCGCAGGAGGAAGGCGAAGACAATGCCGCCGACTATGACTTGAGCGTCGTGAGAGAAAATGACATTGGCGGCGGGAGTGGCCTGGATGAGGCGGAACTGGCTGATCTGGACCCACTGAACGGCAAGCGCTGACCCTATGGGAGCTGGCTTGCCTGCGATGGTATCACTGCGGCGTTACTTGAAAACCGAGGTGCCTGCATCGCGGGCAAGCCCTGCTCCCACAGAGGCTCTGCACATAGGGGGCTGTGTATTTAATCAACCAGGGTGCAGGCCATCACGACTGCATCTTCGCGGCCACCCACAGCGGGGTAGTAATCCCGGCGACGGCCGATCTCGTTGAAGCCATAACGCTCATACAGGCGAAACGCGCCGGTATTGCTGTCCCGCACTTCGAGGAAGCATTCTCGCGCATTGGCGGCATAGGCACGCGACATCAAATGCTCGAGCAGCGCCAGGCCCAAACCACGGCCCTGGTTTTCCGGTTTCACGGTAATGTTCAGCAGGTGCGCTTCATCGAGGATGATCTGCACCACCCCGTGCCCCACTTGCTGCTCGCCTTCGAACATCAGCCAGATCTGGTACTTGCCCAGCCCGTCGAGAAAAATCCCGCGGGTCCACGGGTGGCTGAACGCCGCGTATTCGATTTTCAGCACGGCGTCGAGGTCAGCCTCGGTCATCGGGCGAAAGGATAAAGCCTCACTCATCAGTTGTTTTCCAGCGCGCCATCAGCCGGCGCATGGCTTGCCAGACATCAGCCTTACGCTGTGGCTCTTCCATTAATAATTCCAGGCCCGGCAGGGCCCACACCGAACCCAGGCCTTCAACCTGCAGCTCGCGGTACCAGGCCTCGGCGTTGGCTTCACCGGCAAACCGCACGGCGGGCAGGCCAATCAGCCACAGGCACACGCAGGGCTCGTCTTCCAGGCGTGCCGAGACAAACCCCTGGACGAAATCTCGTGCGGCCTCCGGGCCCTGGTCCATGGTGCCGCGCACCAGCAGCGGCCAGCGCACCGGCTCACCGACGATCTGAGGACTGTCAGGCAGGCCGGCGGCGCGCAGCATGTCCTTGAGCAACAGGTAGGCCGGGTCGCGGGACTGGAAACGCTCGCCGGTCGGCAGTTCCACCAGCAACAGGCAACGCCCGGCCCGCAGCAATTGCAGGGCAAAGCGTGGCGGCGGCACCACTGGCGCCTTGGCCACCGGCGCAGCCTCCTCCACCACCTTGGCAGCCTTGGTCGCCGGCGCAGGGCGCGGCACTTCGATCTTGGCCCGCTCGACCGCCGGGCGCGTCTCTGGGGTGGGTTTGACCACCGCCACGGGCGCGGCCGCCTCTTCTCCCGACGACTCGAACGCCTCGTAGGGCTCAAGCGCCTGCAACAACTCGGGCCGCGATGGTGCGGCAAACGGCAGTTCGGTGCGGGGCAGCCAGTTGACCACCTGCATGGCGGTCAAGTAAGCGCGACGTCGGGACTCGATAAGCACAGCTCGGCCACTTGTGGATAAGTAAAGAGCGGGGATTCTACCGCTGTTCGGCCACAATCGCCCACTGCGCACTGACCGGCTGTGGATAAATCCCGCGCCTGATGCAGTACAATCGCGACTTTTAATCGCCAACCAGCCGGCCATTCCCATGATCGAACCCAAGCGCGTCCTGCGCGCCCTCGCCGAACACTGGGCCTTACTTGAGCCTCTGTGCGAACACTTCGACCAAGGCACCCTGAGCCTGGGCGAGCTGCGCGCGCAATTGGCCGCCCAACAACTGGACAGCACGCCCCAGGACATCACCAGCCTGCTGGACGTGTGGATTCGCCTGGATATCCTGGTACCTGTCGCCAAGAGCCCGAACCGTTTCGAGCTCAACGCGCAGATCCACGACTTCCTCGCCTATCTTCGCAAGGAGCACCGGCTTGGCCTGTGCCTGGAAATCGAAGCCTACCTGCGCCACCTGGAGCGCCTGGCCGGTTATATCCAGGACGCCTTCGACATCCGCGACGGCCATGACCTGGCTCGGCAACTGCGCCTGCTGGATATGCGCGTGCGCGACGTGCTGAAAAAACTTGCCAACGACGAACAGGCCCTCGCCGCCGTGGCTGACCGCGCCAAGACCAGCGACCGCCAGATTCCGTTGCGCCAGCGCTACGCCGAAGTACTGGCGACCTGGGACGAATACGTCGAGCCGATGATCCAGTTGGTGAACGCCGACGGCGCCTTCGAGCAAGGCGTGCGCAAGGTGGAAAACGTGCTGCTGCGCATGCTCACCGAGCAACAGCGTCTTGGCCACCTGGTGGACGACGACATGCTGCTGCGCACCCACGCACGCATTCTCGAAATGCAAACCAGCGCCCAGCTGACCTTGCGCCATGCACGGGAGTTGCTGCTGCCGCTGCGTGAAGAAGCACGCCGGCATAACGCCGTGACTCGCGGTGCGGCGCTGGCCCTGTCGGCGATTCGCCGCAAAGGCCTGGACGCGGTGCCGCAAGCGGCGATGCCGATGTTCACGCGGCCGCAAAGTACCTTCCTGGGCAGTGCCAGCCAGGTCGAAGCCTATGTGTACGCCTTGGCGAATTTCGAGCCGAAACCGGCGCGTTTCCCCAAGGCGCACAAGTCGCACAAAGGCGAAGCCCCGCGCGCACCGCGTACGGTCAAGGAAATGCTTGAACGCTGCGAAGACGCGTTGCCAATGCCGGACCTGATGACCTGGCTGCTGGAGCAGGAACCGGACGGCGCCACCGATGAATTGCTGTACTGGTTCTCGCGCCTGTCCCGGGAAAAACGCTTCAAGCGCGAGCGCCTGGAACGTCGCGATTACCACACCCACGAGCACCAGGTCAGCCTGCGCTCCTTCGCCCTGCTCCCGGCCGGCGTCGATGCCACCGAGAATTCTGCGAGCACGCCTTATGCATCTTGATCTATCCGAACTGTCCCAACTGGCGCCGATCTTTCGCGAGCTGTTCAAGGGTTACCACGTCAGCCGCCGCGACCCGGAGCTGTACGCGCAATTGTCGAACTTCCAGGACCAGTACCGCACGCTGTTCAAGGCGCTGGGCTTTGAGCTGGTATGCGATACCCGCGGTTTCTACTACTTCGTCCCGGACACCGCCGTGGCTGCCGCGCAGGTGAACAAAACCGCCCAGCGCCTGGCCTTGTTTACTTTCATCATCGTCGAACACCTGGCCGACCAAGGCCGCGACCCGGTTGCCGTGCTCGACGGCGGCAGCCTGGGCCGTGATGAATTGCCTTCGTTGCTGGAGAAATACCGTGACCTGTTTATCCAGGCCGAGGTGCAAACCCAGGAAGAACTCGAAGAAAAAATCATGCGCCGCATGACCCAACTGGGTTTTGCCAGCGAAGACAACGGTATCTACCGTTTCCTGCCGCCGATGCACCGCTTCCTGGATGTGTGCCTGTCGGTGCAGCAAGACCGCGACCTCGCCGCCAGCGTGCACAGCGTACTGCCACTGCCAGCACCGGTGATTATCGACGAAGACAGCGATGAGAAACTGCTGAAGACCGATGACCCGCTGGATTTGAGCGCCTTCACTGAGGAAAGCGAAGAAGATGCCCTGGCCCGTGCCATTGCCGAAGAACAGGAGACCGACGCATGAGTAAGGAACGCTACGGCATCCGCCGCTTCGCCCTATTGAACACCGCCGGTTACAGCCTGGGTTTGTTCCCGCTGGAAGAGCCGCTGTCGGTGTACGGCGCCAACAACCTGGGTAAATCCGCCTCGATCAACGCCTTGCAGTTCCCGATCCTGGCACGTATGTCGGACATGAGCTTCGGCAAGTACACCCTGGAACAATCACGGCGCTTCTACTTTGCCACCGACACCAGCTACATCCTGGTAGAAGTCTCGCTGCCCCACGGCCCCCACGTCATCGGCGTGGTCGGCCGCGGCCCGGGCGGCGGCTTTGGTCATCAGTTTTTTGCCTACGCCGGCAAGCTGGACCTGGCCCACTACCAGAAAAACGACACCTGCCTGCGCCAGAAAGAGCTGTTCACCAACCTTGAGCGCGAGGGCCTCAAAGCCTACGAACTCAAGCCTGATGAGCTGCGGCGCTTGCTGGTAGGCGGGCATACGTCGATCCCGCTGGACCTGACCCTGATTCCGCTGCGCTCCACCAGCGAGCAGAGCCTGAAGACGTTCCGCGCGCTGTTTATCAACCTGCTACACATGCGCGAAATCACCGCGGCCAAGCTCAAGCAACTGTTCCTTGATGCCTTCGAACACAGCCTGCGTTCGGGCAGTGTCGATTACATCGCAGCCTGTGAAGAAGCCTTCCGCGATGTGCGACGCATGGAGCAGGACTACAACTCGCTGGTGGCAGCCGGCCCCTTGGTTGAAGCCTTGGCCAATGGCGTGAAACAGCGCGACGCCCTGCGCGGCAAACTGCATCGCCTGTCGCCACTGCTGGATTCATTGCTGGGCACTTGGTCGGACTACGCCAGTGCGCGCAAGGAAGAGCTGACCATCCAGGCCGAACACTACCGCAACGAGCAGGACGCGCTGCAAAACGACCAGCGCGGCGGCACACAGGAGCTGATGCGCCTGGAGCGGGAAATCAGTGGCATCCAGCGTTGGTTGGGCGAGTTGTCGGTGCTCAAGCATCGCTTTGCCCTGGTGGATGACGTCAAGGTGCTGGAGCAACAACTGCTCGCCGCCAAGGACGCCCACGATGAACTGGCGGGCGCCTTGGCGCAGTCGCGACAGTTCACCGCCGAGGACCTGGACGAGCGCCTGCGCGACCTGGAAAAGCGCTTGAAGTCGGTCAAGCAGCAGCTCGATCACGCGGACAACAACAGCTACGCCAAGCTGCGCGAAGAGTTCTCGCAGCAGGATGTCGAGCGCCTGATGCGCCTGTTCAACAGCTCGTTGTTCAGCCTGCCGCTGGGCGAACATGGCATCACGCTGGACGAGGACGGCCAGTGGGTCAAATCCCTGGAGCAGATCCTCGATGGCTTCAAGGGCGAGCGTTTTGAAGTGCCGGGGCTGTCCATCGATATCTCGCACATCGAGCCGCCGGCACTGCAAGCCCTGGCGGACCGCGCCGCGTTGCGTGACCAGAAAGAACGTCTGGAAAAAGAACTCAAGCAACTGAAAACCCAGCAGGCCGTGGCGTCCGACCGCGCCGCAAGCAAGACCCAGACCGAAGCGCTGTACCAGCAGGTGCTGGACGCCCAGAAGGCTTTGGAAGACTTCCGCCGCACCCAGACCCTGAGCGCCGAAGAAGGCGAGAAGCTGGAAAACCTCGCACAAATGGAAGCGGCCCAGGATGAGCTGAAGCGCTCTAGCGATGCCTTTACCGAGCGCGTTCAGCAACTGTCGGCCAAGCTGCAACTGGTCGGCCGTCAGATCGGCGATATGGAAGCCAAGCAACGCACGCTGGATGACGCCTTGCGCCGTCGTCAGCTCTTGCCGGCGGACCTGCCGTTCGGCACGCCATTCATGGACCCGGTCGACGACTCCATGGACAACCTGCTGCCGCTGCTTAATGACTATCAGGACAGTTGGCAGGGCTTGCTGCGCGCCGATGGCCAGATCGAAGCGCTGTACGCCCAGGTGCGTCTCAAGGGCGTGGCCAAGTTCGACAGCGAAGATGACATGGAGCGTCGCCTGCAGCTGCTGATCAACGCTTATGCGCACCGCACCGATGAGGCGTTGACGCTTGGTAAGGCACGTCGTGCGGCGGTCACCGATATCGCCCGTACCCTGCGCAATATCCGCAGCGACTACGACAGCCTTGAACACCAGTTGGCGCTGTTCAACCGCGAGATCAACAAGCGCCAGGTGTCCAACCTGCAGAGCTTTCGCATCGTGCTGGCGCCGAACAAGGAAGCCCTCAAGCATATCGACCAGATCATCCACAGTGCCGGTCAGTATGAAGAAGGCGAGACCCTCTCGGTGTTCGACCTCAGCCAGAGCGCCGAACAGGACAACAAGAACGAAGAAGCCAAGGAATACCTGGCTCGCCTGGTAGCCGCCAACCATAACCAGTTGGGCCTCAAGGACTTGTTCGAATTGGCGTTCGAGATCACCAAGGTCAACGGCCAGCCGGTGATCCATACCGACATCGACGGCGCTGCGTCCAACGGCACCACCATGACCATCAAGGCACTGACCAACATGTACCTGTTGCTGCACTTGATGGACCGCGACCAGGCCGGTCGCGTACGGTTGCCGTACTACCTCGATGAAGCGGCAGACATCGATGAGAAGAACCAGGCCGCCTTGCTGGAAACCAGCCTGCAATTGGGCTTTGTACCGATCCTGGCCAGTGTGAAGCCGCAGGTGTCCGCCCAGGTGGCGATTGACCTGGAAGGCGGCAGCGGGCCGAACGGGATCTACATCGATGAGGCGGACTGGAAGTACATCCGTCGCCATGATGTGGTGAAGGCGACGATGAATGTACAGGCGGACGAGCCGGAGCTGGATGAAGTCTGACGGGTTGTACTGAAAGGCAAAAAGGCCGCGATCCTTTGGATCGCGGCCTTTTTTTCGGTTTGGGATTTGCGGTGTGTTTCTGGGCCTCATCGCGGGCAAGCCCGGCTCCCACAGGGATATGCATTTTCAGCAAGTATGCATTCCAACTATGGGAGCCGGGCTTGCCCGCGATAGCCGCGCCTCGGTTTATTTACCGAGTGGAATCTTAGGCGCCCAGGTCAGCCACTCATCCTCAAACTTGTCGAACAACGGGAACGTCTGCTGCGGCCGTGCCGGGTTACCCATGCGCTCGCCATCCGGGGTGGCAAAGGCGATCCCGCCGGCCACCAACGTTTCCAGGGACTCGGTACGCACGGTCGCGCCCTTGAACAAGCCGAAGTCGAGGCCAAAGCCGCTGGTGTTCCAGAAGCGGCTGCCACTGCGTACCAGAGGTGCGTACTTGGGCTCGATCAGGATGTGCACCAACACACGGTCAGCGGTCTGGCCGAGCTCATAGCCGGTGACTTTGCCGACCGTCACTTCACGGTAGGTGACCGGTACCCCTTCCTTCAACGAACCACGGCGGGCGGCGCTGAGTGTGAGACTCAGGCCAGCCTCCTGATGCACTGCTTCGGGCGGCTGGGCCAGGGCGACAAAACTCTTCTGCGGGCCGGCGTTTTTCGCGGCCGGTTGCACCTCGATGTATTGGCCGGTGACCAGGGTCTCCAGGTTAGCCGTCTTCATCAGCCCCAGTTCCGGCTTGACCACCCAGAACTGGCTGCCCGTACGCGCAATGCGGTCCGCAACCTGAGTGATACGCGCCTTGAGCAGCACCGACTGCATGTCGGCACTGAGGTCGACACTTTCGATCTTGCCCACATCCAGCCCCTTGAAGCGCACCGGTGTGCCGGCGCTCAGGCCGTCGGCGCGGTCGACTTTGATGGTCACCAGAGTGCCGTGCTGGTTGGCGGCATCACGGTCGGCATACAGGCGAAAGCGCGGGATGCGATGTTTCAATGGCACATTCGGTTCCGGCGTTTCGAAGGCGATACCACCCGCCATCAGGCTGGCCAGGGACTCGCTTTTGACCTGGATGCCGCCGGTGAGGCCGCCCGTAAGGGTGACGCCGCTGGCATTCCAGAAGCGCGTCGAGCCGTTGACCAGGCTTTCGTATTCCTTCTCGATATGAACGCCGATCACCAGCTGTTTTTTCTTGCGTGAAAACTGGTAGCTCTGCACCGAACCGACTTTGACCTGTTTGTACAGAATCGGGCTGCCGACATCCAACGAGCCCAGGCTGTCGGTGAGCAGCACCATGTGCAGCCCCGGGGAACGCAGGTCCAAAGGCGGGGCCTTGGCGCGGGCTACGTATTCGCGTTGTGGCGGGGTGCCTTTGTCGCCTGGGCGAATCGCGATGTAGTTGCCCTTGACCAAGGCCTCCAGGCCAGTGATGCCTGCCAGGGAGATGGACGGCTTGACCACCCAGAATTGCGTGTCTTCGACCAGGTAATCTTCAGCCAATGGATCGAGGGTCAGCTCGGCGCTGGCGCTGGACAGGTCCGGATCGATCTTCAGGGTTTTCAGGCTGCCGACCTGGATGCCTTTGTACATGACCGGCGTACGCCCGGCCTGCAGGCCTTCAAAGTCAGTGAGCTTGACCTTGACCTTGATCCCCGCTGCGGCGGCATCGAAATCTTCGTATAGGCGGAAAGGCAGGCTCGGGTCGGTGGGCGGGCTGTCTTTGCGGTTTTCAGGAGTGGCGAAGGCGATACCTCCGGCGACAATGCTGGAGAGGGATTCGCTGCGCACTTTCAAGCCGGAAAGGTTGGCGTCGATACTGATGCCGCTGGCATTCCAGAAACGCGTGTGTTTGCGCACCAGGTTGGCGTAGGTCGGCTCGATATAGACCTTGATCTCGACGGTGCTCTGGTCTTCAGACAGCAGGTAGCTTTTAACCTGGCCGACCTGAATCTGCTTGTAGAACACCGGGCTGCCACGGTTCAGCGAGCCCAGGCGATCGGCCTTGAGGGTCAGGTGCAAGCCGGGCTTGGCGTCGGATAACGGCGGTTCTTCGGAGAGCGCCTTGAACTTGCGCGTGGGCTCGCCGTCACCGGGGCTGGCGGCGATGTAGTTACCTGAAACCAGGGTTTCCAAGCCGGTGATGCCGGCAAGGCTGACGCTGGGCTTGACCAACCAGAAGCGGGTGTTGGTCTTCAGGTACTGCTCAACGTCCTTGTTCATCTCGATGGTGGCGATCACCCCGCGATTGCTGCCCTCGTCATCCAGGGCCAGGGTTTTGACCTTGCCCACGGTCATGCCTTTGTAGACCACTTCGGTCTTGTTGATCTGAATGCCTTCACCGCTCTCAAAGCGAACTTGAATCTCGATACCTTGCTGGGAATAGGCACGCCACCCCAGCCAGCCACCGATGATCAGGGCAATCAGGGGCAACACCCAAATGGCCGACCAGTTAGAGGCTGGGCGGGTTTTAGCTTTAGGCAAATCACTCATGGTCGTCGTCCGACTCCGTGTTATCCCAAATCAGTCGGGGATCGAAAGTTACTGCGGCAAGCATCGTCAAGATCACCACACTGGCGAACGCCGCAGCGCCGAGGTTGGCCTCGACACTGGCGAGTCGCCCAAAGTTAACGACCGCCACCAGGATGGCGATCACGAAAATATCCAGCATGGACCAACGCCCAATGAATTCGATAAAGCGATACATCACAATGCGTTGTTGCGCGGACAGTGGCTGGTGACGCTGCACCGAGAACAGCAGCAAGCCAATGCCGACCAACTTGAAGGTCGGTACCAGGATACTGGCGATGAACACCACGGCAGCGATAGGAAACATCCCGTGCTGCACCAATTGGATGACACCCGACATGATGGTGCTGGGGTCGCCTTGGCCGAGGGAGCTGACCGTCATGATGGGTAACAGGTTAGCGGGGATATACAGGATTGCGGCGGTGATCAACAGTGCCCAGGTGCGTGCAAGGCTATTAGGGCGACGGGCATGGATCAACGCGCCGCAACGGGTGCAGAGTTGCTCATAGGTATCCGCTTCCTGCTTGTTCAACTCATGGCATTCGGTACAAATCAGAATGCCTGCATCAATCGCCCGCATGGTCATCCTCTCCTGACAGCGCTTGCCAGATCTGATGAGGTGACATCACCACCTCAAGCAGAACTTGGACTATTAATAAACTGACGAAGCAGACCAGACCCAGGCCAATGGTGATGGAGGCCATATCGGCGAGCTTTACGATCGCCACCAGCACACCCATCAAGTAGACCTCCAACATCCCCCAATCCTTCATGTGGTGGTAGATGCGGTATAGCAGCAGCCCGTAATTGCGCCCTATGTTCCAGCGAATACTGAGCAGCACTGCCAATTGGCACAGGAGCTTGAGCAAGGGGATGCCCATGCTGCACAGGAACACTACGGCGGCAACGCCTTGCATACCGGTATCGAACAGGCCGACCACGCCGCTCCACACGGTGTCCTCCGAGGACTGCCCGAGTAGATTGAGCTGCATGATGGGCAAAAAGTTCGCGGGGATGTACAGCAGCAGGGCTGCCAGTACCAAGGCGAGGCTGCGCTCGACCACATTGTGCCGATGAGCGTATAGCTCGTAACCACAACGTGGGCATTGGGCTTTTTCGCCGAGGGCGAGCGTTGGTTTGCGCATCAGCAAGTCGCACTCATGGCATGCCACCAGATCGTCTAGCGGTAAATCCGACACCTCGCGGGCATCAACCGGATCGGGCATAGATAGGGCTCTGACTCTAATAATGGTTAGGTGGCTATTCTAGTGGTGTCGCTCAGAAATAACTGTGCAAATTTGTCGGGCCAGTCAGGTCGCAGGTGGGGGCGGACAGGCGTGCGGGGACAAGGTGGACACTTTTCGAGCGCCCAAAACAAAACCCCAACTGCTTTCGCAATTGGGGTTTCGGAATTTAATCTTGACGATGACCTACTCTCACATGGGGAAACCCCACACTACCATCGGCGATGCATCGTTTCACTGCTGAGTTCGGGATGGGATCAGGTGGTTCCAATGCTCTATGGTCGTCAAGAAATTCGGGTACTGAGTCGTGACCAGTTGGTCTCGCTTCAGCAAATTGGGTATGTGATAGATCGTGGTGTTTGTGAGCGTCGAACTTTCGGTTCATCTTCGTCTTCACACACCGCAATCTGGCCTTTCGACTCAAATTGCTTGGGTGTTATATGGTCAAGCCTCACGGGCAATTAGTATTGGTTAGCTCAACGCCTCACAGCGCTTACACACCCAACCTATCAACGTCGTAGTCTTCGACGGCCCTTCAGGGAACTCAAGGTTCCAGTGAGATCTCATCTTGAGGCTAGTTTCCCGCTTAGATGCTTTCAGCGGTTATCTATTCCGAACATAGCTACCCGGCAATGCCACTGGCGTGACAACCGGAACACCAGAGGTTCGTCCACTCCGGTCCTCTCGTACTAGGAGCAGCCCCTCTCAAATCTCAAACGTCCACGGCAGATAGGGACCGAACTGTCTCACGACGTTCTAAACCCAGCTCGCGTACCACTTTAAATGGCGAACAGCCATACCCTTGGGACCGGCTTCAGCCCCAGGATGTGATGAGCCGACATCGAGGTGCCAAACACCGCCGTCGATATGAACTCTTGGGCGGTATCAGCCTGTTATCCCCGGAGTACCTTT
>NZ_CP045767.1:5560000-6237500 GCF_009648855.1 Pseudomonas sp. CFSAN084952 | reverse complement strand
CTCCAACAACGTAAAGGCCGGCCCCAAGGGGCCGGCCTTTTACCTACCGAGCCTTACAGGCTGGGAAAGGCGAATTGCGACGCTTCATGGCTGGCCCGTTGCGGCCAACGCTGGGTGATCGCCTTGCGACGAGTATAGAAACGCACCCCGTCCGGCCCATAGGCATGCAAGTCGCCAAACAGCGAACGCTTCCAGCCACCAAAGCTGTGATACGCAACCGGCACCGGCAGCGGCACGTTAACACCCACCATGCCGACTTCAATCTCATCACAGAACAGACGCGCCGCTTCACCATCACGGGTGAAGATACAAGTACCGTTGCCGTATTCATGATCGTTGATGAGTTGCATCGCCGCTTCCAGGCTATCCACCCGCACTACGCACAACACCGGGCCAAAGATCTCTTCTTTATAGATACGCATCTCAGGGGTGACGCGGTCAAACAAGCTGCCACCGAGGAAAAAACCTTGCTCATGCCCGGCAACACTCAAGCCACGGCCATCAACGACCAGCTCAGCCCCCGCCGACACACCGTCTTCTATATAGCCACTGACTTTATCTCGCGCCTGCCCCGTCACCAACGGGCCCATATCCAGCCCGCAAGAAGTGCCCGCACCAATCTTCAACGCCTTGACCTGTGGCACCAGCTTGGCAATCAATGCATCCGCCACCTGATCGCCCACGCACACAGCCACCGAGATCGCCATGCAACGCTCACCGCAGGAACCATACGCCGCGCCCATCAGGGCACTCACAGCGTTATCCAGGTCTGCATCCGGCATCAGCACCGCGTGGTTTTTCGCCCCGCCCAGCGCCTGCACACGCTTGCCACGTTTGGTCGCTTCGGAATAGATGTACTCGGCAATCGGCGTCGAGCCTACAAAGCTCAAGGCTTTGACTTCAGGCGCTTCGATCAATGCGTCCACCGCGCCCTTGTCGCCATGCACCACGCTGAGCACGCCTTTGGGCAGCCCGGCTTCCTGCAACAGCTGCGCGATCAACAGCGTCGAACTCGGGTCGCGCTCTGAAGGTTTAAGGATGAAACAGTTACCGCAGACAATCGCCAGCGGGTACATCCACAACGGCACCATCGCCGGGAAGTTGAACGGGGTAATACCCGCTACCACGCCCAATGGCTGGAAGTCCGACCACGCATCAATGTTCGGCCCTACGTTGCGGCTGTATTCACCCTTGAGAATCTCCGGCGCCGAGCACGCGTACTCCACGTTCTCGATCCCACGCTTGAGTTCACCCGCGGCGTCTTCCAGGGTTTTGCCATGTTCTTCGCTGATCAACTGCGAGATCCGTGCTTCGTTCTGCTCCAGCAGTTGCTTGAAACGGAACATCACCTGGGCACGCTTGGCCGGCGGCGTATTGCGCCAGGCCGGAAACGCCGCCTTGGCTGAGTCAATCGCCTGTTGAATGGTTTCACGGCTGGCCAACGGCACCTGGTGAATCACCTGGCCGGTAGACGGGTTATAGACGTCGGCACTACGACCGCTGTCGTTGACCAGCTCACCGTTGATCAAATGCTGGATAAGGCTCATGCAGGGCTCCTGAAAAATTGTTCTATATAGAAGGAGAAATCAGTCGATCTTGTTCAGCACTTCGCCGACCGCGTCAAACAGACGGTCCAGGTCCTGCGGCTTGCTGTTGAAGGTTGGCCCGAACTGCAGGGTGTCGCCGCCAAAACGCACATAGAAACCGGCCTTCCACAATGCCATGCCGGCCTCGAATGGACGCACGATGGCATCTCCATCACGCGGGGCAATCTGAATCGCACCGGCCAGGCCGTAGTTGCGAATGTCGATCACGTTCTTGCTGCCCTTCAAACCGTGCAGCGCATTCTCAAAGTGCGGTGCGACTTCGGCTACGCTCTGCACCAGGTTTTCTTTCTGCAACAGGTCCAATGCCGCCAAGCCCGCCGCGCAGGCCACCGGGTGCGCCGAGTAGGTGTAGCCGTGGGGGAATTCCACGGCGTATTCCGGCGTCGCCTGATTCATGAAGGTCTGGTAGATCTCGCTACTGGCAATCACCGCGCCCATCGGGATCGCGCCGTTGGTGACTTGCTTGGCGATGCACATCAGGTCCGGTGTCACGCCAAAGCTGTCGGCACCGAACATCGAGCCGGTGCGGCCAAAGCCTGTGATCACTTCGTCGAACACCAACAGGATATTGTGCTGGTCGCAAATTTCGCGCAGGCGCTTGAGATAACCCTGCGGTGGCACCAATACGCCAGCGGAACCGGCCATCGGCTCGACAAACACGGCTGCGATGTTCGACGCATCATGCAGCTCGATCAGCTTGAGCAACTCATCGGCCAAGGCAATACCACCCTGCTCCGGCATGCCCCGGGAGAAGGCGTTGCTGGCCAGCAAGGTGTGAGGCAGATGGTCGACGTCCATCATCGCCTGGCCAAACAGCTTACGGTTACCGTTCACACCGCCCAGGCTGGTACCAGCAATGTTCACACCGTGGTAACCACGGGCTCGACCAATCATCTTGGTCTTGGTGGCCTGACCTTTGAGGCGCCAGTAGGCCCGCACCATCTTCACTGCCGTATCGGCACATTCAGAGCCCGAATCGGTGAAGAACACATGATTCAGGTTGCCTGGGGTCAGGTCGGTGATCTTTTCCGCCAACTGGAAGGACAACGGATGACCGTATTGGAAGCCTGGGGAGTAGTCCAAGGTGCCCAATTGCTTGGCGACCGCTTCCTGGATTTCCTTGCGCGTATGCCCGGCGCCACAGGTCCACAGGCCCGACAACGAATCATAGACCTTGCGCCCCTTGTCATCGGTCAACCAGCTACCCTCGGCGGCCACGATCAGGCGTGGATCGCGCTGGAAGTTGCGGTTGGCGGTGTAAGGCATCCAGTGCGCATCCAGCTTCAATTGGCTGGCCAGTGACGATGGGGCGTTTTCGGGCATGTTCATCAGCAAAACCTCGCAGGGCAAAAGGCAGCGTCGGGATTGAAAAAGCGTTGTTGCAGCTAAATTGCCACGGGGATAAAGTCGGTGAAATCCAACTCTTCTAACCTTCAGTCAGGCCTTCACTAAACTATGAGCAGCCGTCGTCCCGACCCTTTGGCGCAAGTCAGTGACTTCGATATTCGCCTGCTACGCATCTTTCGCAGCGTGGTGGAGTGCGGCGGCTTCTCGGCAGCGGAAACCGTCCTTGGCATCGGGCGCTCGGCCATCAGCCAGCAGATGAGCGACCTTGAACAACGGCTCGGGCTGAGGCTCTGCCAACGCGGCCGCGCCGGGTTCTCTCTGACAGAAGAAGGCCGCGAGGTCTATCAGTCTGCCCTGCAACTGCTGAGTGCCCTGGAAAGTTTTCGCACCGAGGTCAACGGCCTGCACCAACATTTGCGCGGAGAGTTGATCATTGGCCTCACCGACAATCTGGTGACCCTGCCCCATATGCGCATCACCCACGCATTGGCGCAGTTGAAGGAACGCGGCCCGGACGTGCAGATCCAGATTCGCATGATCGCCCCCAATGAAGTGGAGCAAGGCGTACTCGACGGTCGCCTGCACGTCGGTGTGGTGCCCCAGGCCAGCGCACTGTCGGGCCTGGAATACCAGCCGCTGTACAGCGAACGCTCCTTGCTCTATTGCGCGGTCGGCCACCCGCTGTTTTACGCCGACAACAAGCAACTCGACGACGAACGCATCGACAGCCAGGATGCCATCGCCCCCACCTTCCGCTTACCCGCGGAAATCCAGGCCCATTACCAGGCGCTCAACTGCACCGCCAGTGCGTCAGACCGTGAAGGCATGGCGTTCCTGATTCTCACCGGGCGTTATATCGGCTATTTGCCCGATCACTACGCCAGCCTATGGGTGCAACAAGGCCGACTGCGTGCGCTGAAACCGGCGACACGTTTTTACGATTTGAGCCTGGCATCGGTCACGCGCAAGGGCCGTCGCCCTCATTTGGTGCTGGAAAGCTTCCTCGAAAGCTTGGCCGCCACCCGCTAACTCGGGCCTTGCACAAAAAGCTGAGCACATGGACAGCTTTTTGCAAGAGCTCAAGGACCTTGAACCGTCCGCCTTGAGTTGACCCGCCATGCCCCCAGAATCCTCCAGCCCCAGCGACCTGATCTACGGCCTCAACGACCGGCCGAAACCACTGCCCGCTTTCCTCGCGGCCCTGCAACATGTATTGGCGGCGTTCGTCGGCATCATCACGCCGCCTCTGATTATTGGCTCCACCCTCGGCCTCACCGCCCACTTGCCCTACCTGATCAGCATGGCGTTGATGGTTTCCGGCGTAGGCACCTTCATCCAGGCACGCAGGCCGTTTGGCATCGGTGCCGGCATGATCTGCCTGCAAGGCACCAGCTTTGCGTTTCTCGGCGCCGTATTGTCAGCAGGCTTTCTGGTGAAGCAACGCGGTGGCAGCCCGGAAGACATTCTGGCGATGATTTTCGGCGTGTGCTTCTTCGGCGCGGCGGTGCAGATTGTATTGAGCCGCTTTATCAGCCAGTTGCGCCGCGTGATCACTCCCCTGGTGACCGGCATCGTAATTACGCTGATCGGCATCAGCCTGATCAAAGTGGGCATCACCGACCTCGGCGGTGGTTTCAATGCACCGGACTTCGGCGCTCCCGCCAACTTGGCGCTGGGCCTGTTCGTTGTATTGACGATCATCCTGCTCAACCGCTCGAACACGCCCTGGGTACGCTTGTCGGCCATCATCATCGGCCTGGCCCTGGGCAGCCTCGCGGCGTGGTTCAGCGGCAAACTGACTCCCCAGGCGTTGCCTGACCTGCCATTGGTCAGCCTGCCTACACCATTCCGCTTTGGTTTCAACTTCGACTGGAGCGCCTTCCTGCCGATTGCGCTGATTTATCTGATCAGCAGCATCGAAACCGTCGGCGATCTCACCGCCAATTGCATGATTGCCCGCCAGCCCATCAGCGGCCCTTCTTATATAAGCCGGCTCAAGGGCGGCGTGCTCGGCGATGGGGTGAGCTGCATGATCGCCGCCACCTTCAGCGCCTTCCCCAACACCACGTTTGCCCAGAACAATGGCGTGATCCAACTCACCGGCGTGGCCAGCCGTTATGTCGGTTTATACATCGGCGTGTTGCTGTTCTGTCTGGGCCTGTTTCCGCTGATCGGCGCTGTACTGCAGCAAATCCCCAAGCCGGTACTGGGCGGCGCCACCCTCGTGATGTTCGGCAGCGTGGCCGCGGCAGGCGTGCGCATCCTCGCCCAGGCGCCGCTGGACCGACGCAGCATGCTGATCATCGCCACCTCATTCGGCGTTGGCCTGGGTATCGCCGCGCAACCTAACCTGCTGCACCTGATGCCGACACTGGTGCAGAACCTGTTCGACTCCGCCATCACCAGCGGCGGTATCACCGCCATCCTGCTGTGCCTGTTACTGCCGGAGGCCAAGGCAAGTACCGCCGCCGCAAACCACAGCCCGGAACGCGACAGCCTGGAGCCGCTTTGACGGTTTTATTGCATCAGGACTTGTCTGAGGCTTGAGGGTGGGTTATCTGTGCACACGTCGTCTCTATCGATCAGCACGGAAACCTCCATGAGCCTCGAAGTTCCTGCCCACAGCAACCACGCCGGTAAACCCGCCAGCCGCATTCGGCAAAAGAACGAACAAGCGATTCTCCAGGCTGCTGAAGATGAATTCGCGCGTCATGGCTACAAAGGCACCAGCATGAACACCATCGCTGCCAGTGCCGGGCTGCCCAAGGCCAATTTGCACTACTACTTCACCAACAAGCTGGGCCTGTACGTCGCGGTGCTGAGCAATATCCTCGAACTGTGGGACAGCACCTTCAACGCGCTGACCGCCGAGGACGACCCGGCCGTGGCGCTCGCTCGCTACATCCGCACCAAGATGGAATTCTCGCGCCGCCAACCCCAGGCTTCGCGGATCTTCGCCATGGAGATCATCAGCGGTGGCGAATGCCTCACTGAATATTTCGGCCAGGACTATCGGGCCTGGTTCAGTGGCCGTGCCGCAGTGTTCCAGGCGTGGATCGACGCCGGCAAAATGGACCCCGTCGACCCTGTGCACCTGATCTTCCTGCTGTGGGGCAGCACCCAGCACTACGCTGACTTCGCCACCCAGATCTGCCGTGTTACCGGTCGCACCAAGCTGACCAAGCAGGACATGGAAGATGCTGGCACCAACCTGATCCATATCATTCTCAAAGGCTGCGGCATCAAGCCAGCCCTATAAACGAAGCGATTTATGTCTTTTACGCTCACCGGCTTTTGCGAGTTTCGTGAAGAAATACGCAAAAGTCGCTTTATCACCTTGGCGGCGCCGATTACCAGCCCGCAGGACGCCCAGGCGTTTTTCGAGCAACACAGCGACCTCAACGCCACGCACAACTGCTGGGCCTGGAAGCTGGGCGATCAATACCGCAGCAGCGATGACGGCGAACCCGGAGGCACCGCCGGGCGCCCGATTCTTGCAGCCATCGAGGCCCAGGGCTTTGATCAGGTGGCCGTCTTGGTGATCCGCTGGTACGGCGGCATTCAACTGGGCACGGGTGGATTGGCCCGCGCCTATGGCGGCGGGGCCAATAAATGCCTGCAAAATGCCGAGCGCATCGAGCTGATCAGCCGCGTCCCCCTGCGTTGCGCCTGTGGCTTCTCCGAACTGAACCTGGTGAAGCTGCGTGTCGCTGAACTCGGCGGGCTTGTGGTGGAAGAAACCTTCACCGCCAACGGCGTAGAGCTGCAACTCGCCCTGGGGGAGGCGCACATCGACACCCTGCAAACCCAGCTCGCCGACCTGAGCCGTGGGCGCATCCTGCTCGAACGCTGAAACTGCTACTGTTATGCGCTGAACTCCCTGAACCGCGATTTCAAAGGAAGCCTTTCATGTCTACGCCAAAAACCGCACTGATCATCGGCGCCTCGCGCGGGCTGGGCCTTGGCCTGGTCAAGCAACTGCTCCAGGACGGCTGGGACGTGACCGCCACCGTGCGCGATCCGAACAAGGCCGATGCGTTGAAAGCCGTGGGGCCGGTGCAGATCGAGAAGTTGGACATGGACGATCAGCAAGCCGTGATCGCCCTGGCCCAACACCTGAAAGATCGCACCTTTGACCTGCTGTTCGTCAACGCCGGCGTCAAAGGCCCGGCCAATCAGGAGCCCGGCTACGCGACCCTGGCGGAAGTCGGCCAGTTGTTCTTCACCAACGCCGTGGCGCCGATCAACCTGGCCCAGCGTTTTGTCGGGCAGATCCGCAAAGACACCGGCGTGCTGGCCTTCATGAGTTCAGTACTGGGCAGCGTGACCATTCCCGACGGCTCGGACCTGGCGCTGTACAAAGCCAGCAAGGCCGCCCTCAATTCGATGACCAACAGCTTTATCACGCAACTGGGCGAGCCCAAACCGACGGTGCTGTCGCTGCATCCAGGCTGGGTGAAGACCGACATGGGCGGCGAAAACGCCCACATCGACGTCGAGACCAGCGTGCGCGGCCTGGTGGACCAGGTAAATGCCTACACTGGCAAAGGCGGCCATCACTTCGTCGACTACAAAGGCGACACCATCGCCTGGTAAGTGGCAAAGGGTCGTTATCGACCAATTGCCGTCGATAACGATCCACGCGTAAACTGCCCACCTCGCCCTCCCCGGCGACCCTGGATCAGCAGACAGGGCAACACTGAGCTGGCAAACCTGAACCCATCATTCAGAGGAGCCGGCCAATGCCTGCGACCCGTATCTGGTTAAAAAAACCCCTCGCGATTTTCACCGCCAATGGCCTCGATGCCCGTGGCGGCCTAGTGCTGCAAGACGGTGTCATCACCGAAGTGCTGGCCCAAGGACAAGCGCCTGCACAACCCTGCGCCCAGGTGTTCGATGCCCGCGAGCATGTAGTGCTGCCTGGGCTGATCAATACCCACCACCACTTCTATCAAACCCTGACCCGTGCCTGGGGCCCGGTGGTCAACCAGCCGCTGTTTCCCTGGCTGAAAACCCTGTACCCGGTATGGGCGCGACTCACCCCGGAAAAACTCGCCCTGGCCAGCAAAGTCGCCCTGGCCGAATTGCTGCTCTCGGGCTGCACCACGGCGGCCGATCACCACTACCTGTTCCCCGATGGTTTGGAAAACGCCATTGATGTGCAGGTAGACAGCGTGCGTGAACTGGGGATGCGCGCCATGCTCACCCGCGGTTCCATGAGCCTGGGCGAAGCCGATGGCGGCCTGCCGCCGCAGCAAACGGTGCAGCAAGGCCAAGTGATTCTCGAAGACAGCCAGCGCCTGATCCGCGAATATCACCAGCGCGGTGACGGTGCGCAGATCCAGATCGCCCTGGCGCCGTGCTCGCCGTTTTCCGTCACCCCCGAAATCATGCAAGCCAGCGCCGAGCTGGCCAACCAGTTGGACGTGCGCCTACACACCCACCTGGCGGAAACCCTTGATGAGGAAGATTTCTGCCTGCAACGCTTCGGGCTGCGTACCGTGGATTACCTCGACAGCGTCGGCTGGCTTGGCCCGCGCACTTGGCTGGCCCACGGCATTCACTTCAACCCGGACGAAATCGAGCGCCTGGGCGCAGCCGGCACTGGCATCTGCCATTGTCCAAGCTCGAATATGCGCCTGGCCTCCGGCATCTGCCCCACCCTGGACCTGCTCGCCGCCGGCGCCCCCATCGGCTTGGGCGTGGACGGCTCGGCCTCCAACGACGCTTCGAACATGATCCTTGAAGCCCGCCAGGCCCTGTACATCCAGCGCCTGCGCTATGGCGCGGAAAAGATCACCCCCGAAGGTGTATTGGGCTGGGCCACCAAGGGCTCGGCGCAGTTGCTGGGACGCACGGACATTGGCGAGTTGGCCGTCGGCAAACAGGCGGACCTGGCACTGTTCAAGCTCGATGAGCTGCGCTTCTCCGGCAGCCATGACCCCATTTCCGCGCTGCTGTTGTGCGGTGCGGACCGGGCAGACCGGGTGATGATCGCAGGTCAATGGCGGGTGATCGACGGCCAAGTCGAAGGGCTGGATCTGAAAGGCTTGATCGCGGATCACAGCCAGGCAGCGCGCCAGTTGATCGCAGGCACCTAAGCCAGGTACCAATCAAAATGTGGAGCGGGCTTGCTCGCGAATGCGCTGTGTCAGTCAGTACATCTGTGACTGAACCACCGCATTCGCGAGCAAGCCCGCTCCCACATTGGGTCTGCGGCGCCGTTCAAATCGGGTTACAGCCCCAACAGCGACAGCATGATAAAGGTCGCAAACAACACAAAATGCGTCATCCCTTCTATCGCATTGGTTTCCCCGTCGTTGAGGTTGATCGCGCTGACGATCAGGGTGATAAACACCATCACCGTTTGCACCGGCGTCATCGCCATCTGGAACGGCTGCCCGGTGTAGAGCGCCATGGCTTCCATCACCGGCACCGTCAGGATCACCGTAGACAACGAAGCCCCCAGCGCGATGTTGACCACCGATTGCATGCGGTTGGCCAACGCGGCGCGCAGTGCCGTGAGGATCTCCGGCGCGGCCGAGATAGCCGCCACCACAATCGCGGTAATCACCGGCGGTGCGCCGGTCCCTTCCAGGCCCAGGTCGAGAGTCTTTGACATCACCTCGGCCAGCGCCCCAATCACGATCACCCCAAACACCAGGGTCGCAATGGAAAACGTCAGGCTGACAGACGGCGCGTGCTCGTCTTCCGGCTGTTTCTTACGGCGTTTTTCCGGATAGCTGTAGCTGAAGAAATAACTGTGCGGCCCCACCTGCATGCGCAGGAACAAGGTGTAAAGCACCACCATCGCGCCAATGGTGAAGGCCGAGTAAATTTTCCAGTCCGCTTCGGGGATAAATTCCGGCACCACCATCGACACACCCATGGCAGTAAGAATCATCACACTGTAGGTGCGCGCCGAGTCATCGTTGTAGGACTGTTCGCCATGCTTGATGCCGCCCATCAGCGCGGCCAGGCCGAGGATGCCGTTGATATCGAGCATCACCGCTGAGTAAATGGTGTCGCGCACCAGCGTCGGCGATGGCTCGTTGCTCATCATGATCGCCAGGATCACCACCTCCACCAATACCGCGGCGAGGGTCAGGATCATGGTGCCGTAGGGGTCACCGACTTTTTCCGCCAACTGCTCGGCGTGATGAGCCACGCGCATCGATGCCATCACGATAAACGCGATCAGCGCGAAGCCGGCCAGCAGCGCGACCAGTTGGCCGCTGTGGAGCATCCAGTGTTCCAGCGGATAGGCGGCGATGGCGGCAATCAGCGCCAGCAGCATGAATTTTTCTTGCTTGAGGGATGTGAGCATTCCGGGCCTTTTCATACAGCGAATCAGTCATTGATGGGGTACAGACTGCGCCGAGCCGCTAACGTTTCGTTACACCTTAGTTCAGGCCGCCCTTGCGTGGGTGACAGAAATACTCTCCTGCTGGTCAGGTTTTGCCGATTATTTCAGCCATGGCCTGTAGAATGCCGTCATTGCACCTGATGAGAATTTAAAAATGTACGATTGGCTCAACGCCCTGCCCAAGGCTGAATTGCACCTGCACCTGGAAGGCTCGCTGGAGCCTGAGCTGCTGTTCGCCCTGGCCGAGCGCAACAAGATTGCGCTGCCATGGAACGACGTCGAAACCCTGCGCAAGGCCTACGCCTTCAACAACCTGCAAGAGTTTCTCGACCTGTATTACAAGGGCGCCGATGTGCTGCGCACGTCCCAGGATTTCTACGACCTGACCTGGACCTACCTGCTGCGCTGCAAGGCCCAGAACGTGATTCACACTGAACCGTTCTTCGACCCGCAAACCCACACCGACCGTGGCGTGCCGTTCGAAGTGGTGCTCAACGGCATCGCCGCCGCACTCAAAGACGGCGAGCAGCAACTGGGCATCACCAGCGGTTTGATCCTCAGCTTCCTGCGCCACCTGAGCGAAGACGAAGCGCAGAAAACCCTCGACCAGGCGCTGCCATTCCGTGACGCGTTCGTGGCCGTGGGCCTGGACAGCTCGGAAATGGGCCACCCACCGAGCAAGTTCCAGCGCGTGTTCGACCGTGCCAGTCACGAAGGCTTCCTCACCGTCGCCCACGCTGGCGAAGAAGGCCCGCCCGAGTACATCTGGGAAGCCCTCGACCTTCTGAAAATCCAGCGCATCGACCACGGCGTGCGCGCCATTGAAGACGAGCGCTTGATGCAGCGCATCATCGACGAGCAGATCCCGTTGACCGTGTGCCCGCTGTCCAACACCAAGCTCTGCGTGTTCGACGACATGGCCCAGCACAACATCCTCGACATGCTCGAACGTGGCGTAAAGGTCACCGTGAACTCGGATGACCCGGCGTACTTCGGCGGTTACGTCACTGAGAACTTCCATGCGCTGCACACCAGCCTGGGCATGACTCAGGACCAGGCCAAACGCCTGGCGCAGAACAGCCTGGATGCGCGGCTCGTGAAGCCATAACTGAATAGACCTGGACTCAACCTGTGGGAGCTGGCTTGCCTGCGATAGCGGTGTATCAGCCAGCCTCTTATTGCCTGACCTACCGCTATCGCGGGCAAGCCCGGCTCCCACATGGCCCCATCAGCTTTAAGCCTGGGTGAGTTCTTCCAGGGTCTTGCCCTTGGTCTCCATCCCGAACAACCACACCACCAGCGCCGCCACCGCAAAGCACAGCGCACCCAAGGCAAATACCCCGCCCTGCCCGGTTATCGGGAATACCAGTCCGGTTACCAACGGCCCCAGCAACGAGCCAACCCGCCCAATCGCCGACGCAAACCCCGAGCCGGTCGCACGTGCCGAGGTGGGATACAACTCCGGCGTGTAGGTGTACAGCACCGCCCACATGCCAAACAGGAAGAACTGCATCAACAACCCCGAGGTGATCAGCAGGCTTACGTTGCCGCCAAACACTGCGCTCTGCCCATACAGAAACGCCATCACCCCGCCGCCCAGCAAGGTCACCACGCACACGGGCTTGCGCCCCCAGCGCTCGACCAACCACGCGGCCATCAAAAAGCCTGGGATTCCGCCCAGGGAAATGATCACCGTGTAATACACCGACTGAGTCACAGCAAAACCCGATTGCTGTAACAACGCACTCAACCACGACGTCAGCCCGTAGAACCCAAGCAGGGCGAAGAACCACACACTCCAGATCATCATCGTGCGTTGGCGGTACTGCGCGGACCACAGCTGCTGGAACGCGGAGAAAAACGTCCCCGGCGCACTCTCGATCCGTGGCAGGGCAATCGGCTCCGGCAAGTCGGCGCGGCCCAAGGAATCGCGCACCTTCTGCTCGATGCCAAGCAAGACCTTGTCCGCCGCCTCATGGCGCCCAGCCTGTTCCAGCCAACGCGGCGACTCCGGAATAAAGAAACGGATGGCCAGCACAAACACCGCCGGTATCGCCAACACCAGAAAGATGTCGCGCCAGCCAATCACCGGCAACAAGAAGTAAGACAACACGCCCGCGGCCACAAAACCCAACGGCCAGAAGCCATCCATCAAGGCGATGTAACGGCCGCGTCGCTTGGCGGGGATCAGCTCCGACAGCATCGACTGGGCAATGGGAAACTCCATGCCCATGCCAATGCCCAGCAGGATCCGGAACAACGTCAGCGTCTCCACCGTCTGCGCCATGGAACACAGGTAGCTCGCCAGGCCCCAGAGTACGATGCTCCACTGGAACACCGGCTTGCGCCCGAAGCGATCAGCAAGCATCCCGGACAGCGAAGCGCCCACCACCATGCCGAAAAAACTCGAACTGGCCAGCAACCCGGCCTGGGCCGTGCTCAGGCCAAACTCGGCTTTGATCGAGCCCAGCAGGAAGGTCATCATCGCCAGGTCCATGGAGTCGAAGAAAAACGCCAGGGCGATGATGATGAAAATGACTCGGTGGTAACCGCTGATGGGCAACCGTTCCAGGCGTTCCGCCGCGCTATAACCCTGCCTACCCATGCCGCACCCCTCGTATGAAAAAATCCCCTTGGCGAGTGTGCGGCATCGTTTACGCTGGCTATTGCTGAATGCGACCTGACGACAGCTGAGAGCGACGCCAGCACCTGTAGGAGCGAGCTTGCTCGCGAAGAACGTTAACGATAACGCCGGGCATCTGGATAAAACGCGGCGCCCTCAAGTTTTTCACGAGCACGCTCGCTCCTACAGCTTGGCAACGCGAGCTATGTGCTCAAGCCCCCCGTCATTGACCGACAGGGCCCGTGACTCGTTGATCACACTGATCCAGTTCGCCTGCAAAAACAGCTGCATCAAGCCCGCCCCCAACGCACCGCCCAGATGGGGTTGTTGCTGGCTCCAGTCGAAACAGTCGCAGGCCAGCGGCGATGCCAATGCCTGGGTAAAAATGCCCAGTTCCGCCAACGCTTGCACGCCCCTGGGCGTCACCTCGGTACGCTGCTCATGGCGCTCGATCCATCCGGCCTCAAGCATCCGTTGATACAGCTGCGCCGCCAGTTCACCGCCGAGGTGGCCGTGGCACCAGCGGGCGCGGCGCAGCAACGGCGGCGCTCGCAGCGCCGGTGGCAAAACATCCGGGGTGCTGCGGGCCGCGCTGGCCATGGTGGTGCTGGCCAATGCATCAATGGCGGTGCTGACATCAGCGGCCGCTAGCCTAAACAGGCGCTGGCCTCGCCGTGCCTCGATCCGCAACAGGCCGCTGCCGGTCAGCCGCGCCAAGTGTGCATTGGCTGACGCCGGCGACAAACCGGCCAGCGCTGCCAGCTCGTCTGAAGATTTCGCCGAACCGTCCATCAAGGCCCAGAGCATGGCCGTGCGTTTAGGCTCGGCGAGCAAGCTGGCGATCTGGCTGATGCAAGGTGCTGCTCCCATGTATTCACTCCCTGTTAAACCATTTTTTCTGCTGCGGTTGACGCCCAAGTATAGGTGCGCGGGCAGTAGGTTCCGCGGCGTCTGACAGTGCAGATCAGGACAGGAGACGAGTGAAACTTCCGAGCGTGGCGCAGGCTATTGACGGGAAACCATGCGTCCCGGTCGCTGCGCCGTCAATGTCGCACAGCGGGACACGAGCATGTCCCGCAGCAGATTGATGGGTTTACTCAATTGCGCACGGTGGGCGCACAGCAGGTTGAGCGGGGTGCGCTCGCCCTGCAGTTCCGGCAGGATCAAACGCAAGCGCCCGGCCAGCACATCGGTGCTCACATCCAGCCAAGACTTGTAGGCGATGCCCATGCCCGCCACCGCCCAGCGGCGCACCACATCAGCGTCATCGCTGAAGCGATCGCCGCTGACCGTCAGGCTTACGTGGCGCTTGCCATCGTAAAAACCCCAGTGGTCGTGGACGCGGCTGCCGAGCATGTACAGCAGGCAATTGTGCTGGGCCAATTGTTCCAGGTGCCGCGGCTCGCCATGCCGGGCGAGGTAACTGGGGGCGGCGCAGAGTACGCGAATATTGTCCGCAGCAATGGGCAGCGCAATCAGGCTGGAGTCTTCGGGTTCGCCGTAACGCAGGGCAATGTCCACGGGCTGACGGAACAAGTCAGCAATGCGATCACCGAGCAACAGGCGCACGTTGAGTTGCGGATGCTCCTGCTGGAACGCATCCAGCCACGGCAACAGTTGGTTGCGGCCAAAATCCGAGGGTGCCGACAATTGCAGCACACCACTGACGTGATCCTGGCCACTGGCCAATAGGCGCCGCCCTTCATCCAGCGCACTCAGTGACGCCCGTGCGTACTCCAGAAAGCCCTCACCTTCGGCCGTCAGCCGAAGGCTGCGGGTAGAGCGCGCCAGCAAGCGCGTGCCCAGTTGCTGTTCGATACGCTTGAGTGCAGCACTGGCCACCGCCGGTGACAGGTCCATGACCCGCGCCGCGGCCGACAGGCTGCCTAAGTCCGCTGCCCGCACAAACAACTGCAAATCATCAAAACGCAGCATGCATTCCCGCTCATTATCAATATTTGGTTGAAACAGCCTGCTGTTTTAGCCGCTTTTATCGGCGTGGGAAATAGCCAATCATCTGCCCATCCCGTTAGCCCGTGCCAGGAGTCGACTATGTCCACCGCTTTTAATGTCATCGCCACGCTGATCGCCAAACCCGGCCAGCACGCCACCCTGGAAACCCTGCTGCGCGGCCTGCTGGAACCGACCCGCCTGGAAGCCGGTTGCGAGCAGTACGACCTGCACCAGGACCTGCAACACCCCGAGACCTTCTACATGCTCGAGCGCTGGAGCGACGACGCTGCGCTGGCCGACCACGACCAGAGCGCGCATATCCAGAGCTTTCGCGCCAAGGCCGCCGATGTGATCGAACACTTCGAACTCAAACGCCTGAAATTTCTCGCCTGATCCCGCCTTTTTTTAGGAGCGAGCTTGTTCGCGAAAACCCCAAGGACGGCGCGCGAAACCAGAAACACCGCGTCATCGTTAACGATCTTCGCGAGCAAGCTCGCTCCTACCTTGACCGTATTCACTTGGAGTCATCATGAAAGCCATTGCCTACTACGCCTCACTGCCGATCAACGATCCAGAATCCCTGCAAGACATCGAATTACCAGCCCCCGTTGCCGGCCCCCGTGACCTGTTGGTGGAAGTCAAAGCCATCTCGGTCAACCCGGTGGATACCAAGGTGCGCCAGAACGTCGCCCCGGAAAATGGCGCCGCCAAGGTGCTGGGTTGGGACGTGGCGGGTGTGGTCAAGGCGGTCGGCAGTGACGTGACGTTATTCAAAGTCGGCGACAAGGTGTACTACGCCGGTTCCCTGGTACGCCCAGGCGGCAACAGCGAACTGCACACCGTGGATGAACGCATCGTCGGCCATATGCCCCGAAGCCTGGGGTTTGCCGAAGCGGCCGCATTGCCGCTGACCGCTATCACTGCGTGGGAGCTGTTGTTCGAACGCTTGCAGGTCGCTGAAGGCAAAGACGATCAAGGCCAGAGCCTGCTGATCGTCGGCGCTGCCGGTGGCGTGGGGTCGATCCTGACTCAACTGGCCAACCAGCTCACGGCGCTGAAGGTCATCGGCACTGCCTCTCGCCCCGAAACCCAGGCATGGGCCAAGGCTCTTGGAGCGCACATAGTGATCGACCACAGCCAGCCGCTGAGCGAAGTGTTGAAACAGGCCGGGCACGGGCAAGTCACCCACGTTGCCAGCCTGACCCAGACCGAGCATCACTTGGACCAACTGGTCGAAGCGCTGCAACCCCAAGGCAAGCTGGCGTTGATCGACGATCCCAAGGCCCTGGATGTGAGCAAGCTCAAGCGCAAGAGCCTGTCGCTGCACTGGGAGTTCATGTACACCCGTTCGATGTTCGAGACCTCAGACATGATCGAACAGCACAACCTGCTCAACCGCGTGGCCGAACTGATCGACGCCGGCACCCTGAAAACCACGGTGGGCGAGCACTTCGGCGTGATCAATGCGGCGAACCTGCGCCGCGCCCACGCCCTGCTGGAAAGCGGCAAGGCCAAGGGCAAGATCGTGCTGGAAGGGTTCTGAAAAAACGGCTGTCAGTGTCGTCCGTTATCCACGTAGGTAATGGACGACACCATTAGTCCGAGAGTTGATCCTTGTCATATTTATGAGCCCGTTCAGGTTTATATTGGCCGCCTTTGCCACGATTCTTTTACGTGAGGAAGTCAGCAATGAAAATCCTGATAAAAGCGTTAGCAAAATCCCCCGGCAGCCAATGGCAAGTTCGTCTCGACGGCGAGGCCATCACCTTTCGCAGTGAAGCCGAGGCCCGGGCCTTCGCCGACACGCTGCAGGCCCGGATCCAGGCTCCCCACCGCTTCCCCCTCAACCAGCAACGTTCCGCTGGCTGAACCGAACGTCAGACCTGCGCCTGTACGGCCCTTGCCCGTTGCAGGCGCTGGGTCGCCATGGCAATGGTCACCGCCAGCACCCCGCAGAGGCAGATGACCATGGCCATCGGCATCGCCGTGCCGTTGTGCAACACACCGACCAACGACGCCGCGCCTGCCGCCACACCAAACTGAATGCAACCGAGCAACGCCGACGCGCTGCCGGCCCGAGCCCCCTGCCCGCTCATGGCACAGGCCGAGGTATTCGGCAAAATGCAGCCCAGGCTGGCGATGCAGATAAACAGCGGCACCAGCAACGGCCATAGCGCCTCGGTGCGCAACGCGGCAATTCCCAACAGCGTCAACGCCGCCGCCACGTACACCCACACGGTGCGCGACAGCAAAAACGCCGGGCCGCGCTTGGCGAGCAATCTTGCGTTCAGTTGCGCCACCAGGATAAAGCCCGCGGCGTTGGAGCCGAACAACCAGCCGTAATGCTCGGCCGGCACGCCATAGAGCTTGATAAATACGAAGGGGGAGCCGGCGATGTAGGCAAACATCCCGGCAATCGAGATGCCGCCGGTCAAGGCATAGCCCAGGTACACCCGGTCTGACAGTAGCGAGCCGTAGCGGCGCAACGAGCCCGACAACGGCTGACGCGGCTGATCGGCCGGGAAGGTTTCCGGCAACCCGACCGCCACGGCGATGGCCGCCATCACGCTGAACAACGACAACGCCAGGAAAATCGACTGCCAGCCCCACACGCCGACCATCAGGCCACCGGCCAATGGCGCCAGGATCGGGGCCAGGCCGGTCACCAGCATCAGTTGCGAATACACCTTGGCCGAGCCCACGGCATCGCATTTGTCACTGACCACCGCCCGGGAAATCACCATGCCCGCACACCCGCCAAGGGCCTGCACGAAGCGTGCACCGATCAGCCACTCCAGGGACGGCGCATACGCGCAGGCGAAAGACGCGAGGGTAAACAGGGTGACGCCGCTGAGCAGCGGCACGCGCCGGCCAAAGCGGTCGGCCAGCGGCCCGTAGATCAATTGGCCAATAGCCAGGCCCGCGAAATACACGGCCAGGGTCAGCTGGATATGTTTTTCATCAGTGGCGAAGGCCGTGGCCATTGCCGGAAAGCCCGGCAGGTAAAAGTCGATCGCCAACGGCGCGAAGGCGCTCAAGGCGCCCAGAATCAGGATTATGCGAAGGTTCATCAGACACCCAAGTGAGTCGGCAGCTCAACAGTCTAGCCGCGCTTGGGTGCCATGAACATTACGTTAGGTGGCTAACGATCAGAAAAATCACGCCAGCTTGGCGCTGTAGCCTTCTTCGGTTATCAGGCCGATCACGTCATCTGCAGATAAGCGGCTTTCCACACCCACTTCTTTCGCTGCCAAATCCACCTTTACACTCGCCGCCGGATCCTTGCTCTGTACCGCCTGGGTCACCGCTTTAACGCAGTGGCCGCAGGTCATTCCTTCAACGCTGAATATTTGCATGACATGACTCCTTTGATGAGGTTGAGCCCAGTGTCGAGCTTGCCATGATGGCAAGGTCAAGTTCTCAGTATTTCTGCCGGGCTGGTATTCGGCGGCGACGTCGGCCAAGCTTCAACCTTCCTAGCTGTGAACCACGGAGCATTCGCCATGCGCTGGTCGTTTTTTGCCCTTGCCGGCCTGATGAGCTTGCCTGCCGCTGCGCCCCAGGCCCTCGCTGCTGAAGATTATGCGGTGCTGATTATTTCCCGCGAACGCCTGGAAGTGCCGACCCACTGCGAGATCGGCCTGTATATCCAGGACCAACTGGCCGGGCGTCTGTTCCAGGAACAGGCCACCGCCTTCAACCTTCCCCCTGGCGATGTGTCGTTGCGCCTGAAAGTGTTGCCGAGCCAGGCCCCCGGCTGTCTGCCAGGCATGCTCGCGCCACCCGCGCAGAACATCACCTTGAAAGCCGGTGACGTACGCAAATTACGCATTGCCCAGGGCCCGGACGGCATGTACCTCAAAGCCGCGGCATTGGAATACTGAAGGGGCTTGACCTTCCCCACAGGTTAAGGTTGATCCTAGTGGCAACTTCTTCTGGAGGACTGCCCCATGAATGGATCCACCACCTTTGACCTGCCCATCGGCGGCATGACCTGTGCCAGCTGTGCCGGGCGGGTCGAACGCGCGCTGGGCAAGGTGCCGGGCGTGCAACGTGTCAGCGTCAACCTGGCCAATGAACGCGCGCACATCGAAGTACAGGGCCAGATGGACCCCAGCGTGCTGATCGCCGCCGTCGACAAGGCCGGCTACACCGCCACCCTGCCCCAAAGCGAAACCGCCACCGACGCCGATCAGGCCCGGCGTCTGCGCCGCGAGCGCTGGTCGCTGGTGGCGGGCATTCTGCTGGCGTTGCCCTTGGTGCTGCCGATGCTGGTAGAACCCTTCGGCCTGCACTGGATGCTCCCCGCCTGGATACAGTTTGCCCTGGCCACGCCAGTGCAATTCATCCTGGGTGCGCGCTTCTATGTCGCCGCCTGGAAAGCCGTGCGCGCCGGCGCCGGCAATATGGACCTGCTGGTGGCGATCGGCACCAGTGCCGGCTACGGCCTGAGTATCTATGAATGGCTCACCGCCGCCCCAGGCGTGACGCCGCACCTGTACTTCGAAGCCTCGGCGGTGGTAATCGCCTTGGTACTGCTGGGCAAATACCTGGAAAGCCGCGCCAAGCGCCAGACCGCCAGCGCCATCCGCGCCCTTGAAGCCTTGCGGCCGGAACGGGCAATCCGCGTGCAGGACGGCCGCGAAGAAGACGTCGCCATCAGTGCGTTGAAGCACGATGACCTGGTGCTGGTCAAACCCGGCGAACGCTTCCCGGTGGACGGTGAGGTGGTGGAAGGCCAGAGCCATGCCGATGAGGCGCTGATCAGTGGCGAAAGCCTGCCGGTGCCCAAACAACCCGGCGACGCGGTCACCGGTGGCGCCATCAACGGTGAAGGCCGTTTGCTGGTGCGCACCCTGGCCCTGGGCGCAGAAAGTGTGCTGGCGCGCATCATCCGCCTGGTCGAAGACGCCCAGGCCGCCAAGGCACCGATTCAGAAACTGGTGGATAAAGTCAGCCAGGTGTTCGTGCCGGCCGTGCTGGTATTGGCGCTGATTACCGTCGTGGGCTGGTGGCTGTACGGCGCCTCCCTGGAAACCGCCATCATCAATGCGGTCGCCGTATTGGTGATCGCCTGCCCTTGTGCCTTGGGCCTGGCCACGCCGACCGCGATCATGGCCGGCACCGGCGTCGCCGCGCGCCATGGCATTTTGATCAAGGACGCCGAAGCCCTGGAGCGTGCCCACGCCGTGAGCGCCGTGGTGTTCGACAAAACCGGCACCCTCACCTCAGGCGCGCCCAACATTGCGCATTTGGCGGCCGTGGATGGTGACGAAGCCCTATTGTTGCAACAGGCCGGCGCCTTGCAGCGCGGCAGTGAGCACCCACTGGCCAAGGCCGTGCTGGATGCTTGCCGCAAAAGAGGCTTGGACGTGGCCGATGTGAGCGCCAGCCAATCCCTCACCGGGCGCGGCATTGCCGGTACGCTCGACGGTCGGCCACTGGCGCTGGGCAATCGCCGCTTGCTGGAAGAAACCGGCCTGGACGCAGGCGACTTGGGCCCGCGTGCCAAGGAATGGGAAGCCGAAGGCCGCACCTTGTCCTGGCTGATCGAGCAAGGTGCGCAGCCGCGCGTGCTGGGGCTGTTTGCCTTTGGCGACACGCTCAAGCCCGGCGCGTTGCAAGCCGTGCAACAACTCAAGGCGCAGCACATCAGCAGCCACCTGATCACCGGCGATAACCACGGCAGTGCACGGGTGGTGGCCGAGGCCTTGGGCATCGACGATGTGCATGCCGAAGTACTGCCCGCCGATAAAGCCGCTGCCGTGGCCGAGCTGAAAAAAACCGGCGTGGTGGCCATGGTCGGCGACGGTATCAACGATGCACCAGCCCTGGCCGCTGCCGATATCGGCATCGCCATGGGCGGCGGCACCGACGTGGCCATGCACGCCGCCGGTATCACCTTGATGCGTGGCGACCCGCGCCTGGTGCCGGCCGCCCTGGAGATCAGCCGCAAGACCTACGCGAAAATTCGACAGAATCTGTTCTGGGCCTTTGTGTATAACTTGATCGGCATTCCCCTGGCCGCCTTCGGCCTGCTCAACCCGGTACTGGCTGGCGCCGCCATGGCCTTGTCCAGCGTCAGCGTGGTGAGTAACGCCCTGCTGTTGAAAACCTGGAAACCCAAGGACTTGGAGGATCAACGCCCATGAACATCGGCCAAGCCGCCCGCACCAGCGGGCTAAGCGCGAAGATGATTCGCTACTACGAAGCCATTGGCCTGCTGAAAACCGCCCACCGCACCGACAGCGGCTACCGGGTGTACGGTCACGACGACCTGCACACCCTGACGTTCATCAAGCGCTCGCGGGACCTGGGGTTTTCACTGGAAGAAGTCGGCAAGTTGCTGACCCTGTGGGAGGACCGGCAGCGGGCCAGCGCCGACGTAAAAGCCCTGGCGCGCCAGCACATCGACGAGCTGAACCACAAGATTCGTGAGCTGGGGCAACTACGCGATACCTTGCAGGACCTGATGGAGCACTGCCAAGGCGATCACCGGCCCGATTGCCCGATCCTCAAGGAGTTGGCCGCGGGCAATTGCTGCGCCTGACAGACCGTACGCAATGATCGCTCCCACGCTCCGCGTGGGAATGCCGCTTTCGACGCTCCGCGTCACGCTTTGGGACGCAGAGCGTCCAGGGATGCATTCCCACGCAGAGCGTGGGAACGATCAATGTGGGAGCTGGCTTGCCTGCGATAGCATCACCTCGGTGTCACTGATACACCAAGGTGCCTGCATCGCAGGCAAGCCAGCTCCCACATTGTGAGTTACTGCATCCAAGGCGGCGGCGGTGGCTCGTCCGGCACTTTGCTCGGTGGCGCGTCATCCGCTGCGCGAATCGCCTGGCGACGCTCTTCATCCAGCCGCGCGGCTTCGATTTCGCGGATCACACCGCCCACATCCGCCAGTTCTTCCGGTTCGTCGAACTCACCGGTCAATACACTGGCCGGGTGCAAGGTGCCGGCTTCGTAAAGCGCCCACATTTCCTTGGCGTACTTGGTTTTCTTCAACTCCGGGGCAAAACGCCCGAAGTAGGAAGCCATGTTGCCGACATCGCGCTCCAGCATGCTGAACGCGTGGTTGTTGCCCGCCGCATCCACCGCCTGGGGCAGGTCGATGATTACCGGGCCCGTAGGCGTGAGCAGTACGTTGAACTCGGACAGGTCACCGTGCACCAGGCCGGTGCACAGCATCAGCACGATCTGGGAGATCAGGAAGGCGTGGTATTCGCGCGCCTGGTCCGGCTCCAGCACGACGTCATTCAGACGCGGCGCCGCATCGCCGTATTCGTCGGCCACCAGTTCCATCAACAGTACGCCTTCGAGAAAGTCGAACGGCTGGGGCACACGAACGCCCGCACCGGCCAGGCGAAACAGCGCCGCCACTTCCGCGTTCTGCCAGGCATCTTCGGTTTCTTTCTTGCCGAACTTGGAGCCCTTGGCCATGGCTCGTGCCTGGCGGCTGTTACGGACCTTACGGCCTTCCTGGTATTCGGATGCCTGACGAAAACTTCGTTTATTCGCCTCCTTGTAAACCTTGGCGCAACGCAATTCATTGCCGCAGCGCACCACATAAACAGCTGCTTCTTTACCACTCATCAGAGGGCGCAGCACTTCGTCGACCAGACCGTCTTCGATCAGGGGTTCAATGCGTTTAGGAGTCTTCATCAGCTTTTATTGTGGGTCCTGTATTACCAAACACGCGTGTGGAACTCGTTATACGGCAATCGGCTCGCCGGGGGGAGAGGCTACTGACCTCTGACCCCTTGAGAATGCATTCAATGGGCCAATTTTGTCGGCAATCAGCGTTCGATAATCGCCGTCACGCCTTGGCCACCGGCGGCACAAATGGAAATCAGCCCACGGCCCTTGCCCGCCGCATCCAACAATTTAGCCAAGTTGGCGACGATCCGCCCACCGGTGGCGGCAAACGGATGGCCCGCCGCCAGGGAACTGCCCTTGACGTTGAGCCGGCTGCGGTCGATCGACCCCAGCGGTGCGTCCAGGCCCAGGCGGGTCTTGCAATAGTCGGCGTCTTCCCAGGCCTTGAGCGTGCACAGCACTTGGGCGGCGAAGGCCTCGTGGATCTCGTAGTAATCAAAGTCCTGCAAGGTCAGGCCGTTGCGCGCCAGCAAGCGTGGCACCGCATACACCGGCGCCATCAACAGGCCCTCGGCGCCGTGGACGAAATCCACCGCCGCTGCTTCGCCATCGCGCAGGTAAGCCAGGATCGGCAGGCCGCGCTCCTTGGCCCACGCCTCGCTGCCCAGCAGCACCAGAGAGGCACCATCGGTCAGCGGCGTGGAGTTACCGGCGGTGAGCGTGCCCTTTTCGCTGCGCTCGAAGGCCGGCTTGAGGCTGGCGAGTTTTTCCAGGGTCAGGTCGGGGCGCAGGTTGTTGTCGCGGGTGAGGCCGAGAAAGGGCGTGAGCAAATCGTTGTGCCAGCCCTCGGCGTAGGCCGCCGCCATCTTCTGGTGGCTCTCCAGCGCAAGCTGGTCCTGCTCGGCGCGGGGGATCTGCCAGGTCTGGGCCATCAGCTCGCAGTGCTGACCCATGGACAAACCGGTGCGCGGTTCGCCGTTGCGCGGCAGTTCCGGCTTGAGGTGATGAGGGCGAAGTTGTAACAGAAGTTTTAATTTATCTCCCAGGGATTTGCTGCGGTTGGCTTGCAGCAGGATCTTGCGCAGCCCTTCATTCACACCAATCGGTGCATCCGAGGTGGTGTCCACCCCGCCGGCAATGCCGCATTCAATCTGGCCCAGGGCGATTTTATTGGCCACCAGCAGCGCCGCCTCCAGCCCGGTGCCGCAGGCTTGCTGGATGTCGTACGCAGGGGTTTGCGGTGACAGGCGCGAGCCGAGCACGCATTCACGCGTCAGGTTGAAATCACGGGAATGCTTGAGCACCGCGCCGGCGGCCACCTCGCCCATGCGCAGGCCGTGCAGGTTGTAGCGCTCGATCAGGCCCTCCAGCGCGGCAGTCAGCATCGCCTGGTTACTCGCCGTGGCATAGGGGCCATTGGAACGGGCGAAAGGAATGCGGTTACCGCCAATGATCGCTACACGGCGCAATTGAGTCATGGAAAGCTCCCTTGTGGTGGTGGGTGGAATCATCAAGCCTAGCCTAGGCTCAATCGAACGACTGCCACCCCAGGGTGGTCAACCTTTGAACCCCAGCCTTCGGAGAGCGTTCCATGTCTGACCGTTATATCGACTTCGCCAACTCAAGCCTCGGCCATCGCCTGGTCGCCGCCATTGGCCTGCCGTCACCGGTACGCCTGGAACGCTGGCAAGCCGGACGCCTGCGCCCGGTCGAAGGCGCCCTGCTGCTGGGCGGTGGCGCATTGGCAACCCAGGTGCTGGCATTTGCCAACCGACTCACCGACGCCGTCTACAGCTACGGCGCCGAAGCCTCGACAGCGCCCGCGTGGATTCCAGGACACGGCCCCAAGCTCAAGGCGGTGGTGTTCGACGCCAGTGCTTTGCAACACACCGAGCAGCTCAAGCAACTGCGCGAATTCTTCCAACCGCTGCTGAAAAATCTCGACCCCAGTGCACACCTGGTAATCCTTGGCCGAGCGCCGGAAAGCCTCAGCGACCCCTTCGCCGCTAGCGCCCAGCACGCCCTGGAAGGCTTCAGCCGCTCCCTGGCCAAGGAGCTGCGCAGCGGTGGCGTGCTGCAGTTGCTGTACGTGGGCGACGGCGCCGAAGATCAGTTGGAAGGCGCGCTGCGGTTTTTCCTCTCGCCCAAAAGCGCTTATATCTCCGGCCAGGTGATTCGCCTGGCGGCCTGCGATACCCCGGTGCAAGATTGGACGCGCCCGCTGGCCGGGCGCAAGGCATTGGTTACCGGCGCCGCTCGAGGCATCGGTGCCTCCATCGCCGAAACCCTGGCCCGCGACGGCGCCGAGGTCATTGTGCTCGATGTGCCCCAGGCCAAGGCCGACCTTGAAGCCCTGGCCGCACGCCTGAATGCGCGCACGGTGGTGCTGGATATCTGCGCTGAAGATGCCGCACGCCAACTGATCGAGCACCTGCCAGACGGGCTCGACATCCTGGTGCACAACGCCGGCATCACCCGCGACAAAACCCTGGCCAACATGACCCCGGAATACTGGGACGCAGTGCTGGCGGTCAACCTCAAGGCTGCGCAAGTGCTGACCAAGGCCCTGCTCGACAACGACACCCTGCAAAACAACGCTCGGGTGGTGTTGCTGGCCTCCATCAGTGGCATCGCCGGCAATCGTGGGCAAACCAACTATGCCGCAAGCAAGGCCGGATTGATCGGCCTGGCTCAAGCCTGGGCGCCGCTGTTGAAGGAACGTGGGATCAGCATCAACGCCGTTGCGCCTGGGTTTATCGAAACCCAGATGACCGCGCATATCCCCTTCGCCCTGCGTGAGGCCGGGCGCCGCATGAGTTCCCTGGGTCAAGGTGGCTTGCCCCAGGATGTAGCCGAAGCCGTCGCCTGGCTGAGCCAGCCGGGCTCCGGTGCGGTCAGCGGCCAGACGCTGCGAGTGTGTGGGCAAAGTCTTCTGGGAGCGTAAGCATGCAATGGCAAACGTTGGACAGCACCCCGTCTCTACTGCCGCTGTATTGGCGCGCGGCGCTCAAGCGCAAGATCACCGGCAGCACATTGCCCGAACGTGGGTTGCGCTGCCGGATAAGTGTCAATCCCGGCGCGGTTGCGGCTTATCGCAAGGTATGCGGCTTTGCTGACAGCCCGATGCTGCCCGCGACTTATCCGCATATCCTCGCGTTCGGCCTGCAACTGCAATTGCTGACGGACAAGACTTTTCCATTTCCACTGCTGGGGTTGATCCACCTGCGCAATCGCATCCGTATTCATCGGCCTTTGGGTGGAGTCGGTGACGTGAGTGTCGGTGTCTACGCACGCAATCTCAGCCCCCATCCCAAGGGGGCCACCTTTGACATCGTCACCGTTATAGAGGATGCCCTTGGGCTCTTGTGGGAAGCCGAAAGCCAAATGTTATGCCGGGGCGTGAAGCTGGAAGGCGAAGCCCTGGAGAGCGGATTGCAAACCCCAGGCACGCTCACCGAATTGACGCGCTGGAAAGCGCCCACTGACATAGGCCGCCGCTACGCACGCGTGTCTGGCGACTACAACCCCATCCACCTTAGTGCGCCTACCGCCAAGCTGTTCGGTTTTCCCCAGGCCATCGCCCACGGGTTGTGGAACAAGGCCCGCACCCTCGCGGCGCTGGCAGAACACTTGCCGGCCGCCAATATTGAAATTGACGTCGAGTTCATGAAGCCGGTGCGCCTGCCCAGTGAAGTGATATTAATAAGTAGCGCGGCCGGTTCCAGCGGAGGGTTGGAACTCAAAGGCGCTGGGGATATTCAACACATGCGGGGCAAGTGGCAGCCGATTTCCTGAAAACCCCCTGATTAATTGTATATATACACCCTAAGTTATAGCGGACCTTGAGAGGTCCGCCGCTTTTTTATAAGCCTTTGATTTTAATCATCTAAACAATCCGAAACACCCTCCCATTACACCTTTGGTATTAGTTCCTAAGCCGACTAAGCCCGGGTGTATATAAATCGTTAATACCAAGTTGAGCATTGCGTGAAAGAGTGCCCTGGCCTGAGATAGCCACACGGACAAACCTATTGTTATCCAAAGAAATAACGAGGGTTTGAAACAACCAAGGTTGTACCAGGTGCAAGGAACTCAATCATGAAAACTCAAGTCGTGTTTTGGAAAGCAAGTACCGCGCTGGCCCTCGTTCTGGCAATGAGCCTGGGCGGCTGCAGCAGCGGTGGTGGCGGGCATAAATCCAGCGTGGCGGCGTCATCGCCGGATGCGGGTGCAGGCGCCGGAGGCGGCACAGGTGGAGGTACTGGTGGCGGTGATGGCGGTACAGGCGGTGGGACCGGTGGTGGCACAGGCGGCGGTGACGGCGGCACTGGCGGTGGAACCGGTGGTGGCACGGGCGGCGGTGACGGCGGAACTGGCGGTGGAACCGGTGGTGGCACGGGCGGTGGTGACGGCGGCACTGGCGGTGGTACTGGTGGCGGCACTGGTGGCGGCACTGGCGGCGGCACCGGCGGCGGTACTGGCGGAGGTACTGGTGGCGGCACCGGCGGCGGCACTGGCGGTGGTACTGGTGGCGGCACCGGCGGTGGTACTGGTGGCGGCACTGGCGGCGGCACTGGTTCGACAACCACCCCACTGGTCACCGGCCAGATCGCCGGCACCCTTGGCACCACAGTCGGCAATGTCGGTACAGCGGTCGGTAACCTGGGTTCGACGTTGAATGGCGTACCCATCGTCGGCGCAACCGCTGGCGGCCTGGTCACCTCGGCAGGCACCGCTGTTAACAGCATCGGCACTGGCGTAACCGCCGGCTTGGGCTCACTGGGCACCAACACCAACTCCCTGGGCACCACGGTAGCAGGCGTAGGTAATGGGGTGGCCGATTTGGGCGGCGGCCTCTCGACCACCGGCCAATCACTGTCAACCACCCTCGGGGGAGTACCCGTCGTCGGCGGTGTGACAGGCGGAGTAGGCACTGCGGTAGGTGGCGTTGTGGATAAAGTCGGCACCACCGTCACCATGCTCGGCGATACCCTCAGCACGGCCAGCACCACGGGCCCACTGGGTTCATTGAACAATACCTTTGGCAGCAAAGTAGTGGTGCCTGTAGTGTCGCTGGTGGAAAACACCACCGGCAACCTGGGCAACGCAACCGGCCTGGGCGCTCCACTCAATGGCGTACTGGATAAAGTCGGTTCGGCTGTCACTGGCCTGGGTACTCAAGTCGCCAGCACTGGCGGCACGGGCAACCCGGTCACCGGTATTGTCGGCACCGTGCTCACTGGCGTCGGTGGCACACTGGATAAATCGGGCGGTTATGTGGCCCCAACCGGTGGCACCTCGGCTCCCGGCCTTCCAGAGCTGGTGGGTGGCCTGGTGGCTAACGTGGGTACCGGCCTGAACGTGGGCAACACCAACGGCACCGTCAGTGCAGCGGGTGTGACCGGTGGTGCAGTCGGCGGCACCGTTGCGTCGCTGGGCACTGTGCTGGGTGGCACAGGTGTAGCAAACACCGCAGCTACCGCACCGGTCGCCACCGTGGCGGCCAATGTCGGCGCAGCGCTCAATCCTGTGACTAGCGGCGTCACCAACCTGACGCAAACCATCGGCACGACTACCGGTGTGGGTGCTCCGGTGAATGGTTTGGTCACTCAAGTCGGCGGCGCAGTCAGCAGCTTGGGTACCAACCTGACGGCGGCCAACGCCAACCCGATCACCAACGCGGTAGGCACCACCGTCACAGCGGTCGGCGGCACCGTCGCCTCGGTGGGTGGCCTGGTGACGGGCGGCACCACTGGCGGCACCAGCGGTGGTTTGCTCGGTGGCCTGAATATCGGCACCACCGCCACAGCAACCGGCACGGCCACAACCACAGGCGGCACTACGGCCACTGGCGGTCTGGGCGGTTTGTTGAACGGCCTGACCGGCAAATAGAAATGCACCTGGCCGATTAGACGGCCTCCCCTACAGCGCCTACGCTTGGTTGAGACGAGAGACCTTTAATAAGTCTCTCGTCTTTTTTATGGGCGGCGACACGCTTTATCAATCGCCACCCTCCCGAACCGAGTCCCAGAACCCGGCGGGCCCGAAGCGCTGCTGCAGTTGACCATGGAGTGTCCTATGCGCGTGTTGACGCCGTTGTTATTGCTCACCCTCAGTGCCTACGTCCAGGCCGAGACCCTTCCCAGCTTTCTTAACAGCAACGACACTGTCCGCACCCTGCCGGTGCCCAACCTGCCCGCCGACGCCTACCGACCACCCTCGTCGAAAACCCAGGTACCTGAAGCGCCACCGACTGCCGGCCAGCCGCTGTTGATGGACACCAAGGTCACTATTCGAAAGTTGCAGATCGAAGGCGGAACGGTCTACCCGCTCGCCGAGACGGCACAGGTGTATGCGCCGTTGATTGGACGAGAAACCAACCTCGCCCAACTGATTGAAGCGACCCGTGGGATCACCCGCCGTTACCAGGAGGATGGCTACCTGCTGTCCTACGCGTTCCTGCCGCAACAGAATTTCGAAAACGGCCTGGTCCGCGTGGTACTGGTGGAGGGCTACATCAAGGACTATCAACAAACCGGCGACATCGGTTCGGTGTCGGCCTACGTCGATAAACTCGCGCAGAAGCTCCTGGCTGAGCGCCCGCTGACCCGCAAGACTTTCGAGCGCTACACCACGCTGATGAGCCGCATCCCCGGCCTCAGCGTACAGGCGCAAGTACCGCCACCGGGCACCACTGATGGCGCCACGCACATGCAGATCCAGGCCAGCCGCAAACCTTTCACCACCAGCATGAGCCTGGTGCAAAAAAGCCGTGGCGGCACGCAAGCGTTGCTGAGCGCCACCAGCAATTCCCAGACGTCCATGGGCGAGCAGCTCAGCGTCAGCGGCCTGTTCCCACCCGGCGAGGACAAAGAACACTACTACCGTGTGGACTACAACCAGTTCATCAACGCCGAGGGCACCCAACTGGCACTCGCCGCCGAACGCTATCGCGCCGACCCCAACAGCAGCGTGCAACTGGACGGCGGTTTCGAACTCAAGCCGCACCAGTCCATAGACCGCTACTCCATTGGCCTGAGCCATCCGTTCATCGCCTCCCCCACCGAGTCGCTCACCCTGGGCACGCGCCTGTACGCGGTCGACCAGACCACGCGCTATAAACTGGTGGGCTACCCGCTGCGTTTCGACATCGAATCCAACCTGCGCGCCCTGGCCTTCGAAGGCGATTGGCGCAAAGCCGACGCGCAACGCCTGCGCATCATCAGTGGTGGCCTGTACCAGGGCATAGACGGCTTGGGCGCCACAGCCCGCAGCGACCTCGGCGTGGCCAAACCCGACCTCGACTTCTTCCGCCTGCGCCTTTCCGGCGTGCAAAGCGACAAGTTCTTCGACAACTGGCAAGGCGTGTTGTCGGGTGCGCTGTACTGGAGCGACAACACCCTGCCCGACAGCGAACGCGCGACCTTCGGCGGGCAGAATTTCGGCCGTGGCTACCCGGACGACCAAGGCTCGGGCGACAAGGGCTGGGGGGTGGCGTACGAGGTCAACTACAGCTTCAACCGCACCGGCAACTGGGTGAAGATCCTGCAACCCTACGTCGTAGTCGACCGCGCCAAATCCTGGTTCAACGACCTGCCGGTCAAGGCCAACGACATGTCCTCGGCGGCGGTGGGTTTACGTTTTGGCGACAAGAAGTACTACAACATCGCGCTGGAGGCGGCCAAGCCAATGTCGGATATCGCCCTGGACAGCTTTAATCGCAGGCCGCGATATACGCTGAGTTTCAGTTATCAACTGTGATGAGGGCACCTGTAATCAACGTGGGAGCGGGCTTGCTCGCGAAGGCAGTGTGTCAGTCAATGAATCTTTAACTGAACCACCGCTATCGCAGACAAGCCAGCTCCCACAAGGGTCTGTGTTGCTCACAGAATCAGTGCCCGACACAGATCCCAGCGACCTGACAGCCGAACCCCCTCTACCTGAGCCCCCGCAATCAAACGGTGGGAGCTGGCTTGCCTGCGATGACGGCCGGACAGTCGACGACTAAGTGCCTGGCACCCCACGAGCCAAATGTGGGAGCGGGCTTGCTCGCGAAGGCGGTGTGTCAGTCAATGAATCTTTAACTGAACCACCGCTATCGCAGGCAAGCCAGCTCCCACAAGGGTCTGTGTTGCTCACAGAATCAGTGCCCGACAGATCCCTGCGGCTTGACAGCCGAAACCTCTCTACCTGAGCCCCCGCGATCAAACGGTGGGAGCGGGCTTGCCTGCGATGAGGGCCGGACAGTCGGCGACTAAGTGCCTGGCACCCCACGAGCCAAATGTGGGAGCGGGCTTGCTCGCGAAGGCAGTGTGTCAGTCAATGAATATTTAACTGAGCCACCGCTATCGCAGGCAAGCCAGCTCCCACATTTAATAAGCGGTGCCGGTCCGTTACCGACCAGGTGTAGAGAGGGGAAACAGGCTATTGAGGGTATCGAGCAAGCGAGCCAGGTAGATCGGCTTGCGAAACAGATCCAGCACCTGCAAGCGCAGCATATCGCTGACATCATCCATTTCTGCATGACCCGACATCACGATCACAGGCAAATGCGAGCGTGAGGTGTGTTCGCGCAGGCGCTTGATCAAGGAGATACCGCTTTCCTCAGGCATGCGCAGATCGGTGATGACCAGGGCGATATCGGGGTGAAGTGTCAATTCTTGCAAGGCGAAGGTGACGGAGGTCGCGGTAAAACAGACGAACCCCTCGTTTTCGAGGGATTCGGCCAACTCGATCAGCGCATCCTCCTCGTCATCCACCAATAGGATTTGTTGGCGGGATGACAAAAGGGTGCTCATGGGCGGTACCTGATAAATGAGACCACCAAGAGAACAATCGAAAGCATCGACGGTTAGGCCGCTGGCGTTAATGCAACGACTACCTTATCTAAAACGCCTTTAATTTTTTCGCCAAGCCCAGTGCCAACACCCACTATTACCAACGCAACTATCGCCACAATAATCACATATTCAATGGCCGACGCCCCGTCTCTACGGCGCAGGAATAACTGAGCGTGAATGTAAAATTTCAAGAACAGGTCAAGGATCATATGAGATCTCCTTCATGCGCCACAAAGCGCCGATACAGCTGGCCCGCACAATGATTGCCGTGTGCCACTAGAGCATTGTCAACAAATTTAACACTCACAACTGTAAGAACGAATTAATCATAAAGTATTAGTCGCCGCGCCAGCCCCACAAATCCGTTATTTACAGGCCCCGCTTTAACCGCGCAGATAAATTTTTCATTCAGTAATGGCAATTTGTCCTAGCTGGGCTACCTTCAAATAGCCAAATCGTTAGTTGTTCATCACAGCCCAGTTGCGAATTTAACTCGTTTGGATTAACGGGAATAAAAGCAGTGCAACAGGATAGGGAGCGCCGTCATGAACAGTCGTATCAGCATGGTCCTGGCTGGCTTGCTGCTTATCGGAGCCCTGGTTGCAGGGTATTGGGGCCTGGTGCTGAGCCGTCCGCCGGCACCCGCCGTAGCGCCCTCGCCAGCACCTGTCATTTCCGTTGAAAAAACCGTTGCTGTCGTGGAAGACCAGACCCGCCAGCCGGTCGTGGTGCTGGTGCACGCGGTTGCGCCTTTTGTGCCCCTCACCGCTGCCGATGTCGCCGTGGAAAAACTGCGCACCGTGCCGGCTGGCAGCCTGACCAGCGTTGACCAGGCCATCGGCCGCACGCCCTTGCGGGCCCTGGGTGCCGGCACCTGGCTCAATGATGAGAGCTTCACCGCCGGCGGCCCCCTGGCCCGCATGATTCGTACAAACGAACGCGCACTGGCCGTCGCCGTCGATGAGGTCATCGGTGCCGGTGGCCAGTTGAGCCCCGGCGATTACGTCGATGTCTTGCTGTTCTTGCGCCAGGACAATGCCAATGCCGAGCAGTCGGCGCAGGTGGTCATCCCAGCGATTCGCCTGCTCAGCGTCGGCGACCAGTTGGGCTTGGCCAACGACGGCACCCCGGCCGTACCGCCACCCGGCACCGCCGAAGAACGCGCCCAGGCTGCCCAACGCCGCACTGCCGCGCGCAGTGTGGTGCTGGCGGTGCCCGAACCCTTGCTGAGCCGGCTGATGCTCGCCTCCCAAGCCGGCACGCTGCGCCTGGCCGTGCGCAGTGCCGACGAACAATTGCTCAGCCGCTACTGGGCCGGCGAAAGCGACACCCCGGACAAGGTGCAAAGCGCCAACCGCGACCTCTACCAATTCACCCAATTGGCCCTCAGCGGCCCGCCAAAAAAAATCACCCCCGCGGTGGCCGACACCGGCCAGCGTCGGGGCGTCGAAGTGATTCGCGGCGCGGCGGCGGCACAACCTACCCCCTGATTGAACAAGGATGCCTTGAATGAGCCAACGCTACGCTCAATTGGCCTTGGCCTTGATGCTGCCGTGCCTGCCCCTGGGCATGGCGATGGGCGCATCGGGCAACTGCAACACCCTGGGCCAACTGCCCGCTGTGATCGAGGTGGGCGAAGGCTTGCAGACCGAGCTGCAATCGCCGGTAGCGATTACACGCCTGGCTATCGGCGATCCGAAAATCGCCGACGTGCGGGTCAACGGCGACCGCCACTTTCTGCTCACCGGTGTCGGCAGCGGTGCCACCAGCCTGATGGTGTGGACCGGCTGCTCGACCACGCCGCGTCAGAGCATGGTGTTCGTTAAAGGCAAGGCCACCTCGGCGCTGACCAGCCAATCGCTGTCGCCCTCCGAAGACCCGACGCTGCCCAGCCAGGTGCAGACCGATATTCGCTTCGTCGAGGTCAGCCGCACCAAGCTCAAGGAAGCCAGCACCAAGATCCTGGGCATGGGCAACAATTTCTTCCTCGGCAGCCCAAGCTTGCTGTCCCCTTCAGAGGGCATCTTCAAATTGCCGGTGAGCGCTGACAGCTTCAACATCGGGTTTGGCGGTGGCCGGGTCAAGGCACTGATCAACGCCCTGGAAAGCAGCGGCTTCGCCTATACCCTGGCGCGCCCGAGCCTGGTGGCCATGAGCGGCCAGAGCGCGACCTTCCTGGCCGGCGGCGAAGTGCCGATTCCGGTGCCCAGTGCCGGCAGCGATACCATCACCATCGAGTACAAGGAGTTCGGCATTCGCCTGACCCTCACGCCCACGGTCATCGACCACAACCGCATCGCCTTGAAGGTCGCCCCGGAAGTCAGCGAGCTGGACTACAACAACGCGATCCGGATTGAGGGCATCCAGGTGCCTGCCCTGACCGTCCGGCGCACCGACACCAGCGTGTCACTGGCCGATGGCGAAAGCTTTGTGATCAGCGGCCTGATCAGCAGCACCAACCGCTCCACCATCGCCAAGCTCCCGGGCCTGGGCGATATCCCGATCCTTGGTGCGTTTTTCCGCGACTCCAATATCAACAGCGAAGAAAAAGAACTGCTGATGATTGTCACGCCGCATCTGGTCCAGCCACTGGCTGCCAATGCGCAGTTGCCGTCGCTGCCCGGCGAAAAACTGCGCACCTATGACCCGAATTGGTTCCGGCTGTTCTTCCTGGAAAACGGCAACTTCGACCGTCGCAGTGGACTTTCCCAATGAGCGATAGCCTGAGCCAGACCTTCCTGGCAATCACCCGCAACAGCACCGACCTGGAATGGCTCCAGGGCGCACTGGCGCCCCTTGGCCAAGTGATCAGCGTGGGCGGCGGCAGCCTCGATGAATTGTTGGCACTGGTGGACGTGACCTTCGCCAACCTGGTGTTCGTGGGCCTGGACCGTGAACACCTGGTGGCTCAGAGCGCCTTGATCGAAGGCGCCCTGGAAGCCAAGCCGATGTTGGCGGTGGTGGCCTTGGGCGACGGCATGGACAACCAGTTGGTGCTCAACGCCATGCGTGCCGGTGCGCGGGATTTTGTCGCCTATGGCTCGCGCTCCAGCGAAGTGGCCGGGCTGGTGCGGCGCCTGAGCAAGCGCTTGCCGCCCACCGCGCCGAACGCCCACCTCGGTGGCCTCACCGTGCTCTACGGTGCCCAGGGCAACACCGATGGCGCCTTGCTGGCAAGCCACTTGGCGATGGTGGTGCAAAAAAGCGGCCAGCAGACGCTGATGCTCGACCTCGGCCTGCCCAGGGGCGATAGCCTGGCGCTGCTGGGCCTGGACAGCACCTTCAATTTCGGCGACGCCTTGCGCCACCTGCGCCGCCTGGACGCCACGCTCATCAACAGCGCCTTCACCAGCACCGACGACGGCCTGCGGATCCTTGCCTACGCCGCCAGCGATGAACCCTTGGAAATGACCAGCGCCGCCGAGCTGTACATGTTGCTCAGCGCCTTGCGCCAGCACTTCCAGCACATCGTGGTCAACCTCACCGGGCAAGCGGACAGCGAAGCCCTGCGTACCTTTGTCAGCCACTGCGACAAGTTGCTGTGGTGCACCGACCAGGGCGTGCTCGACTGTCGGCGTAACCTGGCGGTGCTGAACCTGTGGCGCGAAAAAGGCATGAAGCTCGACCATGCCAAGCTGCTCGTCGATCGCTACATCAAAGCCTGTGCCCCCGACACCGAAGCCCTGGAAAAAAGCTTCGGCATGGAGTGCATCGCCGTGCTGCCCCTGAGCCCAGAAGTGCGCCTGAACGCCAAAAACCAGGGGCAAAGCCTGTTCACCCTGGCCCCCCGCGAAGCCTTGACCCAAGCCCTGCGTCACCTGGGCGAGCGCCTGGCCAAACGTACCGAAGGCTTGGATAAACCCTCGACACGCTGGTTCGAACGCCTGCTGGGGGCGAGTCGATGAACGGCGAAAAACTCTTCGGCGCCCCGGCCCGTGGAAGCGCCGCGCACAACGACCATGATGGCCTGAAACTGGTGCTGCATCGCTACATCATCGATGCCATCGAAGAGTCGGGCCAGAATCTGCTGGAAGGCTCGCGCCAATCCCTGGCGCAATTTGTCATCGACAAAGTGGCCGAATACATCACGCGCATGCACCTGGCGATCTCGCGCTATGAAATGGAGCGCCTGGCCGAGGAAATCGTCGACGAGCTGACTGGCTTCGGCCCGCTGGAAGTGCTGCTGCGCGATGTGTCGATCACCGAGATTCTGGTCAACGGCCCGCACCGGGTGTTTATCGAGCGTGACGGAGTACTCCATCAGAGCGATCTGCGTTTTATCGACGCGCACCATGTAGAACGCGTCATGCAGCGCATTCTCGCGCCCCTTGGAAGGCGCCTGGATGAGTCGTCACCGATGGTCGATGCGCGCTTGCCAGATGGCAGCCGGGTCAATGCGATCATCCCGCCGATTGCCCTGGACGGCCCCTGCCTGTCGATCCGCAAGTTTCGCAAGGACATGCTCAAGAGCAGCGACCTGGTGGCGATGCAGACCATCGACCACCCTATTTTCGAGTTCTTCCAGGAAGCGGTGGGCAAGCGCTGCAATATCCTCATCAGTGGCGGCACAGGCACCGGCAAGACCACGCTACTCAATATCCTCAGCCAATTGATCAACCCCCACGAACGCCTGGTCACCATCGAAGACGTGGCCGAGCTGCAACTGGGCCACCCCCACGTGGTGCGCCTGGAAACCCGCCCGCCCAATGCCGAGGGGCATGGCGAGGTCAAGGCCAGCGACCTGATTCGCAACGCCCTGCGGATGCGCCCGGACCGCATCATCCTTGGCGAGATCCGTGGCGTCGAAGTGCTCGACGTAATGACGGCCATGAACACCGGCCATGACGGTTCCATGAGCACGGTGCACGCCAACAATGCCCAGGACGCGCTATTGCGCCTGGAAACCCTGGTGGGTCTGACCGGCCGTGTGGTGGCGGAGAAAACCCTGCGGCAGATGATCTGCGCCGCACTGGATGTGGTGATCCAACTGACGCGCCTGCCCGATGGGCGCCGTTGCGTCAGCGAGGTGGTAGAAGTGGTGGGCGTACGCGACGACGTGTATGTCACCAACACCCTGTTCCGCCTCGACCGCCGTACCGGTTTTGGCTTCCTGCGCGAAGCGCTCAACCCGGCCGGCGACAAGCTGCGGCGTGAATCGGCATTGCCGTTGTAGAGAGGGCTTATGACCGGACTTGTCTTGCTGCTCATTTGCATCCTGCTGATCAGCCTGTCCGTCTGGCTGTTCCAGCGAGGGCTGCGCCAGGCCGGTACCGATCGGGTGCTGGAGCGGCTCTCCGATGGCCAGCCGGTAGCCCAGGAGCCGAACGGCAGCTGGGTTGCGCTGGAGCGCATGTTCCAGCGCGCCGGCCTGGGCAAGCCCACCGACCGCCTGGGGTTGTGGCTGAGTGGCTGGACCGCGGGCATGTTGCTGGGCTATCTGCTGGCCGGCGGGCTAGGCCTGTTGGCCATGCTGATCCTGCCGCCGCTGCTGTTGCGGGTGTATATCGCCTGCCGCTACCAACGGCGAGTGCAGCGCATGGTCGAACAATTACCGCAGCTGCTGGACCACAGCGTGCGCAGCCTCAAGTCTGGGCGCACCCTGGCAGACGCCGTTCTGGGCGCAATCGACAGCACCGAAGCGCCGCTCAAACAGGCGATGAGCCGCATCCAGCGTAACGTGCAAATGGGCGTGAGCCTGCCGGAGTCGGTCAGCGACTTTGCCGAGTTTTACGAACGCGATGAGTTCCGCCTGTTTGCCCTGGGCCTGAAGGTCAACCACCGCTACGGCGGCAACGCCAGCGAGCTGCTGGAAAACCTGATCAAGATGATCCGCGAGCGCGAACAGGGTGCGCGCCAACTCAAGGCCATGACCGGCGAAACGCGCATGACCGCCTATGTGCTGGCGGGCTTGCCCATCGCCATGGTCGGCTACTTTTTGATGGTCAACCCCGGCTACCTGATGAGCATGTGGAACGACGGTACAGGGCGCTACCTGCTGCTGGCCGCGGTGGCGCTCGACATCACGGGCACCTTCGTCATGTGGCGCATGTTGCGGAGTATTTGAGATGGCCATCCTGATCTGCATCCTGCTGTCGCTCGCCGCCGTCGCCTTGATCGTCGGCAACCTGCTGGAGCAGAAGCGCCGTCAACGCCTGGTCAGCCAACGCCTGCAAGGCCAACTGACCCGCGAGGACAAACTCGGCAGCCTGATGCGCCAGTTGGGCGCCAGCGCCGTGGCCCAGCGCTCGGTCAGCCTGGACAACGAAACCCAGACCCTGCTCAACCGCGTCGGCTGGCGCAAAGCCAACCAGCGGTCCATGTTTGCGGCTTTCCAGATCGGCGTGCCCATCGTGCTACTGGGCTTGACCCTGCTCGGCCAGCAACTGCTGTTCCCCCATGCTGGCTCGCCCTGGATTGCCCCGGCAATTGCCCTGGGCATCGGTTACCTGCTGCCCAAACGCATCCTGGCCCTCAGCGCGAAATACCGCCAGGAGCGCATCGCTCGGGAAATTTCCACCTTCATTCCGTTGCTGCGCATCCTGTTCGAATCCGGCATGGCAGTTGAGCAATCGCTGCGGGTGTTGAGCACCGAAGCCCAGCGCTTGCTGCCAGACCTGACCCATGAACTGCGGCTGGTCCTGGCAAGGGTCGACTCGGGTCTGGAACTGTCCGAAGAGTTGGGCAAGACCGCACGCCTGCTGGCCGTGGATGAGTTCACCGACACCTGCATCATCCTTCAGCAGTTGATCCACCAAGGCGGCGGTGCGATGAAATCCCTGCTGGCCCTCAAGCAGTTGCTCGACGACCGCCGCCTGACCCGCCTGCAGGAATACATTTCGAAGATGTCCGCGAAGATGTCCGTGGTGATGATGGTGTTCCTGTTTCCCGCCTTGCTGATCGTGCTGGGGGGGCCGGCCATGATCGCCATCTCCCGAGCCTTGAATAATTTTTGAGGAGCCTGCCATGAAACCACTGATCGTCGCCTTGAGCCTGCTGATGCTGGGCGGTTGTGCCAGCAATGGCCAGGTTCCGTGGGCCGGGTTGCTGGCGCCGGGCAGTTGCCCCAAGCCCAGCGCCGACCAGGAGCTGTCGCTGAACCTGGCCGATGACATGGCCAACGAAGGCAAGCTGCACGCCAGCCTCGCCAACCTGCAGAACCTGCCCAGCACCCTGCCCCAGGTTCGTCAACGCCAGGCCCGTGCCTATCGCTTGCTGGGCCGTGCTGACGCCGAGCCGTTGTACCGCAGCCTGCTGGGCACCTGCCTGGCCGCCGACGGTGAGCACGGCCTGGGGCAACTGGCATCGGCCAAGGGCGACAACGGCCAGGCCATGGCTCACCTGCAACGTGCGGCACGGCTGGCGCCCACCGACGAAAAAATCCGCAATGACCTGGGCGTGGTGTACCTCGATCAACGGCGCCTGGACGACGCACGCTTTGAATTCATGACCGCCATCGAGCTCAAGCAAAGCGATCAACTGGCGGCAGTGAACCTGGTGACCTTGCTGATCTATCAGGACAATTGGGAGCAGGCCGCGAAAGTGGTCGGCCAACTCGGGTTGAGCCCTGATCAGGTGACCCGGGCCCAGGCACGGGCGCAACACCTCAAGGAGGCTGGCACGGCACCGCAGCGTCCAGTCAAAGATCAGGTAGCGGCGGTCAGCGACACGCTGCCGGCCTCTGTGAAATAGGGAGTCGATGATGAAATTCCACCACCTTGCCGGCCTTGCCTGCCTGGCGCTGCCCCTCCTTGCTTCGGCCATCGAAGCGGGGCCATCTTCACCCCGGCAGGCAGAAACGGAAAACTGGATGGCGCTGCAACTGAGCGGGCGTGCAGCCTCGGCCAACCCGCAAAAAACCACGCCGGCAGAACGCGAACAGGCGCTCAAGCGCTGGCTGGACAGCAACAAGCATCCAATCCCGGAGTTTTTTGATCAGAAAGTAGGCGGGACTGCGCAAAGTGGAAGCAAGTAAAGCTACTGTGGCGAGCAAGCTTGCTTGCGCTGGGGTGCGAAGCGCCCCCAAGAAAAGCCGACTCCAGCTGCGCTGTCGAGCGGGAGCAAGCTCCCTCGCCACAGAAAGATGGCTCCTGCAAGGTTTGCCTGGGCCTTTAGTGCGCAGTCACCCGCTGGCGCATCGCCGAGTTGTTCGGTGACAACGCCAGCGCCAACTGCGTGCGGTTGTGCATATGGGTCAGGCGTAATACCTGGGACACATACAGCTTGACCGTGTTCTCGGTAATCCCCAGCTCACAGGCAATCTGGTAGTTGGTCTGGCCCTTGCCCACCAGGCGGGCCACATCCAACTGGCGCGGTGACAGTTGATTGAAGATCGCCGGGATCTCCAACGGCCCGGCTTCATCGGCCGAAGGGTCCCCGTCATGGTCCTGGGGCGTCGGGTTTCGGCGCACCTTGTCCAAGTCCATATACAAGTCGTTGATGGATTCGGACAGGTACTGCAGCTTCTGGTTGAGCGTGCCCAGCTGCAGGTCTTTCTGCCGCTCCTCCAATGCCACTTCCTGGCGCTTGAGGCCCTCGAGCAATTCATCGAGGTTGATCGGCTTCTGGTAGTAATCAGCGATGCCCGCACGCAGGGCCTTGATCACATCCTGCTTGTCGGCGCGCCCGGTAAGCATGATCGCTTCGAACGCGCGATGTTTGCCGGCGATGCGTTGCAGCGCCTGCACCAGCTCGATGCCGTCCATGTCCGGCATATGCAGGTCACACAGCACTAAACCGATCTGAAGGTCTTCCTTGAAACGCTGGACAGCTTGCTCACTGGACTCGCACGGGACACAACGGTACCCGCTGCTTTCAAGAAATTCACAGAGCTCCTCTACGATTAAGGGTTGATCGTCGACTACGAGCACTTTTACTGCGGACGTAAGCTTGTTCACGCGCTACTCCATGCCTGGCAAGCCAAATGATGACCTATCCTTTCTGACGAAAATTCCTACACAACTCCTGATTAAACGTAGACGTACTTTCCGACTATGTACATAGCATTAATCAACTCGCGCGACTGATGGATCCAAAACCAGCTGCCGGCAAAACCTGTCAAAACGAAGGGCGCAAAAGGCTGTTTTGTTGACGCTTGCCCTCCCCGTTCAACGCGGTTTGAGCTAAGCCCTTGATGCATAAGTGTCCAGGCCACCATGGCGATGCCCGCACCGATCAACGCCCCCAGCAGGTACTCGATATTGGAGGCCAGCCCCAGGGCGGCGAGCAACTTCACATCTCCCGCGCCAAAGCGGCCCAACGCATAACCCGGCAAAGTCAGCACCAACGCCAAGGCCAAGGCCAGCCCCCCCTCGCTGCGAGGCGCGCCCAGCCACGTCGACCCCGCCCACAGCAGGTAGATCAACGCCAGCAGCCCAACGCCCAGGGTCAGCGTATTGGCAATCTGGCGCTGGCGAATATCCTGCACGGCACATACGCCCAACCACAGCACAATCACTAGCGTCTGGATCACGTAAAAAACATCCCTTTTGGCTGAATGATTCTATGCTGATATCAAGTACTCGCCTCAGGGTAGACGCAGTCATGAAATCGAGCCTCCCGAGAAAGCAAAAAGGTGCTGCGGCGATCGAGTTTGCCTTGGTCTTCGTGATTTTCTTTGCGGTGTTCTACGGCATGCTCAGCTACAGCTTGCCATTGCTGTTGATGCAGTCATTTCACCAGGCGGCGGCTGAAGGGGTACGCCGCAGTGTGTCCCTGGACCCCAGCACCGCAGGCTATTCGGCCCTGGTGGTGCAACGCGCCAAGGATGCCGCCCAGGCCCAATTGAACTGGATCCCCGGCTCATTGAAATTCTTGCCCGGCTATATCACCGCCACCTACACCAATAATTTGCTGACGGTGAAGATCACCTACCCCTCGGCCAATATCAAAGCGGTCCTGCCGGCCCTGGTATTGCCCGGGGTGGGCACCGTACCCAACCTGCCCACCAACCTCACTGCTACCTCGAGCCTTCAGTTTTGACGACGGGGGATAAATTGTTCGCACGCCTGCGCGGACGCAGCAGCGCCCTGGCCTTGGACGCGCCAGCAACACCCGCGCCGGGCCTGCAAGTGCAATTGGACAACCTGGGTCGGGTGCTGAGCATCTCAGGCACCTTGAGGCCTTTGCTTGCCCAGCATCTTGCCAACGCGCCCAACCCGCCCTTGCAGACCTTGCTGTGTGCCGATAGCGCACTGAGTGTCGAGGGCACGCCGCAGGAGTGGCAACGACACGGCCTGGACCTCGACTTTCAGGGCGCTGCCGGCCAGGTCCTGCATACCCGCGGCTGGATCGAGCCGGAGGGTGACGGCTGGGCCCTGCACCTGCTGGACATCACTGACCTGCTGGCCGACCGAGTACGGGTGCAGCAACGCGAACAGAACCACCAACTCGCCGCCCTGATGAGCGAACAGCTGCGCGTGTGCAGCCCCAACCGCCTGCCCCAGGTGTTCAGCGAACACCTGCGCAGCGTGGCCCAGCGCTGGCGCATCCCCTGCGTCGCCATGGCACTGCTCGACGAAGATGACCAGGGCTGGCGCATCTACAGCCACTACGCCGCCCACGACGCCCCGGCCTTATGGCAAACCGGGCAACACCTGGGCACCAGCCTGGACAGCATCAACGGCAACACGCCACTGAGCCTGGACATTGTCCAGGGGCGCAGCGACAACCCGCGCCTGCACGGTGTATTTGGCAATGCCGACGGCTTCCTGGTGCCGTACCGCGACAGCCATGGCGCCGCCGCGTGGCTGCTGTGTGGTTTTTATAACGGCCAGGCACACCACACCGGCGAGCGTGACTGGCTGAACCTGTGCGCAGCACTCGCCGCGCCGCTGCTGGGCCGCCTGCGCGAACAGCGTCACCACCAGCAACTGGAACGGGTTGAAGCCCTGCAAGGCCTGCTCGGCACTGGCTGGTGGGAACTGTTGCCCGCCACCCAGGAGATCCAACTGGCGCCACAATTGCTGCGCAACCTGAGCCTGGACGAAGGCCCCACCCGCCAACCTCTCGGCACCTGGCTCGAACTTATCCACCCCGCCGACCGCCAGGCCCTCGACAGCCGCCTGAAAGACCTGCAAGCCCTGGGCAAGCCACTGCTGACCAGCGTGCGCCTGCAACGCACCGAGTCCGAGCAGTCGCCCCTGTGGTACCGCATACAAGGCCAAGTGCTGGGCGCCGGCAATGAACGGCGCTGGATCGGCTTCATGCTCGACATCAGCGACATCCAGAACCAGCAACTGCAAGCCGCCGCCGCCCATGCGCGCCTGGACAACCTGATCGCCAGCTCACCGGCCGTCATCTATGTGCAGCGCTACGTCAACGGCGCGCTGCACCCGGCGTTTTTCAGCGCCAGCCTGTTGCCGCTGCTGGGCTGGACCTTGGCCGATTGCAACCACGACACCCTGGCGGCGCTGATTCACCCCGACGACCGAGAACGCTACTTCGAACGCACCCGCCAACTGCTGCGCGAAGGCAACGTGCGCAGCCGCTACCGCCTGCGCGACAAACAAGGCAACTACCACTGGCTGCTCGACGAAGCCAAGCTTTTGCGCGACGACCTCGGCCTGCCGGTGGAAGCCGTAGGCCTGTGGCTGGACGTCACCGAAGCGACCCTGGCCGCCGAGCAGGTGCGCCAAAGTGAAGAACGCTACCGCATCCTGGTAGAAGACTCGCCAGCGATGATCTGTCGCTACCGCCCCGACCTGATCCTCACCTTCGGCAACACGCCGCTGGCCAATTACCTGGAATGTCGGCCCGAGCAATTGCCAGGCATCGACCTGGGCCAGTGGCTGTCGGATGAACAACGCGCCGCCTTTGTACAGCGCATCCAGCAACTGACCCCGGAATTCCCGGTGAGCACGGCGGAAATCAGCCTGCAACTGCCGGGGCGCGAACATGCCTGGTGGGTGTGGTCGGACCGTGGCGTCTTCGATGAACAAGGCGCCCTGATCGAGGTGCAGGCCGTGGGGCGCGACAACACCGAAGTACGCCGCTCCCAGCAGCAACTGACCCAAAGCGCGAAAATGGCCACCCTCGGCGAAATGGCCACCGGCCTGGCCCATGAGATCAACCAACCGCTGAACGTGATGCACATGGCCGTCGTCAACGTGCTCAAGCGCCTGGGCAATGGCGATGTGCAAATCGACTACCTCACGGAAAAACTCCAGCGCATCGACGCCCAAGTGCAACGTGCAGCACGGGTGGTCGACCATATGCGCGTGTTCGGCCGCCGCTCGGAAATCGAGCAGCAACCGTTCGACCCGGCGCAGGCGCTGGAGGGCACCCTGTCCCTGCTCAGCGAAGGCCTGCGCGGCAAAGGTGTGGACGTGCGCATCAGCCCTGCGGACTTCTCGGTGCAGGTCAAAGGCTATGTCGACCAACTAGAACAAGTACTGATCAACCTGATGGTCAACGCCCGCGACGCCCTGCTCAGCCAGCGAGAAAAAGACCCTGCCCTGCGCCCCTGGATTGCCCTGCACAGCGAGCACGACAGTCGCCATGTGCGTATCTGGGTTGAAGACAACGCCGGCGGGATAGACCCGCGCTTGCTGGAGCGGATTTTCGAACCGTTCTTTACCACCAAGCCAATCGGCGTCGGCACCGGGCTGGGGCTCTCGGTGAGCTATGGGATTGTGGAAAACATGGGTGGGTGCCTGAGCGTCACCAACGGCGAGGCCGGCGCGAAATTCTGCGTCGAGTTGCCCATCGCGCAGAACTCAATCAGCTAACCACGATGCGAAGTGAGCCGCACTTGCTCTTGCTCTTGCTCTGCTTTTGATCTGAAGCGCCCCGTTAAACCACGCTGGCCGGAATTCGACAGGGATTTGGGGGGTAAACCGGCAGGGATGCCGGTTTAGCCGCCCCGCGCCATGGATGGCGCGTGGCGGCGCCCCCCCAAATCACTGGCGGATTGCGGGCACACCGAGCCTAAGCGAGGTGCCGAGTGGTGGGGCAAGAGCCTTTTGCTTACTTTTGGGCTTTTCAAAAGTGAGCCGCTGTAAAAGCCAGCCCTTTCAAGGTCTTCTGTAAAATCCCCTGAAATTCATTCAGGGGGTACCTAAACGATGTGGGCGGAAGTTCTAGCGCGTTTCGAGAAAAAAGCACCTGCCAGTGTCATGGCCAAACTGGCGCTGCAGCAGGCTATTGCCCCCGAGTGGATTGATCAGGTTTTCGAAGAACACCGGCAACGGCAGTATTCTCGTGAGCTATTGTTCTCGACCATCATCAAGCTAATGTCCCTTGTTTCATTGGGCTTGAAGCCATCTCTGCACGCCGCCGCGCGACAACTGGAGGACCTTCCGGTCAGCCTGACGGCTCTCTACGACAAGATCAGTCGTACCGAGCCTGCTCTGTTGCGCGCCCTGATTACGGGCTGTGCACAGCGCCTGGCTCCAACCATCCGGGAGCTGGGCTGCACGGCGATGCTGCCGGGTTGGCAGGTTCGGGTAGTGGACGGTAATCACCTGGCATCCACTGAAAAACGTCTGGGAGCTTTACGCAACGAGCGCGGCGCCGCTCGTCCCGGTTTTTCGGTTGTTGCATACGATCCCGATCTGGATCAGGTCGTCGACCTTCAGGCGTGTGAGGATGCCTACGCAAGCGAGCGCGTTTGTGTGCTGCCTTTATTGGCCAATGCCGAGCCAGGCCAAGTGTGGCTGGCTGACCGGCTTTATTGCACGCTCCCGGTTATGGAGGCTTGTGAGCAAGTCCAAACTTGCTTTGTCATTCGTCAGCAAGCCAAGCATCCACGCTTGATTCAAGAGGGTGAGTGGCAAGAGCCAGTACCTGTGGAAACTGGCACTGTGCGTGAGCAGATCATCCAGGTCAAAGGCGGTTACCAATGTCGGCGTGTCGAACTGACGCTTCATTCGCCAACGGACTCCGGCGACAGCAGCTTGATGTTCTGGAGCAACCTGCCTGAGAGCGTCATTGCGCAACAGATCGCCGAACTGTATCGCCGCCGCTGGAGCATTGAAGGTATGTTCCAGCGACTGGAAGCGATCCTGGAAAGTGAGATCGAAACCCTTGGCAGCCCAAAGGCTGCCTTACTGGGGTTTGCAACGGCGGTATTGGCTTACAACGTCCTGGCTGTTCTCAAACGCAGTGTTGAACAAGCTCATCGGGATACCCAGCCTGAAGGATGGGAAGCCTCGATTTACCATTTAGCGGTTCAGGTCAGGAGTGGATATGAGGGAATGCAGATTGCGCTGCCCTCGGAACATTTTCCTGTCATTCCGTTGGAAAAACTGGCTCAGCACTTATTGGCGCTTGCCAGAAATATCCAACCTAAACAAGTTGCGAAAAGCCCCCGTGGCCCCAAGGTACCCAAGCCCAAAACATGGGTTAAAGGCACCGCGGTGAATGCGCATGTTTCAACGGACCGGATAATCAAGGCTGCCAAGACGAAAAGACCTTGAAAGGGCTGGCTGTAAAAGCGGAACCCTAAGCGGCCGTTACCGCAGGTGGATATGTATTCGGTATAGGTATAACTGTGTCGACTGGCAGGCCGCTATCGCAGGCAAGCCAGCTCCCACATTTGGAACGCGGTGCGTCAGATAGACCAACAGGCTAAATCACCAGATAAGCCCGGCCCATATGGCAGGTGAGATTGGCGCCGACTTCGGCGTTGCCCAGGTTAATGCCCAAGGCGCTGAGCAAGCCATCCACAATCGGGTCTAGTATTGGCGACAATACGCTTTTGATCGCGGTGACCAGCGTATTGGTGATGGTGGAGAGTAAACCCGAGACCGCCGGCAGGATTCCACCCGGAGAGCTTCCGGCTGGGGGAACGTAATTCACTTGAATAGCCCCTAAGGTATTGACCAATCCTTTGACCACTTCTGTCGAGGGAGGAACAGATTTATAAGTGGGTGTCAGATTCATATCGTTGACTGGAGAAAACACTAGAGCTTGCTCCCCCCCGCCAACCTTTGCGTGAACAACCGATAAGGATAAGCTCCCACCTACACCAGCCTTACGTGGGCCACAGCCGAATATTCCCTTGCATGTCTGCACACCGATATCAACAAGTGCTACTGGTTTCACATCAGCTTCCACTGCTGAGGAAAATGCCTGTACCGGATCCACTTTCCCTACCGACACATCTGCAAGCGCAGTCTCAACCTGAACGGTCAGTGATTTCGCCGCATTGCTCGCACAATTGAAATCCGTGACATGACTCTTCGCGCTGGCCACCTCGATATTGATGTCCAGGCCGCTCAACAACTGAACATCCGTATGGTCACAAGGCTTTAAAATCAGGCACAAGAGTGGATCCAGCAGGCTCACCAAGTTTAAATGCAGCAAGTTATTCACGACACCTGTCACCGGCGTCGTTATAGCGGAGACCGCAGACGTCAATCCATTGATACCGTTCAGCACGGGCAGTTGAACAGACACCAAAGTCCGCACTTGCGCAGTGCGTACAAAAATCTGATCGGTCGGCGGGCTCTTTTTCAAACCTTCCTTGGCCAACAACGGATTGCCAATCGCCGACAGCTGCGGTGGCTCAATCACTTTAGTCTGGATCGAAACGTTACCGACCAACGGAATGTTCAGTTGCGCCGCCGCACTCACCGCATTCTTGCTACTGGACAACTGCGCTACCGCTTCCAGCAGTTGAAACAATTGCACGTTGCTGTTCAGCGCCGCTGTCGGCGTGCCGGTGGCGATGTCGACCAGGTCTCCCACCGTTAACAGCTTGCTGTTAGGTGCAATGGCTTGAATCGAAATCACGTCATTGATGACTGCCGTGGCCGCCGCGCCGTTTTTCTGCAAGACCTTCACAGCAGCGTCGATCAGTTGAGTCGCCGAGACCGCGGTACTGAGCAAGGCATCGTAGTCACCGGCCTTCACGTTCAGGTTGATCGCTAGTTGGTCGAGGTAACTGAGCAGGTTGACGTTGGTCTGCAGCAAGCCGTTCCAACCCGCCGCCGTGAGCGAAAGGTTGCCGCCGAGCAGGTTGCCGATCACCAGGTTGAGCAGCGGGGATTTGCCTGAATCGACGCTGGCCAGGCTGCTGCGGATCGACAACTGCGCCACGGGCGGCGGTGTCGCCGCGACGGCGGTGGCGCTCAAGTTGATCTGCGGGTTGATCGGCGCGCCGCTGAACAGGTTCCACAGGCCATTGGCGATGCTGGTCAGGACGGTGCGCGAGGCCACCACGCGGATTGCGTCACTCTTGGTGGCATCGGCGCTGAACACACGGGTGTTGAAGGCGTTGGTCGCCAGGGTGCCGCATGTCACCGCCAGGGTGCTGCCATTACCGACCACAAAACCGTTGCGCGCCGCATTTTGCGTGGCATAGGCGTTCGCGGTGGTGTTGGTACCGCACTGGCCACCCAGACCAGCGGCTTCCAACGCCGAGGTGTCGGCGACGGATTGCAGCTTGCGCTTTTCCAGATACAAGCGCCCGCTGTCGACCGCCAGCAACGTGAACACCAGAGCCAAGGCCAAGGTGCCTGCCGCCATCAAGCCTATTGCACCACGCTGTCTGGAACCGAATCGGGGAGACATCGAAGCACTCCTGCGCTAACTCTCCGTTGCACTGGAGTGTAGACAAGGCTTCAACAGGTTGCTGGCAACTCGCCACATTGGCGACTGGCGGAGATGCCCAGAATGTCGGCCCCCTAATACAACTCAGCTAAGCGAACGCTATGCTCAAAACACTGAAGATCAAATGTGGGAGCTGGCTTGCCTGCGAAAGCGGTGTGTCAGTCACTGAAGCAGTGAGTGACACACCGCTTTCGCGAGCCAGCTCCCACAGGGGTGAGGGGGGGTGATCAGCGCGGCGGGTAGTTGGAGAGGATCTTGGTCACAGTGCTGCGGATGGCCTTGTTGCGATCCTCGGGGTTTGGCGTGCTGGCCATCATTTGTTCGTCGCTGCCGCGCCACACCAGTTTGCCGTCCTTGCCGTCGAGCAGGTCGATCTGGAGGGTCGCCACTTTGTAGGTGATATTGCGCGTTTCGTTGTACATCGGCGCGCCCCAATAACCATTCCACGGGCCGCCCCAGGCACCGCCATAGTTGGTGGTGACTTGCTGCTGGCGGTCTTCGACAATCAAATAGGCCTGCACATTCAGGTCTGCCTTGGTACCCGCCGCCGCAGGACGCAAACCGCGCTGATCCAGCTGTTCGCCCACGGCCTGGCGGATGCGTTGCTCGGTGAGGTCGCTCTTGATTCGCGGGTCATCGGGACGGTACTGCAACGCCGGGTCTTTCCAGGCCCAATTGCGATAGGCGCCGAAGTCTCGGCTGGCGTCGAAATCATGGTTGACCTGGTTGCTCTGGCAACCGCCCAGCAACATGACAACAGCGAGTGCAGCGATGCGACGAAGCATGGTGTTCTCCAAAAAACAACGTGGGCCTGTAATGAGAATAGCTGCTAACTGGGCGGATAGGCGGCCATTGCCTTCTGCATCGCCTTGCGCAAGCTATCGGCGCGTTCGCTCAGGCTGCCCTGGCTGGTGGTTTCGGCGCTGGTGCTCCACACCGGCTGGCGGGTGCGCGCATCGAACAGGCTGATACGCGCCACGGCCACTGTCACTTCATAGGTACGCACCACAGGCACGCTGTTGTACATGCCATAACCATTGCCATAACGGTTGTAGCCACCGTAGCCATACCCGTAATCATCCTGGACCTGGCGCAGGCGTTTTTCCAGGCGTACATCAGCGCTCACCAGCAGGTCGGGCGCACGCTTGTCATGCAAGGGACGCAAGCCACGCTGGTCGAGAGCGCTGCTGACCGCCTCGGCAATCTGCGCCGAATCGGCCCAGGCCGTACCCGCCGGCAACTGGCCGTTGAGCCAGCCCCAACTGCGGTAGGCGCCATAGTCGCGTACCGGCGCGGGGTAAGCGCTGGCATCAAAGGTAGTGGCTGCCTGGGCGGGCGCCGGCGGCATCGGTGCCGAACTGGCGACGTAAGGGTTGGGGCTCGAACAAGCCCCAAGACCTAAAGACAACAGGATTAAACCGAGACGACGCATGTCGACCTCCCACGCTGGGCCGCTTAAACCGGGCGGCAGATCCAGTGCAAATATCGCCCAAGCCCGGCAAAGCTTGGGTGACGACGGTGAGCGAGCTCCATCTCCAACAAGTCCTGCAGGTTGGCGCGCGCCTGGAATTCCACCGGCATATAGTCGTGGAACACCCGCACGCCACTTTGGCTTTCGACCTGCCACAGCCCTTCGAGTTGCGTCGCCAACTCCCGTGGGTCCAGGGGCTGTTGCGGCGTCAGGCTCTGCTTTTCGCCGGCCATGTCGTTCTTGCGCATTTTGCGGAAGTGGCCTTTGAGCAGGTTGCGGTAGATCAACGCATCACGGTTGTAGAAGGCCAGGGACAACCAGCCCCCCGGCAGCGTCAGTTGGTGCAGCACCGGCAGGATGGCGTGGGGCTCGGCCAACCACTCCAGCACGGCATGGCACAGCACCAGATCGTAAGGCTCGGTGAGTTGGCCGAGCAAGTCCTGCCACGGTGCATGAATAAAGGTCGCGGTCTGGCCGGCGTCAGCAAAGCGCTGACGCGCCCCTTCAAGCATCGGCGCAGCGGGTTCGGCCAGGGTTACCTCGTGGCCGTGCTCGGCCAGCCACAGCGACATATGCCCCAGGCCTGCACCGATATCCAGCACGCGCAATGGGCGTTGCGGCAAGGCTTCTACCAGGTCGGCCTGGAGCACCGCAAGGCGAATCGCGCCCTTGGCGCCGCCGTAGATTTTTTCGGCAAAGCGCGTGGCCAACTGGTCGAAATGACGATCACTCATGGGCAAACCGCCGTTCGCTATCGGCCAGTTTGGCGCGCACCACTTCGTTCATATCCAGGCCCAGTTCACTGCACAGCAGCAGCAGGTACAGGACGATATCACCGACCTCCTGGCCCGCATGGGCGAGTTTATCGGCGGGCAGTTGGCGGGATTGGTCTTCGGTGAGCCATTGGAAGATTTCCACCAGCTCGGCCATTTCCACGCTGGCAGCCATGGCCAGGTTTTTCGGGCTGTGAAACTGTTTCCAGTCATTGGTATCGCGAATGCGGTGCAGGCGTTCGGTGAGGTGTTCGAGGTTCATGCGGGGGCTCCTGAATGGGTATAGCTTACCCCATGACGGGACGCGGAGCGTCCCAGGCGGCGTTCCCACGCAGAGCGTGGGAACGATCAGCGATCAGTCGACAACGCTGAATTCGAGCCTGGCGGTTTGACCGGCTTCATCCAATACGCTGAGCTGATAGCGGCCCAGCCGTTCAAAACTGGCATTGATGCTGTCCTGATTGGCGCTGTCGCCCAACGGCGCACCATTGAGGAACCACCAACGCCGGCCACTGCCGCCCAGGGCGGAGATGTTCAGGCGCAAGGCTTGCTGACTGGCAGCGGGCAGACGCAATTGATCGCCCTCGCGTACGCCTACGATGGACAACGGCGATGACGCGGCCAGCGCCGGTGGCGGGCAGTCCGGGTCAGCCGGCGGGATGCGCGCTTCGCGGCGTTCAACCCTGGGTAACCAAGGCTCCAGCGGTGCCGGCCATAGGGCAATGCTTTTGGAGGTTGCGCCAGGACAATGGGCATCGACCCGCAAGCCTTTGGTGTTAACCCAGATGCTTTCCATCAAGCCCACACTCAAGGGTTGATCCAATGCCTGCAAGGTCGGCGGCGTGGTGTTGTCCAGGGTCCAGGCAAAACGCTGGCGGCGGCAGTTGGGGTCGCTGCGGCTCATGGGCTGGCCCAGCGGCCAACAGATCGCCGCCACGCCGATATTGGCAGGCACCGGTTTGACCGGCACACTGATGCCGCGCTGGCTGTCGCGGTTGGTCAGCACGTCGTGCACCTGCAGCATCAACGGCGCTGCCGACGCCAGGCCGAATTGCCCGGGTACCGGCGTGCCATCGGGCCGGCCGATCCATACGCCGATCAGGTAACGCGGGCCTACGCCAATCGCCCAGGCATCGCGAAAGCCGTAGCTGGTACCGGTCTTCCACGCCAGCACCGGGCGTTGGACCAGCTCGGCACGCGGGTCGCGGTCGGGCCGCGCCTGGCCGCTGAGGATGCGCCGCACAATCCACGCGGCGCCGGGCGACAGCAACGGCCGCTCCCTGAGCGCATCGTCCGGTTGCAACCGCAGGGTGGCGCTCTTGCCATCGCGGGCCAGGGCGCTGTAGCCACTCACTAGGTCCTCCAGGCGACTGCCCGCACCGCCGAGAATCAACGCCAGGTTCGGCTCGGCCAATGCCGGCAACGCCAACGGCACGCCACCGATGCGCATCTGCGCGGCAAAGCGCTTGGGCCCGTAGGCTTCCAGCAGCTGCACCGCCGGCAGGTTCAACGAGCTGGACAACGCCGTGCTCGCCGGCACTGCCCCGGTAAAGCCCATGGAAAAGTTGCCAGGGCGGTAGTCACCATAACGTCGAGGCACGTCCTGCAACAGCGATTCGGAGTGAATCAGGCCGTCGTCCAACGCCATCCCGTAGAGAAAAGGTTTCAAGGTGGAACCGGGCGAACGCAGCGCGCTGATCATGTCCACATGGCCAAAGCGCTTGGTGTCGTTGATATCCACCGACCCCAGGTAGGCGCGCACCGCCATGCTTTCTTCTTCCACCACCAGGATGGCCGCCGAGGTGTGTTCCGGCAGGCGTGCGCGCCAGCCCAGCAACAGGTCTTCCAGACGGCGTTGCAGGGTGGCATCCAGGGTGGTGCGAATCAGCGGCGGGCTGTCGGGGCGGTTCAGCCGGCGTGCGAGCAGAGGCGCCAGGCTAGGTTCCAAGCGTGGGGCGAGCAGCAGGGGTTCTTCCAGGGCTTCATCAACCGCCGATTGCGGCCATACCTGAAACTCGGCCAGGCGGCGCAGCACTTTGTCGCGGGCCTCCTGGGCGCGCTGCGGATGACGGTCCGGGCGCAAACGGCTTGGCGCCTGGGGCAACACCGCGAGCAACGCGGCTTCGGCGTGAGTCAGCTGAGACGGTGACTTGCCCAGGTACGCCCAGCTTGCCGCCGCCACGCCCTGCAGCGTGCCGCCGAAAGGTGCGCGGTTCAGGTACAGGTTGAGGATTTCGTCCTTGGACAGGTGCCACTCCAGCTGCGCGGTACGCCACAGCTGGCGTAACTTGCCGTGCAGGGTGCGTGAATGTGGGTCGAGCAGGCGCGCAACCTGCATCGACAAAGTGCTGCCGCCGGACACCACCCGCGCGCCGCTCAGGTTTTGCCAGGTCGCACGCACCAGCGCCAACGGGTTTACGCCGGGGTGCTGGTAGAACCAACGGTCTTCATAGGTGAGCAACGCGTCGAGGTAATAAGGCGATACTTCGCTGGTGTGTACCGGGTAGCGCCATACGCCATTGGCATCGGCAAATCGCCACAGTGGTGTGCCATCTTCGGCCAGCACTACCCGGGCCAGGTCATCCTGGGGCAGGGGCAAGGGCCAGATACGATCGGCCAGCCATAGCAGGGCAACCACCAACACCACACAACCCAAAGCCCAGCGCAATAACTGTGGGAGCTGGCTTGCCTGCGATAGCGCAGGATCAGTCAACTTATCCACAACTGCCCCACCGCTATCGCCGGCAAGCCAACTCCCACATTGGGCCGCGTACATTCGGACGTGATTAAACTAAAACTCAAACGGGCAAACCTCTATGCTTGCAGGGAACTCGCCTGCGTTATCGACAACCAAAGGCACAGTTACGCCCACCTTCTCATCAGGACACGCACATGCAGGTAGAAAGCTTTTTCGAATGGTTGGGCCAGGCGCTCGGTTCCGTCATCCGTTTTATCGTCGACGGGCTCAGCGGTTTGTTCGGGGCCTTGACCCACGCCGGCGGCAACTTTATCGACGGCCTGTCACGCGCCTTGGGCATGGACACCTCGATCATCAGCATCATTACCCTGATTGTCGGGTTGTTGTTCCTCTACTCGGCGGTACGCGCCTTTATGCGGGCCTCGATTATCGTGGGGATCATCTGGCTGATGCTGGGGCTGTGGTTGCTGAGTTGGGTTGTGCACTGACGGGCAAACGCTCGATTCCCCCTGTAGGAGCGAGCTTGCTCGCTCCTACAGGGATCGAACCATTGTCTTTCAGCGGCCCTTGATCACCATATCCACCGGCGTCTCGCCCACCGCCTGCCAGTTCGGCCGATACATCGACTCTACCTGCGGCGGCGGCACGCGGTAGGTTCCCGGTGTCACCGCGCGCGCCAGGTACAGCAAGTGCGTGGTGCCATAGCCATCCAGATTCATCGCGGCCACATAGCGATCGTCCCTGAACTCCTGATGCTTGAGCGAGGCATTCTGCATCGACTCACGCCACTCCTTCACCTGGCTGCTGGCGTTCTCCAGGCTCGCCGCGCTTTGGGCCAGGTTCTGGTTTTCCAGTTCCAGGCCGGCAGGCAACAGGTCGACCACCAAGGCATCCGGCACCCGTTGCTTGGCGCTGACCGCCAAGTGCACCAGCACCAGATCACCGCTGTTGAGGTTACGCAGGTTCAACGGCTGGCCGTTCATGCCCAGGTATTCGCGGCGGATACTCAGGTTGTTGCCACCGGCCGCTGGCGGCACTTGTGGATAACCCGAGACCGTCAATTGCTGGTACACCGGCGCTTCACCCTGATTGCTCAAGGCCAGGTCGCTGGACAACAACTTACCGTCCAACTCCAACGTCGATTGCTGGTTGTTCAACTCGCGTACGCCACCGCTGCCGGTGAGCGACACTTGCCAGTTCGCTTGCGGCTTGGCGAACCCGAGGCGCCCGGCCAGGAACAGGGAATTACGCTCCTGGGTCGACAGGTACGGGCTGGCGGCCAACTGATCCGACAAGGTGAACAACCGCTCCTCGCGCTGGCCCTTGGCCAAGTCGTTCTCCTCCAGCAACGCCAGGATCATCGCCTGGTCGCGCAGCGGGCTACCGTAGTCGGCCAGCCACTCATTGGCATTGCGCTGCGCCGCCAAGCCGGCCAACAACGCCTGATCCGCACGGGGCTGGTCACCCATTTTCTGCAGGGCAATGGCCAACTGCACCAGCGGTAAGCCGGAGCGTGCGTCGCTGCGCCGTTCGAACAGGCTGCGCAACGCGCCCAATGGCGCCTGCTGACTGCGCGCCAACACCATGCCGGCATACGCCTGCACGGCAAACCGGGTGTGTTCGGCGTTGTCGCTGTAATCCACCTCGATCAGATTACGTTCCTGCACATACCGCAACAGGCGCTCGCTGGCCTTCTTCAAGGCTTCAGGCGGGACGGCAAAACCCTGGTCGCGGGCGCGCAGCAGGAAGTCGGTGACATAGGCGGTCAGCCAATATTCTTCCTCGCCATCGGCGCCCCACAAACCAAAGCTGCCGTTGTAGCGCTGCATGCCCAGCAGGCGCTCAATGCCCAACTCGATCTTGCGCTTGCGCTCGGCATCCGGCTCGCCCTTGATACTCAGGCGCTTGAGCAGCGCGTCGTCGGCGTACAGCGACGGGTACAAGCCACTGGCGGTTTGCTCCAGGCAACCGTAGGGGTACGCCTTGAGTGCACTGATCTGCGCGCCCAGGTTCAACGGCGGCCGGCTCGACAGGCTCAACAACGCCTCACGTCCCGATGCATCGAATTGATCCAGTGCGCCCGACGGCAAGCTCCACGGCTGATCCTTGAGCACTGCGCGGTAATGCTTGAGCAAGGCCGGGTACGCCGGGCGTACGCCCAAGGTCCATTCGCGGCTGAACGGCGGCAGGTTTTCACCCGGCAAGTCCAGGCCGTTGACGGTGACCGTGACCTTGCCCTGGCCGAGCCCGCCCCAGGCTTGTACCGGAATACGCAGGGTGGTGCGCTGACCTTGCTTGAGCTCAACCGATTGCGCGCCACTGTTGACCAACTGCAGCTGACCTTGCGCGGTCAATTGCACATCGAGTTTCTGGGCCTTGCCCGACAGGTTGGAGAGGTCCAGGGCCAAGGTGGTCTGGTCGCCTCCTGCCAGGAAGCGCGGCGCCGACAACTCGGCAATCAGCGGGGCGGCGATCACGGTCTTGCCTTCGGCCATACCGTAGCGATCATCGCTCCAGGCTTGGGCCATCAGGCGCAGTTCGCCGTTGAAGTCGGGAATATTGACGCTGACTTCACCCTCGCCTTTGTCGTTCAGAGTCACCGGGGCGCTTTGCAGGGCAACGATGGTAACGCTGGTGTCCGGGCGCTTGCCGCCTTTGGCCAATGCCGCGTCGCCACCAAATGCCAGGCTGGCCAGGCGCCCTTGACCGGCTTCGATCAGTTGCCCATAGATGTCGAATTGGTCGACGCCATAGGCTTTGCGGCCAAACAGGCTGGCGTACGGATCGGGCGTTGGGTATTCGGTGATATTGAGGATGCCCACATCCACCGCCGCCAGCAGTACGTGCACCTGTTGGGGCACGCTGCCATCGGCGTTTTTGGCGGCGATCTTCACCGTCAGCGGTTGTTTGGGGCGCATTTTTTCTGGCGCGGTGAGGGTCAGGCCGAGTTTGCGCTGGGTACGATCCAGCGGCAGGTGCAGCAAGCCCACGGCGCGTTTAGGCGTGATGTTGGCTTTGCGCTCGCCCGGACGAATCACCAGGGCGCTTACATACAGATCGTGGCGCGACCATTTCGGGTCGAGCTTCACCGCAAAGCTTTTGCCTTCGGCCGGCACGTCGATTTCCTGCCACCACAGCGGACCTTCGGCAGACTCCACCAACAGGTAGCCTTTACCGGCAGCCGGTGGCGTGACGGTGACGTTGGCGGTGTCGCCATCACCATAGGCGGGTTTGTCCAACGCCAGCTTGACCTGGTCGGGGCGCACAGCACCGCCTTCGGTGTTGTCCTGGGCCTGGTAGCCGGCCCAGAAGCGCAGGCTGCTGACCAGCCCGGTCTGCGGGTCTTCGACTTCCACGCGGTAAGGGCCCCACTCCACCTGGAAGCTGACCTTGGCGGTGTCGCCAGCCTTGATGTTCAGGCTCTGCTCATCGAGATTGAGGAATTTCTCGTTGAAGTGGTAGCTCCAGCCGTCATTCTCCGAGTAGTTCCAGTAGTAGTCGCGGCGCTCACGCACCAGGCGCACCTTGAGGTCTTGTGCGGCCAGTTTCTGACCGTCCTGGTTGGCCACCAGCACTTCGAATTCCACCGGGCCATCGCCGTTGGTTTCCTTGCCATCAAACAGGCCACGCAGGCCCGGCAACTGCTCGGCCGGCCAGATCGGCTGCACCAGGCGCCGGGTAATCGGCCGCCCGCCGGACTCTTGCAGGCTGGCTTGCACGATCAGTTGCAACGGCGATTTGGCCTCGGCCCACTTGCTTTCCAGGGTCAGCGCTTGCTCGCCATTGGCGTCGAGTACGCTTTCGTCCAGCTCGAAATCCTGGCTCAGCTCTTCTTCCGTGACGGAACCGAACTGGTAGCCCGGCAGGGATTTGACCGCCTCACGCAGTGGGCGCACGTACACCTGGCCACTGACGCGGTTACCGGATGCGGGCGCGCCGTAGAGGTAACGACCGTTGACCTGGATGACCGGGTTATCCGCCGGGCTCAACGCCGTGTCACTGCCCTTGAGTTCCAGCGCCAGGCGTTCGGGCAGGAAGTCTTCGACGAGAAATTCATACAGTTGCGGCTTGCCGTCACCGAGGTCGAATACCAACTGCCAGCGACCGGTCGGCGCCTCGCCGGCCAGTTGCAACGGGTATTGATACAGGCCGGACGCGTCGGCCTCCCACACGAACTTGCGGCTCACCTGTTCATCCGGGCGCCGTACTTCGACGCTGACCGGTTGCGGCTTTACCGCCTTGCCATCCTTGTCACGCAACAGCGCGTTGAGCAGCACGGTTTCGCCGGGGCGATACAGGTCACGCGGGCCGAACACAAAGAACTGCAACGGGTGAGAGGGCTGCCCGCCGATATCGAACTCGGCGAGGTCCAGCGCGGCGCTGTCCAGGCGCAGCAGGCTGGTTTGCTCGCCCTGCTTGGCCAGTAACACCTGGGCTTTTTTCGGCAGTGGCAACTCGGCGTGGCCACCGTCTTCGGTCTTGCCCTGTCCGAGCACACGGCCTTCGGCATCGAGGATTTCCAGTTCGACGCCGTTGAGTGCCTTACCGCCTTCCAACGCCTGGGTAAACACATCCAGGCGATTGGCATAGCGGTGCACCGACAGACCGATATCACTCAAGGTGAACAGGGTGGCCGGTTGCGAATAGTTGTAGGTGCCCGAAGCACGCATCACCGCCAGGTACACGCCCGGCTGCTGCAACTGCTTGAGGCCGGCAATCGGCAGCAGCAGGGTTTCGCGGGTATTGCGCGCCGGGTTCAGGTCGAAACGCCCGCCGTAGACCAGCTCGGCCATCGGCAGCAGTTCACGGGACTCATAGCTTTGCAGGCTGGTATTACGCCCCCACTGCGCCAGGAATGACGGCAGGGATTCGGGTTTGATCCGGAAGAATTCCACGTCGATCTTGTCGACGTTCAACGCGATCACCGGCAGGCCCTCGGCCAGGCGCGTCGGCAACAGGGTGCCGCGGCTGGCGAAGCCGACGGTGGCTTGCAGGTCGCGGGTTTCCAGGCGGGCGCTGTATTCGGCGGCGAGGGTGTTGCCGTTGACTGCCTTCACCCCGGCGTCCACGGTCAGCACCAGTTTGCGCTGCGGTTCAAGGTGGCGCAGGCGCAATTCCATCAGGTTATCGGACAGTTCCCAGGCGCCATCGACCTTGCCGGACTTGCTGTCTACCAGGTGCAGCTTGTCGGCGAACTTCTGATCCGGATCCAGAGGAATGGAAAAGCTCACCGACAAGGTGCTGGCCCCGTCCAACTGCACCTCGGACACGTCCACCACGCTCAGCTCGCGCCCGGCATAGCGTTGCTTCAACGCTGCCACGTCCACCGCAGCTTTCACCGGCTTCGGCGCTGCCGCCACAGTGGGCGCAGGCGGTGCAGCGGGTTTATCGGAAGAATCGCAAGCGCTCAGCAGGGCCAGCGCGCAGGCCAGGAACAGTCCTTTGTTAAGCATGGGGCACTCATAGTCAGAGGGAACCGAGGGGTGAACTATATATCAGCGCCGACCAAGCCGCTGCGGCACCGGTCACATTGACCGACGGAGGGGCGGTTGGTTCTTGGTGGAGCATGAAGCCAAGCCAAATCCCACAACCATTGGCGATCAAGATCAAAATGTGGGAGCTGGCTTGCCTGCGATAGCGGTGGGTCAGTCACCGGATGAGTTGGCAAAGAGTCCGTCATCGCAGGCAAGCCAGCTCCCACATTGGGCCTGCTGTACAACTGATGGCCGGGTACAATGCCGCTCCCCCGAAGGAGACTGCATGTCCACCTTATTGTCCGACTGGCGCCACCGCCCTACCCACCGCCGCGTCTGGGCCCTGGCCGCGCCGATGATCCTGTCGAATATCTCGGTGCCCTTGGTAGCCCTGGTCGACAGCATGGTCATCGGCCACCTGCCCCACGCCCATCAACTGGGCGCCGTGGCTGTCGGCGCCAGCCTGTATACCTTCCTGGCGTGGGCCATGGGTTTCCTGCGCATGGGCTCCACCGGGTTCGCCGCCCAGGCCGCCGGGCGCAACGATGGTGCGGCGCTGCGGCAAATCCTGTTGCAAGGCTTGCTGTTGGCGCTGGGGTTGGCGATGTTGCTGGGCACGGTCGGTATTCCCCTGAGCCACCTGGCTTTGGAATGGATGCAGCCCTCCCCTGAATTGAACCAACTGACCCGCGAGTTTTTCCACACCCGTCTGTTCGGTCTGCCCGCCGCCCTCGCCAGCTATGCGCTGGTCGGCTGGTTCCTCGGCACTCAGAATGCGCGGGCGCCGTTGGCGATTCTGCTGACCACCAACCTGGTCAACATTGCGCTTAACCTGTGGTTTGTACTTGGCCTGGACTGGGGCGTGGTCGGCTCCGCCCGTGCCTCGGTGATCGCGGAATGGACCGGCGCCCTGCTCGGCCTGGCGCTCACGCAAAAAGCCCTGCGCGCCTATCCGGGGCATATCGCCTGGGCCGCGTTGAAACTGTGGCAAAGCTGGCGCCCGTTGCTGGCGGTCAACCGCGACATCTTCATCCGCAGCCTGGCGTTGCAGTCGGTGTTTTTCATGATCACCGTGCAAGGCGCAAGGTTGGGCGATGCCACCGTGGCAGCCAATGCGCTGCTGCTTAACGGCCTGTTACTGACGGCTCACGCATTGGATGGCTTGGCCCACGCGGTCGAAGCCCTCTGCGGCCACGCCATCGGCGCCCGTGACCGGCAGGCGTTGCGTCGCTCATTGGTCGTGGCCTGCGGTTGGTCACTGATCGCCAGCATCGGCTTCGCCCTGCTGTTCACCTTCGGCGGCCATCTATTTATCGCCATGCAAACCGATATCCCCAGCGTACGCGAAACCGCCGATATCTACCTGCCCTACCTTGCGGTATTGCCGTTGATTGCGGTGTGGAGTTATTTGCTCGATGGCTTGTTTATTGGCGCAACGCGCGCGCGGGAGATGCGCAATGGGATGTTGCTGACGGTGCTGCTGGTACTGCCGATTGCCTGGGCGTTGCAGGGCATGGGTAACCACGGATTGTGGATCACCTTCCTGCTGTTCATGGCGGTGCGCAGCCTGACGCTGTGGGCAATTGCCTGGCACTTGAATCGGCAAGGGCTGTGGCTGGGCGGGAACTGAAGGAACGCAGACCCAAATGTGGGAGCTGGCTTGCCTGCGATGGCGGTGGGTCAGCCCCCTAACGGTTGCCTGACACTCCGCCATCGCGGGCAAGCCCGCTCCCACATTTTTATTACGAGGACAGGTACGAAGAACGGGTCAGGCCCAGGCGCAACGCATCCAGGAACTGGGTGCGCTCCGAGGCCGAGATCTTCGCACTGGCGCACTTGTCCCGGTAATGAGTCATCAACTCCTCCGGCGACAAGTGCACATAGCGCAGCATGTCTTCGATGGTGTCGTGGGTCTCGATCCCGGCGCTGTACACCGAACCGTCTTCACGCTGGTAGATGTTCACCGAGTCGGTGTCACCGAACAGGTTGTGCATGTCGCCCAGGATTTCCTGATAGGCGCCGACCAGGAAGATCCCCAGCAGGTAATCTTCGTCTTCATTCAAGCCGTGAACCGGCAGGCTGGTTTCGATGCTTTGCTCGTCGACGTATTGCTTGATCTTGCCGTCGGAGTCGCAGGTCAGGTCTTGCAGCACGGCGCGGCGCAGCGGCTCTTCGTCGAGGCGGTGCAGCGGCAGAATAGGCAGGACCTGGCCGATGGCCCAGGTATCCGGCAAGCTCTGGAATACCGAGAAGTTGCAGATGTACTTGTCGGCCAGCTTGTCATTGAGTTCGTCCAGCACCTGGCGGTGCGAGCGCTGGCGGGCTTTCAACGAGTTGTGCAGGCGGCGGCACACCGCGAAGTAGCACTGTTCGGCCAGGGCTTTTTCGGCCAGGGTCAGCTTGCCGTCGGCGTACTGGGCCGCCACATCGCTCATGTAGTGGGTGGCGCGCCAGTAGGTTTCGGTGACCATCTCGATGTCGGTCGGGCCCAGCAGGTCCACCAGCCATTGCACGGTTTCCGGCAGGCTTTCCTTGTTTTCAATGGTCGGGATTTCGTCGTTGTGCTTCTCGACGTCAGTGACCTGTACCACCAGCATGGCGTGGTGAGCGGTCAGGGAACGGCCGCTTTCGGAGAAGATGTTCGGATGCGGCAGGCTCTGCGCGTCGCAGAATTCCTTGAGCATGCCCACTACCACGCCGGCGTAGTCGTCCATGTCGTAGTTGATCGAACTGGCGTTGCGCGAGTGGGTACCGTCGTAGTCCACGCCCAGGCCACCACCGACGTCGATGTGGTCCACCGGCAGGCCGAGGTTGCGCAGTTCGCCGTAGTAACGAATGGCTTCCTTGAACCCGTGCTGGTAGTCGGCCAGGTTGGCGATCTGCGAGCCCATGTGGAAGTGCAGCAGGCGGATGCCCTGGTCCAGGCCGGCCGCGCGGAAGCGCTCGACCACTGACAGCAGCTGCGCTGCGGATAAGCCGAATTTGGATTTCTCGCCACCGGTGTCCGCCCACTTGCTCGATGCCAGGGACGACAGGCGCACACGCAGGCCCACCTGCGGCTTGACCTTGAGGCTCGCCGCCTCTTCGATCACCAGCCCCACCTCGGACTCTTTCTCGATCACGATGAACACGTTGTGGCCGAGCTTCTGGCCCATCAGCGCCAGGCGGATGAACTCACGGTCTTTATAACCGTTGCAGACGATGGTGCCGCCCTTCGGCGCCAGGGCCAGCACGGCCAGCAGCTCAGGCTTGGAGCCGGCTTCCAGGCCGATGGAGACGTTCTGGGTGGCAATGATGTTCTCGATCACCGCTTCTTGCTGGTTCACCTTGATCGGGTACAGCGCGGTGTACTTGCTCTGGTATTCCAGGCGTTCGATGTTGGCATCGAAGGCACCGGTCAATTGGCGCACGCGGTCTTGCAGGATATCGGGGAAGCGTACCAACAGCGGCAACGACAGGCCGCTTTTGCGCAACTCATCGACTTGCTCGTACAGGTCGACGGGCGTGCTGTTCGGGCCGTTCGGACGAACTTCTACGCGACCGGCTTCATTGATCGCGAAATACCCGGCCCCCCAATGGCGAATCCCGTAAACACTGCGGCTGTCCGCAACTGTCCATTGGCTGCCATCGTCTTTGCGTGTGCGTCGTACGGACATCGAAGTCCCCTATAAATGAAGGCGAAGGCGCCACCTCTCGCGGAGGCTGGCGCAGTCTAAAGAATGAAAATGACGATTTGCCTGCAAGGGAAGTAGACCCCACTGGCAGGACAGAGTTTAGCCACAGGTTGGGAAGAGGCTTTCAGCCGCCGGACTTCTTGGCCTTGTACCCGAGCTTGATCAGCTCGGCCAACAGCAACTCGACGTGATCGCCCTGGATCTCGATAACCCCGTCTTTCAACGCGCCACCGGTGCCACAGCGCTTTTTCAGCGAGGTGGCCAATTCCTTCAGGGCCTCTTCAGCCAGGGGCACGCCGGTGATGGTGGTCACCGTCTTGCCGCCACGGCCTTTGCTCTCGCGACGCACGCGGGCAATACCGTCGCCTTCAGGGATCAGAGTCTGTTTGCAGGTGCACGAATCCACGGGCTGACGACAGTCCGGGCAGTGTCGACCTGCGTCGGTGGAAAATACCAGGCCACCAAGGGCGGCGAAGGATGCGGCTTTTTTGGCCACCGGCAATCCTCTTGGGAGGATGAAGACTGATCGGCGCCGCACAAGGCGGTGACCGACCGCGAAGCCCCACTCAGGCAGGGGCAGCGCTACCGAACCGCTAATGTGGTTCGGGTGAAAAGGCGCGCAGTGTAACGGCAAAAAGCCGACTTGCTAAGAGCCAAATGGCGCCATTTTTTGCAACTTTAGCGACGCGAGGCCAGATAGCGCCGCAAGCCTTCCTGGGCGTCCGGGCAGTAGGGCTTTTGTTCGGCCTCTTGCTGGATGATTTCGATGCTTAAAAACCGCGCTTCCATGACCTCCTCGGGCTGCAGGCGCAGGGGGCCGTCCCAGACGGCAGAGTAGGATTTGCACCAAAGCCGACTGTCGCCATCCTCAAAATAGAAATGGTCATGTTCGGTCAAGGGCACACCGCTGACGCCCAATTCCTCTTCCAGCTCGCGGGCTGCCGAAACGGCATAACTCTCACCTTCGGCCACCATCCCACCCGCCGCCGTATCCCAATACCCTGGATACAACGCCTTGCTGAGCGTGCGCCGGTGCACACACAACTCGCCTTTGGAATTGAACAGGAAGATAAACGTGCAGCGGCCAATCAAGCCGCGCTGGCGCAGGTCGGACCTGACCAGGTGGCCGAGCAGGTGGTCCTGCTCGTCGACCCAGCAGATCAGTTCAGCATCGGAAGCCGCTCGGTGTGCGGCCTCCTTTTGAGTAGCGTCCATCATCAACCCTGGTTGAGGAGCTGACGCAAGTCGATCACTGCAGCGTTTGCCCGGGAAATGTAGTTGGCCATCACCAGCGAATGGTTCGCCAGTACGCCGAAGCCACTGCCGTTAAGAATCATAGGACTCCATACCGGTTCCTGCGAGGCCTCTAGCTCACGAATGATCTGGCGCACGCTGACGGTGGCGTTTTTCTTGGCCAGTACGTCGGCAAAGTCGACTTCGATGGCACGCAACAGATGGGACAGGGCCCACGCCTGGCCGCGCGCTTCGTAGAACACGTTGTCGATTTGCATCCATGGGGTTTCCACCACTTCTTCATCAACCTGCGGCACTTCACCCGGCGCCAGCGCCTCGGTTTTCAGCGCAGTGTTCAACTTGACCCGGCCTACGCTGGCGGACAGACGCTGGGACAACGAACCCAAACGGGTGGCCACATCACCCAGCCAGTTGTTGAGGTTGTCGGCACGCGCATAAAACAGCGCGCCGCGCTGGTTCGGGTCAGACAGGCGCGCTTCGTAGCGGCTCAGGGAATTGATGCCTTCCTGATATTCCGACTCACTGGAAGGCAGCACCCAGCTCTTGTTATCGAAGTTGAAGCGCGGCTCGGCCTTGGCCAAGTCAGCGTCTTCAGCCGACTGCGACTGGGAGCGGGCGAAGTCTTTACGCAGGGCGCGGGTAAGGTCACGCACCTGCACCAGTACGCCGTACTCCCAGCTCGGCATATTGTCCATCCACAAGCCCGGAGGGAAACGGTCGTTGGAGATGTAGCCGCCTGGCTTGTTCAGCAAGGTGCCGACCACGGTCTTGAGTGTTTCAACGGTGGTGTAACCCACCACCATCTGCTTGCCTTCCTTCTCGGCGGCAAGCTGGGCGTTTTGCTGCACCGGAAACAGCGCCGGCTCCTGGCTCCAGTACCAACCCAGGCCACCGGTGACCAGCAGGTACAAGCCGATGATGCTGAGCAACGCCCGGCTCATCAGCAGGTTGCGAAAATAGCTGCGGTTGGCCGACTTGGGCTCAGGGGCGGGGCCTTTGGCACTGCCTTCGCGGTTTTTCCAGTCCAGCATGGCGATATCCTTTCAATCACTTGAGTTCATGCACGTCAATTGTCCGGGTGCGTTCAGACATTCCGACCACAACCCTACCCCATCGTGCCCATCGGTGCGGGGCTTTTACACGAAAGTGGCGCACCGGGCCGCTTGGACTATAAAGGATGCACACCTTTTACGCTGGGCGACCAGCCGGTCAATAACTGAATCTTCGGCACGCAGACTTAATTGACGTATGACACTCATCTATCAGAAAAGAGGTGCTAGCATAGAGCCATCAGTCGACCTCAGCATGCACCCTCACAGTAGTCAGGATATGACCGAGTCAGAAGACCCCAGCCGCGAGCGTCTCAAGCAGCACTTTGCCCAGCGGGTAATTCATCAGGCACGTCAAATTCTTGAGATCTGGCAGCGCCTGCAACGCAGCGAGTGGTCGAACGCCGACTTTTCCGAACTCAGCGAAGCCAACCTGCGCCTGCAGCGCTTCGCCGAACGCTTCGAACAGCCCGAACACACGCAACTGGCACGGCATATCAGTGAGTCCCTGCAAGCCGTGGACGAGAACCGTGGCCGCCTGAGCAGCCAACTGATCACCGAGCTCAACCGCTTGATGCAACGCCTGTCCCGCACCGGCCTGCGCCAGGGCGACCAGCTTGAGCAAACCTTCCTGCCGCCGATGCGCAAGCCGATCTATGTGATGCTCGCCGACCATGACCGCGCCGAGCGCCTGGCCAAGCAGCTCGAATTCTTTGGCATGAGCGCCCACGCCCTGGACAGCGTCGCCGCCTTTCGCGCGGCCATGGCCGAGCGTTTGCCGTCGGCGATCGTGATGGACGTGGACTTCTGCGGCACAGGCCTGGGCCTGAAGCTCGCCGCAGAAGCCCAAGAGGGCCTGGAGCACAAGCTGCCACTGTTGTTTTTCAGCCTGCACGAAACCGACACCCCGACGCGCCTGGCCGCCGTGCGCGCCGGTGGCGAAGAGTTCCTGACCGGCACCCTGGAAGCCTCAAGCCTGCTGGAAAAGATCGAAGTGCTGACCTGCGCGGCCCAGTACGAACCGTACAAAGTGCTGATCATCGACGACTCGCGGGCCCAGGCGCTGCACACCGAACGCCTGCTCAACAGTGCCGGGATTATCACCCGCACCTTGATCGAACCGATCCAGGCCATGGCCGAGCTGGCGGATTTCCAACCCGACCTGATCATCCTCGACATGTACATGCCTGCCTGTACCGGCACCGAACTGGCCAAAGTGATTCGCCACAACGACCGCTACGTCAGCGTGCCGATCATCTACCTGTCGGCTGAGGACGACCTGGATAAGCAACTGGATGCGATGAGCGAGGGCGGTGACGATTTCCTCACCAAACCGATCAAACCGCGTCACCTGATCACCACTGTGCGCAACCGGGCGTCGCGTGCGCGCAACTTGAAGGCACGGATGGTGCGCGACAGCCTCACCGGGCTGTACAACCACACGCATATCCTGCAACTGCTCGAAGATTGCAGCTTCCGCGCCCGCCGCGAGAACAAGCCTCTTAGCTTTGCCATGCTCGATATCGACCACTTCAAGCGCGTCAATGACAGCCACGGCCACCCCATGGGCGACCGGGTGATCAAGAGCCTGGCACTGTTTCTCAAGCAGCGTTTGCGCAAGACCGATTACATCGGCCGCTACGGCGGTGAAGAGTTCGCCATCGTGATGCCCGACACCGACCTGGAATCGGCCTGCAAGGTGCTAGACGACATTCGCCGGCGCTTTGCAGAAATCCACTACCCCGCCCAACCGCAGGATTTGTGGTGCACCTTCAGCGCCGGCCTGGTGGAGCTGTGCGACGATTCCGACAGCCTGATGATGGCCGCTCAGGCTGACGAAGCGCTCTACCGCGCCAAGGACGCCGGACGCAACCGCGTGCAAGCCGCTCGCACATCAAAGCAAAGTGCCATCTTTTCACCAGAATCCACCGATTCGGTCATAACGCTGTAATACAAACGCAATAAATTCAGACGCTTATCTCTTGCCGTCGGTTGAAACCCCGCATGCGCCTGAAGCTGCTGACCAATCTCAATACCCTTCTGCTGGTGGCCGTGTGCCTGGCCCTCGGCGCGACGCTGTGGTGGTCGCAACGGGCACTGGAGCGCCCGTACTTGTTGATGGAGCGCTATCTGGGGTTGTCCCAGATCTTTCAAAACCAGGCTGCCCGTAACATCGAGGACTACTTGGCCAGCGGCGATGCCCTGCGCCTGAGCAGTGCCACCCAGAGCCTGGAAAGCCTGCAGCTGCAACTGGGCGAACTGCCGCCCGAATTGGCGCAAAGCCTGCGACCCAGCCTCGTGGAGTTGGAGACCTTCAGCAAGACTGACCTGTTGGCCGCCGGTAAATTGGCTGGCGACCCGCAAGCGCTGTTGCTGCAAGCCGAACGTGAACTGGGCGCAAACCTGGAACAACTGAGCCAGTACGCCAGCGGCGTCAATTCCGCGGAGGCTGCGCGCTATATGTCGCCGCTGCTCGCCGCCTCGCAACATTTGGGCAAACTGTCCCTGGCCCGCGACAAGCTGGTCAGCAGCGGGCGCGCCGAGTTGGCTGCTGATGTCGAGCGGGAGGTGACTAACCTGCGAACCCAGGCCGACCTGCTCGCGCAACTGCCCCTATTGGGAATAAAGGCCAGCGCTGAATCCAACACCGATGATTTTTCCGCGCTGATGGGGCTGGAAAACACCGAAAAAACCGAAGCTCAGGACACCGGCGTCGACCTCAAGCGCGAACTCAACAGCCTGCTGACCCGCTACCCCGCCGAGCTGCAGCGCACCCGTGAACAGATCCAGCAACGCGCCGATCTCGCCGCCAGCACCCACCTTAAAATCACTAACGTGCAACAAGCCATCGCCGGCCTGGAACCCGTGGTGCGCGCGCAACATGCCAGGATCCAGGGCGAAGTACGCGTGATGCAGGGCGTGATGATTGGCCTGATCCTGCTGATCGCATTGCTGATCGACACCCTGCAACGGCGCCTGGCGCGCGTACTGACCAACCTGGCACCCGCCTTGTCGACCTGGGCCGAAGGCGACTTCAGCCAACCGATTGCCCTGGGCAAGACCAACCGTGAACTGCACGATATCGAGGCCTCCCTCAACCGCCTGCGCGCCTACCTGGTGGATTTGGTAAGCACCATCCGCGGCAATGCCGAAGAAGTGGCGGGCAGCAGCCGCGCCCTGGCCGAACTGAGCAGCGGCCTGCACGACGGCGCCGAACGCCAGGCCGGCGACACCGCGCAAATCCGTGATTCCCTGGGTGAGTTGGAAGCCACCATCCAGCAAGTTGCCGGGGATGCCAGCCAGGCGGCCGGCGCCAGCCGCAGTGCGGGCCAGGCCGTGGAGCAAGGCCAGCGTGTGATCGGCCTGAGCCTCACCGGGCTGCATGCGCTGGTGGGCGAAGTGCAGCAAAACGCGCAGATGATCGAGAAACTTGCCGAAGAGTCCGCCACCATCGGCGGCGTGCTCACGGTGATTCGCTCGATTGCCGACCAGACCAACCTGCTTGCGCTCAACGCCGCCATCGAAGCCGCCCGCGCCGGTGAGGCCGGGCGTGGTTTCGCCGTGGTGGCCGACGAAGTGCGCTCCCTGGCCCAGCGTACCGCCGGTGCCACTGCCGAAATCCAGGGCCTGATCGCCGGCCTGCAAACCGCCGCACACCAGTCGGTAGAAGGCATGCGCGCCCAGGTCGAACACGCCGAAGCCACCGCCCAGCAGGCCCAGGCGGCGGATGGCGCGCTGGATGAAATCGTCGGCGCGATCCAGACCATCTCGGATACCGCCGTACGCATTGCCGATGTGACCGCGCAGCAGAGTGGCGCCGTGAGCGAGATACGCGACAACAGTGAGCGGATTCATCAATTGGGTGAGGATAATTTGCTGCGTATTGGCCAGGGCCGTAGCCAGGGCGAGCACCTGCTGGTACTGGGCGGGCAACTGACTACCGCCGTGCAAGCCTTCCGCGTCTGACCCGATCTAATGTGGGAGCTGGCTGATCGTTCCCACGCTCCGCGTGGGAATGTCGCCCCAGACGCTCCGCATCCCGCTTTAAAGCCGTGACGCAGAGCATCACTGGATGCGTGCCCACGCGGAGCGTGGGCACGATCAGCTCCCACACTGACCAGATGCAGGGTCTTGGTCACAAATTTTGCGCAATCCTCGCTAATCGTGCCGGCTACTGCATAGAACTGGACAGTCACAAAGGCTTTGCGGCATAGTCGCCGGGTTCTGACGCACCCACACCAATAACAAGGAACAGCCAATGGCGACCTTACTGGTTCTTCACGGACCCAACCTGAACCTGCTTGGCACCCGCGAACCGGGCGTCTACGGGGCAGTAACCCTCGATCAGATCAACCTCGACCTGGAACGACGGGCACGTGAAGCCGGCCACCATTTGCTCTACCTGCAAAGCAATGCCGAGTATGAATTGATTGATCGTATCCATGCCGCGCGCGGCGAAGGCGTGGACTTTATTCTGATCAACCCCGCCGCTTTTACGCATACAAGCGTTGCATTACGTGACGCGCTGCTGGCGGTGAGCATCCCATTCATCGAAGTGCATTTATCGAACGTGCACAAACGCGAAGCTTTCCGCCATCACTCTTACTTCTCCGACGTAGCGGTAGGAGTGATCTGCGGCCTTGGCGCCAGCGGTTACCGACTGGCCCTGGAGGCCGCCCTGGAACACATTGAAGAACAGGCTAAACGCCCCTGACCGACCCTTGGGAGTTGATGATTCATGGATATCCGTAAAGTTAAGAAACTGATCGAACTGCTGGAAGAATCCGGTATCGACGAGCTGGAAATCAAGGAAGGCGAAGAGTCCGTACGGATCAGCCGTCACAGCAAGACCCCGGCCCAACAGTTCTACGCGCCACAGATGCAAGCACCGGCTCCAGCCGCTGCAGCTCCGGCTGCCGCGCCTGCCGCCGCCACTGCACCTGCCGCCCCAGCCGCGCCTGCGCTGAACGGCTTCGTGGTCAAGTCGCCAATGGTCGGTACTTTCTACCGCACCCCGGCACCGACCTCGCCAGCCTTCGTTGAAGTGGGCAAAACCGTGAAAGTGGGTGACACCATCTGCATCGTTGAAGCGATGAAAATGATGAACCACATCACCGCGGAAAAAGCCGGCGTCATCGAATCCATCCTGGTAGAAAACGGTCAGCCGGTTGAGTACGACCAGCCGCTGTTCACCATCGTTTGAACCGCGGAGCGCCTTCGATGTTGAAACCTGCGAAGAAACTGCAAAAAGTCCTGATCGCCAACCGCGGCGAGATCGCGCTGCGTATCCTGCGCGCCTGTAAGGAAGAGGGCATCAAGACCGTCGCTGTTTACTCGACGGCCGATACCGAATTGATGCACGTGAAGCTGGCGGACGAAAGCATCTGCATCGGCCCGCCACTGGCCACGAACTCGTACCTGAAAGTCTCGAACATCATCGCTGCGGCAGAAGTGACCGGCGCCGATGGCATCCACCCCGGCTACGGCTTCCTCGCGGAAAACGCCGATTTCGCCGAACAGGTGGAAAAATCCGGGTTTGCCTTCATCGGCCCGAAAGCCGAAACCATTCGCCTGATGGGCGACAAGGTCTCGGCCAAGGACGCCATGATCGCGGCCGGCGTGCCCACCGTTCCAGGCTCCGACGGCCCACTGCCTGAAGACGAGGAAACCGCTCTGCGCATTGGTCGCGAAGTCGGCTACCCGGTGATCATCAAGGCCGCCGGTGGCGGTGGTGGTCGCGGCATGCGCGTGGTGCACAAGGAAGAAGACCTGATCGAAGCCGCCAAGCAGACCCGCTCCGAAGCGGGCGCCTGGTTCGGCAACCCGATGGTCTACCTGGAGAAGTACCTGACCAACCCACGTCACGTGGAAGTCCAGGTACTGTCCGATGGCCAGGGCCACGCTATCCACCTGGGCGACCGCGATTGCTCGCTGCAACGTCGCCACCAGAAAGTCCTGGAAGAAGCTCCGGCTCCGGGCCTGGATGAAAAGGCGCGTCAGGAAGTCCTGGCACGCTGCGTCAAGGCTTGCATCGATATCAACTACCGTGGTGCCGGCACCTTCGAGTTCCTCTACGAGAACGGCCGTTTCTACTTCATCGAGATGAACACTCGTGTGCAGGTAGAGCACCCGGTATCGGAGATGGTCACCGGTATCGACATCGTCAAGGAGATGCTGAGCATCGCCGCCGGTAACGTGCTGTCGTTCACCCAGGACGACGTGAAGATGCACGGCCACTCGCTGGAGTGCCGCATCAACGCCGAAGACCCGAAAACCTTTATCCCAAGCCCTGGCCTGGTCAAGCATTTCCACGCGCCCGGCGGCAACGGCGTACGTGTGGATTCGCACCTGTACAGCGGCTACAAGGTTCCGTCCAACTACGACTCGCTGATCGGCAAGCTGATCACCTGGGGCGCCACTCGCGACGAGGCCATGGCCCGTATGCGCAACGCCCTGGACGAAATCGTGGTCGACGGCATCAAGACCAACATCCCGCTGCATCGGGATCTGGTTCGTGATGAAGGCTTCTGCGAAGGTGGTGTGAACATTCATTACCTGGAACACAAGCTGGCCAACCAGTAAGTGCTCCACCCAACAAAGCCGCCTTCGGGCGGTTTTGTTGTTTATGGGCCACCGACCCCCGATCGTTCCCACGCTCCGCGTGGGAACGATCGTCGGCGCAGTCGTCTTCTGGCTTGCTCTCGCGTAAACTTGCGCGCTTTCGCGGCCTGCCCGCCGCACATTCATTTTTTTCAAAGGTGCCCGCCATGCCTTGGCTGCAAGTCCGTCTCGCCATCAGCCCAGAACAAGCCGAAACCTACGAAGACGCGTTCCTCGAAGTGGGTGCCGTGTCGGTGACCTTCATGGACGCCGAAGACCAGCCGATCTTCGAGCCGGAACTCAATACCACGCCGCTGTGGTCCCACACCCACTTGCTGGCCCTGTTCGAAGACGGCACCGACGCCGCTGCCGTTCTGGCCCATATGGAACTGCTCACCGGCAGCCCGCTACCCGAGCATCACAGCGAAGTCATCGAAGACCAGGACTGGGAACGCAGTTGGATGGATAACTTCCAGCCCATGCGCTTCGGCCAGCGCTTGTGGATCGTGCCAAGCTGGCACGCTGCTCCTGAGCCAAACGCCGTCAACCTGCTGCTGGACCCGGGCCTTGCGTTCGGTACCGGCACGCACCCGACCACCGCCCTGTGCCTGGAATGGCTGGACGGCCAGGACCTGACCGACAGCAACGTACTGGACTTCGGCTGCGGCTCGGGGATCCTGGCCATCGCCGCCCTGCTGCTGGGCGCCAAGGAGGCCGTGGGCACCGATATCGACGTGCAGGCCCTGGAAGCCTCCCGCGATAACGCCGGGCGCAACAACATTGCCGAGGGCAAATTCCCACTCTACCTGCCTGAGGACCTGCCCCAGGTTCAGGCCGATGTGCTGGTGGCCAATATCCTCGCCGGGCCACTGGTGTCGCTGGCGCCGCAACTGTCGAGCCTGGTCAAGCCGGGCGGGCGCCTGGCGCTGTCGGGCATCCTCGCCGAGCAAGGTGAAGACGTGGCTGCGGCCTACGCCAAGGACTTCGAGCTGGACCCGATCGCCAACCGTGATGGCTGGGTACGCATCAGCGGTCGTCGGCGCTAGAATGAGCGCTTGCCTGAATCGGATGGCCGCATGACCGACAGTTTCGTCACCCAGTGCCCACATTGCCAATCGCGTTTTCGCGTCAACCACGCTCAGCTGAGCGTGGCTCGCGGCGTGGTGCGTTGCGGCTCGTGCCTGCAAGTATTCAACGCCGCTCGCCAGTTGCTGGAGCAACGGGCCCAGGCGTCTGCGCCGGAGCCTGAAGTGCCGACCACCGCCGAGCCGGCCGCCGAACCGACTGTCGAAATGCCTCCCCCGCCACCGCGGGCCATCAGCCAGAAGCAGTGGACGGCCGAAGAGCTGGACCTGGATAACCTGGACAAGGAACTGGCCAGGCTGGAACGTCGCGAGATCCAGCACACCCAGGCAGTGGGCGCAGAACGTCGCCAGCCAGGCGCCGACCGTCGGCAAAAGGAAGAGTCCTTCAGTGCCAGCCGCGACACGGTCAAGGCCGAGGAAGAAAAATGGGCGGCCAGCCTGTTCAGTGAGCCACCCGAAGAGCGTGCACAGGCACCAGAAGAAGAGCCCGAGCCGGTTAAGGCACCTGCGTCCAAACAGCGCACCGAACCGTCCATGTCTGCCCACGTCGACGAACTCGATGACGAACCAGCTCTGCACGCCACTACCGTGGATGACGACCTCGACCCGCCGCTGACACCCACCCGCGACGAGCACGATGAGCCTGAACCCGAAGACCGCGCGTTCGCGCGACGCAAGCGCGCGCGAACGGAGGCCGGTGTACACGATGAGTTGCTCCAGGACCTGGAAGACGACCCCCTGCACCTGTATGCGCAGAAGCGTCCGTCAGGCTGGGGTCGCCGTCTGCTCTGGATATTGTTGGTCGTACTCGCCGCCGCCGGCCTGGCCGGCCAGTACATCGCCTACCAGTTCGACGACCTGGCCCGCCAGGACGCCTATCGCCCGTGGTTCCAGACGCTATGCCCGAAACTGGGGTGCACCGTGCCATCGCGGGTCGACATTACCCATATCAAGAGCAGCAACCTGGTGGTGCGCAGCCACCCCGAGTTCGCCGGGGCACTGGTGGTGGATGCCATCCTCTATAACCGCGCGACCTTCTCCCAGCCCTTCCCACTGCTGGAGCTGCGCTTTGCGGACTTGAACGGCGGCCTGATTGCCAGTCGTCGCTTCAAGCCCGCCGAATACCTGAGCGGCGAGTTGGCCGGCGTGAGCGAAATGCCCTCGCAGACGCCGATCCACATCTCCCTGGACATCCTGGACCCCGGCAACAAAGCCGTGAATTACAGCCTGAGCTTCCATTCACCCGAGTGAAACGGCGCGCCCACCGAGGTTTGACGGCGGATTATTGACTTGGCCATCGTCAACCAAACCGATGGCGATAAAAAAATAACTGTTCAGATTTTATCCAATTCAGCCTTTAACCCGTCATCGAGAGCGGGTATCATGCCAACCCTTTTTCGAACTCTAATGATCCGGCCCCACAACAGGGAAGTCCTATGTCGGCGGTACGCATCGGCCCATACACATTGCAGAACGGCTTGATCCTCGCCCCGATGGCGGGTGTCACCGACCAGCCCTTTCGTCAGCTGTGCAAGCGTTTGGGCGCGGGTCTAGTAGTCTCTGAAATGGTTACCAGCGACATGAGTTTGTGGAACACCCGCAAGTCGCGGATGCGCATGATCCACGAAGGTGATCCCGAGCCACGCTCGGTGCAGATCGCCGGTGGCGATGCGCAGATGCTGGCGGATGCAGCCCGGGCCAATGTGGAGCTGGGTGCACAGATCATCGATATCAACATGGGCTGCCCGGCCAAAAAGGTCTGCAACAAGGCCGCCGGTTCCGCGCTGTTGAAAGATGAGCAGTTGGTCGCCGAGATCCTGCAGGCCGTTGTCGGCGCAGTAGATGTACCGGTGACCCTGAAGATTCGTACCGGTTGGGACCGGGACAACAAGAATGGCCTGACGGTGGCGAAGATCGCTGAACAGGCTGGTATTGCAGCGCTGGCGGTGCATGGCCGCACCCGCGCCGACCTTTACACCGGTGAAGCCGAGTACGACACCATTGCCGCGATCAAGCAGGCCGTGTCGATGCCCGTCTTTGCCAATGGCGACATCGACAGTGCCGAGAAAGCCCGGCGCGTGCTGCACGCGACCGGTGCCGATGGTTTGTTGATTGGCCGGGCCGCCCAGGGGCGGCCGTGGATTTTTCGTGAAATCGAGCATTTCCTGCGTACTGGTGAAGTCTTGCCGGCACCAGAGTTGGTCGAGGTGGAACGTATTCTGCTAGAGCATCTGGCCGCCCTGCACGCCTTCTATGGGGACGTGATGGGAGTACGCATTGCTCGCAAGCATGTCGGCTGGTATCTCGCCACCTTGCCGGGCGCCAAGGAATTCCGCGCTCAGTTCAATCGTTTGGATGAAACGCAGGCACAGGTCGCCACCGTTCGTGAGTTCTTCGCCGGACGCGACAAGAGCCTGGGAACAGGGGATGGAGAAGGGGTGGCCGCATGACGATGATGACCGAGACTTTAGTGAGTGGAACAACACCCGTGAGCGACAACGTCAATTTGAAACAGCACCTCAACACGCCGAGCGAAGAAGGCCAGACCCTTCGCGGGAGTGTCGAGAAGGCGCTGCACAATTATTTCGCCCACCTTGAGGGCGCTTCCGTCACGGATGTGTACAACCTGGTGCTCTCCGAAGTCGAGGCGCCCTTGCTCGAAAGCGTGATGAACTACGTCAAGGGCAACCAGACCAAAGCCAGTGAGCTGCTGGGCCTCAACCGTGGCACCTTGCGCAAAAAGCTCAAGCAGTACGATTTGCTGTAAGCATTCAATCAAACCAGAAAGGCGCCCGCGTAAAACCGGTCGCCTTTTTTGCTGACTTCCTTTGCTTTTGATGGAAATTGAGATGACCGACCAGACCACCCGCCTGCCGATCCGCCGTGCCTTGATCAGTGTTTCCGACAAGACCGGGATCCTTGAATTTGCCCGGGAGCTGGAAGCCCTGGGTGTGGAAATCCTCTCCACGGGCGGGACCTTCAAACTGCTGCAGGACAACGGCGTGGCCGCAGTGGAAGTCGCGGACTACACCGGTTTCGCAGAAATGATGGACGGTCGCGTCAAGACCCTGCACCCGAAAATCCACGGCGGCATCCTTGGCCGTCGCGGCATCGACGACGCCATCATGACCGAGCACGGCATCAAGCCGATCGACCTGGTGGCCGTTAACCTCTACCCGTTCGAAGCCACCATCAACAAGCCAGGCTGCGACCTGCCGACCGCCATCGAAAACATCGATATCGGCGGCCCGACCATGGTGCGCTCGGCCGCCAAGAACCACAAAGACGTGGCCATCGTGGTCAACGCCAGTGACTACGCCAACGTCCTGGAAAACCTCAAGGCCGGTGGCCTGACCTACGCCCAGCGCTTCGACCTGATGCTCAAGGCGTTCGAACACACCGCCGCCTACGACGGCATGATCGCCAACTACATGGGCACCGTGAACCAGGCGGCTGACACCCTCAGCACCGAAGGCCGCAGCCAGTTCCCGCGCACCTTCAACAGCCAGTTCATCAAGGCCCAGGAAATGCGCTACGGCGAGAACCCGCACCAGAGCGCGGCGTTCTACGTGGAAGCCAAGCCTGCCGAAGTGGGCATTGCCACCGCGACCCAACTGCAAGGCAAAGAACTTTCCTACAACAACGTGGCCGATACCGACGCCGCGCTGGAATGCGTGAAGAGCTTCGTCAAACCGGCCTGCGTGATCGTCAAGCACGCCAACCCGTGCGGCGTGGCCGTCAGCCCGGACGCTGAAGGCGGTATCCGCCAGGCGTACGAACTGGCCTACGCCACCGACACCGAATCCGCATTCGGCGGCATCATTGCCTTCAACCGCGAACTGGATGCCGAGACCGCCAAGGCCATCGTCGAGCGCCAGTTCGTCGAAGTGATCATCGCCCCAAGCGTCAGCGAAGAAGCCCGCGCCATCGTCGCCGCCAAAGCCAACGTGCGCCTGCTGGCCTGTGGCGAGTGGTCGGCAGACCGCGCCGCGGCCTGGGACTACAAGCGCGTCAATGGCGGCCTGCTGGTACAGAGCCGCGACATCGGCATGATCGGCAGCCAGGACCTGAAAGTCGTGACCAAGCGCGCGCCGACCGAGCAAGAGATCAACGACCTGATCTTCGCCTGGAAAGTGGCCAAATACGTCAAGTCCAACGCCATCGTCTACGCCAAGAACCGCCAGACCATCGGTGTCGGCGCTGGTCAGATGAGCCGCGTGAACTCGGCGCGTATCGCCGCGATCAAGGCTGAGCACGCCGGTTTGCAGGTGGTGGGTTCGGTGATGGCTTCCGATGCATTCTTCCCGTTCCGTGACGGCCTGGACAACGCTGCAAAAGCCGGCGTGACCGCCGTGATCCAACCGGGCGGTTCGATGCGTGATGCAGAAGTCATCGCCGCCGCTGATGAAGCTGGCATTGCGATGGTCTTCACCGGCATGCGCCACTTCCGCCACTGATTGATCGTTCCCACGCTCCGCGTGGGAACGCAGCCAGGGACGCTCCGCGTCCCTCGGACGCAGAGCGTCCGTAGAGGCATTCCCACGCAGAGCGTGGGAACGATCATCCTAACGAGGTTTTTGAAATGAATGTTTTGATCATTGGCAGCGGTGGCCGTGAACACGCCCTGGCCTGGAAAGTAGCCCAGGACCCACGCGTGCAGAAAGTCTTCGTGGCCCCCGGCAACGCCGGCACCGCCATCGAAGCCAAGTGCGAAAACGTCGCCATCGACGTGCTGGCCCTGGAGCAACTGGCAGATTTTGCCGAGAAGAATGTTTCCCTGACCATCGTCGGCCCGGAAGTGCCACTGGTGGCAGGCGTCGTCGATCTGTTTCGCAGCCGTGGCCTGGACTGCTTCGGCCCTACCGCGGGCGCCGCCCAGCTGGAAGGCTCGAAAGCCTTCACCAAGGACTTCCTGGCTCGCCACAAGATCCCCACGGCCGACTACCAGAACTTCACCGAGATCGAGCCGGCCCTGGCTTACCTGCGTGAGAAAGGTGCACCGATCGTGATCAAGGCCGATGGCCTGGCTGCCGGTAAAGGCGTGATCGTCGCCATGACCCTGCAGGAAGCCGAAGACGCCGTGCGCGACATGCTCGCCGGCAATGCCTTTGGTGACGCCGGCTCGCGGGTGGTCATCGAGGAATTCCTCGATGGCGAAGAAGCCAGCTTTATCGTGATGGTCGACGGCAAGAACGTATTGCCGATGGCCACCAGCCAGGACCACAAGCGCGTCGGCAACGGCGACAGCGGCCCGAACACCGGCGGCATGGGTGCCTACTCCCCGGCACCCGTCGTAACCGCCGACGTGCACCAGCGCGTCATGGACCTGGTGATCTGGCCAACCGTGCGCGGCATGGCGGATGAAGGCAACGTATACACCGGTTTCCTCTATGCCGGCCTGATGATCGACAAAGCAGGTAACCCCAAAGTCATCGAGTTCAACTGCCGCTTCGGCGATCCGGAAACCCAACCGGTGATGCTGCGCCTGCAATCGAGCCTGGTGCTGCTGGTGGAAGCCGCCCTCGCCCAGGCCCTGGACAAGGTCGAAGCGCAGTGGGACCCACGTCCTAGTGTTGGGATTGTGCTGGCGGCCGGTGGCTACCCTGCCGACTACGCCAAGGGCGATGTGATCGAAGGCCTCGACGCCGCCGCTGCGCTGGAAGGCAAGGTGTTCCATGCGGGCACCGCGCTCAAGGACGGCAAAGTTGTAACCGCCGGTGGCCGCGTATTGTGCGCCACCGCGATGGGTGCCAGTGTCGATGCCGCGCAACAACAGGCCTACAAACTGGCGGCGAAAATCGACTGGAAAGGCTGCTTCTACCGCACCGACATTGGCTACCGTGCCATTGCCCGCGAACGTGGTGAGAACAACTGAGCAGCTACACTTGCAGTAGCTATCCGTTCGGTTAGGTAAGGGCCTTTGGCCCTTGCCGTACCCTGTCGCCCCGCGCATAGTTAACCCGTGCATCCACCTACCGAAGGGATTTCGCCGTGCGCTGGCTCAGGATCGCCATAGGTTTCACAATCAGTCTACTGACCCTGCTCTGCTTGCTACCGGCCCAGGCCGCCGCACAAGGCAGTGGCTGGGCGGTATTGCTTGATGAACAGGCCGACCTGCAACTGAGCGACATCCGTTCCGCCCGCTATACCAATCAATTCAGCCCCATCGAACTGGACCGGATCACTGCCGCGCAGCCGGACGGTGCGTTGTGGGTGCGCTTCAGGCTGCAACCCGGCAAGCACGAACAAGTGCTGCGGGTGTTTGCCCCGGACCTGTCCAGCCTGAGCCTGTACGTGCTGGACGGCGACACCCTGGTGGAGCAGCAAATCACCGGCACTCGCCAACCCCAGGCTGAGCGCCCGTTGCCCAGCAGTGACTTCATGTTACCGATGCCCCAGAGCCCGCGGCCCCTGGAGGTGTATTTGCGCCTGGTCTCGGAACACGAACTGCGCCCTTACATCACCCTGGAACCGGCGGTGCTGGCCGCTGCCAACCAGAACCAGACATTGATCTACGGTCTGCTGTTCGGCGTGCTGTCGATGCTGATCCTGCACAACCTCACGCGCTTCGCCTACCACCGCTCGCGCAGTAGCCTGTGGCTGGCCGCGTGCGAATTCCTGTTGATGCTCAGCCTGGCGCTACTGCTCAACCTGGTGGGGCCGTGGCTGCCGAACTGGCACGCGATCCAGACCCCTGGCGCCTACCTGGCCCTACTGCTGACCGCACCCTGCGGGTTGATGTTTGCCTACCGCTTTTTCATGCCACTGGGCCCGCACCCGCTGAATAAAGTGTTGATGGCGGACATCCTGCTGATCGTCCTGTGCGGCTTGCTGTTGTTGTTCGTCAACACCTTGCCGCTGAACATCATCACCTATGCCCTGGTCGCGCTGGCGGGCCTGAGCATGCTGTTCGTCTCGGCCTATCATTGGCAAAAAGGCTACCGCCCGGCGCGCTTGTTCGTGGCGGCGATGGTGGTGTTCAACATCGGCACGCTGATCATCCTGCCCGCCCTGCTCGGCCTCACCCTGGTGGCGCCACAAGGCCTGATCGTCACCCTGCTGAGCTTTATCTGCCTCAGCGGCCTGCTGATGAGCCTGGCCCTCGGCGAGCGCCAGCGCGCCATTGTCGAAACCCGCTTCAGCCTGAGCCGCGACCTGGCGGCCAGCAACGCCGAAATCGCCGCCAAGGCCGAGTTCCTGGCGAAGATCAGCCACGAAATCCGCACGCCCATGAACGGTGTGCTGGGCATGACCGAGTTACTGCTGGGCACGCCGTTGTCGGTGAAGCAACGCGACTATGTGCAGACCATCCACAGCGCCGGTAACGAGTTGCTCACCCTGATCAACGAAATTCTCGACATTTCCAAGCTCGAATCCGGTCAGATCGAACTGGATGATGTGCAGTTCGACCTCAATGCATTGATCGACGACTGCCTGAGCATCTTCCGCGCCAAGGCCGAGCAGCAGAATGTCGAGCTGATCAGCTTTATCCAGCCTCAGGTGCCACGGGTGATCAGCGGTGATCCGACGCGGCTGCGCCAGGCGCTGCTGAGCCTTTTGGAAAACGCCCTGCACAAAACCGATGAAGGCGAAGTGCTGATCGTCGTCGCCCTGGATGAGCGCAGCCCCAAGCCACGCCTGCGCATTGCCGTGCAAGACAGCGGCGTGCCCATGGAAGCCGCCGAACGCGACGCCCTGCTGCACAGCGAACTGCACAGCAAGAACTTCCTCTCGGCGACGCGTTTGAGCGGCCACCTGGGCCTGGTCATTGCCCGCCAATTGATCCTGTTGATGAACGGCGAGTTCGGCATCAAAAGCGGCAGTCACCAGGGCAGCACCCTGTGGCTGACCCTGCCCCTGGACCCGGAACGCCTGGAGCATCCGACCAGCGACCTCGACGGCCCGCTCAAGGACGCCCGCGTACTGGTGGTGGACGATAACGACACCTGCCGCAAAGTGCTGGTTCAGCAGTGCACGGCCTGGGGCCTGAACGTCAGCGCCGCGCCTTCGGGCAAGGAGGCCCTGGCGCTGCTGCGTACCAAAGCGCACCTGCGTGATTACTTCGACGTGGTGCTGCTGGACCAGAACATGCCCGGCATGACCGGCATGCAACTGGCGGCGAAGATCAAGGAAGATCCTAGCCTGAACCACGACATACTGCTGATCATGCTCACCGGCATCAGTAACGCGCCGAGCAAGATCATTGCGCGCAACTGTGGGATCAAGCGCATTCTCGCCAAGCCAGTAGCGGGTTATACCCTCAAGACCACCCTGGCCGATGAGCTGACCCAGCGCAGCAAAGGCGCCCTCGTTGCACGCCCGGCCCCCAGCGCACCGGCAGCCATTACCGTGCCCAGCGATTTCCGCATCCTGGTAGCCGAAGACAACAGCATCTCCACCAAAGTGATTCGCGGCATGCTCGGCAAGCTCAACCTCAACCCGGACACCGCCAGCAACGGCGAAGAAGCGCTGCAGGCAATGAAAGCCCAGCGTTATGACCTGGTATTGATGGACTGTGAGATGCCGATCCTCGATGGTTTCTCCGCCACGCAGCAACTGCGGGCGTGGGAAATCAGCCATCAACGCGTGCGCACGCCGGTGGTGGCGCTTACCGCGCATATCCTGTCGGAACACAAAGAACGCGCACGCCAGGCGGGCATGGACGGGCATATGGCCAAGCCGGTGGAACTGTCGCAACTGCGCGAGCTGGTGGACTACTGGGTGGCGCAGCGCCAACAGCGCCCTGAGCACAGCACCCTTTCCTGATGATCGTTCCCACGCTCCGCGTGGCAACGCCGCCCGGTAAGCTCCGCGTCCTGCTTGAACGCGACGCAGAGCGTCACTGGATGCATTCCCACGCAGAGCATGGGAACGATCAGCAGAGCGCGGGAACGATCAGCCAGCTCCCACATTTGATCTGTGTCGGATAGACTCCTCCACACTTTCCCCGCCCGCGAGCCGCCCCCATGCTCCATGTGTTGTTCAGCGTTTACCTGAAGATGCTGGTGCTCTACAGCCCGTTCTTTGTGCTGTCCTGCTTTATCAGCCTGACCCGTGGCTACTCCAGCAAGGAGCGTCGGCGCCTGGCGTGGAAAGTTGCACTGGCCACCCTGGTATCGAGCGTGTTGCTCTACCTGTTCGGTCGGGTAATTTTCAGCGTGTTCGGCATTACCGTGGATGCGTTCCGTATCGGCGCCGGCAGCGTGTTGTTTATCTCCGCATTAGGCATGGCTCAGGGCAAGTCGGCGGTGCAGACCGACAACGTGCAGCAGGACGTGACCATCGTGCCGCTGACCATCCCGCTCACCGTCGGCCCCGGCACCATTGGCGCCTTACTGGTGATGGGCGTCAGCCAACCGCACTGGGACGATAAGCTCACCGCCATCCTCAGTATTGCCCTGGCCAGCCTGACAGTGGGCGTGGTGCTGTACCTGTCCAACCGTATCGAACGCATTCTCGGCGACCAGGGCTTGCAGATTGTCAGCCGGTTGATGGGCCTGTTCGTCTGCGCCCTGGCCGCGCAAATCATTTTTACCGGGGTACGCGGCTACCTGGTGCCCTAGATCCGGTATTTGGCGATAGCCATTTCCACTTTGTCACCGGCGCTTTCGCGCATCAGTTGGATGGTTTTCTCGTTGACCATCGAGGTACTGAGCACCAGGCAAGTCTGCCCGCTGAAGGCCTCGAACGAGGAGCTGTCCCACTCCAGGAAGGGCAGGCCCACCTGTTTATCCACACCATGGGTGCTGTAGGTCACCAGCACCATGATCAACTCGCCGTCTGTTTCAGCGCAGGAGGCCAGGCCGAAATCGCCGCCCTCACGCACCGCGCAATTGCGCTTGAACAGCTCGAAAGACGCTGGCTGGCGCTTCAGTGTGTCCAGCGCATCGGCGGCCAGCTTTGGCAATGCGCTGAGCAGTGGCCCGGACAGCGCCGTCGACGTCAGCATCGAGGCGATGATATTCAGCGCCGCCAGTTGCACCGTCAGGCCCTTGCCCGCACGCGAGACTCGCTCAAAGCGACTGCGCAGCGGCAGCCACCCCAGGCTGACCATCACCTTGATAAATTCCTCGTACCACGCCTCGCTGCCTCGCTGGACGTTCAGCACATCGCTCACATAACTGCTGGCCAGCAGATAGCTTTTGCGCACGTATTCCCGATTCAACGCCGACAAGCCTTCGGCAAACGAAATCACGCCGTTGTTGACCACGGCCGCATTGCAATCATCCTCGCTATCCAACACTGCCGTGGCCTGCCTGGCAGGTGCGCCCGGTAACTTGTAGGCGGCAATCAACTTGCGCCTTTTTTTGCTGTTGATCCTTTTGTGACGTCGCTCCATTTTCTGTTCTCCACAAGCACCCCACATGGGGCTTGCTTCCACACTAGTCCAGGGAGCGGCGGGGTTTCCATGCGACAAACATCCCTTGGCCTGCCCCGCCCAAAACCAGCGTCCAGCAATGACAAGGCGCGGCGGGCAGGCGTGCGGTTTTCATCGCATAAAAAAGAAAAAGCTCCGAACAACGCCAGGGGAATCCCTGGGATATTCGGAGCTTTCCGGCAGCCAACGGGGCTGTTTCAGGAGTTGGGTTTGTTGCCATACCAACGTGGCGTGTACACCCACTCGCCGCCACCCGCACGCGGGAACACACAAGTGGTGGATGAACCGATCAGTACCATGGTGCGCATGTCCACCTGCTCGGGCGTCAGTTGCCCCAAGGTGGTGACGCGCAGTGTCTGGCCTGGGCGGCCGATGTCACGGCCCAGCACCACTGGCGTCTGTGGCGTGCGATGCAGCGCGACGATTTCCAGGGCGCGCCCCAGTTGCCAAGGCCGCGACCGCGAGATCGGGTTGTAGAACGCCAAGGCCAGGTCGGCCTGGGAAGCCAGGTCCAGGCGTTTTTCGATGATAGACCAAGGCTTGAGGTTATCCGACAGCGACATCACACAGAAGTCATGCCCCAGCGGCGCGCCTGCCTGGGCGGCGGTGGCCAGCGAGGCGGAGACCCCTGGCAGGATTTCCAGGTCGACCTGATGCCAGGCCGGCTCGCTGGACTCGTGCAGCGCCTCGATCACCGCCGCGGCCATGGCGAATACACCCGGGTCACCAGAGGACACCACCACCACCGAGCGGCCTTGCGCAGCTAGCTCGAAGGCGTGGCGGGCGCGCTGCATTTCTTCGCGGTTGTCGGTGCAGTGTTGCACTTGATCGTCACGGAATGGCCCGGCCATGCGCACGTAGGTTTCATAGCCCAGCACATCGGTGCAACGCGCCAGTTCCGCCTTCACCGCCGGCACCATCAGTTCTGCGGCGCCGGGGCCCAGGCCAATCACCGCCAGCCGCCCGCGCGGGCGCCCAACCTGTGACAGGTCCAAGGGCTGCTCGGCCACGGTAATACTGATGTCCGCAACGGGTGTCAGCGCGGCAAAGCGCAACGGTACACCCAAGGCCGACGCGGCCTCATGCAAGGACGCGTCAGCCATCTGCAGGTCGCTGGCCAGCAAGCAGGCCAGGGATTGCACGGCCACGCCCGCCTCCTGCAACGCCGTGCGCACACGCTCGGCCAATTGCGCACCCGGCCGGCAGGTAACGTAGACATTCTGCGGGTAAATCAGCAACTCGTTGGCTGTCGGTGTGCGCTCGGCACTGCCTACATGAATCGCCAGGCGCGCTTGTTGATCCTGAGGCAGGTTAGCGTCCTCCAGCCATGGCGCCGTGCCTTCGATGCGCACGCTTTCGCCGGCCAGAAGGTCGGAGACAAAGCGTTTGCCCAACTCGATGTCGGCCAGTTGATAACCCGCTGGCGGGTTGAGCAGGCAGGTGCCAAAACGCAACTCGCCGCTGGTGGTGATGGCGGCAGACACGCCGAGTGCTGCGCCAATGTCGCGCGCCATCAGGTTCACGCCACCCAGGCCACCGAGCAACGGCACCACCGCGCTGCCGTCTTCGGCCACGGCCAGCACGGCGGGCTCTTCGCCCTTTTCCAGCAGCAACGGCGCCAGGGTGCGGATCACAATGCCCGCGGCGCACAGGGCAATCAGTGGCGTGCCCTGCTGATAAAGCTGACGCAAGGTCGCGCCGAATTCGCTGTAGGTGCGGTCTGCACCTTCAACCCGTGTGGCCAAACCGTGGATCAACGCGCCGGGGTAAACCTGCTGAAGCTTGCGCGCAGTCGCCAGGCTGCCCTGGCCCAGAATCACAATCGCCGGGGTCATCAACCTTGCCACCGTTCACCGGGCACGATGATCAGTGAGAAATACGGCGACGACATCGGCTCCACCTGATCCAGCGGCACGATCTTCTGGTTGGCCATGGTCGCGCGTTCCACGTACAACGCCCGCTCGGCCAGACCCAGTTCTTCCAACACCTGGCGCACTTTCGGAAAGTTGCGCCCCAGCTTCATGATCACTGCGGCATCGGCATCCGCCAAGCGGCGCTTGAGGTCCTCGTGGGGCAACACGCCCGAGAGCACCGACAAGCTCTGGTTGCGATACACCAACGGCGCGCCGAGTACCGAGGCACCACCGAGCATCGAGCACACGCCTGGAATCACCTCGGCGTCGTAGCGCTCGGCCAGGCGGTCATGCAGGTACATGTAGGAGCCGTAGAAAAACGGGTCACCTTCGCAGATCACCGCCACGTCGCGGCCCGCGTCCAGGTGCGCGGCCACGTCGAGGCTGGCGTTGTCGTAGAAGTCGCTGATCACTTGCTCGTAGGACAGCGGCGCGGGCAGCACTTCAGTGGTCACCGGGTACACCAGCGGCATCAGGGTCTGTTGCGGCACCAGGTGGTCCTCGATGATGCCGAAGGCGTTGCCCTTCTTGCCCTTGGCCACGAAGTACGCCACCACCGGCGATTCGCGCAGCAAGCGCAGAGCCTTGACGGTGATCAGTTCCGGGTCGCCGGGGCCTACGCCCAGGCCAAGCAAACGTCCGCGCACCTGCATTATTCGACCTCCGTGGCCAGGGCATTGACGGCGGCGGCAGCCATGGCGCTGCCGCCCAGGCGACCTTGCATGATCACGAACGGCACCCCACGGCTGTCAGCGGCGAGCATGGCCTTGGATTCGGCGGCGCCGACAAAACCCACCGGGAAACCGAGGATCAACGCCGGTTTCGGCGCGCCGGCGTCGAGCATTTCCAGCAGGTAGAACAACGCGGTCGGCGCGTTGCCGATCACCACCACGCTGCCCTCCAGGTGCGGGCGCCACAGCTCAAGGGCGGCGGCGGAACGGGTGTTGCCCAGCTCCCGCGCCAGCTCCGGCACGCTGTCGTCACGCAGGGTGCAGATCACCTGGTTATTGGCCGGCAGGCGTGTGCGAGTCACGCCTTCGGAGACCATCCGCGCATCGCACAGAATCGGCGCGCCAGCGGCCAACGCGTCACGCCCGGCCTTGCCGGCCCCTTCGGAGAATTGCAGGCCGTCGATGGCTTCGACCATGCCGCACGCATGAATCACCCGCACCGCGAGTTTTTCCAAATCAGCCGGGATGCGGTCCAACTTGGCTTCCGCGCGAATAATGGCGAAGGAGTTGCGATAGATCTCCTGACCGTCGCGGATGTAATCAATCATCGGTGTTGCTCCGTGGACGAGCGCGCAACAGGGCGCCCGCCGCTTCAATGGAAAGAGTGCGCGCGTGCAGCCGGCCAAAACCAGGCTGGGCTGCATCGCGAAAATAGAGGTCGTAGTGGCCGGGGCTCACCGCCAGCAAGGTGACTGGCGCGGTGTGCGCGGCAGCACAGGAGCGCGGGCAGCCGGACAGATGCACCTCAACGCCCGATTGCAGAGCGGCCAGTTGCACGGCGTCAGCCTTGGTGTCGGCCAGGCCTTTTGCGCAGCCGCTGGAACCGGTGCAGGCAATCATGCGCGCCAGCGGGTGGCCGAGCGAGCAGATAAAGCCCAGTTGCGCCAGGCGCTCGGTCACGGCGTGAGGCTTTTCGACGTTGGGCACCAGCACACCTTGCCAGGGGGTGAAGCGCAAGGTGCCGTCCCCATAGTCGCTGGCCAGTTGTGCGGCGCCCTTGAGCATCGTCGGGTCCAGGCGGCCCAAGGGCGCGAGGGCGGCGACGTAGAACTGATTCTTTTGCACTTGTGGATAAGTGCCCACCTGGAGCGACGCGTCGCTGGGCGGGCGTGTGAAGCCGTCGGCTGGCAGCAACGGCAAGCGCAAATGGCTCAATACGTTATCCACAGGCAAATGACGCATACGCATTTGCTCTGGGGTGGCGAGGTCCAGAAAGGTTTCCAGCACAGCCACTACCAACTCAAGGCCTTGGCCCAATGGCACGGCGGCCAGGGGCGCATCCAGGCCCGGACAGCCGGCCAGGCCGAACGCGAGCAGGGTTTCGCCGTGGCGTACGAAGGCCGATAACCACAGGTCGTGGTGATGTTCGAGCATCGCCAGGTCCTCGCCACCATCGAGTTGCACCGCGAACTTGGCCGACAACTCATGGAAACGCGGATGGTTCTCCAGAGTGGCGAGGATCTGTGCGGCCAGCGGGCGGGTGTCGAACAGCATCTGCGGGTCGATGCCGGCGCTGGGGCTGAGCATCAGGTTGCGCACGTCGTCACCGCCCGCGTTGCTGGGGCCCAGGCCCGCCGCCAGCAGCCGGGCGATCAACGCCTCCTGCTCGGCGCCGATGCCGCGGATCTGCAGGTTGGCGCGGTTGGTCGCCTCGATCACCCCGCCCGCATACGCCTGGGCCGCGTCCGCCACGGCGTGGGCCTGGGCGGCAGTGATCGCGCCGCCCGCCAATTTGACTCGGCAAATGCCGCCGTCCAACGCCTGCACAATACGCAGCAACCCCGGACAAGCCGAGGGGCGCAAGGTATTCACAGCGGGCGTTGGGTTCACGGGGCTACCGGTTGACGGGTAAAGGCGCGGTATTATGCCTGCTTTGTCCGGCGGCATGAAAAGCCTGCCCGTCGGATGTCGTTCAAGGAATTGATATGTCGCCCTGGCTGACGGTTGTAGGCATCGGTGAAGACGGCTTCAAAGGCCTGGGCAGGAATGCCCGGCATGCCTTGCTGCGCGCCACGCGGATTATAGGTGCTCAGCGCCAGTTGGACCTGCTGCCGCAGTGTATTGGTGGCGAGCGCCAGCTGTGGCCGAGCCCGTTTTCCCTGGAGCCGGTGTTGTCGCGGCGTGGAGAGCCTGTGTGCGTATTGGCCAGTGGCGACCCGATGTTCTATGGCGTCGGCGCCAGCCTGGCCCGGCAAGTGGCGGCTGAGGAGTTGACGATTTTGCCAGCGCCCTCGTCGGTATCCCTGGCGGCGGCGCGCGTGGGCTGGCCGTTGCAGGAGGTGGTGACATTGTCGGTAGTGGCGCGGCCATTGGCGGCAATCAACGCGCATTTGGCCAGTGGCGTGCGCTTGTTGGTATTGAGCAATGACGGCAGCAGTCCCGCCTTGATTGCTGCGTTGTTAACCGAGCGCGGTTTTGGCCCCAGCCGCATCAGTGTGTTTGAACACCTGGGCGGCCCGGCTGAACGGCGTATCGACGGGCACGCGCAAGCGTGGGAGCACATTACGGTTGCCGATTTGAACCTGGTCGCCATCGACTGCCTGGCGGATGCGAACGCACCGCGTCTGTCGCGTCTTGCCGGCTTGCCGGACTCAGCCTTCAAACACGATGGCCAACTGACCAAGCGCGATGTGCGCGCCATGACCCTCGCCCGCCTCGCGCCCATGCCGGGCGAACTGTTATGGGACGTGGGCGCGGGCAGTGGCTCCATCGGTATTGAATGGATGCGCACCCATCCCAGCTGTCGTGCCTTGGCGATTGAAGCCGACACCGGCCGCCAAGGCCTGATCGAACACAACCGCGACGCCCTCGGGGTGCCCGGTCTGCAACTGATTCGCGGCAAGGCGCCGGAGGCGTTAAGCGGCCTGGAAACACCAGACGCCATCTTCATCGGCGGCGGCGTCACCCGCGACGGCGTGCTCGATACCTGCTGGCAACACCTGCGCCCCGGTGGCCGCCTGGTTGCCAATGCCGTGACCCTGCAAAGCGAAATGACCTTGATGAACTGGCGTGCCGAGCATGGCGGCGAACTGACCCGCATCCATGTGGCCCAGGCGCAGCCCTTGGGCGAGTTCGATACCTGGCGCCAGGCGCTGCCGATCACGTTGCTGGAAGTGATCAAGCCGCTATGAAAAGAATTCTGCTGCTGGGCGGCGTCACGGAAGCGCTGGCCATCGCCCGCACCTTGGGGCCTGAACACGTCTACAGCCTGGCCGGCGTGGGCCGCGTACCCACCGACCTCACCTGCCAGGTGCGGGTCGGCGGCTACGGCGGTAGTGAAGGCCTGGCGCAGTTTGTACGTGCCGAACGCATCAGCCTGATCCTTGATGCTACGCACCCGTATGCGGCGCAGATCAGCCGCAACGCGGCCGAGGCTGCAAGGGCATGCGGCGTACCTTGCTGGGCATTACGCCGCCCGGCCTGGCAGCCGCAGCCGGGGGATGACTGGCGAGAGGTCGCCGACTGGGCCGAACTGGTCGAAGCGCTCAAACCCTTCAAGCGCCCGCTGTTCACCTTGGGTCGCGAACCCTTGCAGCACCTCGACGAAATCCCCGCCGAGCAGTTCTGGACCTTGCGCGCGCTGGATGTGTATCCGGGCAACAAGCGCTGTGACGTGATCGGCGCACGCGGGCCGTTCCTCATCGAGGACGAGCGGGCGTTATTCGAAGAACGGCGAATTGATGTGCTGATCAGCAAGAACAGCGGCAGCACCGCCACCGAGCCGAAGCTGGAAGTGGCGCGTGAGCGGGGGGTGCCGGTGTTGGTGTTGAAGCGGCCGATGTTGGCTCAAGTAGATAGGGAATTCCTGTCGTCTGAAGAAACACTCAGCGCGTTGGCAAACTTCACTCGATGAGTCAGGATCGCTCGCTTGCTTGATTAGTAACCTATTTGTTACCTTCAGGACGGCTAATGATTGAGATCGAAGAATACCAACGCGACAACGATTCCAGTCCGTTCGATGAGTGGTTTTCATCCTTGAGTGTCCCAGCGGCAACTCGAGTTTCAACCGCTTTAGTTCGGCTTGAAACAGGCAACACCAGCAACATCAAGTGGTTCGATGGGCTAGGCGAATACCGTATCGACTGGGGACCCGGCTTGCGAATCTATTTGATACGAGAAGGACATCGATTAATCATCCTGTTCGGTGGTGGTGATAAGTCCAGTCAAAAGCGCGATATCAAGGTCGTAAAGTCGCTGATTAACGAGTATCAGCGTGACAAGAAATTGAAACAAAAGAGGTGACCAGCATGGCGCTTACCCGTAGCTACAAACACACCATCGCTGAACGTGCCCAGCGAGACCCTGCATTCGCCCAAGCGCTTCTCGACGAGGCCGCTACGCTATTTCTCAATGGCGAGCCGGAAATCTCTCGCGTGATCCTGCGTGATTTAGTCAACGCCACAGTAGGCTTTGAAGGCCTTGCGAAACAAACCGCCAAACCTAGCAAAAGCCTGCACCGAATGCTTTCGGCCAGCGGCAACCCCAGCATGGATAACCTTGCGGCGATTTTTGCCGTGATTAGAAAAGCCCTGGGTGTCGATATGCAGGTCCACGGCGTACCCGCTGCATAATTTGGGAGCGGGCTCGCTCGCGAAGGCAGTGTGTCGGCCAAAACATCCAGCGACTGACACACCGCTTTGCGAGCAAGCCCGCACACACTTTGGAATTGCGTTATCAAATGACGGTAGTAGATCAGCCAGCCAAGGCGCTAGCTCAATCAACTGCGCAACCATTGGCTGGAAAAAGCCCTATACCTGACTTGATCGTTCCCACGCTCCGCGTGGGAATGCATCCTGTGACGCTTCGCGTCACGGCTTTAAAAGCGGACGCAGAGCGTCCAACGCGGCATTCCCACGCAGAGCGTGGGAACGATCAGCCCGCCTGGTACGCTGCGTCCCTTCTGCAAAATTGGCAAGCGGCCGTTCTCGTCTATCCTCAAACCCACCACTGCGACACCAAACCACACCCGCCCTTTTTACTTATCCCCCCCGATCAGGCTAAATACCCGCCTGATCGTTTAACCCTACGGATTATCCGCCATGGCCCGTCAACGCTTTGCAATTGCCTGGATCGCCTGCCTTGCAGTGCTGTTCAATGCGTTTGCCATGCCGTTGGCCAGTGCGATGCAGCAGACGGATGACCCGATCAAGCGTCTGATGTGGGGCGGGTTCTGTTCGTCCAATGGCGCGAGCCTCAAGGCGATTGCCCTGGGCAAGCTGGAAATCCCGGCGCCGCCGGATGATCACTCGGCTATGCAGCATTGCTGGTGTTGCTCGGGTTCGGCGCCGTTGGTGGCGTTGCCAGGGCATGTGCCGCAGTTGTATGTGACGCGCTTCGAGGCGGTGCAGAGCCTGCCGCCGCGCTTATTGCGCAATCCCACCCCGCGCCAGCAATGGCCAAGCCTTAACCCCCGCGCCTCTCCAACGGTCTGAGCTTCTTCGCAAGTGAACTGCGTTTAGAACCGTTCTGGAGAACTGCCATGCTTAAATCTTCCCTGCTTCTGGCCGCGTTGCTGCTGCCGGTGTTCAGTGCTGCCAATGCCGATGACTACAAGGCCGGCGACTTGGAGGTCAGCAATCCCTGGTCCCAGGAATTGCCGCCGAATGCGCCCACCGTCGCGGCGTACTTTGTGATTCACAATACTGGGGAGACGGCAGATCGCCTGCTCAGTGCCGAGACGCCCTTGGCGGAGAAAGCCGAATTGCATGAGCACGTAATGCAAGGCGACCTGATGAAGATGCAACAGGTGCCCAACGTGGACGTACCAGCCAAGGGTGAACTGACCTTCGCGCCAATGGCCTATCACGTCATGCTGCTGGGCCTCAAGGACCGCAGCCTGCTCGCCGATGGCAAGCAATTCCCGCTGACCCTCACCTTCGAGAAAGCCGGCAAGGTCGAGGTGCAAGTGTCGGTGCACAAAGCGCCACCGATGGCTGGCCACGAGCATATGCACGCTCAGTAAGCCAACCTCGATGGGCGCTCCTCGCGCCAGGTTGTCTCCCCACTACCGCGTGAAGCGCGGCAGTTGGATCAGCCTGTTCGCCATGCTGATGATCTTTATCGGTCCGCTGATTTCCCAGGCGATGCCGATGGATCATCACGCCGGTATGTCCATGGAAATGCCCATGGATATGCCGAGCGACCACGGTAAATCCCATCACACCCAAGCTCCAGCCGAACACCACGCACTCTGGGCCAAGTGCGGCTATTGCGACCTGCTATTCAGCTGCCCGGCCCTGCCCGGCAGTGTGTCGTTCGTGGCCCTCGGCACCCCGCCGCCCGCCAACGCCCTCACACCCGCCACGCGCCTGGGCCATTCCCGGCAGAGCATCTTCCCCGGCGCCCGTAGCCGTGCGCCGCCCATCGTTTCGTAAGCCCTTCACAGCGTTACTTCACCCCGGCCGACTTTAGACAGACAGCCGCAGGCTGCTGGCCGTGTTGTTTACGATTGATTGATGGAATTTGTCATGTCCAGGTTTTCTGCTGACACCCGTTTGGGAAGTACTGCCCTGCTCACCGCCTTATGCGGCGCACTATTGGCTGCCCACGCTCACGCCGACGAGCATGAGCTGAGCCCCACCGTCATCACCGCGATCGCCCCCAGCTCACCGCTGACCGTGGTCACCAACCCCAAAGACCCGCGCCAACCGGTGCCCGCCAGCGATGGCGGCGACTACCTCAAGACCATCCCCGGCTTCGCCCTGGTGCGCAACGGCGGCACCAACGGCGACCCGGTGCTGCGCGGCATGTTCGGCTCGCGCCTGAATATCCTCACCAACGGCGGCATGATGCTCGGCGCCTGCCCGGGCCGCATGGATGCGCCAACTTCGTATATTTCGCCGGAAACCTACGACAAGCTCACCGTGATCAAAGGCCCGCAAACCGTGCTCTGGGGCCCGGGCGCGTCTGCCGGCACCATCCTGTTCGAGCGTGAGCCGGAGCAGTTCGGCGAGCTGGGCACACGGGTCAACGCCAGCGTATTGGCCGGCTCCAACGGGCGTTTCGACAAGGTCATCGATGCCGCTGCCGGCGGGCCATTGGGCTACGTGCGGGTGATCGGCAACCAGGCCCATGCCGACGATTACAAGGACGGCAACAACGACACCGTCGCCTCGCGCTATGACAAGTGGAACGGTGACGTGGCCGTGGGTTTCACGCCCGACGCCGACACCCTGCTGGAACTCACCGCCGGGCGTGGCGACGGCGAGGCGCGCTACGCCGGGCGCGGCATGGACGGCTCGCAGTTTCTGCGCGAAAGCCTGGGGCTGCGTTTCGAAAAGTCCAATATCGGTGAGGTGCTGGATAAGGTCGAGGCCCAGGTCTACTACAACTACGCCGATCATGTGATGGACAACTACAGCCTGCGTGTCCCTTCGGGCACCGGCATGATGGCGGGCCCCATGGCGTCCAACGTCGACCGCCGCACCCTTGGCGCACGCATCAAGGCCACCTGGCGCTGGGCGGATGTGCAATTGATCAGCGGCCTGGATGCGCAGACCAATGAACACCGTGCGCGCAGCAGCATGGGCATCGACACGTATAAGGATTTGCCGCGCAACAAGGACGCCAATTTCCACAACTACGGTGTGTTCGGCGAACTGACCTGGTACGCCGCCGACAACGATCGCCTGATCACCGGCGCGCGCTTGGACCGCGCCTCGGCCAAGGACTTCCGTCAACGTACCGGCTCGGGAATGATGTCGCGCCCGAACCCGACCGCCGGCGACACCCGCGCCGATACATTGCCCTCGGGCTTTGTGCGTTATGAGCACGACCTGGCGGACAGCCCCACCACGCTGTATGCCGGCCTGGGCCACGCGGAACGTTTCCCGGATTACTGGGAGCTGTTTTCCCCCAACACCGGCGCGGCCGGTTCGGTGAATGCCTTCGACGGCGTGAAGCCCGAGAAAACCACCCAGCTCGACTTCGGTGCCCAGTACAAGAGCGCCGACCTGGAAGCCTGGGTGTCGGGCTATGTCGGCCAGGTGCGCGACTTCATCCTGTTCGACTACAGGCCCGGCATGATGGGTACCACCTCCCAGGCGCGCAATGTGGACGCACGCATCATGGGCGGCGAAGTGGGCGCGGCGTACAAGCTGAGCCAGCACTGGAAAGCCGACGCCAGCCTCGCCTATGCCTGGGGCAAGAACAGCAGCGACGGCAAGGCCCTGCCACAAATGCCACCGCTGGACACGCGCCTGGGCCTGACCTACAGCGAAGACGATTGGAGCGCTGGTGCGTTGTGGAGGGTGGTCGCGGCGCAACACCGTATCGACCCGAACAAAGGCAACGTGGTCGGCAAGGACTACGACAAGAGTGGCGGCTTCGGCGTGTTCTCGCTGAACGCGGCCTACCGCATCAACAAGCACTTCAAGGTCAGCACCGGCGTCGACAACTTGTTTGGCAAGGCCTACGCCGAGCATCTGAACCTGGCCGGTAACGCAGGCTTCGGTTACCCAGCCAACGACCCGCAGGCCATCAAGGAGCCGGGGCGTACGCTCTGGACCAAGGTGGACATGAGCTTCTAAAAGCATCGCAGGCAAGCCAGCTCCCACAGGTGCAATACAGTCCCCTGTGGGAGCTGGCTTGCCTGCGATGACGGTGTAACAGACCAAGAAAAATCAAAAGCCTTATGCGGAGCAGCCGATGACCACACAAAAAATTTCCTTCTACAACCTGGCCTGGCGCTGGCACTTCTACGCCGGCCTCTTCGTCGCCCCCTTCATGGTGCTGCTGGCCCTCACCGGCATCATCTACCTGTTCAAACCCCAGCTCGACCCGCTGATGTACGGCCACCTGCTCACCGTGCCCGCCGCCGAACATGCGCTGAGCGCCGACGAGCAACTGCAGCGCGCCCAGGCCGCCTACCCCCACGCCGCGATCAGCAAATACCTGCCCCCTGCCGGCGCCACTCGCAGCGCGCAGTTCGTGATGCGCAACGATGCCCACGAGGTGGCGGTGTTCATCGACCCCTATCGCGGCACCGTCCTCGGTGAGCAAGACGCAAACAACAACCTGCAAGCCATCGTCCGCGCCCTGCACGGCGAACTGATGATCGGCACCGTGGGCGATCGCCTGATCGAATTGGCCGCTGGCTGGGGCGTGATGCTGGTGGTGTCCGGCCTGTACCTGTGGTGGCCGCGGGGCAAGTCCTCGGCCGGCGTGTTATGGCCGCGCATCGGCAGCCGTGGCCGCTTGTTCTGGCGTGACCTGCACGCTGTCGCCGGCTTCTGGGGCGCGGCGTTCCTGCTGGTGATGTTGCTCAGCGGCATGACCTGGACCGGCTTCTGGGGCAAGCAATACGCCGACCTGTGGAACACCTTCCCAGCCGCGATGTGGAACAGCGTGCCGCAGTCCGACCAGCAGGCCCGTGTGCTCAACACGGCCACCCAGCAAACCGTGCCCTGGGCCCTGGAAAACACGCCGATGCCAATGTCCGGCGACCACGCCGAGCATATGAATCACGGCGCAATGCACGCAGGCCCGGCCGCACCCACGGTGCGCCTGCAACAGGTGGTCGACCTGGCCAACACACGCAAGGTCGAGCCCGGCTACAGCATTACCTTCCCCACCACCGCCACCGGTGTATTCACCGTCGCGGTGTTCGCCGACGACCCGCGCAACGACGCCACCCTGCACGTGGACCAGTACACCGGCAAGGTCCTGGCCGATGTACGCTGGGATCATTACAACCTGGTCGCACGCGCCACCGAGACCGGCGTGATGCTGCACGAAGGCAAGATGTTCGGCTGGGTCAACCAACTGATCGTGCTGGTGATCTGCCTGATGATTCTGCTCAGTGCGGTCAGCGGCGTGGTGATCTGGTGGAAGCGCCGGCCCCAGGGTGGACTGGGTGTACCGCCGCTGCGCCACGACCTGCCCAAGTGGAAAACCGCGATGGCGATCATGCTCGGGCTGGCGATCATTTTCCCGTTGGTAGGGGCTTCGTTGGTCCTGGTGTGGGCGCTGGATCGCTTGCTGCTGTCACGCATTAGCGCAACCGCCTGAAGCATTGTCGCCCAACGCCCTCTTTTGAAGCCTGCCGTGCACCCAACGGCCTCCGTGGCGCCAACCTGGTGCGCCACGGAGCGGCTTTACCTCCCGAACCCGCCGGTAAACCCGTGTCTGGCGTAGCAGGCACAGCCCTTGCAAAGCCCTGTGTATCTGCCCCACAACAATTATCGGTACACGGAGATCGCACCATGAAGCGTCGCAGCTTGATCAAGGCTTTCACTTTGTCGGCATCCATTGCCGCCATGGGTTTGACCTGGACCGTCCAGGCCGCCGAGACCATCAAGGTCGGCATCCTGCACTCGTTGTCCGGGACCATGGCGATCTCCGAAACCTCGCTCAAAGACATGGCGCTGATGACCATCGACGAGATCAACGCCAAGGGCGGGGTGAACGGCAAGATGCTCGAACCGGTGGTGGTAGACCCAGCGTCCAACTGGCCGCTGTTCGCCGAGAAAGGCCGCCAACTGCTGACCCAGGACAAGGTCGCCGTGGTGTTCGGCTGCTGGACCTCAGTGTCGCGTAAATCGGTGTTGCCGGTGTTTGAAGAACTCAACGGTTTGCTGTTCTACCCGGTGCAGTACGAAGGTGAAGAGATGTCGCCCAACGTGTTCTATACCGGTGCGGCGCCGAACCAGCAGGCGATCCCGGCGGTGGAATACCTGATGAGCGAAGAAGGCGGCAGCGCCAAGCGTTTCTTCCTGCTCGGCACCGACTATGTGTACCCGCGCACCACCAACAAGATCCTGCGCTCGTTCCTGCATTCCAAAGGCGTGGCGGATAAAGACATCGAAGAGGTCTACACCCCGTTCGGCCACGCCGATTACCAGACCATCGTCGCCAACATCAAGAAGTTCTCCGCCGGTGGCAAGACGGCTGTGGTCTCCACCGTCAATGGCGACTCCAACGTGCCGTTCTACAAAGAACTGGCCAACCAAGGCTTGAAAGCCACCGAGGTACCGGTGGTGGCGTTCTCGGTGGGTGAAGAAGAACTGCGTGGCATCGACACCAAGCCGTTGGTGGGCAACCTCGCGGCCTGGAACTACTTCCAGTCGGTGGAAAACCCGGTGAACCAGAAGTTCGTGGCCGACTGGAAAGCCTACGCCAAGAAACACAACCTGCCGGGCGCCGACAAAGCCGTGACCAACGACCCGATGGAAGCCACCTATGTGGGCATCCATATGTGGGCGCAGGCGGCGGAAAAAGCCAAGTCCACCGACGTCGACAAAGTGCGTGAAGCCCTGGGCGGCCAGACCTTCGCCGCGCCGTCGGGCTTCACCCTGACCATGGACAAGACCAACCACCACCTGCACAAGCCGGTGATGATCGGTGAGATCCAGGCCGACGGGCAGTTCTCGGTGGTGTGGCAGACCGAAGCGCCGATTCGTGCGCAGCCGTGGAGCCCCTACATCCCGGGCAATGACAAAAAGCCGGACTATGCCGTGAAGAGCAACTAACGCCCCCACAGCTCGAATGTGGGACATGGTCACTGTGGGCGCTGGCTTGCCTGCGATGCAAACAACTCGGTGTGCCTGACACACCGCAGCGATGCCATCGCAGGCAAGCCAGCCCCCACACAGCCTGCTCCCACACTGTCCCCGCATGATCAGGACATTTTGCTATGCCCACTGCCCTCCACCGCCTCATCCTCGCCGTGCTGCTGGTGCTGCCCTTTGGCGCACACGCCAGCGACGCCGAAGACTTCCTTGCCGCCAACCCGGTGCAGCAAGCCAAACTCCTGCAGGACTGGGCCGCCCACCCCGACCCAACGCGTATCGAGTTGGTGGACGCCCTTGAGCAAGGTCAACTCATGCTCAACGGCGAAACCAAGACCGTGCGCCTGAACAACCGCCTGCGCGGCTTGATCAATAACGTGCAAGCCAGCCAGCAACTGCTCGCCGCCGACCCCAAGGTACGCCTGGACGCAGCGCGCACCCTGCAAAAAAGCGCGGTGCCTGCACAACTTAAATTCCTCGACCAGCAGGTCGCCGCCGAAACGGATGAGCAGGTGCACAGCGCCCTGAGCCTGGCCCTGGCCAACCTGCAATTGGTCGACCCCGACCCGGTGGTGCGCCTGGCAGCCGTGCGCTTGCTCGGCAGCACCGGCGACCCGCTGGCCCGCACGCGCCTTGAAGCGCTGCTGGCGCCAGGCGTGGAAGCCGACGCCGCCGTGCACACCGCCGCTGAAACCAGCCTGGCCCAGGTCAAACGCAAACTGATGATGGGTGAAATCCTCGGCCAGGCGTTCAGCGGCATGTCCCTGGGCTCGATCCTGCTGTTGGCGGCCCTGGGCCTGGCGATCACCTTCGGCCTGCTCGGCGTGATCAACATGGCTCACGGCGAGATGCTGATGCTCGGCGCCTACTCCACCTATGTGGTGCAGTTGATGATGCAGCGCTATGTGCCCCAGGCCATCGAGTTCTACCCGTTGATCGCGTTGCCGGTGGCGTTTTTTGTCACCGCGGCCATCGGCATGGCGCTGGAACGCACAGTCATCCGTCACTTGTATGGCCGCCCACTGGAAACCCTGCTCGCCACCTGGGGCATCAGCCTGATGCTGATCCAGCTGGTGCGCCTGGTGTTCGGCGCGCAGAACGTCGAAGTGTCGAACCCGGCCTGGCTGTCTGGCGGCATCCAGGTACTGCCCAACCTGGTGCTGCCGTACAACCGCATCGTGATCATCGCCTTTGCGCTGTTCGTGGTGGTGCTCACCTGGCTGCTGCTGAACAAGACGCGCCTGGGTCTGAACGTGCGCGCCGTCACCCAGAACCGCAACATGGCCGCCTGCTGCGGCGTGCCTACCGGGCGCGTGGACATGCTCGCCTTTGGCCTCGGCTCCGGTATCGCAGGTTTGGGCGGCGTGGCGCTGAGCCAGATCGGCAACGTCGGCCCGGACCTGGGCCAGAGCTACATCATCGACTCGTTCCTGGTGGTGGTGCTCGGCGGCGTCGGCCAGTTGGCCGGCAGTGTCATGGCCGCCTTTGGCCTGGGGATCGCCAACAAGATCCTCGAACCCCAGATCGGCGCCGTGCTCGGCAAGATCCTGATCCTCGCGCTGATCATTCTGTTTATCCAGAAACGCCCGCAAGGACTCTTCGCACTGAAAGGACGGGTGATCGACTGATGAACCAGCCATTGATGCTTACGGCCACGCAAAAGGCCGGCCCCAAGGTCACGATTGCAGTCGGTGCAGTCATCCTGCTCCTGCTGCTGGCGTTGCCCCTGTGCTCGCTCTTGTCTGCCGACAACCCGCTGCATGTGTCGGCCTACACCTTGACCCTGGTGGGCAAGATTCTCTGTTACGCCATCGTCGCCCTGGCGCTGGATCTGGTGTGGGGTTACGCCGGGATGTTGTCCCTGGGCCACGGTTTGTTCTTCGCCTTGGGCGGCTACGCCATGGGCATGTACTTGATGCGCCAGGCGTCCGGGGATGAGTTGCCGGCGTTCATGACCTTTTTGTCCTGGACCGAATTGCCCTGGTACTGGGCCGGCACCGACCACTTCCTGTGGGCGTTGTGCCTGGTGGTACTGGCCCCCGGGGTGCTGGCGTTGGTGTTCGGTTTCTTCGCCTTCCGCTCGCGGATCAAGGGCGTGTATTTCTCGATCATGACCCAGGCCCTGACGTTCGCGGGGATGCTGTTGTTCTTTCGCAACGAGACCGGGTTCGGTGGCAACAACGGCTTTACCAATTTCCGCAGCATCCTCGGCTTTGGCATCACTGAACCGGGCACGCGGGCGGTGTTATTTATCGCCACGGTGCTGTTGCTGGTGGCGAGCCTCTACATCGGCTGGCGCCTGGCGAAGAGCAAGTTCGGGCGTGTGCTCACCGCCCTGCGCGATGCCGAGAACCGCCTGATGTTCTGCGGTTACGACCCACGCGGTTTCAAGCTGTTCGTGTGGGTGTTGAGCGCAGTGTTGTGCGGCCTTGCCGGTGCGCTGTATGTGCCGCAGGTGGGCATCATCAACCCCAGTGAAATGTCACCGACCAACTCCATCGAAGCCGCTGTGTGGGTAGCGCTGGGCGGGCGTGGCACGCTGATCGGGCCGTTGCTCGGCGCCGGTGTGGTCAATGGCATGAAGAGCTGGTTCACCGTGGCCTTCCCCGAGTACTGGCTGTTCTTCCTGGGCGCGCTGTTCATCATCGTCACCCTGTACCTGCCCAAGGGCGTTATCGGCCTGCTGAAGAAATGAGGAACGTCATGCTTGAACCTATTTTCGACGCAGGCAGCGGCCGCGATGCGATTGGCATCGGCCAGGTCGCGGGCAAAGGGCTCAACACCCGCCACGGCACCATTCTGACCCTGGAAGATATCAGCGTCAGCTTTGACGGTTTCAAGGCCCTCAACGACCTGAACCTGTACATCGGCGTCGGCGAGTTGCGCTGCATCATCGGCCCCAACGGCGCGGGCAAGACCACGCTGATGGACGTGATCACCGGCAAGACCCGACCCAGCCACGGCAAGGCCTGGTTCGGCGAAACCCTGGACCTGACGCGCATGAGCGAAGTGCAAATCGCCCAGGCCGGCATCGGGCGCAAATTCCAGAAGCCCACGGTGTTCGAAGCCCTCAGCGTGTTCGAAAACCTGGAGCTGGCGCAGAAGACCGACAAGTCGGTGTGGGCCAGCCTGCGGGCGCGCCTGGACGGTGAGCAGAAGGACCGCATCGAGGAAGTGCTCGACACCATCCGCCTCACCGCCTCGGTGCATCGCCCCGCCGGCTTGCTGTCCCACGGCCAGAAGCAGTTCCTGGAAATCGGTATGTTGCTGATGCAAGACCCGCAACTGTTGCTGCTCGATGAACCAGTGGCGGGCATGACCGACGCCGAGACCGAGTTCACCGCCGAACTGTTCAAGCGCCTGGCCGGCAAGCACTCGTTGATGGTGGTGGAACACGACATGGGGTTTGTCGGCTCGATTGCCGACCATGTGACTGTGTTGCACCAGGGCAGCGTGCTGGCCGAAGGGTCGCTGGAACAGGTGCAGGAAAACGAGCGGGTGATCGAGGTTTACCTCGGCCGCTAACGCTGACACGAACGGCTGTATGTGGGAGCTGGCTTGCCTGCGATAGCGGTTTACCTGACACACCGGGTCGCCTGCATCGCAGGCAAGCCAGCTCCCACAGTTGATCCGGTTCCCGCAGGGGGATTGAGGAGGTTTTGAGAATGCTGCAAGTCGACAAGCTGCACCAGTATTACGGCGGTAGCCACATTCTGCGCGGGCTGTCCTTCGACGTGAAGGTCGGCGAAGTCACCTGCCTGCTCGGGCGTAACGGCGTGGGCAAGACCACCCTGCTCAAGTGCCTGATGGGTCTGCTGCCAGCCAAGGAAGGCGCGGTGAACTGGGAAGGCAAGGCCATCACCGGCTTCAAGCCGCACCAGCGCGTACATGCCGGCATCGCCTACGTGCCCCAGGGCCGGGAGATATTCGGGCGGCTGACCGTAGAAGAAAACCTGCTGATGGGACTATCGCGTTTCCCCGGTTCCGAAGCCAAAGAGGTGCCGGCCTTCATCTACGAACTGTTCCCGGTATTGCTGCAAATGAAGCACCGCCGCGGCGGCGATTTATCCGGGGGCCAACAACAACAGTTGGCGATTGGCCGCGCCCTGGCGAGCCGCCCGCGCCTGTTGATTCTCGATGAGCCCACCGAAGGCATCCAGCCGTCGGTCATCAAGGAGATCGGCGCGGTGATCAAGAAGCTCGCGGAGCGCGGCGACATGGCGATCCTGTTGGTGGAGCAGTTCTATGACTTTGCCGCTGAACTGGCTGACCAGTACCTGGTGATGTCCCGTGGCGAAATCGTGCAGCAGGGCCGTGGTGAAAATATGGAAAGCGAGGGTGTGCGTGGGCTGGTAACCATCTAATCTGTAGCCTCCTAACGATAAGCACACGCCATGAACCTGCCCATTACCCCTGCCCTGTTCACGCCCAGCTGGCACGCCGAGCTGGAACTCGGCTACGCGCGTGTCAAAGACACCACACGCCCGGTATTGCGCCGCCACCTTGGCCCGCTGCGCGTGCAAAAACACCTGTACGCCGAAGGCCCTGAGGTGTGCCAGCACATCATCGTGCACCCTCCCGGCGGGATTGCCGGTGGCGATCGCCTGGACATCAGCGCCCATGTGGGCACGGGTGCCTGGGCACAACTGACCAGCCCCGGCGCCGCCAAGTGGTACCGCGCCAGCGGCCCGGCGTATCAGCAACTTGAACTGACTGTGGAAGCCGGCGCGACCTTGGAATGGCTGCCTCAGGAAACCATCGTGTTCAGCGCGGCCCAGGCCGAACTCACCACGCGAATCGAGCTGTTGGGCGATGCACGGTTGTTCTATTGGGATGTGGTCGCCCTGGGGCGCCCGGCCAGTGGCGAACGGTTCGACCTGGGCCATTTTCAATCGCACCTGGACATTCGCCGCGACGGCCAGTTGCTCTGGCATGAGCGCCAGCGCATTGTGGGCGCCGATGGGTTGCTGGATTCGCCTATCGGGCTGGATGGGCAGCCGGTGTTTGCCACATTGTTGGTGACCGGTGAGATCGAACCTGAATTATTGGAACAATGCCGCTCACTGCCCCACGCGGTGCGCGGTGACCTGACCCAACTGCCCGGCTTGCTGGTGGCGCGGTGCCTGGCCAGTGAAGCGCTGCTGGCGCGGGGGTGGTTGATTGATTTATGGCGGCTTTTGCGACCGGCCGTACTCGGCAGGGAAGCGATATCACCAAGAATCTGGAGCACATGAAGATCAAACTGTGGAGCCAGCTCCCACATAAATCAGCTTCACATGGGATCTTCTATGTATTTAAGAATGAATTTTATGAAGGACCCTGAACCATGGACCTGACCCCACGGGAAAAAGACAAACTGCTGATCTTCACCGCAGGCCTGGTCGCCGAGCGACGCCTGGCGCGCGGGGTGAAGCTCAACTACCCGGAGACCATCGCCTATATCTCCGCCGCCCTGATGGAGGGCGCCCGCGATGGCCGCACGGTGGCCGACCTGATGCACTACGGCACCACCCTGCTCAGCCGCGAACAGGTTATGGAAGGCATCCCGGAAATAATCCCGGATATCCAGGTGGAAGCCACGTTCCCCGACGGCACCAAGCTGGTCACCGTCCACCAGCCCATTGCCTGAGGCGCAGCCATGATTCGTGATGCAACCGAACACGACCTGCCGGCAATCCGCGCCATTTACAACGACGCGGTGTTGAACACCACGGCGATCTGGAACGAGCAACCGGTGGACCTGGCCAACCGCCAGGCCTGGTTCAGTGCGCGCCAGGCGCAGCAATACCCGATCCTGGTGGCGGTGGACAACGACGAAGTCACCGGCTACGCCTCATTCGGCGACTGGCGCCCCTTCGAAGGCTTCCGCTACAGCGTCGAACACTCGGTATACGTGCGCAATGACCAGCGTGGCAAAGGCCTCGGCCCACACCTGATGCAGGCCCTGATCGAGCGCGCCCGCAGCTGCGGCAAGCACGTCATGGTCGCCGCCATCGAAAGTGGCAACCTGGCCTCGATCCGCCTGCATGAGCGCCTGGGCTTCGTGACTACCGGGCAAATGCCGCAAGTGGGCATCAAGTTCGGCCGCTGGCTGGACCTGACCTTTATGCAACTGACCTTGAACCCGGGCGCACAACCGCCCAAGGAGTGACATCGATGAGCGCTGCACAACTGCGTCGAGTCAATGCGGAAAGTTTTGCCCACTACCGCCGGGGCTTGATCGAGCTGTTGCTGGACGCGGTGCAGCACGGCGCGTCGGTGGGCTTCATGGCCGACTTCGATGAGGCCCAGGCCCGGGACTACCTGAGCGGCGTGCAAGCCGGTGTCGAGGACACCAGCCTGCTGCTGTGGGTGGTGGTGCGCGACGAGCAGGTGATCGCCAGCGTGCAATTGGCGTTGTGCCAGAAAGCCAACGGTCTGAACCGCGCCGAGGTGCAAAAGTTGCTGGTGCACAGCAGCGCCCGTCGCCATGGCCTGGGCCAGCAATTGATGAATACCCTGGAACTCGCCGCGCGCCAGCACAAGCGTGGCCTGCTGTACCTGGACACCGAGGCCGGCTCCGGCGCCGAAGCCTTTTACCAGTCGCTGCGCTACACCAAAATCGGTGAGCTGCCCGACTATTGCCAAAGCCCGGACGGGCGCTACAGCCCGACCGCCATCTACTTCAAGACCCTGGGGCAACCTGCATGATTCCTGGTGAATATCAGATCCAGCCTGGCGAGATCGAACTGAATGTCGGCCGCCGCACCCTCACCCTCGGCGTGGCCAACAGCGGCGACCGGCCGATCCAGGTGGGCTCGCATTACCACTTTTTCGAGACCAATGACGCGCTGGAATTCGACCGAGCGGCCAGCCGTGGCATGCGCCTGAATATTCCGGCGGGCACGGCGGTGCGGTTTGAGCCGGGGCAGCGTCGGGAGGTGGAGTTGGTGGATTTGGGTGGTGGGCGGCGGGTATTTGGGTTTGCAGGGCGGGTCATGGGCGACCTTTAGGGCCTCATCGCAGGCAAGCCAGCTCCCACAGTTGAAATGCAACCCCCTGTGGGAGCTGGCTTGCCTGCGATAGCGATTTCACATTCAACACCTATTCTTCAGGGCACACACATGAAAATCACCCGCCAAGCCTACGCCGACATGTACGGCCCCACCGTCGGTGACAAGGTGCGCCTGGCCGACACCGAACTGTTCGTCGAAGTGGAACAGGACTTCACCGTCTACGGCGAAGAGGTCAAATTCGGCGGCGGCAAGGTGATCCGTGACGGCCAGGGCCAGAGCCAGTTGCTCGCCCATGAAGTGGTCGACACGCTGATCACCAACGCGCTGATCATCGACCACTGGGGCATCGTCAAGGCTGACGTGGGCCTCAAGAACGGCCGCATCCACGCTATCGGCAAGGCTGGCAACCCGGACATCCAGCCCGGTGTGACCATGGCCATCGGCGCCAGCACCGAAGTGATCGCCGGGGAAGGCATGATCCTCACGGCGGGCGGCATCGACTCCCATGTGCACTTCATCTGCCCGCAGCAGATCGAAGAGGCCCTGACCAGCGGCGTCACCACCATGATCGGCGGCGGCACGGGGCCGGCTACCGGCACCAACGCCACCACCTGCACCTCCGGCCCGTGGCACCTTGCGCGGATGCTGCAGGCCAGCGATTCGTTCCCGATGAACATTGGCTTTACCGGCAAGGGCAACGCCAGTTTGCCCGAGCCGCTGATCGAGCAGGTCAAGGCCGGTGCGATCGGCTTGAAGCTGCACGAAGACTGGGGCACCACGCCGGCGAGCATCGACAACTGCCTGAGCGTCGCCGATGCCTACGACGTGCAGGTGGCGATCCACAGTGACACCCTCAATGAGTCGGGCTTTGTCGAAACCACCCTCGCCGCGCTCAAGGGCCGCACCATCCACACCTACCACACCGAAGGTGCCGGTGGCGGCCATGCACCGGACATCATCAAGGCCTGCGGTTTCCCCAATGTGCTGCCCAGCTCCACCAACCCGACGCGGCCGTTCACGCGTAACACCATCGACGAACACCTGGACATGTTGATGGTGTGTCACCACCTGGACCCGAGCATTGCCGAAGACGTGGCCTTCGCCGAAAGCCGCATCCGCCGCGAAACCATCGCCGCCGAAGACATCCTGCACGACCTCGGCGCGTTCTCGATGATCAGCTCCGACAGCCAGGCCATGGGCCGCGTCGGCGAGGTGATCACACGCACCTGGCAGACCGCCGACAAGATGAAAAAACAGCGTGGCCCGCTGCCCGGCGACGGCCCCGGCAACGACAATTTCCGCGCCAAGCGCTACATCGCCAAATACACCATCAACCCGGCGATCACCCACGGCATCAGCCATATCGTCGGCTCCATCGAAGTCGGCAAATGGGCCGACCTGGTGCTGTGGCGCCCGGCTTTTTTCGGCATCAAGCCCACGCTGATCCTCAAGGGCGGCGCCATTGCTTCGAGCCTGATGGGCGACGCCAACGCCTCGATCCCGACGCCGCAGCCAGTGCATTACCGCCCCATGTTCGCCAGCTTCGGCAGCTCCCTGCACGCCACCAGCCTGACGTTTATCAGCCAGGCCGCGCAGGCGGCCGGACTGCCCGAGGCCCTGGGCCTGAAGAAGCAGATCGCGGTGGTCAAGGGTTGCCGCGATGTGCAGAAAACCGACCTGATCCACAACGATTACCTGCCGGATATCGAGGTTGACCCGCAAACCTATCAGGTCAAGGCTGACGGTCAGTTGCTGTGGTGCGAACCGGCCGAGGTGTTGCCGATGGCCCAGCGGTACTTCCTGTTCTAGAGAATGGCGCTGATCGCTTGATCGGTCAGTGTCTGGTTCAAGGTGATCAGCTCGGCATTGATGCGGCCAAAGGTGTCATCGTAGTCTTGCTGGGGCATCAGTTGCCCCGGTTCACTTTCCGAAGCCGATCGGCCCAGGCGCCGGGCCGTCTGGCTGATGGTTTGACGCAGGGCCTGCCTCGCTCTCTCGGGGAGGTGGGCAGCGGCGGCCCATTGTGCCTGCGCGGCCTCATAGTCGATCAGGGCGTCGAATTTTTCGGCAATCAGCGCGTAATCAGTTTGATGCGCACGCTGCAGGAAGTCAGTCCACATCGGCTGCTCCAGCAGATTGTCACGCAACTGCGCGCCCTGATCCTGCAGCTGTACGCGCTGGAATGCCGCCTCCACCATCGGCGCCGTGACATAGTCCTCGCGAAACATCATGCTTCTGGATTGCCAGGGCAAGTCCAGCCGGGTGGCCAGCGGCACCGTATACGCCAGATAGATTTCGACTTCGTCGATATCGGCGATCACATTACCGGCGCCATCGTAATGCTCAATGCGCAGGCCCTGGGCATCATACTCGGGAAACCTGGCGCCCTGCTCCTGCAACTCGGCGACGCGAGCATGGGCAATACGCCCCAGCTCATCAAGGCGCCATTTCCTCCTGGCCAGGTTGAACACGGCCCTGCGCACGGCGTCGACATCCTCGCTGAAGTAGGCTGACCAATGCAGCACGGCAACGCCCATCGAATTGAACAACTGCGCCCCGGCGTCCACGCAGGCCGCTGGGTCCCGGGCCATCAGGAACAAGTGTTCGCGTAATTCGGCGTCTTCGCCCATCGCCTCAAGCATGCGCCAGACTTTGGCGGTCAATTCCGGCAACCATACGCCGCCCCTGCCTGTCGAGTCCCCGGAGTGCCTGACGGCACGAAGAAGATTGAAAAAGCCCTCAGAGCCAAACGAGCCTTCAAGCATGTCCCATAACACTTGCCTGGAGGGCCATTCCTGCGCCGAATAACCGGTTTTCCACTGCTCGCTGTCGAGCGCGCCCCTTTTCGGCAATTGGCGATCCGGATCCCGGCCAGCGGCCTCGATGTACCGTTTGAATTGAGCAAGCAGTTCAGGCGTCAGCTCTTCACGGGTGAGGAAGGTTTTCGCCACAATCAGTGCCTTATCCGAGCCCGGCGCGAACTCGGGAATCCGCGCTATCGGGTTCTGCCGCATATCCAGAATGAAATTTTCCGGCCTGGGCACACGGAACACACTGGCAGGCCACTCCTCCAGGCTTGTGTCATTGAGCAGCAAGGTCTGTAAGCGCGGCATGCGCCCAACATCGGGTGGCAAGCCGAGTGGGTTCATGTCCAAAAACAACTCCTTGAGACGCACCCGATCTTTCAAGCGCAGGACGTCTTCAGGCGTCAGGACAATATCGTTGCCGCCCAAATGCAACCGCTGCAAATGCGGCATCTGTTCGATGGCTGACGGCACGCTTGTCAGTTGAGCAGCCTCGATCCCTAATCGACGCAGACCGCGAAAGTTGGCGAGCAGTGGCTGCACATCCGCATCCGTCAGCTGCGAGCCTTCGGTTCCCACAATGCCCAAGTAGCTGACATGGTCGAAGTTTGCAGTCAGTGCGGGCAAGGTTCTGAGCTGCTGTGCCAGGTCGTCTTCCAACCATTCGATTTTCTGCCCCAAAAGGCGCCCATTTCGATCGTAGTGCCGTGGGCCGACCTTTCTCCAGGCGTCATCCAGCGCCGTATAAATCTTGCGCCTGGCCCTCAGCACCTGGCGTTGCTGGTCACCGAACGCCTCCATGCCCTGGGGCGGTGTGCTCAACCAGTTGTGCAAGGTGGCCTGCAGGGTCTTGTACTCTTGCTCCAACGCACGCAGCCAGCTCAGGTCCAACGCGCCGCGCTCGCTGATCAGGGCGAGCATTTCGTCCCGGGTGATTTGCGGGTACAGGCTGCGGATCCGCTCGCGCGTGATTTTTTCCCACTCAGTGCCACCCCGCCCGCTCAATGGATAGCCGCGACGCTCACCCGGCAACACGCTGGGCGGTCGAAAAAAAGGCAGTTTTTCCGGCGACATGCCCAAGGCTTTGCGCAACGGTACTCGGCCTATTGCATGCTGCTTGATCAACCCCTTCAATTGCTCACCCTGGCCGACGTGGGGCACGCCAATCGCGTTGCGATGGGCATCGGTCAACGCATGCTGCAAAGCACCATAGAAACCATTGAGCCCATGCAGGTGCTGGCCGCGCTCATCGAAGGCTTGGTAACGCCCATCCTCCATGCGTGCCAACACCTTGCGACTACTCGCCTCCAGGGGGCCGAAGCTGGCGCGCAATGGGCCTTCAAACCGGCCTTCGCGAACTTCCAGGCGCAAATTGTCCGACCAGCCGGGCAGTGCCGGCAGTGTGTGCAGGGCCAGGGTTTCGGTGTCTGGGCCGGCCAACGCGTCGAGGTACAAGCCTTCATACGCGAGGGTCAGGCGCATTTGCTGCTGCGCCCGGCGCGCCTTTTCAGCGAGGCGCAGGGGAATGCGCTTGGCGCGGTTCATCGTGTCGCGCTCGCTCGGCGTCGCGTCCACCAGCACTTCGCGCGCCAAAATCGTCGGCACGCCACTGAAGTCGCGCTGGATCAGCATAATCGCGGTGTCGGAGGGTGGCTGCTGCTCGACGTAGATACTCTTCATCAACCGCTCGCGCACCTCGATGGCCCTTTGTTCGAGTTTCAATCTCAGGGCCTCGGTTCTCGCCTCGGGTGTGCGGGCGGTGTAACTGCCCACCAGAGCATCGCGCTGAGGTTCGCTGAGCGCTTCGATAATGCGTATGGGCAACTGGCCGCTCATCAAATCGGCGCGGTGGACCTGCACGGTGTCCGCCCCCGCGGCCTGCTGATTACCGTATTTGATCGACGGTCCGCTCAACTCGGTGCCGGCAAATGCCTCGATCGCCTTGCTCGCTGGCCATCCCGGCAACTCCACCGCCAGGGATGCGGCATAGCTGCACAGTGCGCTGCTGAGCGAGCCCTGGCGAATGCCCTCGGCGACGTTCACCGCATCGCGATACGCCCTGAACTGGCGCAGGGTGTCGAGCAGGATCGCCGGTACCGCCTCGCCTTCCACATGCACGCGGCGCAGCACGTCCTCACTCACAGCCGCCACGCTGCGCGCCTGCTCCAACTCGGCATCGCTGAAGCCCTCCGTCACCGGGCCCAATCGCCGCATCAACGTGGCGCCTTCCCAGGTGTGCGGGCGTTCCACTTCATGGTTCCAGAGGCCAGCGCTGTTGCTCTTCAATATCGGTTGATAGGCCTCGGCACGTGTGGGATGGAGGATGCGGAATTGCTCGGTCAGCGGGTCTTGTTGCACGGCATAGCGTTTGCCCTCCAACGGCAGCACGGTCTGGCCGTTGTGCCGGTGCAGGCCTTGCTCATCCGCCGCCACTGAAGGGAGGGACGCGGTGTGCTCATAGGCCGACAAGTCGGGTTTCCAGAGCCGAGTCTTGCCATTGGGCAGGGTAACGGCCTTGAGCTGCTCGATAAACGGCGACACGGTGAAGTGCACCACGGCTGCCTGTACCGCCAGCGCCGCCAGGTTTTCCACCACGTCGGTGATGTGCGCCCAGCCCGCTTCGCGGTCGCCTTCGCTCAGCTCGATAACACCGTCGATGACTTCGTAAAGTAGTTGCCCGGCCATCGCCACAGCCATCACCACACCCAGCGGCGGCACCGCCATGGCCACCAGGTTCAGGCCGAACAGGCCGATACTCAGGTAATGCGCAGCGCGCAGTGAACGCGAGGCCTCATCGACATCGGAGGTGCTCACCGCACGATGCCGGGCGTTCTCGAACAGCCGCGTACGCAGGCTGCCCAGGCGATAGGTCCACAGGTCTGCAACTTGCCATAGGTCCGTCAGGGTGTGGGCGCGAATGTTGAATTCAGGGGCAGCGGCATGTACGCGCACGTAGGGCTGGGGTTCGCCCAGTGTCGAAGGCGTGGCAAAGGACGGAGAAGTCAGCAAGCGCCCCCACTCCGATCGCAAGGCCTGTGCACCAAACGGCTGGGGAGGTGCGTCCAGCACCAGTTCGGTCAGTCGTTTGTAGTAGTAGGCGCGGTCTTTGTCGGCAACGAACCGGGCAAAAAAATGCTGGTTCGGCGTAGCCTTCCAGCCTTGGGAGCGGTCAGCTTGCTGGGTGGTTTTCGCGCTCAGGCGCTCGGTCAAATCATTGCGAAAGTCATTGAAGCTTTCATAACGCTTGATGGGATGGTCGGGGTCATCGGGAATATAGACGATGACCCAGCAGGTGTAGCCAGGCTTGGCGCAAGTGTCGATGACCAGGCAATCGTGCACATGCAGGTTCATCAGGCTCAGGCTGCGATACCCGATGGGCTTGCCGTCGCTGAGGATGTGTTTTTCGCCGGCCGCCACGCGCATCAGCAGCGCGTGGTCGCTGTCGCCAATGTCGCCTTTGAGCAATGCCAGGTACGCCGCCGCCTTGAAGGCGGCTTTCTGATGCCGGACATAACGTTCGCGCAGTTCGGCTTGGGATTTGGCGTCGTCAGGTTTCAACTGTGCCTTGAGGTGAGCCTGGTACTGCTTGCCCAGGTCCAGGTCTCGGCACAGCTGGGTGAACGCATGAATCTTCAGGGTCGTGGTGTGGCGCTCGAAATGATCGCGCACGTCCGGTTGGGTAATGAAACCTGAGGCGCTGTTGAAATAGCCCTCTCGAGTCTCCCGTTGCTCAAAGTTGCCGAGGGCAGCGTGCAGCAGGGAGAACGTTTTGACCCTGAAGCCACCGGTCTTCACGCCAAAGGCATCTTCGATCGGTACATACAGGCGCAACCAGGTTTGGTTGACGTCCAGCTCGTGGCCGATAGCCTTTAGCTCGGCTTCCAGCAAGGGTTGGGCAAACGCTTGCTCCGAGCGTATGTGACTGAAAGTTTTCTCCAGTTCGTTGAGCGACTCGCAACGGGCGTCCAGCAGCACTTTGAGCTGATCTTTGCGTGCCTGGGAAGCGGCGTCATACCAGCGGGGAATAGCCGGCGGCGTGTCCTTGAGGGCCTTGCGACGGGAGGGCGAACTGTTGACCAGGCAAGTGGGGATCGCCTGCTTGATCAGTTCGTAATGCTGGCCCTGCTCACCAGGAGGCGGGGTGGCGGGGTCGGTGACTTGAAGGTCCGGCATGGGATGACAACCTTTTCTTGGAAGAGGTTGTCATCCTAGGCACGCCGTTTTTGCGGCTGGCGCTAACTAAATCAATGACCCGTTCAGAACTGCTCGCGCGGATTGAACGCAGCCTTTTGCGCCAGGGCCTCCCACAATGCCTTGACCTCATCATCCGCCGCCTTGGGCATGACGGCCTTGAGCTGGATGAACAGATAGCCGCGTTGCCCGGCCTTGTTCAGCAAACCATGGCCCTTGGCACGCATACGCTGGCCGTTCTGGCTACCGGCAGGCACCTTGAGGTTGATCTTGCCGGTGAGGGTCGGCACGGCCACTTCCGTGCCCAGCGCCAACTCCCACGGCGCCAGCGGTAGGTTGATGATCAGGTTTTCACCGTCCACCTCGAACTTGGCGTGTGGTGCAAACTTGATGATCAGGTACAAGTCGCCATTGGCCCCGCCACCAATGCCAGGCGCACCCTGGGCCTTGAGGCGAATGCGCTCGCCATCGGCCACACCAGCCGGGATCTTCACGTTCAGGCTCTTGACGGTGTTGCTGACGTGCCGGCCGGAGGCATCGTACTGGGGCACCTGGAAGCTGATCTGCTTGGACTCGGTCGACAGGGTTTCTTCCAGCGACACCGTCAACTGCATCTCCACATCCTGGCCCTTGCGCCCGGCGGGACGGCGCTGGCCGCCACCGAAAGCGTCACCGCGCGAGCCGAAGATCGAACTGAAGAAATCCGAGAAGTCGCCCGCGTCCTGGCCACCGCCAAAGCCGCCACGGCTCTGCCAGCCCGGCGGCCCCTGGAACGGCTGGCCATGCTGGCCGTATTTACGCAGTTCGTCGTACTCGGCGCGCTTGTCGGCGCTTTTCAGTGCCTCATAGGCTTCGGACGCGTCCTTGAACTTGGCTTCGGCATCCTTTTCCTTGCTCACGTCCGGGTGATATTTACGCGCCAGCTTGCGATAAGCCGACTTGATCTCCTTGTCGTCAGCCGTTGGCTCGACACCGAGAATCTTGTAGTAGTCTTTGAAATCCATGGGGGCATCACCATCCGTTATCGATATCGCGCAGCCCGCCACACGGCACGCCATGGCTGGCAGCCTGGGAATTGATGTCAGGGCGCGTCATAAGTTAAATGGCGATACACGGCATCAATGCAATGGCTGTGTACCGCCTGGATATGCCCACAAGATTGGGGCAAAACATGGACTTTCAAGATAGGACGCGTCTATTTACGACGACAGACGCGTTACCCGCAACGCAAGAATCAGGCAAATCGGCCTCTTATCATGTCTTCGGTGTACTGGTAGTCCAAACGCAACTCGGTGCCAGCGGCGATATCTTCGGTAGCGAAAATGGCATTGAGTAAAAATGGCTTGCGCTTGATCTGCGCGTCAGGGCCCACGCCCAGCCACATGTCGGCCTCGACGTCGAAAGCCACGGTCTCAACGTTGTAGCCTCCCAACGCCTGGCGCAGGGGTGTGCCGTTGGCGTCGTACTCAAAGTGGGTGTTGATTCGCGACAGGATGTTGTCACCCGACAAGTGAATCGGTTCTTCCACCAGCGTGTTCCCGTGGGCAACCCTCTGGCTGCCCACCTTCATGGTATAGGTCTGTTCGCCAGGCCCGAAGATACCGAACGGCAGCACGGTACCGCCGTACACACCGACGATTTCGCCTTTGGCGATTCGGCGGTTGGCCACCACCATCGACTGGCCGATCAACGCTTTCTCGCCCGGCACTTTCACGTCTTGTTCGGTGAACGTGCGCAGTTGCAGTTGCGCTTCATAGCGCGCGCCGACCTGTTCATATCCCTCGAACTGGATGTAAGGCTTGATCTGCGCCGAGGTGTAGTGGGCGCCCGAGTCCTGGGTCACCTGCTTCTCCAGCGACCTGATTCGAATAGGCCGTCCCTGATAATCCCTCAGCGGATACTTGCCGTTGTTGGCACGGACGTAGCTGCCGGCCGGATTGGGATTGGCCGTGAAATGGATTTCACGGCGCATATAGCTGAGTTCGCCCGCCGTGTATGGCCGCACCGGCATGGACTCCGAGGCCTCCACAAATTCATCGTCCGAACCTTGCGGTACCATCCCGCCCCTCAGGCCCCGGCGCTTCCAGACCCCGGTGATATCAGGCTTGGCAATCACACCGCTGCTGGTCAACAGCAACGGATTGTCCACCGCCTGTACCCACAGCACGTAGTACTCACCGTCGCCCGCGTCGGGCATGCTCGCGACAAAATATTGCTTGCCATTGAATTCAATGGCTTGCGCCTGGGAAAGTTGCAGGTTCACGGAGGTGCTTTCCACCAGCGCCTCAAGCGTTGCCGTGGGTACCAACGCCTGCGCCACTTCATCGCGGGTCAAGGTTTCAATCAACTGCGCTTCTTCAATCGCAAACTGTGCCTGCAACTCCTCGGCCTTGGCATCGTAGGCTGCGCGCGATAACGTCCCAGCCTCGAAATCACGCCGCAAAATATCCATTTTTTGGTGATGGGGCTCGTTCTGTACTTCAAACCGTGCGCGGTATTTGTTCGCCACATAATCTTTCCAGAAGTCTCTTGAAAGCACGGCCTGAAACTCCTGTGCGGAGTTATCCAGGCTGATGACTCGCTGATAGGCATCATTAAGCATCTCCAAGGAGACATTACCCAGACGGGCGAACCGTGGCTGTTGCGGCTGGCCCGGCAACTCAAGGCGATCCTTCAGGCCATGACGATACGCCAGCCGAATCTCCACCTCTTCCAAGCGGCTGAACTCCACCTCGCGCTGAGCGGGGGTCAAGTCGTCGCGCTTGCGGATCGCAGTTCTACGCTGATCGATATCTTGCAGTGCGATCTTCTCCAGCTCCTCCAGGCGCAACAGCCCCCTGGACAGTTTCAGCAGCGCCGCTCCCTGGGACGCGTCCAGTGCGAGGGTCCTGGCGTTGTGGGTCATCAGCAGGATCTCAAGGTTGCTGAAGGTCAGGGCCGCGCGATCACAACAGGCCGCCCGGCCCGCCCATTCAAACATTTCCTTGCGCAACTGCTCGGACTCGGCGCTGTTTTGCGTGATGCCATCGATCACGTCCCACACGCGCCGCTGCAAGTCTGCATGGCCTGCTGGTGCGACTTCCAGGTCACGCAGCACTTCGAAGAAACCTTGCGCACCGGGCAGGGCCTGCAGGGCGGCCCATTGAAGTCTGCGCTGCGCAACCTGTTGCGTGGAGAACCCGGTGGACCAGCGCCGGAACGGAGCATCAGTGGCAGCCAACACCACAGGACGATCAGCCACCCGCATGACGCTGGCGACCAGCCTGTTAGTGGCTCGTTCTCCCGCACTTAGCCGGTTGCCGTAAGCGACTATGCGTTGTCGCGTCTCGACCGACAACGGGTTCAAATCCAGATCGGTCACACGGGTGACGCGCAGGGTCTGTGCCAGTTGCTCGTCCGGCGGGGCTATCAGCGAATCGGGCAATGTGGAAATATTGTTAGCTCTGAGGTACACCGCATCCAGGCTTGGTTGGCCACCCAAGCCCGTCGGCCAGCTATCAATGCCGGTTGCCCCCATGCCCAATGAACGCAGATCCGACATTTGACTGAAATCCGGCGTGATACCCAGTGGGTTTGAATTGAGCAGCAACGCCCTGAGCGTGGTGCGTGACGACAGCATCGCTGCAGAATCGGGGGTCAGGCGTATCCGGTTGTTTTGCAGGGACAGCCGGGTCAAGCCCTGCATCTGCCCCAGCGCCGGTGGCAATTCGCGCAACCGGTTACTCGACAGGTCCAGCCAGCGCACGCCTCGAAAGCCAGAGAGAAAACCTTCAGGCGACGTATTGAGGTTCATGTTGCTCAATTTGAGTGAACCGACATGGCTGAAATCCGCATCCAGATCAGGCAGGCTCGGCAGGTTCAGGCCACTGAGGTCCAGCTCCAGACCGAAGGGGTCACCCGCGTGGGTGAGTTGCTGCGGGGTTTCCCTGCGCCAGCAACTCAAGATACGTTGCTGGGCCGTTGCGCGATCACTCAGTGCCGCCACCTCGGTGGAACGTTGCCCAACCCGCACATAGCGCTGGCGCTCACCGCCGCCGGAGAACCGCCAGCCCTCCAACTGACGCAGCAGCGTGTCAAATGCCTGCTCACGCGACGCCAGTTCTGCCTCGGCGGCCTCGCCCAACGCCCAAATCATCCCCCTGGAAAACTGCACGCTGTTGTTCGGGTATAGTTTCTGCATAACCCGAAGCCTTGGATTCGCGCTGTCGAAGGCGTCCTCAAGGGCGCCTCGCAGGAGCCGCGGATGGTTCTGCGTCAGGTTCTTCCAATACTGGTCGAACTTCTGCCAATAGTCGGCCGCAAAGGGGTTGCCATGCACGATGGTGACGTTATTCGTGCGCACGACCGCTTCGAGCTGATCCGCCGGCGGCGTCAAGTGTTGCGCGGGGACCTCCTGCAGTCGGTTATTCGACAGGTCGACACGCTTTAATCCGGTCAGGCTGGTTAATCCAGAAGGCCACCGGTCAATCTGCGTACCGCGCAAGTTCAACTCCGTGAGGTTTGGCATACCACTGAAGTCGGGCAATGTACCTAACGGGTTATGCATCAGGTCCAGGTTTTCAAGCGCGCTGAGCCGGCTTAACAAGTGCGCACTGTGCGGTGTCAATCGAAGCCCGCTGAAGGTGATGCTCAACGAAGTCAGATTTTTCATTTCCCCGATCACAGGCGCAAATTCGGCAACGTCGCCATTGAAGATCTTCAAACCCTCCAGATGCCTGAAGTTGTCGAGAAACTTGCCCGCGTTGCTCGACCAACTGATGTCGGACAGCTCAAGGTGTTGCACATGACTGAAATCTGCACTCACTGGCGGCAAATCAAACCGTTCCCCCCTGCCGTAATGCAGCTTCAGTGACGCCCCGGTTTCCCGCCGCCAGCAACGCACGACTTGATTGACCAGCTCTGTCTGAACGCTGTAGGCATTCATGGCTTGCGGCCCTTGGGCGCGCCACCACACCTTCAAGGTTTTTTTCAGTGCCCGAAACTCTTCCTCCCGCCGCGCTAGTCCCCCAGTCACGTCATCACCCAAGGATTGGATAAACGCGGTGATTTGCTCCTCGTTGAAGCTGGGAAACAACTGCCGTACACGCCCTCTGTCCGTGCGCAACGCGTTGCCAATTTTCCTGAACAGACGAAACCCCGGCCCGCCACCCAACAGACGAACCATCGGGTCATACTCCGGTTTGCGCAGTGGGTTGGCCTCCAGCACCGTAAGCAGCTCCGTGCGTGGTAAAGGGCTGCGCTGAATCGCCTGCTTGAGCTCAGCGGCGCTGCCCAGGCCCAGGCGCTGACGCTCGTCGAGCGCCAGTTGCTCCCAGATGGCACTGTAGAAATCGCCGGGCATGGAAGCCTGGAATTCGCCGCTCTCCAGCAGCACCAAGGTTCGCTTGTGCGGGAAATCGGGTGAGCCGATGGCATCGAGCACCGTGCCCTCAGGGGAATACTGGCGTAACTCCAGCCGCGAACCTCGGTGCCATCCTGGCAACGTTTCCAGGGTGCGCAAGGCCAAGCGATGGCTGTCGAGTCCGGTCTGAGTGTCAAGGTGCAGGCCCTCGTAGGCACGCGCCACACGGGTTTGCTGGGCACACCATTTCGCTTGCTCGGCCAATCGCTCAGGCAAGCGACCGCTGCTGCGCAAGGCCTCCAGTTCGTTTGCCGCAGCCCCTTGCAACAGCCGCTCGGCCGCCAGGGTCGGCAAGGCCGGGAATGCGTCCAGCACACGTTGTACATCCGCATCGGGCGCGGGGTTCAGCGCTCGGTAGCGTTCTTCCAGCAACGGCCCCTTGAGACTCTGCACGGCATCGCCGAGGTACTGGCGCAGTTGGCCGCAGCGAACGTCCAGGGATTGATCGGGGCTACCCGGCCACTCCTTAAGCTGCGGGTCGACACCCTGCAAGGTGTACAGCAACTCCCTGAGCAAGCGGCCCTGAGCCACGGTGCTTTCGGTCAGCACTATCACACGCTTGCGCACTGAAGTTGGCGCATCGGCGGTTTCCCACAGCACATCGCCGGTGGGGCCAATGACTTTAAGCGGTACGTTATCGGGCAGCAAACCGCGGCGCTGGAGCATGTCAAATTGCAGCACAGGATCGGCTTTCTGGTACACCAGCGGGTCGCTGCTTTTGATTTGCTCGACAAAGGTGCTGAACTGCCGGTGCAGTTCGAGGCGCTTGAGGGTGTCGTCCAGCAAGAGCGGCAGCGGCTCATGATCGACCATGGTCTGGCGCAACGCATCGGTCTCGACGCCGCTGATACGTAGCGGTTCGGACTGTCCGACGATGCCCAGGCGCTTGTGCAGCGTGGGCTCGTCCCACGTCAGCGGTTGCTCCAGTTCATGGCTCCAGACCCCGTTATGGTTGTGCTCCAGTTCCGGCGCATAGGCATTGGGACGGCTCGGATGCTGGATGCGGTATTGACCTGTGTGTGGGTCTTGCTTGACCTGATAATGTGAGTCGTCGAACGGCACCAACTGTTGGCCTTCGTGCTCGTACAGGCCCAACGCATCGGGCTTGGCCTCGGGCAAGGGTTTGAGTGGCGATGCATAGGGCGCAAGATCAGGGTTCCACAGCACCTGCTTGCCTGTTGGCAGCGTCACCGGTTTGAGATGATCCACCGCACTCTGCCATTTGACGGCAGGCAACACCTTGGAACCGGCGGCGATGAAGGCAACGTTCAGCGCCACGGAAGCGAAATGCGCCCACATCTGGCGCGGCTCGCCCTGTTCGTAGGCCTCAATGCCCTCGAACACTTCGTAGCACATTTGCGAAGCACCCACCGCGAGCATGATCGGCCCCAGCCCCGGCACTACAAAAGCGGCCAGGTTGAACACGCTGACAGCCGCGTCGAAAAAGCTCTCCAAACGTTCGAGCCGAGCCTTGCGGTCTTCATCTTCAGTGGGCACGGCCACGGCACGTGCATCACTCAAAATCTTGCTGATATGTGCTTGGCGACTGCGCTGCCACAGGTCACCGGCAACGACCCAGTCTTGCATCGGCAACCGCGCTAACGGTGTGCGCAGCGGATAGTCTGCCCCGCCATTTCCGTTGTTGGCAGGCTGGTACAACCGATTGAACCGGGCGAAAAAACCGCCTTGGTCGCGCACCGGCACAAAGCGGCTGAAAAAGCGTCGATACGATGCGCTGTGCAGGCGTGTGCGCAAGTCAGCCATGAACTCGCTACTTGACGCATATTCCTTGACGGGCTGCTGGGGGTCACCGGGGATGTACACCACCAGCGGCTCGGAGCGGCTCGTATTTTGACGATCGGGCCCGATCAAAAGCGGCCCTACCAACACGCTATCGAATACTTTAAGTGCGGCATAAGTCACCGGTTTCCCACCAAGCCTGGGGATATCAGAACCGGTCACCACCTGCTTGAGCATTCTATAGGCATCGGCACTCAGCGCTCCGTTCAACTGCAGCCTGGCAATCTCGATGCACACTGCAAGCTGCTGGCGCTGGTGCTCCTCGAGTAGCTGCTGCAGTGCCTGGCGCTCGCCGGCGTCTGCAGGTTCAACCACCGCCTTGATATGCGCCTGGTACAGCGCGCCCAGGTCCAGAGTGCGGCAGAGCTTGGCGAACGCGTGGGGGGCGATTGCTACAGCTTGGGCATTGACCGCCGCGAAGCTCGCAATGATGTTGGGGTTTTGCGGGTTGAAGGTGGTGATCAGTTGGCAATCGGTGCACGCGCTGGGCTGTTCTTCATCGGCCTCGAAATTGGCCAGGGCGGCTTCCAGCAATGAAATGCCGCGGTATGTGTAGGTCAGCGATGCGTCATTTTGTTGTTCGAAAACAAAGGCACCGTAGAAGTCATCGCGAGCGCCTTTGGAGCCATACTTGCGCACGAAGAACACATTGCGTACATCCAGCTCCAGATTGAACTCGTTTTTGATCGCATCTTTCAGCGGTTGCTCGGCGAATGTCAGGACGTCTTCAATCTGGCCCAGGTGCGCCTCAATCGAATTAAGCGTTTCACGAAAGCGTGAATGCTGCGCCGCCAGGGTGGTTTTGTCCGTGTGGGTGGCGGCCAGGTACCAGGCAGGAATATCCATCTCGTGCTTGCCCAGTTCTTCCTGGCGTTGCGGCGTACCTTCCTTGAACCAGTTCGGCACGCGTTGTTTGAGAAAGTCGTAATGCACGCCGCGCAGGTCGGCATTGAAGGTTGCATCAGGCATAGCAGTTCGTCCGTGAGGGCAGTAAAACCGCAGCCTAACCAAGCCCCCGCCGGTTCAAGACGTAGCTATGTAGCGCGATTACGCACTGATTTACGGATCACCGGTCTACGCATCCGCTCGCGAGTGACATACACTGCGCGGCCGTTTTTTTGACCGGAACCTGTTAGACATGAAAAACGAATCTCCAGCCCGTGCCTGCGGCATTGACTTCGGCACGTCCAACTCCACCGTCGGCTGGATCCGCCCCGGCGAGGAGACGCTGATCGCGCTGGAGGACGGAAAAATCACCCTGCCGTCAGTGGTCTTCTTCAACTTCGAGGAACGCCGCCCGGTGTACGGTCGCCTGGCGCTGCACGAATACCTGGAGAACTACGAAGGCCGCCTGATGCGCTCGCTCAAGAGCCTGCTGGGTTCCAAGCTGATCAAGCACGACACCAGCGTGCTCGGCACTGCCATGCCCTTCACCGACCTGCTGGCACTGTTTATCGGCCAGCTCAAGAGCCGCGCCGAAGCCAACGCCGGTCGTGAATTCGAAGAAGTGGTACTGGGCCGCCCGGTATTCTTCGTCGATGACGACCCGATGGCCGACCAGGAAGCGGAAAACACCCTGGTGGATGTGGCGCGCAAGATCGGCTTCAAGGACATCTCGTTCCAGTACGAACCGATTGCAGCGGCGTTCGACTACGAGTCCACCATCGAGAAAGAAGAGCTGGTATTGATCGTCGATATCGGCGGTGGTACCTCCGACTTCTCCCTGGTGCGCCTGTCGCCGGATCGTCGTCACAACGACAACCGCCAGAGCGACATCCTCGCCACCGGCGGCGTGCACATCGGCGGCACCGACTTCGACAAACAACTCTCGCTGGCTGGCATGATGCCGCTGTTCGGCTACGGCAGCCGCATGAAGAGCGGCGCCTACATGCCCACCAGCCACCACATGAACCTGGCGACCTGGCACACCATCAACTCGGTGTACTCGCAAAAATCCCAGCTGGCCCTGGGCAGCATGCGCTACGACATCGAAGACACCGGCGGCATCGACCGCCTGTTCAAGCTGATCGAACAGCGTGCTGGGCACTGGCTTGCCATGGAAGTGGAAGAAACCAAGATCCAGCTCACCCATCAAGACAGCCGCCACGTGCCGCTGGACCGCATCGAAGCGGGCCTGAGCGTAGACCTGAGCCGGGCGCTGTTCGAATCGTCCATCGACAACCTGCTCGAACGCGTGCGCGGCAGTGTCACGCAGTTGCTCAATGACGCCTCGGTGAGCGTGGCCCAGGTGGATACGGTGTTCTTTACCGGTGGTTCCAGCGGCATTCCGGCACTGCGCCACAGCATCTCGGCAATGCTGCCGAATGCGCGGCATGTGGAAGGTAATATCTTCGGCAGCATTGGCAGTGGTTTGGCGATTGAGGCGAGCAAGCGTTACGGCAGCTGAGTTTTAGCTGAAACCGTGGCGCGCCCTTCGCGAGCAAGCCCACATAGTTGGATCGTTGGGGTTTCAGGTAGATAGGCTTCGGCTGGCAGGCCGTCATCGCAGGCAAGCCAGCTCCCACAGGTGATCGCATTTCAATGTGGGAGCGGGCTTGCTCGCGATGGCGTCAGCCCAGGCGGCACAAGGCTTAAACCATCCCACCCAGCTTCAGCTCGCTTTTCAGATAGGCATAGTAAATCGGCCCCGCCACCACCCCCGGCAGGCCGAACGCTGCCTCAAACACCAGCATCGCCAACAGCAATTCCCATGACTTGGCACTGATCTGCCCGCCGACGATTCGCGCGTTGAGGAAGTACTCGACCTTGTGGATCACGATCAAATACCCCAGCGCCGCCACCGCCACCCAGATCGACAGCGACAGCGCCACGATGGTGATCAGGGTGTTGGAGATCAGGTTGCCGATCACGGGCAGCAGACCGAGCAGGAAGGTCAGCACGATCAGGGTCTTGGTCAACGGCAGGTGAATGCCACACAACGGCAGCACCACTGCCAGGAACACCGCGGTGAAGGCGGTGTTGAGCGCGGCGATCTTGATCTGGGCGAAGACGATGTTGCGAAACGCCTGGACCAACAGGTGCAGGCGGTCGAACAGCGCGGCGGCCAAGGGTTTGCGCTTGGTCAAGTCGGGCACGCGCTGCAAGGCGATGATCGCACCCAGCACCATGCCGATCAGCAAGGTGACGAACATGTGGGCCGCGTCTTTGCCAACCAGTTGCAGTTCGCTCAGGTGCTTGCTTAGCCAATCACCGATGGCCACGCGAAACTCCGCCGCGCTGGCGGGCAAATAGGCGTCGATGGACGGCGGCAATTGCCCGCGCGCGCGGTCGACCACGCCCATGAATTTGTCCAGGGAAGCCCCGGGGTTTTCCGCTTCGTGGAGCAGGAAGCTGATGGCGCCGGCGAAGATCAAGGCCAACACGCTGACGATCAAGGTGCCCAGCAAGGCCACCGCCAGCCAGCGCGCGCGCCGGCCTTCGATCAGGCGTTGCAGTTGAGGGGTGAGCATGTTGACCAGTTCATAGACCAACAGGCCGGCCAGCAGGCTGGGTAGCAATTTCAGCGGCAGTACCAGCAGCAACCCGCCGAAAATGATGATGTAGCTGGACAGCAACAACACATGACGCTGAGAAAACGTTGGCATACAGCCTCAAAACAAACGGCGTTGAAGGATGGGCAGTCTGCCAGCCTTGGAAGAATCAAGCGAGAGCGGGTGTTGTGAATACGATCAAGTGTGGGAGCTGGCTTGCCTGCGATGCGGGCACCTCGGTGTATCCGTCATACCGAGGCGACGCAATCGCAGGCAAGCCAGCTCCCACAGGGGTTCTGCAGCATTCGTGAACTCGCGATCAGCCCTTGAGGCAGGTGCTCATGAATGTCTTGCGCGCATCACCGGTCAACGCCTTGGTTTTCGCCGACGCATTGCAGTCTTTCATCTTCTGCTGCTGCGGGGTCAGGGTCTTGGCGTCGTTGGCGGCAGGTGCCGACAGGCAGGTCTTCATGAAGGCCTTACGGTCATCGCCCTTGAGCGTCTTGGTGGTGGCCTCGGCATTGCAGGTGGTCATTTTGTTTTGCTGGGCAGTGGCGGCAAAACCCTGGGCACACATCAGCAGGCCCATCATCAACAACGGAATACGCAGCATCTTCATGGAGTTTTCTCCCTGTTACCGTGCCGACGGGCACGGCCTACAGCGCAGTGTAGTCAAAACCTGTTACAACTTCACCGGCCACGAATGTTCGCCCGCCGATATTGCTCCGGCGTGCAGCCGGCGTGGCGTTGGAACATGGCGATAAACGCTGAGGCGGTGCTGTAGCCCAGATCAAACGCCACGTGTTGCACACTGCGGTCGCTGTCCAGCGCTTCGATGGCCGCCAGGTAGCGCAAGCGCTGGCGCCATTCGCCGAAGCTCATGCCCAGCTCGCGCACAAACTGGCGCGCCAGGGTGCGCTCGCTCACATGCACCTGCTCGGCCCATTGCGCCAGAGGGCGGTTGTCTCCCGGTTCTGCCTGCATGCCCTCCAAGACCCCAAGCAATCCCGGGTGGCGGGCGTAGGGCAGGAAGCAGTCGTGGACCGGCGCCTGCCTGAGCTGGTCCACCAGCACCTGGGCCAGGCGGATATCGGCATCGGTGCGCGGTGCATTGACATCGCGCAGGGCGAAATCCTTGAGGATCGCCTTGAGAATGTCGCTGATCGCCAGGGTGCAAGGCTGCTGCGGCAACTGCTCGCACAGCTGCGGCGCCAGCCCTACGGAGTGGTAGACAATCGCCTCGGCATTGTAGGAGCTGTGCTCGGTAAGCGGCGGCACCCACACGGCGTATTGCGGTGGCGACATGAAGCGATTGCCCGCCACTTCCATGCGCATCACACCGCTGGCCGAGTAATCCAGCGAGCCCCATGTGTGCTGGTGGGGGGTGCATTCGGTGTCCGGGGCAAAATCGGAATACCGAAAGTACACCGGGCTGGGCAGGCGGGCGAAATCGGGCAGGCGTACGGTGTGTCGGGACATATTGTCTGGATTCAACGCTCAGTTGTCTGGATCGCAGTATAGGCTTCGATCCAGACAGAGGATAATCCTGCCTCGTCAACACACTGGGTTTCTTTTCAATGCAATACGCGTATCCGCTGCTGGCTATCTTTATCTGGGCCGGCAACACCGTGGTCAACAAATTGGCCGTGGGCTCGATCTTCCCGGCTGAAATCGGCTTTTACCGCTGGCTGTTCGCTGCGTTGCTGTTCACGCCGTTCATGCTCAAACCGGTGGTCGCCCACTGGCCGCAGATCCGTCCCAACCTGGGCAAGATCTTTATCCTCGGCGTGCTCGGCATGGCGGTGTATCAGAGCCTGGCCTATTACGCCGCGACGCTGACCAGCGCCACCAATATGGGCATCATCCTGTCTCTGATGCCGTTGATGGCGCTGACCGCCGCGATCATCAGCCTTGGCCAACGCCTGACCTTCGGTGCGCTGACCGGCGCGGTGCTGTCGTTCGCAGGCGTGGTCGTGGTGGTGTCGGCCGGCAGCCTGGGCGCGTTGCTGCAACATGGGGTCAACCTGGGCGACGGCATGATGCTGGTGGCAACATTGGCTTATGCGGTCTACAGCACCCTGCTGAAAAAATGGCAGCTGCGCCTGCCGCCGTTGGTGCTGCTGTATTTGCAGGTGCTGGTCGCGGTGATGGTGCTGCTGCCGCTGTATCTGTTCTCGGCCAAGGCCGGTTTGGGCTGGGCGAATATTCCGCTGGTGCTATATGCCTGCCTGCTGGCTTCGATGCTGGCACCGCTGGCGTGGATGCACTCGGTCAAGACCCTGGGGCCCAGCCGTACCACGTTGTTCTTCAACCTGCTGCCGCTGATTACCGCGCTGATTGCGGCGGTGGTGCTGAAGGAAGAGTTGGCGCGGTATCACCTGGTGGGTGGCTTGCTGACCCTGGGTGGAGTGATCCTGTCGGAGCGCTGGACCACACCGGTCAGACGCCCTCAGGACGCATCCTGTTAAATCCGATAAAACTTTTCGCCTGGCCCGGGACTCACAACCAATAGCGATCACGCCGGCAGAGCGTGGCGTACAACCGGATTAGCCCCAGGAGATTGAAATGACTCAAGCACAACTGACTGACGTTGCGACCCTGCGCAGCCGCGCCCGCCAGAACGTCGAAAACGGTGCCGTGACCGAAGGCTACGACGCCGACCGTCAGGAAATCATCCGACTGCTCAACGAGTCGCTGGCCACTGAACTGGTCTGCGTGTTGCGCTACAAGCGTCACTACTTCATGGCCAACGGCCTCAAGGCCAGCGTGGCTGCCGATGAGTTCCTGGAACATGCGACCCAGGAAGCCGAGCACGCTGACAAACTGGCCGAGCGTATCGTGCAACTGGGCGGCGAGCCGGAGTTCAACCCCGACCTGCTGTCGAAAAACTCCCATGCGCAATACGTGGCGGGTAACACCTTGAAGGAAATGGTCTACGAAGACCTGGTGGCCGAGCGGATCGCAGTAGACAGCTACCGCGAGATCATCCAGTACATCGGTGACAAAGACCCGACTACCCGCCGCATCTTCGAAGACATCCTGGCTCAGGAAGAAGAACACGCGGACGATATGGCGGATATTCTGCAGGATCTGTAATAACTAACACCGCAACATCCCCCTGTGGGAGCGGGCTTGCTCGCGATAGCGTTGGATCAGTTGATAAATCATTGACTGATACCCCGCTATCGCGGGCAAGCCCGCTCCCACAATTACTTCACGGTCTTGGGCGCCTTGCCTTCCTTCATCTGTTGCAGCAACGGTGCGCACTCATTGGGCTCGCCACCGCTTGGGGCAACCAAGGCGAGCAAGCCGGCGGCCGGCCCGGCGATCACGCCCAGGGCGACCATGCCTGCACCACGTAGCGCCAACGGAATGGCTTTCACGCCAGCATTGGGCTTGATGAAAGGTCCATTGACGTAAAGCGGTGAACGCAGGGAGAACAGGCGAAAACCCTTGGATTCCGGCGTGATGGTCAGGTCCAGTTGCTCGGTGGCCATATTCGCGGTGCCGTCGATGTAGATGATCGCGTTCTCGGTATCGAACACAAACAACCGTGTGGTCGCCAGGCCCGTCTTGATGCCGAAGTCCGCCGCCGCGCAGTTGATCTTTACCTCTTCGTCGCCGAACAGGCGGCCGACCACGTAGTTGCCCACGTTGAGCCCGGCGATTTCCATCAGGCTTCGGCTGATGGCACCATCGTTGATGAGCATCTTCAGGTCACCGTTGGATGTGCCCAACAGTGCCGCCACCGAGTTACCGCGCCCGGTAATATCAGCATCGCCGTTGAGTTCACCGAAGCTGGTTTTCATCGGTTCGAAAGTCGGGAACAACTGCTTGAGCTTGAAGTTGCGCGCCGTCAGCTTGGCGCGGCCCTCCATCGGCGTAGTGCGGCCGTTCAAGCGAATCTGCGCATCGAGCTTCCCACCGGCCACGCCAAAGCGCAGGGGTTCAAGGCTCAGTTGGCCGTCGTTGAGCACCAGGTGGGTGTAGAGGTCGGTAAAGGGCAAGTCGGCACTGTGCACGATACGCTTGCCGGTGAACTCCACATCGGCATCCATATCGCGCCAACGCTCGGTGCGGAACTCCTCAACCGGCAGCACTTTGGTCGCCGGTTGCTTGCTTTCACCGCCACGGGCTTTTTGCTTGGCGTTGGAGTCCGCGCCAATCAAAGGCGCCAGGTCATCCATCAGCAGTTGGTTGGACACCAGCGCGCCACTGAGCTTGGGCCGTGGCTGGCTGGCAACATAGGCCAGGTCGCCGTGGATGTCGCTGTTGCCAATCTTGCCGTTGAAGTTCTCGTAGCGAAAGGAGGCGCCGCTGGCTTCATGCAGTTTGGCGATCAGGTGGCCGTCGGTGGAATAGGCCGGCGAATCCGGCAGGGTCACGCCGGTCAGCGGATACAGGTTGCCCAGACTGCTGCCTGAAAGCTTCAGGCGCAGGTCCAGGGCGCCGAGGTTCAGCGGGTCGGTCAGGGTGCCGGCCAGGGCGATGCTGGTGTCCGCGATCTTGACCTGGGCTTGCAGCGGGAACGGCTTGGCCGCGTCCTGCAAGGCCAGCAAGCCACCGATCTTGCCCGTGCCCGCGAGCTTCTGACCATGATATTGACCTTTGACCTTGAGGCCGAACGCGTAGTCCTGGGGCGCCGAGCCTTTTTCCAGGGCCTTCTTGGCATCGGCGTCGCCGACGATTTCACCGAAGGGGATCGGCTTGCCCAGCGGGTCGATGATCACATCCAGCTGGGTCTTGAGGCTTTGATCGTCAAGGGTCACATGGCCTTTGTCGAAGCCGATGGCGCCAATGTCCACCACCCAGTTGGACGGTTCGGCGTTGGGGTCCTTGGGGTCGAACTTGAACGTCCAGTTGGCGCGGCCATCCGCCAGGCGCTGCAACTGGGCACTGGGTTCGGTGAGGTCGATGCGGGGGATCACCACACGCTGCACCAGCAAGGCCAGGGGCGAAATGCGCAGCTCAACCTTCTTGAGCGTGACCATCTGCGGTTGTTTCGACCAATCGGGGTTACCCAGGGTCAGGTCTTCGGCAATCACATGGGGCCACGGCACCCAGGCGCGCCAGCCGCCTTCATCGGGCTCACGCTGCCACACCACCGCGAGGTTGCCGTTAATGGCGAATGGACGATGCAGTTCTTCGGAGACTTTGGCATTGAGGGGCGGCTTGATGCGGTTCCAGTCGAAGAACACCAACACCAGTACCACGATGGCAATCAACAGAACGAAGCTGGCGCAGCTCCAAGCGAGAATTTTACGAGTGCGCGTCATTGCACAGGACTCCTGAATACGACTGGCTGGGCAACAGCCTTTTAAACAGCTTATAGGACTACGACTGGCAAAGTGCCTGGGGGTTTAACGCAACGGCGGATTTAGCCGAAAAAAGCGATTTTCCTGATCAACCAGACAATTTTCCCCATCGACGACGCACCATTGTTACCCAGGTTCGTGTCGAAAATACCCACATCGGTGCAAAGCCGCGGGCTTGAGAGGCTCGATCTAGAGCCTCCCGCGAGAACAATCAATTCTGTTGATTATTACCATTGTGTTTATGAACTTTTATATCGACTTATCAAGGGTAACATTAGCCCTGTACCCACTTTATCGCCCTCCCTAGGAGCAACCATCATGAAACGCCAATTACTCGCTACCGTTCTGTTATCTGTCCTGGCTTCCAGCGCCTTTGCCCTGCCAGCTGCCGAACAGGCCACCCCACAGAACAAAGCCCAAGCCGTGCAAACCAGCCAAACCGTGGCTCGCAGCGGTTCGCAAGAAGACGAAAACCGTGATTACGCCAAAGGCGCCGTAGCTGAAAATGGCTACAACCGTCTGCAAGAGAAAGGTTTGGTCGAAGGCGGTGCTGAACAAGCCAACAAACGTGCCTACACCGAAGGCGTTGCTGAAGGCGGTGCCGACCGTCTGCAAGAACTGCATCAAGCACAGAGCTAAGCCTGTGGTGGCCCAGAAAAAAGCCCGATCTGCCGATCGGGCTTTTGCTTTTATATAGACCGCGTCACGCCCCGCCCCTGCCAAGTTCGACGCCGGCAAAGCGCTTTTGCTAGAGTGCGTCGCTGTACTTGCCGACAAAGCTCATCCGCTCATGCTGCCCCGCGCCGAACAGAAGCAACAGACCCGCCTCGCCCTGATGGACGCAGCCCGCCATCTGATGGAGTGCGGCCGTGGGTTTGGCAGCCTGAGCCTGCGTGAAGTGGCCAAGACGGCGGGTATCGTGCCCACCGGTTTCTATCGCCATTTCGCCGATATGGACCAGTTGGGGCTGGTACTGGTCAGCGAGGTCGGCCAGACCTTTCGCGCCACGATCCGCCTGGTGCGCCACAACGAATTCGTGATGGGCGGCATCATTGATGCCTCGGTGCGCATCTTTCTCGATGTGGTTTCGGCTAACCGCTCTCAGTTCCTGTTCCTGGCTCGCGAACAGTACGGCGGCTGCCTGGCCGTGCGCCAAGCCATCGCCGCCCTGCGCGAAGACATCACCCGCGACCTGGCCGCCGACCTGACGCTGATGCCCAAACTCCAGCACTTGGATGCCGAAGGTTTGCATGTGATGGCCGACCTGATCGTCAAGAGCGTGTTCGCCACCCTGCCCGATATCATCGACCCACCGGCCCACGCCCTGCCGGCCCACCTTACGCCCCAAGCGAAAATCACCCAGCAACTGCGCTTTATCTTTATCGGCCTCAAGCATTGGCAAGGGCTGGGCAGCACCGAATAAAGCAATCAACCCGCCGTGTGGAACCGTTTGGCGGTGGTGTAGTGCTTGTTCCAGTAGCTATTGCTCAATGAATCGATACGAATGGTTTTGCCGGTGCGCGGCGAATGAATGAATTTGCCGTGGCCAATGTAAAGCCCGACATGGCTGACCTGGCCGCGCCCGTTGCCTTTGAAAAACACCGCATCCCCAGGCTTCAACGCATTGCGCTTGATGGTCGCCGCCGATGAACGGTGCATGGCCGTGGTGGTGCGCGGTATCTGGATATTGGCCTGGGTCTTGAACAGGTACACCAGGAAGCTGCTGCAATCAAAGCCCTGCTCCGCCGAGGTGCCGCCCCACTTGTAGGGTGTACCGAGCAACTCATGGGCGCGGTCGATCACGTCGTCGATGGAAGCCGGCTTGAGGCTTTGCAGCGACGAGCCGAAGCTGGCGCGGGGCTGAAAATTGGCCGATGCCGATGAAATAAAGAAGGTCAGGCTGACCAGGCATATACAGAAAATTGATCGAAGCATGATGAACGTCGCGGTGGTATTAAACAGGGCGCATAGCCTAAAGAACCCTCAGGTAATCTCATGAACTCCAAATCCTCATGATTCGTAGGACAAATCCTAAAAACTGCCTACAGAGAAAAAGATGAAAGAAATTTCATCAAGACAAGCGCCTCCATCAACGCAAAACGCCCTTCGCCGGTGCTATAAACCTCGCCACGCACCAAATTGATTCACACACTGAATTATCTGACGCCCTATTGAGCAGCATGCCTGCCTGACTACAGGGAATTCCGACTCAATCCCGTGATTGGCAAGCCCCTTGCTCTAGGTCTTTCATCGCTCACAGCTGGAAGCTCTCTGATGCTGGTGATACATCGCCGAATCGCCCCCCAAGCCCTCTGGGCCGCCGAGTTGCTGCTCAATTACGAAGCCCGCAGCAAAAGCCGCCTGCGCTGTTTCAGTGCCGACGGTGAAGACGTCGGCCTGTTTTTGGAGCGGGGCCAGCCGCCCTTGCACGATGGTGAATTCCTACAGGCAGAAGACGGACGCGTCGTACGGGTGTGCGCCCGCCCTGAACAACTGCTGCATGTCACCTGCCGCAACGCGTTCGAGTTGACTCGCGCCGCCTATCACCTAGGCAACCGCCATGTAGCCCTGCAAGTCGGTGACGGTTGGCTGCGCCTGCTCGATGACTACGTGCTCAAGGCCATGCTTGAACAGCTGGGTGCCGATGCACAGACCATCGAAGCGCCGTTTCAACCCGAGCACGGCGCCTATGGCGGCGGCCATCATCATTCGCGCCATGGGGATGAAGACTTCAACTACGCCCCCAAGCTGCATCAGTTCGGCGTACGTCTATGAACCCAGCCTGGGCGCTTCTACGCCTGGCCAGTCCGCAATTGCCGATTGGCGGTTACAGCTATTCCCAGGGCCTGGAAATGGCGGTGGACAACGGCCGCGTGCAGGATGCCGCGAGCGCCCGACGCTGGATCAGTGACCAGTTGCTGCTCAACCTGGCGCGTTTCGAAGCGCCGCTGCTGCTCGCCCATTGCCGCGCAGCCATCGAGCAGGACTGGGCGCAACTGGCGCAGTGGTGCGACGAGCACCGCGCCAGCCGTGAGACCCGGGAGCTGTATCAGGAAAGCCGCCAGATGGGCTACTCCCTGCAACAGTTGCTCAACGGCTTGCCGGAACTGGACGACAGCGCCCGTGACTTTCTCGCTCAACGCGACGAACCGCACCTGGCCCTTGGCTGGGCCTTGGCCGCGCGCGCCTGGCACATCAACGCCGACGACGCCCTCGCCGCCTGGCTGTGGAGCTGGCTGGAAAACCAATTGGCCGTGCTGATGAAAACCCTGCCACTGGGCCAGCAAGCCGCCCAGCGTCTAACCAGTGAACTGCTGCCGCTGCTGCAACAAGCCCAGCAGGATGCCGAGCGCATTAACCCTAACCATTTGGGCAGCGCTGCTTTTGGCCTGTCCCTGGCGTGCATGGCCCACGAGCGCCAGTACAGCCGCCTGTTCCGTTCCTGATTCTGGAGAAGCACATGAACACACAACCCCTGCGCGTCGGTATCGGCGGCCCGGTAGGCTCGGGCAAGACCGCCCTGACCCTGGCCCTGTGCCTGGCGCTGCGCGATCGCTACAACCTGGCGGTGGTGACCAACGACATCTATACCCGTGAAGATGCCGACTTCCTGGTGCGCAACCAGGCCCTGGCGCCGGAGCGCATCATCGGCGTGGAAACCGGCGGCTGCCCACACACGGCGATTCGCGAAGATGCCTCGATCAACCTGGAGGCCGTGGACCAACTCAACCGTCGTTTTCCGGGCCTGGACCTGATTCTGGTGGAGTCCGGCGGCGACAACCTGTCGGCCACCTTCAGCCCGGAACTGTCGGACCTGACCATCTATGTGATCGATGTGTCTGCGGGCGACAAGCTGCCGCGCAAGGGCGGGCCTGGCATTTGCAAATCCGACCTGCTGGTGATCAACAAAATCGACCTGGCCCCGCTGGTCGGCGCGTCGCTGGACCTGATGAACAGCGACACTCAACGCATGCGCAACGGCAAACCCTTTGTGTTCAGCAACCAGAAAACCGGGGTCGGCCTGGATGACATCGTCGCCTTCATCGAACGCCAGGGCCTGCTGACCGCCGCCTGATCAACCCATAAGGAACCTGTCCATGAGACTCAACAGACTTTTCGCCGCCGCCGCGCTGCTGCTCGCGCCTGCCCTGGCCTTCGCCCATCCGGGCCATGGCGACAATGGCCTGATGGCCGGTATCAGCCATCCCCTGGGCGGCCTCGATCACTTGCTGGCCATGCTTGCGGTAGGCCTCTGGGCGGCCCAACAAAAAGGCGCCGCGCGCTGGGCGCTGCCATGCACCTTTGTCGGCACCATGCTGATCGGCGGCGTGCTGGGTTTTGAAGGGCTGCAACTGCCGGCGCTGGAAAGCGGGATTGCTGCTTCGGTGCTGGCCTTGGGCCTGGCGGTAGCATTGGCGGTGCGGCCGCCGCTGTTCGTGGCCGTGGGCGCCACGGCGTTGTTTGCGCTGTTTCATGGCGTGGCCCATGGCCTGGAACTGCCGGATATGACCAGCCCTTGGGCGTATGCCGCTGGGTTTGTGGGGGCGACCGCGGCGTTGCATGCAGCCGGTTATGCAGTCGTGCGCTTTTTGCCAGCTGCTGCTGCACCCTTGGTGCGAGTGGCCGGGGCGGCTTCGGCGGCGACTGGGGTGTGGTTGCTGGCGGGCTGATTTGCGGCACTGCTGAGGGCCTCTCGTTCCCACGCTCCGCGTGGGAACGCAGCCGAAGACGCTCTGCGTCCCAAAGCATGACGCAGAGCGTCATAAAATGCATTCCCACGCAGAGCGTGGGAACGATCAGCCTGCTACCATGCGCGCCTACACCCCTGCCGTGACGACGCCAGCCAATGCCCATCGCTTCCCCCTCTTCCCTGACGCCTGTGCTCACGCACTTCCATGACCTGATCGTGCCTCTCTGGCAAGGCCCGGGCTGGAATGCCGACCTGGCACTGCCCTTTGAGGCCCTGGACGCCGACCACCAGCCACTGCCCCCCCAGCGCTATCGCGCCATGGCCTGCGCCCGGCAGCTGTACCTGTTCGCCAGCCTGATCGGCGAACCCGGCGCGGCTTTCGCCGAAGAACGTGCGGCAGCGCTGTTTCGCTCCCTGCAACGGCACTTCCATGATGCCGAACACGGTGGCTGGTTCTATAGCATCGACCCCGCCGGCCAGCCGCTGGACAAGCGCAAAGACCTCTACACCCACGCCTTCATTATTTTTGCCTGCGCCCATTACTGGGCCAAGATGCGTGAGCCGTTGGTGGAATCGGTGCTCAACGCTGCCCTGGAAGTCGTCGCCCAACGTTTTGCCACCGGTGACGGCTTGTACGAGGCCGTACTGGAGCGCAACTGGGCCTCGCTCGACTCCGGCCCGTTGCAAAACCCGTTGATGCACCTGGCCGAAGGTTTCCTGGCCACCCTCGCGGTGCGTGAGGACGCCCAGGTACAAGCGGCCCTGCTGGCACTGGCGACGGCCATGCAGCAACGTTTCATCGACCGCGAGCACGGCGTGATGATGGAAAAACCTGTGGGCGCTGTGGATAACTGGTTTGAGCCGGGGCACCAGTTCGAATGGTTCTTTTTGCTCGAATCTTCAGCTGTGCTGCGCGGCACTGCGCTGCATGGGTCGCTGACACGGGCATTTGCCTATGCCGAGCAAAAGGGTGTGGATAAGTTAAGCGGCGCGGTTAGCGGCATGCTCGCGCTGGATGGCACGGTGCGCGACGGTACCCAACGGATCTGGGCACAGGCGGAGTACCTGCGGGCGCTGACATTGCGACCAAGTAGCGAAGCGGTGCTGCAGCGTCAGTTGCAGGCGCTGCAACAGCGCTTTTTGCATGCCAAGGGTTGGCATGAATGCCTGGATGCCGAGGGTAAGGTGAGCCGACGGGATATGCCTTCGACTACGCCCTATCATTTGGCGACTTGCTATCAGGGCTTGGTCCAGCATCTGGGCTGACCTGCTTGCCTGCGATAGCCTCACCTCGCTCTAACAGACTTTAGGCAATCCACTTGCGATCCCCGGTAAAACTGATCGTCAACCACCGCGCCGCATCCGCCGCCCCAAGCCCTGTGGATATCTCTTCCCGCAGCCCATCGAGAGTCGCGACGTTATCCACCGGGTAATTCGCTGGCAGCACCACATGAATTTCGATAAACCGCGCACGCCCGTGCTTCTGCACATAGGACACATAGTCGTCGAAACCATGCTTGGCCTGCGCCGCGTCCATCACTTCGCGGACCTTGTCGTCCAAGTGATCCGGCGCGATGCCCAACACTTCGCGCAGCGCCGGGCGCAGGATCTTGAATGCTGGCGCCAGCATGCTCAGGGCCAGCAGGATCAGAATCAACGGGTCCACGTAGACCGCCCACTCGCCATAGCCCTGGGACTTGAGCAACAGTGCGGCCAGGAAGCTGATCAGCAAGCCCACCGACAGCATCGCGTCCACCAGCCAACTGATGTTGTCGAACCGGATCAATGACGATTTGAGTGTGCGATTGCGGTAGCGCACATAGAAGAAGTAGGCGAACTCTACGACGGTAAACACCGCCGCATAAATGATCACCAGCCCCAACTCGATTTCGCGCCCGCCATTGATAATGCCGAACACGCCATTGAGGAACGCGTAGATGGCGATCAGCAGCAGGAAACTGCCTTCGATCAACAGCACCATTGGCTCCAGGTGCCAATAGCCGAACTGGAAACGCTCGTTGCTTTTCTTGGCGATCAGCTTGGCCGTGATCAGCATCAGCACCTTGATGGCGGTGGCGATCAGCGAGAAAAAGCCGTCGAACAGAATGGATTGGGCGCCGGATATCACACCCGTGACAATCCCGGCGATCGCGACTGCGAACATCAGGATAGTCGATTGTTTGAGCAGTGCCTGCTCACCTCGGTTACTCACATTGCCTCCTGTCAAAACCTTTAAACCGCTGGGTGCGGTGGGGTTTTCAGGCGGGCAGTGTACCTTATGCCGCATTTTGGCCGATTTGCCGCCATCGCAGGCAAGCCCCTTCCCACATTTGGATGTGTGAATACCGTCAAATGTGGGAGCTGGCTTGCCTGCGATGGCAGCGACGCGGTCTTAGCCTTTGGCCCCACGCTCAATCGCAAACCCAGCCCAGGTCTGGCTCACCGGCATCAACTCCAGGCGGTTGATGTTCACGTGCGCCGGGGTGTTCATCACCCAGAAAATCGTATCGGCAATGTCCTGCGGCTGGATCGGCTCGGCACCTGCGTAGGTGGCGTCATAACGCGCCTGGTCACCGCCGAAGCGCACCAGGGAGAACTCGCTTTCACACAAGCCCGGCTCGATATTGGTCACGCGCACGCCGGTGCCTTGCAGGTCGCAGCGCAGGTTCAACGAAAACTGCTTCACGAACGCCTTGGAACCGCCATACACATGGCTGCCCGGGTACGGGTAGTTACCGGCGATGGAGCCCAGGTTGATGATCCCGGCCCCGCGGCCATGGGCAATCAGGCGCGGCAACAGCAGGTTGGTGGTGGTCAGCAGGCCCTTGATGTTGGTATCGACCATGGTTTCCCAATCGTCGAGGTCGCACTTGGGCGCAGGGTCGGTGCCCACGGCCAGGCCGGCGTTGTTGATCAGGCCGCGCAGCGTGGCGAACGACGGCGGCAGGTTGGCGATGGCCTCCTCCATGCCTTTGCGGTCGCGCACATCCACCACCAGGCCATGCACTTCGGTCTGCTTGGAAAGCTCTTGGACCAAGGCATTCAAGCGCTCGGCACGACGACCGGTGAGCACCAGTTTCCAGCCGGCCTCGGCAAAACGACGGGCACAGGCTTCGCCGAAACCTGAAGTAGCGCCAGTGATAAACAGCGTGTCGGACATGGTGTTCTCCTTGCGGGCATCGGGGAAAAAAACAGCCAGCAGAATGCCCTTACGCCGCGTTTGCGGCAACCGCTGTGCACACACGCGCATGCTTGACTGATCACTTTTTAATCAAGCGACGCAAAGCCTTATAAACCGTAGCTTGCAGCCATATGCGCGCAGGTTATCCACAACTGCGCCCACAGTCTTTGGGGGCAAGTGCAAACGGCTCAAAGCCACTGTGTACAAGGGTTGCAGGCGGTTTTATAAAGTTTTTTGCTTGACCTGGGCAAGCGCCTATGTAGCCGCTGACAAATGCAGAAAAACACAACGATGGCTCCAGGCCAGTCATTGCGGCCCCTGCGCGCGTCTTTCCAGAGTTTAATCACAGACTTATCCACAGGCAGGAACGACTTATTTCGTTCATATACCTGTGTCTTTAAACAGGTTGACAAACCCTTGAGACGGTCGCGAAAAACACACTGATCGAAAAACAACCAACACGCTACAAGCCACGTGGTTAAAGGCTTTCAGCCAGCTACTCCCACGTTACCCACAGCCGGTTCCACAGTGGATGGGGACAAGTCAAAACTGTGACAAAACAGGGATTTGCGGCGACTATATGTCGCGCTTTTGAGGTGGGCTGGATTTGTTTTCCACAATTTGGTTGAGCGCTTGTGGACATCGCAAAAACAAATGTGGGAACCGGCTTTGGGTGGGAGCTAACTTGCCTGCGATGCGGCCACCTCGGTATGTCAGCTAAACCGAGGTGATGCTGTCGCGGGCAAGCCCGGCTCCCACATAAGGCCCGGTTCCCACAGGGTTGATGCGCCTGGATCTTAGGTCAGTGGCCGCCCAGGTAGGCGTTGCGCACGTCCTCGTTCACCAGCAACTCCTTGCCGGTGCCGGTCAGGCGAATCTCACCATTGACCATCACATACGCTCGGTCCGACAGGCGCAGCGCATGGTTGGCGTTCTGCTCCACCAGGAAGATGGTCATACCGGTGGACGCCAGCTCGCGCAGGGTGGAAAAGATCTGCTTCACCACAATCGGCGCCAACCCCAGGCTTGGCTCATCGAGCAGCAACAGCTTGGGCCGGCTCATCAGCGCACGGGCGATGGCGAGCATTTGTTGCTCACCACCGGACATGGTCATCGCCCGCTGGTTGCGCCGCTCCTTGAGCCTGGGGAACAGCTCGAACATGCGTTGCATGTCCTCGCTGGCGAACTTGTCGCCAATGGGGATAGTGCCCATCAGCAGGTTTTCCTCGACGGTCATGTCGGGGAACACCCGCCGCCCTTCCGGCGACTGCGCAATGCCGTTGGAAGCGATGTAGTGGGACGATTTGTGGGTAATGTCGACGCCGTTGTAGAGGATCTGCCCCGACTCGGCCCGAGGCTGACCGAAGATCGACATCAGTAACGTGGACTTACCCGCGCCATTGGAGCCGATCAGGCTGACGGTTTCGCCTTCGTTGATGTGCAGCGAGACTTTTTTCAGGGCCTGGATCGGGCCGTAGAACACGTCCAGGTCCTTCATTTCGAGGATAGGTGCACTCATACCAACTCCTCTTCATCCGCGCCCAGGTAGGCGGCGATCACTTTCGGGTCGTTGCGGATCGCATCCGGGCCGCCTTCGGCGATCACGTTGCCGTGGTCCAGCACCACAATGTGGTCGGAAATACTCATCACCATGCCCATGTCGTGTTCGATCAGCACCACCGTAAGGTCGTGTTCGTCGCGCAGCAGGCGAATCATCGCGCTGAGGGCTTCGGTTTCCTGTGGATTGAGGCCCGCTGCCGGTTCGTCCAGGCAGATGATCTGCGGCCGCGTGCACATGGCGCGGGCGATTTCCAGGCGGCGCTGCTGGCCGTAGGAGAGCTCGCCGGCCAGACGGTTGGCGCAGTCCACCAGGTCGACCACTTCCAGCCAGTAGAATGCGCAGTCCAGCGCATCGCTTTCGGCCTTGCGGTAGCCTTTGGTATTGAGGATGCCGGCAAGCATGTTGCGGTTGACCCACATGTGCTGGGCCACCAGCAGGTTTTCCAGCACCGACATTTCCTTGAACAGGCGAATGTTCTGGAAAGTGCGCGCCAGGCCGGCACGGTTCACCAGATGGGTGCCGCCGAACATCTTGTAGTACACGCGGCTGAGGAAGCTTTTGGGCGAGACAAAGTCGGTGGCCTCAAAGCGCTCACCCAGCAACTGAATGACGTTGGTTTGCTTGCCCCGCACGTTGAGCTCGATCTTGCCGCCACTGGCTTTGTAAAAGCCGGTGAGGCAGTTGAACACCGTGGTCTTGCCGGCGCCGTTGGGGCCGATCAGGGCGAAGATCGAGTTGCGTTTGACCTGTAGGCTCACATCACTGAGGGCCTTGATGCCCCCGAAGTGCATCATCAGGTGTTCGACAGACAGCACGACTTCCTTGCTCATGGCGCTACCCCCTTGCGTGGCGTCACACCGGTACGACTAATCCGAATCAAGCCACGCGGTCGCCAGATCATCATCACCACCATCAACACCCCAAACAGCAGCACACGGTACTCGGAAAAACTACGCAGCAGTTCCGGCGCCACGGTCAACACGAACGCTGCGATCACCACGCCGACCGTCGAGCCCATGCCGCCCAACACCACGATGGCGAGGATCAACGCCGACTCGAAGAAGGTAAACGACGATGGGTTGACGAAGCCCTGGTAGCTGGCAAAGAACACCCCGGCCAAACCGGCGGTGGACGCGCCGATGGTGAAGGCCGAGAGTTTGACCAGCACATGGTTCAGGCCCATGGAACGGCAGGCGATTTCATCTTCGCGCAGGGCTTCCCAGGCGCGACCGACCGGCATGCGCGTCAGGCGATGCTTGATGTACAGCACGGCCAGCACCACCAGAAACAGCACGATGTAGATGAACATGAACTTGATGTTGGGGTTGTAATCGATGCCGAAAAACTCGTGAAACGGAATGCCGCCATCCTTCGCACGCTTGCCGAACTCCAGGCCCAGGAAGGTCGGTGACGGCACGGGCATCCCGTTCGGGCCGCCGGTGAACGACAGCCAGTTGTTGAGCACCAGGCGTATGATTTCACCAAAACCCAGGGTCACGATGGCCAGGTAGTCACCGTGCATTCGCAGCACCGGGAAGCCGAGTATGCACCCCGCCAACGCCGCCGCGATGGCCGCCAGTGGCAGCACCGTCCAGAAGCCCAGGCCCAGGTATTGATAACCCAGCGCCAGGCCGTAGGCACCGATGGCATAGAACGCCACGTAACCCAGGTCGAGCAGGCCCGCCAGGCCCACCACGATGTTCAGCCCCAGGCCGAGCAATACGTAGATCAGCCCCAGGATCACCACGGTGAGCAGGTACTTGTTGGCAAAGATCGGGAACACGATGGCGATCACGATCAACGCCGGGATGATCCAGCGCAGCCGCGACTTGTAGTCCGGTGGCAGCACGTGCACGCCGGAGCCGCTGCTCTCGAACCCCTGCAGGATCTTCACGCCCTTGGAAGTTTGCAGGAATAGGCTCAAGGCAAAGCGCCCGGCCATCACGATAGCGACCAGCACGGCAACCCGCGCAGGTTCCAGGTTGAAGCTGTAGCCGTCGAGCACCACGCCGACAATCGGGCCGAATACGATCAGCGAAATCAGCCCCGCGAGGACCGTATCGACCACACTTTTCTTGATATCAATGGATTTGGCAGCAGACATGTTTACACCTTCGCCACAAGTGGGCGACCAAGCAGGCCCTGGGGACGGAAAATCAGAATCACCACCAGCAGGGAGAAACTGAACACGTCTTTGTAGTCAGAGTTGATCAACCCCGAGAACAGCGACTCGGAGATACCGAGGATGATCCCGCCCAGCATCGCCCCAGGCAGGGAGCCGATGCCGCCGAGGACCGCCGCGGTAAACGCCTTGATGCCGATGATGAAGCCGGCATAGAAGTCGAAGGTGCCGTAGTTGAGGGTGATCAGCACGCCGGCCAGGGCAGCCATGGCTGCGCCGATGACGAACACGTAGGAGATCACTCGGTCGGTGTTGATGCCCAGGATCGAGGCCATCTTGCGGTCTTGCTGGGTGGCGCGGCACATGCGGCCGAGCTTGGTGTATTTGATGATGTAGGTGAGCAAGGCCATGCCGGCGAACGCCGCCACGAGGATGAACACTTTGGTGTAGGTCAGTTGCACGAACCCGGTGCCGATATCGACGCGCCAGGCGCCGGCCAGCAGGGTGGGAATGCCTTGTTGCTTGGCGCCCTGGGCGATCTGCGCGTAGTTCTGCAGGATCAGCGAGATACCGATGGCGCTGATCAGCGGTGCCAGGCGGGTGGAGTTACGCAGGGGTTTGTAGGCGACACGCTCAATCACCCAACCGTACACGCCGGTGACGACTACGGTGAAGATCAAGGTACCGAGAATGAGCAGCGGGAAGGATTCGATGCCGAAGTAAGCCAGCAGTGCCAGACTGATCGCCGCGAGGTAAGCGGAAATCATATAAACCTCGCCGTGGGCGAAGTTGATCATGCCAATGATGCCATAGACCATTGTGTAGCCGATGGCGATCAGGCCATAGACCGACCCGAGGGTCAGGCCGTTGACCAGTTGCTGCAGGAAAATACCATCCATAACGCAATCTCACGCGGTGAGCACCTGCACACCGGTGGGTGTGCGGCGCTTCTGGAGGAAAAGACAGGTTTGTTGCAATAGAGCAGGCAACCAGGCCCTCTGTGGGAGCTGGCTTGCCTGCGATAGCGGTTTCACATTCAACACAGGGTTGGCATTGAGTCCGTCATCGCGGGCAAGCCCGGCTCCCACAGGAATCAAGGTGTTCAGGCCGTCGCGTTATTACTTCTGTTTTTCCAACTGATGGTATTTGCCGTCTTTGTCCCACTGGTAAACCACGTAGTCAGAGACTTTCAGGTCGCCCTTGGCATCCCAGGCTTTTTCGCCCATGACGGTTTTAACCGGGTTGGCCTTGAGCCACTTGGCAGCGTCTTCGCCCTTGTTGGACTTGGCACCGTTGAAGCCGGCGGCCAGGGCCTGGATCGAGGCGTAAGCGTACAGGGTGTAGCCTTCAGGCTCGGTGCCGTTCTTGCGGAACTCTTCCACGACCGTCTTGCTGTCCGGCAGCAGGCGTGGGTCGGCGCCGAAGGTCATGTACACGCCATCGACGTACTGCGCGCCGCCGGCGGTGGCTACCAACTCGTCGGTGACCACGCCGTCATCGGACATGAACTTGACGTCTTTGAGGCCCGCTTCGCGGATCTGGCGCACCAGTGGGCCGGCTTCCGGATGCAAGCCGCCGAAGTACACGACGTCGGCGCCCAGGGAACGGATCTTGGTAACCAGGGCGCTGAAGTCTTTCTCGCCCCGGGTCAGGCCCTCTTCCAGCACCGGCTTGACGCCGCGCTTGGTCAACTGCGCAGCGGTGGCGTCGGCCAGGCCTTTGCCGTAGGTGTCCTTGTCGTTGATCACCGCGACTTTCTTGCCCTTGAGCACGTCGACGATGTAGTCGCCGGCCACGATGCCTTGCTGGTCGTCACGCCCGCACATACGGAACATGGCGCCCAGGCCGCGTTCGGTCACTTGTGGGTTGGTGGAGCCTGGGGTGATGGCGATGATGCCCGCTTCGTCGTAAACCTCAGACGCCGGGATGGTGTTGGAGGAGCAGAAGTGCCCGACCACACCGATCACTTTGTCCTGGTCGGCCAGGCGGTTGGCCACGGCCACGGCCTGCTTGGGTTCGCAGGCGTCATCGCCTGCCACCAGCTTGATCTGCTCGCCGTTGATGCCGCCGGCCTTGTTGATAACGTCGGCTGCCGCCTGGGCACCCTTCATGTACTGCTCACCGAAAGCGGCGTTGGCACCCGTCATCGGGCCTGCCACACCAATTTTCACATCAGCTTGAACAAACGTAGAAACACCCAGCGCCGCAGCAACGGCGAGGGCCAGAAAACCTTTCTTGTAAAACGTCTGGGACATGAGTGGTGCTCCGATATTTTTGATTTTTGGCACGACAACTTGCATTCAAACTTTTCACTGAAAGCTCAGAGCAAGCCGCGTGCCATTACGTTTTTATTCTTCAAAAAGACACGGTGTCATTGTTATTACAGGCGTTTCGACGCCTTTTGCCAGGACGTGCAACCGTCTAGCGTCTACGGGTGCAACCAGCACTGCAAAAAAGTACAACCCTGGTAGGTCGCACCTGCAACCACAGGCATAAACGACAGTTCCTACAGCTGTAACAATGTGCGTAACGGAACTGCACATTTACAGTGCGTGATTGCTACGACTTGCACCAATACAGATGGGTAGCCTGCTAAGAAAACGCAGGCTTCTGAGGAGTATTTCGCTGATCAGATCACGATCCTCAGGCATTGCCCGGCGTGATAGAGCGAGAAGCCGGCTTCATACAGGCAACTGCGCAGGCCCACAGCGGCCAGAGGTTGCATAGGGGCAAAAGGGATCGGTAAGGCTTGGGGGTCCTGGTGACACAGGTAGTCGGCAAACGCCTTGCCCACTACGCTGCCGGTGGTCACCCCGCGCCCGTTATAACCGGTAACCGCCACCAGGCCGGGGGCCGGTTCGAACAGGCGCATCAAGTGGTCGGGGGTGAACGCGATGCAGCCGGTCCAGGTGAATTCCCATTGCACCGGTTTGAGGTACGGGAAGTAGTGTTGCTGCACCCGATCGGCCCATGCCTTGAGGAACCACGCCGGCTTCTGGTTGCCGTTACCCAGGCTGCCCAGCAACAGGCGCCCGTCGGCATCGCGGCGAATACTGCTCAGGACCTGGCGCGTGTCCCACGAACCCTGGCCGCCGGGGAGGATCTGTTTGGCCGCGTCATCGGTCAGCGGCGCCGACGCCACCTGGTAGTAATAGCCGGGGAAAAAGTTACGCCGCAGTTCGGTCCATTCGCCTTCGGTGTAGGCGTTGGAGGCGATCACCACCTGCGCGGCCTGCACCGCGCCCTCGGCGGTCTGCACCGACCAATCGGCGCCTTGGCGTTCAAGCTGGGTGACCGGGGAATGATCGAACAACTGCCCGCCCAACGCTGCGGCGGCATTTGCCAACCCAGTGGTGTAGGCCATGGGGTTCAAGGTGCCGGCGCGCCGATCCAGCAACGCGGCGGCGATTTTCCGGGTACCGGTGGCGTGCTCGCAGGCCTGGCCGGTGAGTAACTCAACCGGTGCGCCACGGCGCTTCCACTGCTGCTCACGGCTGCGCAAGTCCGCCTCGCCACGGGCGTTGTGCGCCATGTGCAAGGTGCCTTCACGGCGCAATTGGCAGTCGATGTTGTACTTGTCGATCAGGCTGAACACCAGGGACGGCGCCGCACCCAACATGCGGTTGAGCTGACTGCCCACCGCTGTGCCGAAACCGGCCTCGATCTCGTCCGGTGGAATCCACAGGCCGGCGTTGACCAGCCCGACGTTGCGCCCCGAGCCGCCGTGACCGGTGCGATGGGCCTCCAGTACGACGACGCTTTTACCTTGTTCCAGCAAATGAATGGCCGCCGACAAACCGGTGATGCCGGCGCCGATCACGCACACATCCACCTTGACCGCGCCCTTGAGCGCGGCTCGGTCGGGACGGCCTGGGGTGAGGTGTTCCCATAAACATGTTTCGCGCAGTGCCATTGCCAGACTCCGGGATGAATTCACCACCGCTCGTTCCCACGCTCTGCGTGGGAATGTAGCCTTGGACGCTCCGCGTCCGCATTGTCGTGACGCGGAGCGTCACAGAATGCGTTCCCACGCAGAGCGTGGGAACGATCAGTCTGGTCAGTCGAACGTGATGCCTTGTGCCAACGGCAGTTCCAGCGAGTAGTTCACAGTATTGGTCTGCCTGCGCATATACCCGCGCCACGCATCCGAGCCCGACTCACGCCCGCCGCCGGTTTCTTTTTCACCCCCGAACGCGCCACCGATCTCCGCGCCGCTCGGGCCGATGTTGACGTTGGCAATGCCGCAGTCGCTGCCCACCGCCGACATGAACTGCTCGGCTTCACGCACGTCGGTAGTGAAGATGCAGGACGACAAACCTTGTGGCACGGCATTGTTCAGGCGCAGGGCTTCGGCGAAGTCGGTGTAGCCGACCACGTAAAGAATCGGCGCGAAGGTTTCGCTGCACACCACGTCGCTTTGCTCGGGCATTTCCACGATGGCCGGCGATACGTAGTAGGCGTTGGGGAATGTGTCTTGCAGTTGGCGCTTGCCGCCGAACACCTTGCCGCCTTCGCTCAAGGCTTGCTCAAGGGCGTCCTGCATGTTGTCGAAACTGTGCTTGTCGATCAGCGGGCCGATCAGGTTGCCTTCCAGGGGGTGGCCGATGCGCACTTTGGAATAGGCGGCCTTGAGGCGGGTGACGATTTCTTCCTTGACCGACTCATGGGCGATCAGCCGGCGCAGGGTGGTGCAGCGTTGGCCGGCGGTGCCCACCGCGCTGAAGAGGATGGCGCGCACGGCCATGTCCAAGTCGGCGCTTGGACCGAGAATCATCGCGTTGTTGCCGCCCAGTTCAAGGATGCTGCGGGCGAAACGTGCGGCGACTTTGGGTGCCACTTCACGGCCCATACGCGTGCTGCCGGTGGCGCTGATCAGGGCGACGCGCGGGTCATCCACCAGCGCAGCGCCGGCGTCACGGCCGCCGATGATCACTTGGCTGAGGTACTCGGGGGCACCGTCGAATTTTTTCAGTACGCGCTCGAACAAGGCCTGGCAGGCCAGTGCAGTGAGCGGGGTCTTTTCCGACGGTTTCCAGATCACTGCGTTGCCGCACACCAAGGCCAGCGCAGTGTTCCACGCCCACACGGCCACCGGGAAGTTGAAGGCGCTGATCACGCCGACCACGCCCAGCGGGTGCCAGGTTTCACGCATATGGTGGCCTGGGCGCTCGGAGGCGATGGTCAAGCCGTACAACTGGCGCGACAGGCCGACGGCGAAGTCGCAGATGTCGATCATTTCCTGCACTTCACCCAAGCCTTCCTGGGTAATCTTGCCCGCTTCCCAGGAAACGAGTTCGCCCAGGTCGGCCTTGTACTCGCGCAATACGTCGCCGAACTGGCGCACCAGCTCGCCACGTCGCGGCGCCGGCACCTTGCGCCAGGCCTCGAATGCATGCTCGGCGCGACTGACCTGTTGCTCCACCTCGGCGGCGCCTTCCCAGTGCACACTGCCGATACGGCTGCCATCAATCGGTGAATGCACGGGTTGTTTTCCAGCCTGGTACAGCGCCGGGTTTACCCCGAGACGATCAAGCAATGCGGCAACCATGGGTCACTCCTTCAATCTGCAGACAAAAATTCGCGCCGCAATACGCACGGCGATCCTGGCCCTATTTGTAGCTGGCCCAAGACTTGCCAACAAACGACGATTAGGCGAGATATCATTCCCTTTATTCATGCAAAGAATAAAAAGAGGCATGCCGTGCTGAACAAAAGACATTTGCCCTCGATCACCGCCCTGCAGTGTTTCGAAGCGGCCACCCGCCACCTGAGCTTCACCCGCGCCGCCGAGGAACTGAACCTCACCCAAAGCGCGGTGAGCAAACAAGTAGCGCAGTTGGAAGAACTGTTGCAACACCTGCTGTTTCGCCGCGTGCGCCGCCGCTTGCAGATGACCCCGGCGGGCGACCTGTACCTGGTGGAGGTGCGCAAGATCCTCACCCAGGTGGAAATGTCCACCCACTACCTGCGCTCCTACGGGGGCGAAACCGAAGTGCTGCGCGTGTCCACGCCCTACACCTTCGGAGCACGCTGGCTGGTGCCGCGCCTCAAAGGCTGGCGTTTGCGCCACCCGCAGATCCACCTGGACCTGTGCAACGAACAGGACCCGGACGAGTTACTGCAAGGCAAGGCCGACATGGCGTTCTATTTCGGCCAGGGCGCACGTCCCGGCACCGAGAGCCTGAAACTGTTCAGTGAAGAGCTGGTACCGGTGTGTTCGCCCGACAGCCTGCCCGCCCAGCCTTTCACCGACCCCACGCAACTGAGCGACCTGGTGCTACTGCAAAACGCCTCGCGGCCCCAGGGCTGGCATGACTGGTTCGCCAGCCAGGGCTTCCATACCGAGCACAGCTACCATGGCCCGCGGTTCGACACGTTTTATATGTGTATCCGTGCGGCGCAGGTGGGATGCGGCGTGGCGTTATTGCCGCGCTTTCTGGTGGAGGAGGAATTGGCCGAGGGCAAGTTGGTGATCCCCTGGCAACATGCGATGCCGAGCCAGGATGCTTACTACCTGGCGTATCCTGAGCATTCGGCAGAGGTGCCCAAGGTGCGCGAGTTTGTGAAGTGGATGATGGAGCAGGTGCTTTAGCGCCTGGAGAATCGCCATCGCAGGCAAGCCTGCTCCCACCGTTTGGAATGCACTTCAAATGTGGGAGCTGGCTTGCCTGCGATGGCGCCAGTGGCCTTACTGAAAAAATCACTGGCAAAACCCCACAAGTCTATGCGCCACTAACCCCCTTCCTCAATTGTGCGTAAAGGCCGGCCTCCATCGCCGACCCGTCTGGAGATTCCCGTTATGAGCGAGAGTGTGTTTGCCGATCGCATCGTGCAGAACCTGCTCGACACCGACTTCTACAAGCTGACCATGATGCAGGCGGTGCTGCACAACTACCCGAACGTGGAAGTTGAATGGGAGTTTCGTTGCCGTAACAGCGAAGACCTGCGCCCTTACCTGGCGGAGATTCGTTACCAGATCGAGCGCCTCGCCGAGCTGAGCCTGAGCCCCGATCAACTGGGGTTCCTGGAACGCATCAGCTTTATGAAGCCGGATTTTCTGCGCTTCCTCGGGCTGTTTCGCTTCAACCTGCGGTATGTGCAAACCGGCATCGAGAACGGCGAGTTGTTTATCCGCCTGCGCGGACCGTGGCTGCATGTGATCCTGTTTGAAGTGCCAATGCTGGCCATCGTCAGCGAGGTGCGTAACCGCTACCGCTACCAGACCGTGATCCTCGAGCAGGCCCGCGAGCAGTTGTATCGCAAATTCGACTGGCTGACCGCCAATGCCAGCAGCGATGAGCTGTCGGAGCTGCAAGTGGCGGACTTCGGCACGCGCCGGCGCTTTTCCTACCGGGTGCAAGAGGAAGTGGTCAGCGTGCTCAAGCACGATTTCCCTGGCCGTTTTGTCGGCACCAGCAACGTGCACCTGGCGCGCGAATTCGATATGAAGCCGCTGGGCACCATGGCCCACGAGTGGATCATGGCCCACCAGCAACTCGGCCCACGCCTGATCGACAGCCAGATCGCCGCCCTTGATTGCTGGGTGCGCGAGTACCGTGGCCTGTTGGGTATCGCCCTCACCGATTGCATCACCACCGACGCGTTTCTGGGCGACTTCGACTTGTACTTCGCCAAGCTGTTCGACGGCCTGCGCCATGACTCCGGTGATCCGATCCAGTGGGCAGAAAAAGCCATCGCTCACTACCACAAGCTGGGCATCGAACCGATGAGCAAGACCCTGGTGTTCTCCGACAGTCTGACATTGCCCAAAGCCTTGGAAATATTCCGGGCGTTGCGCGGTCGCATTAATGTGAGCTTTGGCATCGGCACCAACCTGACCTGTGATATTCCAGGGGTGGAACCGATGAGCATCGTGCTTAAAATGACCGCCTGCAATGGCCAGCCCGTCGCGAAGATTTCCGATGAAGCGGGCAAGACCCATTGCACCGACCCGAATTTTGTCGCCTATTTGCGTCACGTTTTCAAAGTACCTGCCCTATCCAGCAAGGAGTGAATCATGCAAGCCGTACAGCGTGAGATTGCACAACAGCTCAAGGTGCAAGCCCCGTTCAAGGACCAGGCCGCACTCGAAGCCGAGGTTGCCCGGCGCGTGGCCTTTATCCAGGACTGCCTGCGCAATTCCGGGCTCAAGACCCTGGTGCTCGGCATCAGTGGTGGTGTCGACTCCCTGACCGCAGGCCTGTTGGCCCAACGTGCGGTGCAGGAACTGCGCGCCAGCACCGGCGATGAGGCGTACCGCTTTATCGCCGTGCGCCTGCCCTACGAAACCCAGTTCGACGAGCACGACGCCCAGGCCTCGGTGGACTTTATCGAGCCGGATGAACGTCACACCGTGAACATCGGCCCGGCGGTTAAAGCCCTGGCCAATGAAGTGGCCGCCTTTGAAGGCAAGGCCGCGGCGTCCCGTGACTTCGTGCTGGGCAACACCAAGGCGCGCATGCGTATGGTGGCGCAGTACACCATCGCCGGCGCGGCCGGCGGGCTGGTGATCGGCACCGACCATGCGGCGGAAGCGGTGATGGGCTTCTACACCAAGTTCGGTGATGGCGCGTGCGATCTGGCACCGTTGAGCGGGCTGGTGAAGCATCAGGTGCGGGCCATTGCCCGTCACTTTGGCGCGCCGGAATCGCTGGTGGAGAAGGTGCCGACCGCCGACCTGGAAGACCTGTCGCCGGGCAAGCCGGACGAGGCGTCACATGGCGTGACCTATGCCGAGATTGATGCGTTCCTGCAGGGTGAGCCGGTGCGTGAGGAGGCGTTCAGGATTATCTGCGAGACCTATCGCAAGACTGAGCACAAGCGGGTGATGCCGTTTGCACCTTGAGGTGAACCTGATCGTTTTGCATTGATTGTCACATCGCCATCGCAGGCAAGCCAGCTCCCACATTCGACCGCATTCCCATGTTGGAATCCGGTCAAGTGTGGGAGCTGGCTTGCCTGCGATGAACGATAACGCGGTCTTACTTCAGAACCACAGCACCTTTCATCATCGAGATGTGGCCTGGGAACGAGCAGAAGAAGCTGTATTTCTCATCGGCCTTCAGCTTGGAGACGTCGAAGGTCACCGAATCTTTCTCGCCGGCACCGATGATCTTGGTGTGGGCGATGATGCGCTCATCACCGGCTTTCAGGTAATCCTTGTCGATCCCCGCAGCCATGCCGTCGGTTGCCACCGGTTGCATATTGGCTTCGGTAGTCAGCACCCAGTTATGGCCCATCACGTTCTTGGGCAGGTTACCCGAGTGAGTCAGCTCAACGGTGAACTGCTTGCAGCTCTTGTCGATTTCAATCGCTTTAGTGTTGAACGACATTTGGTCGGTGGAGTCGACAGTGACCTTGCACTCTGCAGCAAGCAACTGGCCGCTCGCCAGAGTCAGCAGGGAAACAGCAACGAGTTTGGCAAACATGTGAATCTCCAAGGCAGGGTTTTAAAAACGCGGATTGCGGTAAGGGTGCCTCAATCAGGCTTGAGTTCTTATGATCTGAATCAACAGATTGTATACAACTTTAGGCTATCAGCTTCATCAACACAATCAACCAGCCAAACTGCCGCACCCTGATTATGATCGGCCCATCACTCACGGGAGTTCATGCCATGCACCTCAATCACCTGTTCAACGGCCTTCTGGCTGCCTACGCCTGCGGTAAGTGAAAGCAAAGGGCCCCCTGAAGCTGCTACCATGACGACCCGAGGCAGCTGCGCGCCGCCCACCCTCACCTTCGACCCTAGAGGATCGCCCATGGCCAAACCTAATTACTCCTTCGCCAAACGTCAGAGAGACTTGGCCAAGGAACAGAAGAAAGAGGAAAAGCTGCAACGCAAGAAAGCCGCTGCAGAGGAAGAAACCGGCGCGCTGAACCCGGATGCCGAAGGTGAAGCGGCAACTGACGAGACCGAAACCCCGAAAGACCCAGCTGAATGATCGTTCCCACGCTCCGCGTGGGAATGCAGCCCCGGACGCTCCGCGTCCCGCACCAGGCTTGAAGCCAGCGCAAGGGTGACGCAGAGCGTCACAGCAGGCATTCCCACGCAGAGCGTGGGAATGATCGTTTTTCATTCCAGCGGCATCACCGTCACCCGCACCTCCGGGTCGTGGCTGCCTCCCCCCAGAATCACCCCCCGCAATGGCGACACATCAGAAAAGTCCCGGCCCCAGGCCAGGGTGATGTGCTCCAGCGCCGGCTGCACATTGTTGGTCGGGTCAAAATCCACCCAGCCTGATACCGGGCAAAACACCGAAACCCACGCATGGGAAGCATCCGCGCCAATCAGCCGTGGCTGGCCGGGCGGTGGCTGGGTGAGCAGGTAGCCGCTGATATAGCGCGCCGCCAGGCCACGGGAACGCAGGCAGGCAAGCATCAGGTGAGCGAAGTCCTGGCACACGCCACGACGGCGCTCCAGCACTTCAACCAGCGGCGTGGCGACCTGGGTGGCTTCGGCATCGAAGGTAAATTCGCTGAAGATCTTCTCCATCAATGCCTGCGTGCCCAGCAGTAAAGGCTCGCCGGGCGGGAAGCAGCTTTCGGAGAACTCGACGAAGGTTTTCTTCAGATGGACATAGGGCGACTCGAAGCGATAGCGGCAGGCTTCGATCAGCTCGGCGCTCAAGGCCTGGCTGCTGTAGGTCAGGCTGTCGCGGGTGTGGTCCCAGGGCGGCGACCGCTGGAAGTCCAGAGCGGGTCGCGAAAGCACTTCTACAGTGAGTCCGGCGTTCACCAGCAATTCATCATGGGGCCGTTCGAACGCCAGGCGAGTGATCGGGTTGCCGAATACGTCCAGTTCGTCGCGGCGCGAGGTGGGTTCCGGGCTAATATCCAACTGCTGCCAGGTGCACTTCTGCCAGGCGCACGGCCTTGGCCACAGGTGCGCCAGTTGCTGGGCCAGGGACACCGGGCTGTCATAGTGGTAATGGGTATCGTGGAAAATCTGATAGCGCGCGCTCATTACACCGAAACCGTTTGCTGGCTGACATCATCCACGTGGGCAAAATGGCGCAGCGCCAGGCGATCCGACACCTGCCCGCTTTCATCGGCCACCGCTTGCAGCAAGTCGGCCAGGCCGTCCAGCGCGGCACGCACGCTGGTTTCGCCAAACAGGCCGTCCTCCAGGCAGCCCAGGTCAAAACGCGCCAGGCACTCGACCAAAGGCACCAGCCCGGTTTCACGGGGCACGCCAAAATCATCATTGAGACGGCGCAGGGTGCGGCTCACCAACTTGAGCTGGAACAGCACCGCATGGGGGTTCTGCTCGTCGAGCAGCAGCAAGTCGAGCACCGGGATCAACTGCGGCACCGCCAGGTAGCGCGAGCGGTAGGTGATGCTGCTGTTGCCCAGCTCCAGCAACCATTCCAGCCCGGCCTGATCGAACACGGCCACGCCACGCAGGAACGCCGCTAGGCTGCTGCTCAGAAACTGCAGACGCTCGATACGCCGGCCCATCATCAAGAAGCGCCAGCCCTCATCGCGGGTCATGTCGTCCAGGGCAAACCCGGACAGTGCCGCCAGGGACATCACCAGGCGGTTGAGAAAGTCGAGCAGTTCGCCAAAGTCTGCAGTGTCGCTTTCCAGTTCCATGGCTTCGCGTTGCAGCTCCACCAGGGCCTGCCAGTTTTCCCGGGACAACTTGCCGCGCACCTGGGACGCCGCCCACTGCAAGCGCTGCAAATTGGCGCGCAGGCTTGAAGGCCAGTCATCACCCAGCAAGGCGGCGAGCAGGCGCTCCGGCAGCTCGCCCTCCTCCGGCAACAGGCGCAGGCTTTCGCCGAGTTCGACGGCGGCCTGCAACGCCAGCGGATCGTCGCCATCGACATACCGCGCCAGTACGATACGCAGCCAGCGCGCACTGTCGTCGCAGCGCTCGCAGTAACGACCGAACCAGAACAGGTTTTCCACCACGCGCGAGGGCAAATAGGGATCGCGGCGCACCAGGTCATAGGCGCCAATGGTGCGTTGGGCGCGCCATTGCTCGCCACCCGGCGCGCGCTCACCGAGCACCCAGGTGTCCTTGCTCGCCCCGCCGCGCTGCATCGACACCACCTCGGCATCGGCGTCGGCCGCCACGCGAGTCAGGCCGCCAGGCAGTACCCGATAACCGTCTTCACTGGCCACGGCGTAGACACGCATACCAATGGCACGGTGTTGCAGGTGGTCATCCACGGTGTGCCATACGGGCGCCTGAGACAGTTGCGCCAGCTCTTGGGCGACATAGGCATAGGGCCGCGCACGCATGCGTTCGGCCAGGGCCTGGCGCTGTTCGTCGTCAAGGTCGCGACCAAACACCGGAGCGAAACTTTGTGAGGGAAATGCCGGCTTGATCAGCAGTTCCGGGAGTTTTTCCAAGGCTTCGGCAAGCACCGGCGCTTCACCGCACCACCAGGTGGCAATCGACGGCAGGATCAAGGCTTCACCGAACAAAAATTCGTTGATCTTGGGCAAAAAGCCCAGCAACCCCGGGGACTCCAGCACGCCACTGCCCAAGGCATTGGCCACCAGCACGTTGCCTTGACGCACGGCGTCGAGCAGGCCCGGCACGCCGAGCGCCGAGTCAGTGCGCAGTTCCAGCGGGTCGCAGAAATCATCATCAAGGCGACGCATAATCGCGTGCACCCGGCGCAGGCCGCTGAGCGTTTTCAGGAACACAGTGCTGTCACGCACGGTGAGGTCGCCGCCCTCTACCAAGGGGTAGCCGAGCTGACGCGCCAGGTACAGGTGTTCGAAATAGCTTTCGTTGAAACGCCCCGGCGTGAGCAGCACGATCAGTGGCGGCTGGTCATCGCCAGGGGCCTGGCGCGCCAGGGTCTCCTGCAGCGTGCGAAAGAAACCGGTGAGGTGCTGCACCTGCATATCCCGGTACAGGTCCGGGAAGGCGCGGGACACGATGGTGCGGTTTTCCAGGGCGTAGCCGGCGCCCGACGGGGCTTGGGTGCGGTCGGCGGTGACCCACCAGCGGCCATCCGGCGTGCGTGCCAGGTCGACCGCGTACAGATGCAGGAACGCACCGTCGGGCGGCTGGATACCCTGGCACGGCCACAGAAAATTGTTATGCCCGAACACCAGTTCGGCGGGCAGCAAGCCTTCCTTGATCAGGCGCTGCGGGCCATACAGGTCGGCCAGTACCGCATTGAGCAGGCGCGCACGCTGGGCGATGCCGGCCGACAGTTGCTGCCACTCCTCGGCCGCCAGCACATGGGGCAACAGGTCCAGCTCCCAGGGGCGGTCGGCGCCCTTGGGGTCGGCGTAGACGTTGTAGGTCACGCCGTTTTCCTGGATCTGGCGCGTCAGCAACGCCTGGCGCTGGGCCAGTTGTGCGGGCGTGCTGCGTTGCAGGTGATCGAACAAGCGCCGCCAATGGGCACGCACCGCGCCGCTGGCGTCCAGCAGTTCGTGATAGGTGCCCGCGGTGAGCGGGTAACGGTCGAGCAAGTCGGACATGGAACGCTCGGCAGAGGCAAGGGAAGTCAGGTTAACTCAAATTCACTACGATCCAATGTGGGAGCTGGCTTGTTGTGGCGAGGGAGCTTGCTCCCGCTCGACTGCGCAGCAGTCGCCTGCTATTGGGGGCGCTTCGCACCCCAGCGGGAGCAAGCTCCCTCGCCACAAAAGCCCTCCCACACTTGGATCATGTTCATTCCTTATTTTTTGTGAAACGCCGCAAATCCAGGGTCATTGGCAACTCATCGTTTACCGTTACAGTCGGCACCACAAGCTTGCCCGGGCTATGCCCCAAGCGGAAAAACCGCGCCATGCGCCGGCTCTCCGCCTCATTGGCATTCACCGGCAGGCTGTCGTAATTGCGCCCGCCCGGGTGCGCCACATGGTATTGGCAGCCGCCCAACGAACGCTGCATCCAGGTGTCGAGCAGGTCAAATACCAGCGGCGCATGCACGGGGATGGTCGGTTGCAGGCAGTTGGCCGGTTGCCAGGCGCGATAACGCACCCCCGCCACGAACTCACCGACGCGGCCGGTCGGTTGCAGCGGCACCGGCACGCCATTGCAGGTCAGCAGGTAACGTTGCGGCGGCAACCCGCTCAACTTCACTTGCAGGCGCTCCAGGGACGAATCCACATAGCGCACCGTGCCACCCACTGCGCCCTCCTCGCCCAGCACATGCCAAGGCTCCAAGGCCTGGCGCAGTTCCAGTTCGATACCGCTGACGGCGTAGTCGCCCACCTTGGGGAAACGGAACTCCAGATGCGCCGCGAACCATTCGGCTCGCAGCGGGTAACCAGCCGCGTTCAGCTCGACGATCACGTCGGCAAAGTCCTGCTCGATAAAGTGCGGCAACAGGAAACGGTCATGCAGTTCAGTGCCCCAGCGCGCCAGCTTCGGCGGCGCATAGGGCTCGCGCCAGAACCGCGCGACCAGCGCTCGCAGCAACAACTGCTGGGTCAGGCTCATGCGCGCATGGGGCGGCATTTCAAAGGCGCGCAGTTCCAGCAGGCCCAGTCGGCCCGTGGCGCCGTCGGGTGAGTAGAGTTTGTCGATACAGAATTCGGCGCGATGGGTATTGCCCGTCACGTCGATCAGCAGGTTGCGCAACAGGCGATCCACTAACCACGGCGGGCACTCCTCGCCCGGTGCCGGCATCTGCGCGAAGGCGATTTCCAGTTCATACAGCGCATCGTTGCGCGCCTCATCCACCCGGGGTGCCTGGGAGGTGGGGCCGATAAACAGGCCGGAGAACAAATAGGACAACGACGGGTGGTTATGCCAGTAGCTGATCAGGCTGCGCAGCAGGTCCGGTCGGCGCAGGAAGGGCGAATCCTTGGGCGTCGCGCCGCCGAGCACGAAGTGGTTACCGCCACCGGTGCCGGTATGGCGCCCGTCGATCATGAACTTCTCGGTGGTCAGGCGGGTTTGCCGTGCCTCTTCGTAGAGGAATTCGGTGCGTTCCACCAACTCGTCCCAGGTGGCGGATGGCTGTACGTTGACCTCAATGACACCGGGATCTGGCGTGACGCGGAAATTGCTCAGGCGCATATCCGCTGGCGGCTCGTAGCCTTCCAGCAGTACCGGGCAATGCAGCTCTTCGGCGGTGGCCTCAATGGCAGCCACCAGCTCCAGGTAATCCTCGACGCGCTCCAGCGGCGGCATAAACAGATACAGGCGCCCTTCGCGTGCTTCGGCACACAACGCGGTACGGGTCAGCCAGTCGGCGGACTCGTCGACCTTGGGCACACGCTCATCACCCGGCGCGGGCTCGCCATGGTTTTGCAACTGGGCGCTGGTCGGCAGCTCCGGCTGATCCTGGTTAGGGTCGGTCGGATGCACAAACGGATACTCCGCCGCCGTCACCCAGGGCTGCGAAGCGAGCGGCAGACGATAGCCCAGCGGCGAATCCCCCGGCACCAGGCGGCAATGGTTGTCGCGCAGGTACCAACGCCCACTCTGCCAGCGGTCATTGGCCGCAGTCCGTGCCAGCGGCAGCACTTGGCCGATGATTTTATCCAGGCCCTGGCTGAAGACTTTGCGCAGGCGCTCACGCTCCAGGTCGTCGCTCAGGCGCGGGTCTTGGGCAGTGACGTTCTGGGGCAGCGCCCCTTCGCGCCACAGGTAGTAGAAATTGTCTTCGAACGCCGGGAACACAAAGCGCGCCGGCAGTTTCAGGCGTTCGGCGACGCTGGCCAGGAAACGCCCGGCCATCACCCCATCGGCGCCGTAGTCCTCTTGCTCATCGGCGATCAGCGCGCTGTTGTGCCAGATCGGCACGCCATCGCGGCGCCAATAACAGTTGAGCGACCAACGTGGTAATTGCTCCCCGGGGTACCACTTGCCTTGGCCGAAATGCACCAGGCCCTTGGGCGCATAGTGCTGGCGCAGGCGCTGGAACAGCTCGGCGGACAGGCGACGCTTGTCCGGGCCCAGGGCTGCGGTGTTCCATTCGGCGCCGTCTGGGTCGTCGATAGAGACGAAGGTCGGCTCGCCGCCCATGGTCAGGCGTACGTCGTCCTTGAGCAGGTCGCCGTCGATCTGCCGGCCCAGGGTCTGGATCGCCAACCATTGTTCTTCGGTGTAGGGCTTGGTCACCCGTGGCGCTTCCCAGATGCGCTCCACCGACATCTCATGGGTGAACTCGCATTCGCACGGCTCCACCAACCCGCTGATGGGCGCGGCGGACGATGGATCGGGGCTACAGGCCAACGGGATATGCCCTTCACCGGCGAACAACCCGGACGTGGCATCCAGGCCAATCCAGCCAGCGCCGGGCAAATACACTTCGCACCAGGCGTGCAGGTCGGTGAAGTCCACCTCGGTACCGGACGGGCCGTCGAGGGCTTTGACGTCGGCGGTCAGTTGAATCAGATAACCAGAGACAAATCGCGCCGCCAATCCGAGGTTGCGCAGCAATTGCACCAACAACCAGGCCGAGTCGCGGCAAGAGCCGGATGCGTTTTCCAGGGTAAATTCCGGAGTTTGCACGCCCGGTTCCATGCGAATCAGGTAACCGATATCGGCGGCCAGGCGCTGGTTGAGGCCGACCAGGAAATCCACAGCAGGCAGCGGCGTGCGGTCGATACCGGCCAGGTACGCAGCCAACCTTGGCGTCAGCGGCAAGGTTTCCAGATACGGCGCCAGCTCGCGCTGCTCATCGGCGGCGTAGCTGAACGGGATATTTTCGGCGTAGGGCTCCAGGAAAAAATCGAACGGATTGAACACCGCCATCTCGGCGACCAGGTCGACTTCAATGCGCAACTCGTCAGTCTTTTCCGGGAACACCAGGCGCGCCAGGTAATTGCCCTGGGGGTCTTGCTGCCAGTTGATGAAATGCTGCTCGGGCAACACCTTCAACGCGTAGGACAGTATCCGCGTACGGCTATGGGCCGCCGGGCGTAGCCGCACGATCTGCGGGCCGAGTTCAACTGCACGGTCGTAGCGGTAATGCGTAACGTGGTGCAACGCGACATGAATCGACACGGCGGCCTCCTGCGAGCCAGGGCATAAGCACAACGCGCGCAAGACTTATGCCACAGCAGCAGTCATTGCACTAAAACGTCAGGCCCGGTGCAGTACAGCACCAAAACAGCGCCAACGTTGCGGCTATGGTGCAGGCGCTGCACACATTTGTAGCGCCGGGCTGAGTGCAGGTGGTGAATCTACCCAGTTAAGGCGTAGTACGCCTGGTATTCAGGGCTTGGCGCAGTTGACGGATTTGCACAAGTTTTGCCCGCATCTCTCGCTGCCCGCTGCTGTTGAGCACCAGCAGGCCGAACAGCGGGAAAATCAGCGACAGGCTATAGAGAACCCTGTGTGGGTTGTACTGAATCATGGGGAGCACAAACAACAGACAGGCAGCGTAGATGGCGACCATCACCCATGCCCATGAAGGTTTGCCCCGCAGGATCATAAAGTTGCTATGGACCGTCAACAAGATAAGCAATGCACCTGCGACCAGGATCTTGAGCCCGACTTGAGCAAGGGGCGCATCACGAAAATAGGTAACGAAAGCCAGCGCCACTGCAAGTGCCAGCGAAAAGTACGCAGCAAATACGCCGCCCAGAAACGTCAAGAAGTGACGCCTGAAGAAGTCGCGCAGCGTCATCAGCTCACTCATTCGTTTATTTCCTCGTACAAGCCTATCGCAATGGTATTGACGTTCCCAGAGTAGGCGCTGCCTCCGAACCCGACGGTCGCTCCCAGGATATCTTTGATCTGAGTACTGGTGCTTTGCTTGAGTTGCGTCGGGGTGAAACGCTTGGAGAGCTCACCCGATGCCTGCCTGAGCTTGAGCATCTTCGAGGTCAGGCTGGGATCATTGATGCTCAGTAGTTCCTTGGTCAGCTTGGCCCTCTCCTGACGGTTCAAGCCGCGTAGCACTTCCCGCAGGCTCTTGCCCGTCGATGCCTTAGCGACCTTGACCAGCTTGACCGTCGTCAGGGCTGAAGCGCCCACACCGGCCAACGATGCCGCGTCCAGCACAATGGATGCATTCTGGTACCAGCCTTCACTGTCGAGCCAATCGTTTACCTCAGGCTTGGCCACCTCAAGGGTCGTTCGGGCAATGCCATTGAAGCACTGGAGCGAACTCGCGCCTGCGGCCGCGTACCCCACCACCACAATGACTGAGCTCGCGCCGGCACTGAAAGGAACCAGAATAGTACCGCTGGCAATCGCAGCCCAACTGATGACAGCACCCAGGCAAGAGATTCCGGTATTTACGGCCTCGCCGATCAGCCTGGATTCCCGTGGATTGTTTACTACGTGATCAGCGAATTGTGTCGGCGCGATGTATTTCTGCGCCTCGCGCAGGATGACACGCTTTGGCTTGATGCTGCAGATGGGCTTGAATTCGCGCAGAGTGACGATATTAAAATCGGCATCGATATACACCACGCCAGCACCGACAACGCCGGGGTCAGCATCGATGGCCGCAAACAGCCGTGGCAGATTGATCAGGCTCTCGATGCGCTGGCGCGCCATAAATTGAGAGCGGTTGGAATCCATGCCGATGTTGAACAAGGAGTTGCCCATAAGTGTTCTTCCTTGACATTGAAAGTGCCCAGACCGGCCTCATCGCAGGCAAGCCAGCTCCCACACTTGAAATGCATTCCCCTGTGGGAGCTGGCTTGCCTGCGATAGCAATCTGATGGGCGCCACCCTAACAAACAGGCCACCTACCGCCAATAAACCTACCTAATCAACGGGCCTTGCGTTGCGCAATCACCGCCCGACGCAGGTGACGTATTTCGAGTAACCGCTGGCGCATTTCACGATGGCGCTTACTGTTGAGCAGCAGCAAGCCCAGCAGCGGAAACAGCACCGCCGAGCCGTACACCAGGGTATTGAGGCCGTATTGAATCATCGGCAACACGAACAGCAGGCAACACACCAGGTAGCCCGCCACCAGCCGGGTCGCCCAGGGATACCCGCGTGCAATCATCACATTGCCAAACACCAGCACTGCCACCAGCACCAGGATTGCAGCCCCGGAGTAGTTGGCCTTGAGCGCCGGCTCAACACCGCGCAAATAGGTCACGCCCGCCGTGGAGACAGCCACCGAACCAGAGAAAATTGCCATGAAGATGGTGCCCATGAACACCGGAAAATAACGCGCAAGGAAACTGCGCCTATCGGGAAACCCCTTCATTCCGTCAGTTCCTCATACAGGCCAATGGCAAGCGTCGATGCCGAGCCAACGTGACCGGTTCGATAGCTGCCCCAGATACCCAACATGCCGCCCAAGGCGTCCTTGAGCTGGGTGAGCGTGGCATGACGAATTTCCGTGGAACTGTAGCGCTTGGGCAACGTGCCGGCGCGCTGCTGCAACTTGAGCAACTTGGGGGTCAGGCTTGGGTCTTTGAGACTGAGCAATTCCTGGGTCAACTTCTTGCGCTCCTGGCGATTCAAGCCCTTGAGCAATTCATACCAGCTCTTGCCCAACGCAGCGGCTTTTTTGGCCTTGAGTAGCCTTAATGTGGTGAAGGCTCCCGTTCCGATCCCGACCAACGACGCGGCATCGAGAATCGGTGACACCGCGCCATACCACTGGGCGTCGTCCATGCGGTCGTTGGCATCTGGGTCAAGGATCTCGTTATAGGTACGGGCCACGCCAAACCCGCACTGAGCACTGCTGGCCAGCGCCGCTGTGACACCAATACCCACCACAAAAGCACTGGCGCCGGCGGTGAAGGGTACGGCGACGCTGCCACTGAACACCACGATCCAACCGATCACCGCAGCCCCACAGGAAAGCCCCATATCAAAGGCCTCCTTCTGGAGTCGCCCTTCACGGGGGTCGGTCTTCACCTGCTCGACGAACTGCGCCGGCGAGATGTACTTCTGCGCCTCGCGCAAAATGACGCGCTTGGGTTTGATGCTGCAGATGGGCTTGAATTCGCGCAGGGTGATCACGTTGAAGTCGGCGTCGATGTACACCACGCCAGCGCCGACGATGCTGGGGTCGGCGTCAATGACGGCGAACAGCCGCGGCAGGTTGATCTGGCTTTCAATGCGCTGGCGCGCCATGAATTGGGAGCGGTTGGAGTCCATGCCGATGTTGAGCAAGGGGTTGCCCATAGTGTTCTTCCTTGAAATTGAGAGTGCCCAGACCGGCCTCATCGCAGGCAAGCCAGCTCCCACAGGGGAATGCGTTCCAAGTGTGGGAACTGGCTTGCCTGCGACAGCAATCTAATGGGCGCCACCTTACCAAACAGACTCACCACCGACCAGAAAGCAAAACGCCAGCACGAGGCTGGCGTTTTGCATTTCAGGCGTCGATCAACGCGGCACAACCGGCTTGCGCGTAGGCTTGCCGCCCTTGCCCTTGGCCGCATCGCTGCGCTCTTTGGCCGCCTGCTTATTGCGCGCCTGGGCCGCAGCCTTGGCTTGCTCGCGCTTGTCCCACGGGTTGCTGCCGTCGCTGCCACGGGGTGGCAGGCCGGTGTGCTGGGTGAGGATCTTGGTGGTGGTTTCCTTGGCGACCTTATGGCTGCCGGCCGGCGTCGAGTTCTTACGCCGGGCGCTCTGGTAGCTGTCGGTGGACGGCTGGTGCAGCGGGATCAACTGGTCCTTGCCCGACCCGATCAGGTCGGCACGGCCCATGCGGGTCAATGCTTCACGCAGCATTGGCCAGCCCTTCGGGTCGTGGTAACGCAGGAACGCCTTGTGCAGGCGGCGCTGCTCCTCGCTCTTGACGATGGTCACCGCGTCGCTCTTGTAGGTGACCTTGCGCAGCGGGTTTTTGCCCGAGTGGTACATCGCGGTGGCGGTGGCCATCGGCGACGGGTAGAACGCCTGCACCTGGTCGGCACGGAAGCCATTGCCCTTGAGCCACAGGGCCAGGTTCATCATGTCTTCATCGGTGGTGCCGGGGTGGGCGGCGATGAAGTACGGGATCAGGTACTGCTCCTTGCCCGCTTCCTTGGTGTACTTCTCGAACATGCGCTTGAACTTGTCATAGCTGCCAATGCCCGGCTTCATCATCTGGTTGAGCGGACCTTCCTCGGTATGTTCCGGGGCGATCTTGAGGTAGCCACCGACGTGGTGGGTGACCAGCTCTTTGACGTACTCCGGCGACTCGACGGCCAGGTCGTAGCGCAGGCCGGAAGCGATCAGGATCTTCTTCACACCCGGCAACGCACGGGCACTGCGGTACAGCTGGATCAACGACGAGTGGTCGGTGTTCAGGTTCGGGCAGATGCCAGGGAACACGCACGATGGCTTGCGGCACGCGGATTCGATTTCCGGGCTTTTGCAGGCGATGCGGTACATATTCGCCGTCGGGCCGCCGAGGTCGGAGATCACGCCGGTGAAGCCCGGCACTTTGTCGCGGATCTCTTCGATTTCGCGAATGATCGACTCTTCGGAACGGTTCTGGATGATGCGGCCTTCGTGCTCGGTGATCGAGCAGAAGGTGCAGCCGCCGAAGCAGCCACGCATGATGTTCACCGAGAAACGGATCATGTCGTAGGCCGGAATCTTCTCCTTGCCATACGCCGGGTGCGGTACGCGGGCATAAGGCATGCCAAACACGTAGTCCATTTCTTCGGTAGTCATGGGAATGGGCGGCGGGTTGAACCACACGTCCACTTCTCCGTGTTTCTGCACCAAGGCACGGGCGTTGCCTGGGTTGGTTTCCAGGTGCAACACGCGGTTGGCGTGGGCATAGAGCACCGCGTCGCCGCGGACCTTTTCCACCGATGGCAGGCGGATCACGGTCTTGTCACGGGTCATACGCGGGCTGGCGAGGATCTGCACAACCTTGGCTTCTTCCGGATCGTCGACTGGACCTTTTTCCTGCTCGATGGCGCAGGCCTGGGTGTCTTGGGTATTCACATACGGGTTGATGATCTTGTCGATCTTGCCCGGACGGTCGATGCGCGTGGAGTCCACTTCGTACCAGCCCGCCGGCGTGTCACGGCGAATGAACGCAGTACCGCGCACATCGGTGATGTCTTCGATCTTGTGGCCCCACGACAAGCGCTGGGCAACTTCGACGATGGCCCGCTCGGCGTTGCCGTACAGCAGGATATCGGCGGTGGCGTCGATCAGGATCGAGTTGCGCACGCGGTCTTGCCAGTAGTCGTAGTGGGCGATGCGGCGCAGGGAAGCTTCGATGCCGCCGAGTACGATCGGTACATTCTTGTAGGCTTCCTTGCAACGCTGGCTGTACACCAGGCTTGCACGGTCGGGGCGTTTGCCAGCCATGCCGCCGGGGGTGTAGGCGTCGTCGGAGCGGATTTTCTTGTCGGCGGTGTAGCGGTTGATCATCGAGTCCATGTTGCCGGCCGCGACGCCGAAGAACAGGTTCGGCTCGCCGAGCTTCATGAAGTCGTCTTTGGACTGCCAGTTCGGCTGCGCAATGATCCCGACGCGAAAGCCCTGGGACTCCAGCAGCCGGCCGATGATCGCCATGCCGAACGATGGGTGGTCAACATAGGCATCACCGGTGACGATGATGATGTCGCACGAATCCCAGCCAAGCTGATCCATCTCCTCCCTGCTCATCGGCAGGAATGGCGCAGGACCGAAACATTCGGCCCAGTACTTGGGATAGTCAAATAACGGCTTGGCTGTTTGCATGACGGTGACCGGTGTGAAGATGAAAAATCGCGGGCGCGGAATATAGCACAAATTTTGACCAATTCCGACGGTAGTAGTCGGAATTGTGGTGACCCCATCGCAGGCAAGCCAGCTCCCACAGGAGAGCGCATTCCACATGTGGGAGCTGGCTTGCCTGCGATGAGGCCCTTACAGGTGCTTGAAACTACTCGTCGTCGTCGAAGTTGTAGCTACCCGGCGCCAGGTTCTCGAAACGCGTGTACTTGCCGATGAACGCCAACCGGATAAACCCGATCGGGCCGTTCCGCTGTTTGCCGATGATGATTTCGGCAATGCCCTTGTGTTCCGTCTCGGGGTGGTACACCTCGTCGCGGTACACGAACATGATCACGTCGGCGTCCTGCTCGATCGCTCCGGATTCCCGCAAGTCGGAGTTCACCGGACGCTTGTTGGGACGTTGCTCCAGGGAGCGGTTGAGCTGGGACAACGCTACCACCGGGCAGTTGAATTCCTTGGCCAGCGCCTTCAAGGAACGAGAGATTTCAGAAATCTCGTTGGTACGGTTGTCACCACTGGAACCGGGGATCTGCATCAACTGCAGGTAGTCGATCATGATCAGGGCGATGTCGCCATGCTCACGCACCAGGCGCCGGGTACGCGCGCGCATTTCGGACGGGCTGATACCGGCGGTGTCATCGATAAACAGCTTGCGGTCGTTGAGCAGGTTGACCGCCGAGGTCAGGCGCGGCCAGTCGTCATCCTCAAGTTGACCGGAACGCACCTTGGTCTGGTCGATACGGCCAAGAGACGAGAGCATACGCATGATCAGCGATTCACCTGGCATCTCGAGGGAGTACACCAGCACCGCCTTGTCGCTGCGCAGAACGGCGTTTTCCACCAGGTTCATCGCAAAGGTGGTCTTACCCATCGACGGACGGCCGGCGACGATGATCAAGTCGGACGGCTGCAGGCCGCTGGTCTTTTCGTCGAGGTCGGTGTAGCCGGTGGAAATACCGGTAATAGCCGCGTCGGTGTTGAACAGGGTGTCGATGCGGTCGATGGCTTTGGTCAACAGGTCGTTGACGCTGACCGGGCCGCCGGTCTTGGGCCGTGCTTCTGCAATCTGGAAGATCTGCCGCTCGGCTTCGTCAAGGATCTCGGCAGCAGTGCGGCCTTCGGGGTTGAAGGCGCTGTCGGCGATTTCAGTGCTGATGCCGATCAACTGGCGCAGGGTGGCGCGCTCGCGGACGATCTGGGCATAGGCCTTGATGTTGGCGACGGACGGCGTGTTTTTCGCCAGCTCACCGAGGTAGCCCAGGCCACCCACTTGGGAGGTCTGGCCTTCCTTGTCCAACTGCTCGGCCAGGGTTACCACGTCGATCGGTGAGTTCTGGTCGGCCAGCTTGGCGATGGCGCGGAAGATCAGGCGGTGGTCATGACGATAGAAGTCACCGTCCGAGACTTGATCCAGCACGCGTTCCCAGGCGTTGTTGTCCAGCATCAAGCCACCGAGCACGGCCTGTTCGGCCTCGATGGAATGCGGCGGCACCTTCAGGGCAGCGGTTTGCAGATCGTATTGCTCAGGAGCGGAGATTTCGTTCATGGCCACTTGGAATTTGGGGTGTGTAGAAAAACAAAAGGCACGACCTGTAAACAGGATCGTGCCCGATGTTAACCGGCTGGCACGCGAGGTGCCAGTCAGTTAGGTGCGACTTAAGCTGCTACCACGACAACGCGTACGGTGGCTTCAACTTCGGCGTGCAGGTGCACGGCTACGTCGAATTCGCCTACGTTGCGGATGGTGCCGTTCGGCAGACGAACTTCGCTCTTCTGCACTTCAACGCCGGAGGCGGTCAGTGCATCAGCGATGTCGTGGGTGCCGATCGAACCGAACAGCTTGCCTTCGTCACCAGCGGTGGCAGTGATAGTCACTTCCAGCTCAGCCAGTTGGGCAGCGCGAGTTTCGGCCGACGCTTTTTTGTCTGCTGCGGCTTTTTCCAGCTCAGCACGACGCTCTTCAAACGCAGCCAGGTTGGCAGCGGTTGCAGCGGTGGCTTTGCCGTATGGCAGCAGGTAGTTACGACCGTAGCCGGCCTTAACGTTCACTTTGTCGCCCAGGTTGCCCAGGTTGGCGACTTTTTCCAGAAGGATCAGTTGCATGTGAAAATCCTCTAACTTTTAACCTTCACCGTTCGCGTTATCGGCGTCTTTCGACGCCAGACGACCGCGAAAATCAATCAGGCTGTCAACAATGGCCAAGACCACGAGTAACGGATAGATCAGCTGCATGAACAGCAACAGCGTGACGTACAACCCCACCAGCCAGAACCTGGCCAGGCGCTTTCGCGCAACCAGCCCATGAATCAGGGCCAGCCCGGCAAACACCAGCGGTACGCTGCAAATCGGCGCCAGCAAGGCCATCTGTGGGCCGAAGTTCGGCCCGACAACCATGCACGCCAGCAGCAACATCGCCGGCCCCGCTGGGATTCTGATACTGCGAAACTCGCGACCAAAACCACCCGGGTTGTACAACAACGCCTGCCAATAACGCCCAAGAATCAGGCTCAGCACGCTGACGACCTGCAACAAAGCCGCAATCAGGCCAGTCAGGACCGGGGCAATCAGTGACGCAAACCGCGCTCGCTCATCTACCGACAACTGCTGGTAGAGATCCCCGAGGGCCAACGGCAGGATCTTGACGATCTCCTGCGCCAGCGCCTCGATCTGCGGGCGGAAAGCCGCGCCAAGCATCACTGAGTACACCAACCCCAATGCCACGCTGACCAGCAGCGTACGGACCCAGGACTCACTTGCGCGCAAAACCAACGCAAGGCTCGATGACCCCAGCAGTACCAGAAGTACCCGTGGATCACCCATTTGCAGCCACCAGATCAAGGCCGGCAACAAACCCAGGGCAAGAACGCCAAGGGCGTCCTTCAAACCGCGCCGCAGCAGCACAAGGCAACCTGCGGCAGCACCCAACCAATAAAGCAACGGCAATGCCGCACATCCAGCCACTACCAGAGTGGCCTGCACGCGACCGCGCATGATGAACTCAGCTAAGGCGCGCATGCATTCAATCCCTTACTACTTGTCGACTGCCCGGTCTCAGCGGCCGTGGCTGTCGGTGTAGGCCAGCAGGGCCAGGAAGCGGGCGCGCTTGATAGCGGTGGCCAGCTGACGCTGATAACGTGCTTTGGTACCGGTGATACGGCTTGGAACGATTTTGCCGGTCTCGGATACGTAGGCTTTCAGAGTGTTGAGATCTTTGTAATCGATCTCTTTCACGTCTTCAGCGGTGAAGCGGCAGAATTTACGACGACGGAAGAAACGTGCCATTTGATAGGCTCCTTAATAAGGTCCGTGGATTACTCGTCAGCGTTATCGCTGTCGTTCTCTTCGCCTTCAGCGCTTTCAGCGCCTTCGTGCTCAGGACGATCGCGACGCTCACGGCGCTCACTGCGGTTTTCTTCAGCCTTGAGCATCTCGGATTGGCCAGTAACGGCTTCTTCGCGACGGATGACCAGGTTACGGATCACTGCATCGTTGTAGCGGAAGTTGTCTTCCAGCTCGGCCAGGGCCTTGCCAGTGCACTCAACGTTCAGCATCACGTAGTGAGCCTTGTGAACATTGTTGATTGCGTAGGCCAGTTGACGACGGCCCCAATCTTCCAGACGGTGGATTTTGCCGCCGTCTTCTTCGATCAGCTTGGTGTAACGCTCAACCATGCCGCCGACTTGCTCGCTTTGATCCGGGTGGACCAAAAAGATGATTTCGTAATGACGCATGAATGCTCCTTACGGGTTGTAGCCTGCCGCTCAAAAACGGTCAGACAAGGAGTGAATGACACTTATGGATCTTGCCGCAGGGGAGGCACATCGGTGCCTGCCAGGAAGGCAAGGGGCGCAATTGTAGAGAAGGGGGAGAAGCGGCGCAAGGCAATTGGTGATTATTTGAACAATCCTGAATAAACACCACAGAACCAATGTGGGAGCGGGCTTGCCTGCGATGACCATGGCACCGGCAACATCTCTGCTGACTGACACTCCGTCATCGCGGGCAAGCCCGCTCCCACATTTTGATCACTTCTTGGGCTTGGCCTTGGCTTTCGCACCACGCTGACGCTGGGCTTCAAACAGGCAAACACCCGTCGCAACCGACACATTGAGGCTGCTGACGCTACCAGCCATCGGCAGGTGCACCAGGTAATCGCAATGCTCACGGGTCAACCGGCGCATGCCTTTGCCTTCGGCGCCCATGATCAGGATGGTAGGGCCGGTGAGGTCCTGATCATAGATGCTGACCTCAGCCTCCCCCGCCGTGCCCACGACCCACAGGCCGCGCTGCTGGAGCTTCTCCAGGGTACGCGCAAGGTTGGTCACGGCCACCAGCGGAATCACTTCCGCCGCACCGCAGGCGACCTTGCGCACCACCGGCGTCAGGGTCGCGGACTTGTCCTTGGGCACGATCACCGCCAGCGCACCGGCAGCATCCGCCGAACGTAGGCAGGCGCCGAGGTTGTGCGGGTCGGTCACGCCGTCCAGCACCAAGAGTAACGGCGCACCTTCGGTACGGTCGAGCAGCTCGTCGAGCATCGCCTCGCCCCACACCTGGCTCGGACTGACGTCAGCCACCACACCTTGGTGAACGCCTTCGACCCACACGTCCATTTCACGACGCTCGGCCTGGCCGATGGCAACCTTATTCTGCGTAGCCAACTCGACCAGCGCCTGTACGCGCGGCTCGCTGCGACCTTCGGCCAACCACACCTGCTTGACGCGCTTGGGATGGTGACGCAGCAGTGCTTCTACGGCGTGCACGCCGTAGATTTTTTCCAGACTCATGACTTGGCCTTAGGTTTGCGCGGCCCGCCGCTTTTTGCGGGAGCCGAACCCGCTTTTGGCGGGCCTTTACGGTGTTTACTTGGCTTGCTCGACGGTTTTTCCGCCCCGTGAGACTTTCCCCCAGACGCCGCTTTACCACCGCTTTTGGCTTCGTTGAGCAACTGCTGCTTCAACTCGCGGCTCTTGCGCAGCTCGGCGTTTTTCGCCGCAGCGTCGCTTGGGCGGTAGGCTTCAGGGGCCTTGTCCTTGGCAGAAGAACGACGACCGGCCTTGGCAGGTGCAGGCTCGGCCGTGGTTTTTGCAGTGGTCGCTTTGCCTTTGGACGCAGGCGCTGTGGTTTCACCACGTTTTTTACGACCCGCAGGCTCTGCCGGCTTGTCAGGCATGCCGAAGTCGATCTTGCGCTCGTCGAGGTCGACACGCATGACCTGCACTTCAACGGTATCGCCCAGACGGAAGCTGCGACCGGTGCGCTCGCCCGCCAGGCGGTGATGCACAGGATCGAAGTGGTAGTAATCACCCGGCAAGGCGGTGACGTGCACCAGGCCCTCGACGTAGATGTCGGTCAGCTCGACGAACAGGCCAAAGCCGGTCACTGCGGTGATCACACCCGGGAACGATTCGCCCACGCGATCCTTCATGAACTCGCACTTGAGCCAGTTCACCACGTCGCGGGTGGCTTCGTCGGCGCGGCGCTCGCTCATGGAGCACTGCTCACCCAGCTGTTCCAGGGCCGCTTCGTCGTACGGATAGATCCGTGCTTTCGGAATGGTCATGGCACCGGCGCGCTTGACGTGCGGGGTGTTCTGCTTGGAATGGATCACGCTGCGGATCGCCCGGTGCGTGAGCAAGTCCGGGTAGCGGCGAATCGGCGAAGTGAAGTGGGTGTACGCCTCGTAATTCAGGCCGAAGTGGCCCTGGTTATCGGCGCTGTACACCGCCTGGCTCAGGGATCGCAGCATCACGGTCTGGATCACGTGGTAATCCGGACGGTCCTTGATGCTGGCCAGCAGGGCCTGGTAATCCTTCGGCGTAGGACCATCCTTGCCTTTGTGCAGGGACAGGCCGAGCTCGCCGAGGAAGGCGCGAAGTTTTTCCAGGCGCTCCGGCGGCGGGCCGTCGTGCACACGGTACAACGCAGGAATTTCGTGCTTCTTGAGGAACTCGGCAGTGGCCACGTTGGCCGCCAGCATGCACTCCTCGATCAGCTTGTGCGCGTCGTTACGGGTGGTCGGGGTGATCGCCGCAATCTTGCGCTCGGAGCCGAAGACAATCCGGGTTTCCTGGGTTTCGAAATCGATCGCGCCACGGGTATGACGCGCACCCAGCAACACCTTGTACAGCGAGTACAGCTGCTTGAGGTGCGGCACCACGCCAGCGTACTCGGTACGCAGGGCCTTGGCTTCGCTGGTCTTCGGCGTTTCCAGGATGGTGCTGACCTTGTTGTAGGTCAGACGCGCCTGGGAGTGGATCACCGCTTCGTAGAACTGGTAGTCGGTCATTTCGCCGGTTTTGGAGATGGTCATCTCGCACACCATGGCCAAACGGTCGACTTTCGGGTTCAGGGAGCACAGGCCGTTGGACAGCTGCTCAGGCAGCATCGGAATCACGCGCTCTGGGAAGTACACGGAGTTGCCGCGCACCTGAGCCTCGTTATCCAGGGCCGAACCGATCTTCACGTAACTGGAGACGTCGGCAATCGCGACGTACAACTTCCAACCGCCGGAGAACAGGCGCAGCTTGCCAGGCTTGGCTTCGCAGTAGACCGCATCGTCGAAGTCGCGGGCATCTTCGCCGTCAATAGTGACGAACGGCAGATGGCGCAGGTCGATACGTTTTTCTTTGTCTTTCTCTTCGACTTCCGGCTTGAGCTTGGCGGCTTCCTTGAGCACGGCATCAGGCCAGACGTGAGGAATATCGTAGGTGCGCAAGGCAACGTCGATTTCCATGCCCGGCGCCATATAGTTGCCGACCACCTCCACGATATCGCCCTGGGGCTGGAAGCGCGCAGTAGGCCAGTGGGTGATTTTCACCTCGACGAACTGGCCGACCTTGGCGGCGCCATTGCGGCCCGGGGTGATCAGCACTTCCTGCTGGACCTTGGGGTTATCCGGCACAACGAAGCCGATGCCGCCTTCTTCAAAGTAACGGCCGACGATAGATTCGTGGGCACGGGACACCACTTCGACGATCACGCCTTCACGACGACCACGGCGGTCGAGGCCAGAAACCCGCGCCAGGGCACGGTCGCCATCGAACACCAGACGCATTTGCGCCGGGCTCATGAACAGGTCGTCGCTGCCGTCGTCCGGTATCAGGAAGCCGAAGCCGTCGCGGTGGCCGGCAATGCGGCCCAGGATCAGGTCGAGCTTGTCTACCGGCGCGTAAGTGCCACGACGGGTGTAGATCAATTGAGCATCGCGCTCCATCGCACGCAAACGGCGGCGCAGGGCTTCGAGCTGGTCTTCGGTGGTCAGACCGAATTCTTCAACCAGTTGCTCACGGCTAGCAGGCGAACCACGATCGGCGAGGTGCGCCAGGATCAGTTCGCGGCTAGGAATAGGGTTTTCATATTTTTCCGCTTCACGAGCGGCCTCGGGATCGAGGGACTGCCAATCGGCCATTAGAGAGTTTTCACCTTGTCTATATGTGGGTTAGTTTGGCATACGCGTATTGAAACGGGAAATTTCAGGTATCAACAAGCGTTTAAAAGACCTTTACGACCCCCGCCACGCACCTTGCACGACCGCTGGTGAAATTTTCCAGGCTTTTTTCATGGCAGGGGTTTACAGCTCAAATATCGCTCCGTATAGTGCGCGCCATCGACGACGGCAACGTTGTTGATGCTGCCCAGGTGGTGAAATTGGTAGACACGCCAGCTTCAGGTGCTGGTGATCGCAAGGTCGTGGAAGTTCGAGTCTTCTCCTGGGCACCAAATTCAGATCAAACCCGCGAAAGCGGGTTTTTTCGTTTCAGACCTTTGATTTTTAACGGAAAAATTGATTTATATTTTTCGAATCAGGGGTTTACAGATTAAAAACCCCGCCGTATAGTTCGCCCCATCAACAGCGGCAACGTTGTTAGATAATGCCCAGGTGGTGAAATTGGTAGACACGCCAGCTTCAGGTGCTGGTGATCGCAAGGTCGTGGAAGTTCGAGTCTTCTCCTGGGCACCAAATTCAGATCAAACCCGCGAAAGCGGGTTTTTTCGTTTCCGGGGTTTGAAAACTTCCCCAGTGATTTCCCCCTCATCCGCACTTGAGAAGATTTATCGTTTATCCTTGCAATGATTTGTTGCATATAAGCGAGGAACACTTCGGATGATGATCCGTGACAACCGACTCAAGACATCCCTTCTGCGCGGCCTGACCCTCACCCTACTCAGCCTGACCCTGCTCTCGCCCGCCGCCCATTCTGCCGACAAGGTCTCCCTGACCTTATACAACGGCCAACACAAAGAAGTCGGCGATGAACTCGCCAAGGCCTTCGAAGCCAAGACCGGCATCCACGTCAACGTGCGCAAAGGCAGCAGCAACCAGTTGGCCAGCCAAGTCGTCGAAGAAGGTGAGCGCTCCCCTGCCGACGTCATCTACACCGAAGAATCACCGCCCCTGAACAAACTCGGCGAGCAAGGCCTGTTGGCAAAAATCGATGCCAGCACCCTCAATGTGCTGCCCAAGGATTACGTGGGTAAAAACGGCGACTGGATGGGCGTGACCGCACGCACCCGCGTCGTAGCCTTCAACCCCAAATTGATTGCGGAAAAAGACTTGCCCAAGTCGGTACTGGATTTCGCCGGCCCCGAATGGCAAGGCAAGGTCGGTTTCGTGCCCACCAGCGGCGCGTTCCAGGAACAAGCCGTGGCAATCATCAAGCTGCACGGTCGCGAAGCCGCGGAAGAATGGCTGACCGGCCTGCGCGCCTTCGGCAAGGTGTACAGCAACAATATGGTCGCCCTCAAGGCCGTGGAAAACGGCGAAGTGGCTACCGTGCTGGTAAACAACTACTACTGGTTCGCCCTGAAAAAGGAAAAAACCAACCTGGACTCCCAGCTGCATTACTTCACCGATGGTGATGCTGGCGGCCTGATCACCGTGTCCTCCGCTGCCGCACTCAAATCCAGCAAGCATCCCAAAGAAGCTCAGCAATTGCTGGCATTCATGGCCAGCGAAGAGGGCCAGCGCGTGATCACCAACACGTCGGCCGAGTACCCGCTGCGCAAGGGCATGGAATCGAACCGCGGCCTCAAGCCATTTAGCGAGCTGCAGCCACCAAAGGTCACCCCCGCAGACCTGGGTAACGCCGAAGAAGCCCTGGAGCTGGAACGTGACGTTGGCCTGAACTGATGAACCCATCGCTTTCCGTCACGGGGTTCACCCCCCGTCGCAAACGCCCATCAATCTGGCTGCTGCTGCCTGTGCTATTGCTGGTTGGCCTGAGCCTGTTGCCGCTCGCCTATGTCGGGCTCAAAGCCTGGCAGGCGGGCTGGACGGAGGCGGTGCATCTACTGTGGCGACCTTATGTGTTCGGGCTGCTGCGCAACACGCTGGCATTGATGGTCGGCGTGACCCTGACCTGCGGCGTGATCGGCCTGTCCCTGGCCTGGCTACTGGAACGCAGCAACCTGCCAGGACGGCGCATCTGGGGCGTGATCCTGTGCCTGCCGTTTGCGGTGCCGGCGTTTGTCAGCAGTTTTACCTGGGTGTCGCTGAGCGCTCAGTTCGAGGGGCTCGGCGGCGCGATCCTGGTGATGAGCCTGTCCAAATACCCGCTGGTGTTTTTGCCGGTGGCGGCAACACTGCGCAATCTAGACCCCTCCCTGGAAGAATCGGCCCGCACGCTGGGGCTCAACCGCTGGGGCGTGTTCTTTCGCATCACACTCCCGCTGTTGTGGCCATCGCTGCTGGCCGGCTCACTATTGATCGCACTGCACATGCTGGTGGAATTCGGCGCGCTGTCGATTATCGGGTTGCAGACCTTCACCACCGCGATCTACCAGCAGTTCGAACTGGAATTCAGCAATGCCAATGCGGCAATGCTCTCGGCAGTGCTGCTGGTGATGTGCCTGACCCTGCTGTGGCTGGAGCTGCGCGTACGCGGCAAAGGCCGGCATGTGCGCATCGGCCAGGGCGCGGCGCGGCACGCCGAGCAGGTTCGACTCGGCAAGTGGGCGCCATTGGGCCAGGTGTATTGCCTGGCATTGGCGATCATCGGCAGCGGCATCCCGCTGGGCATGCTCGGCTATTGGTTGGCCGTCGGTTCGTCAGCGGCGTTTCCGATGGCCGAGATCAGCGAGGCGCTGCTGTCATCCCTGGCGCTCTCCCTGGGCGGCGCCGCACTGTGCCTGGTACTGGCAGTGCCGGTTGGGCTGCTGGTGGTGCGCTACAAAGGACAGTTGGCACTCTGGGCCGAACGCTTGCCGTATCTACTGCATGCCCTGCCCGGCCTGGTGATTGCGCTGACCCTGGTGTATTTCGCCCTGCATTACATCCCCGCGCTGTACCAGACCTCTGCGTTATTGCTGATTGCTTATGCGCTGCTGTTTTTGCCGTTGGCACAGGCGCCGATTCGTACAGCACTGAACAAGGCGGCGCCACAGCTGGAAGAGGCTGCGCGCACGTTAGGCGCATCGTCCTTCAGTGCGTTTTGCCGGGTGACGTTGCCAATCATCTTTCCGGCGCTGGGGGCGGCGTTTGCCTTGGTATTCCTGGATGCGATGAAGGAATTGACGGCGACGTTGCTGCTCAGCCCGACCGGGTTGAATACCTTGGCGACGGCCGTCTGGGCACATACCTCGAATGTGGAATTTGCGGCGGCGGCGCCGTATGCGGCGTTGTTGATAGTGGTGTCGGGGTTGCCGGTGTATCTGCTCACGACTCGGATGTATCTGAGTCGCTGAAACAGCTATCGCAGGCAAGCCAGCCCCCACAGTGACCGAGTTCCAACTTTGGAATGCAGTTGAATGTGGGAGCTGGCTTGCCTGCGATGAGGCCAGTCCAGACAACCTCACGCCCTGAACTGCCCCAAACTCGCCTTCAACTGCGCCGCCAACCCATCCAACACCTTGCCACTGGCCGTCGTCTCCACCACCGCTTGCGCCGCACGCTCGGCCTGGGCATGAATCACCTCGACGCGCCCACGCACCGCATGCGCGCCCTGGGCTTGATGCTCGGCCGCGCGCGTCGCCAGGCCAATCGCCGCATGCACCTGCTCCACAGAAGCCTGCACCGTCTGCTGCAAGCGCACGCTATCGCGCAGCACCAGCAAGCCCTCACTGGCCTGGCGCCCCGCCTTGCCGATGGTTTCTACGGCCTCACGCGCGCCCTGCTGCAACGCAACAATATGCGCCTGGATATCGCCAGTGGAGCTTTGAGTCTTGCTGGCCAGCGCACGCACTTCATCGGCCACCACCGCAAAGCCGCGCCCAGTCTCGCCAGCCCGTGCCGCTTCGATGGCCGCGTTGAGAGCGAGCAGGTTGGTTTGCTCGGCGATACCGTGAATCACGGTCAACACCACTTCAATTTGTTCGCTTTGCTGCGCCAGCCGTTCGATCACCTGGGAACCGGCCTGCACCTGCCCCGCCAACGCCTCGATCAAGCTGCCAACTTCGGCCGAGGTCCGTGAGTTTTCATCCGTGGCCTGGCGAATATCCACCACCTGCTGCAGGGCCGCCTGCATGGCGTGGCTTTCGGCCTGGGCCTCATCGGCCATTTGCGACAAAGCGCGCAAACTCTCGGCCACTTCATCACGCTGCAAGCCCGCCGCCGCATCGGCGCCAGCATTGCGCAACGTCATGGCGCCGATTTCCACGCCAGTACGCTGGGCCACGTCGCCTGCCTCCCGCACGATGGGCTGCAACTTATCCACAAAGCGATTGACCGCCGAGGCCATATCACCGATTTCATCCTTGCTGTTGATCTGCACGCGCTTGGTGAGGTCGCCTTCGCCGGCCGCCAGGTCATCCATCGCGGCAATCAGCAGCTTCAGACGATTGACCACGCGCCGGCCCAGCACAATAGCGATCAGCAGCAAGACCCCAAGCCCCACCAGCGCCAGACCCATGCCGATACGCCAGCGCAGGGTGCCCGCCGCGTCTTGCACAGCGGCGGCCGTGTTGGCCGTCATTTGCGTGGCAGTGGCTTGCGCCGATTGCAGCCGGGCGCCCATGGCGTTGGCGCTGTCAGCAGCGGCTCCCTTGAGGCTGTCACCCACCAGCTGATCACCGCTGGCGATCAGCGCGGCAAAGCGCTTATCCAAGGCTTGCAGGTCGGCTTCAACCGTCGCGGTCGACACGCCCATGCGCACCTTGCCGATTTCCACGCCGTTGGGGCTGATGGAGGCTTCGACGTAATACACGGAGGGGTCTGTCTTGGCCGCGTCCAGCACCTTGTCCAGGGCACGCTCCCCTGCGCCCTTTGCCAGCAGGGCCTGGTTGATAGGGTTTTCGCGGTTCAGGTATCGGGTCAGGTGCTCGCCTGCGGCGTCGTCATACACCACAAACAGCACATTGGGGTTGCGCTGGGCCCGGCGGGCAAACTCAGAAAGGGTCGGCACGTCACTGTCCCACATGGCACGGGGCGCGACCGAGGCCAGCAGTTGCGCCATGTCATTGGCCGAGTCCTGCAGGTCTTTTTCCAGCGTCGCACGCAACTGCTTTTGCTCTTCCTGCAAGCGCGTGGAAAGCCCGGCTGTGAGGCGCTGGCGCGTGCTGGCGGAGAGGCTGTCCAGGCTGGACGTGACTTCCTTGCCAGCCTGGGCCAGTTCGCCAGACAACTTCTGGCTATCTATGCCCAGACGATTGCCCAAATCGGCTTCCAGCGCCGTCACCGTGCTCCGCGTCAGCGCGACGGCCACCAGCACTTGCACCAAAAGAGCGATACCAAGGGTAACGAACACCGGCCGCAACAGACGGCTTTGTAACAACGAGAGAACGGCAGACACTGGAAATCCCTCCACCACGGGTGCCACTAATTTGATAGCACCTCGAAAGAGGGAAACACAGCAAGGGTCGTGCCGTTTGCCAGGCAGAAACGACAAAGGGCTCCCGAAGGAGCCCTTTGCTTTTTACATCAACAGCTTATTACGCGAACGGGTGACGCAGAACGATGGTCTCGTTGCGGTCCGGGCCGGTCGAAATAATGTCGATCGGTGCGCCGATCAGCTCTTCCACACGCTTGATGTAGGCGCGGGCGTTGGCTGGCAGTTCTTCCAGGGTCTTGGCGCCCACGGTCGATTCGGTCCAGCCTGGCACTTCTTCGTACACAGGCTGCAGGCCCACGTAGCTGTCAGCGTCGGTCGGGGCAACATCGTTGCCTTGGGCGTCTTTGTAGCCGACGCAGATGTTGATGGCTTCCAGGCCGTCGAGTACATCCAGCTTGGTCAGGCAGATGCCCGAGATGCTGTTCACATCGATAGCGCGACGCAGGATAACGGCGTCGAACCAGCCGCAACGACGAGCACGGCCAGTGGTGGCGCCGAATTCGTGACCTTGCTTGGCCAGGTGTGCGCCAACGTCGTCGAACAGCTCAGTCGGGAACGGACCGGAACCTACACGGGTGGTGTAAGCCTTGGTGATGCCCAGGATGTAGTCCAGGAACATCGGGCCAACGCCCGAGCCGGTGGCAACGCCGCCAGCAGTAGTGTTGGAGCTGGTCACGTACGGGTAGGTACCGTGGTCGATGTCCAGCAACGAACCCTGGGCACCTTCGAACATGATGTCCTTGCCAGCGCGACGCAGCTCGTGCAGCTCGGCCGTCACGTCCAGCATCAGCGGCTTGAGCAGCTCAGCGTATTCCTTGCACTCGGCCAGGGTCTTTTCAAACTCGATGGCCGGCTCTTTGTAGTAACCCACCAGCATGAAGTTGTGGTAATCCACCAGTTCACGCAGTTTGTCTTCAAAGCGCGGCATGTTGAGCAGGTCGCCCACACGCAGGCCACGACGTGCGACCTTGTCTTCGTAGGCCGGGCCGATGCCGCGACCGGTGGTGCCGATCTTCAGCTCGCCACGCGCCTTTTCACGGGCCTGGTCCAGCGCAACGTGGAAGGACAGGATCAGCGGGCAGGACGGGCTGATACGCAGGCGCTCGCGCACCGGTACGCCTTTCTCTTCCAGCTTGGTGATCTCGCGCAGCAGGGCGTCAGGTGCGACCACCACGCCATTGCCGATCAGGCACTGCACGCCTTCGCGCAGGACACCCGACGGGATCAGGTGCAAGACGGTTTTTTCGCCATCGATGACCAGGGTGTGGCCAGCGTTGTGGCCACCTTGGTAGCGCACTACGGCGGCAGCATGTTCGGTCAGCAGATCAACGATCTTGCCTTTGCCCTCATCACCCCATTGGGTGCCCAGGACTACGACATTCTTACCCATAACACTTGTCCTCATTCGCGCAAACTTGGTGCCGGCGATGGCCGGCAGGGAAACTCAAGAAGCCAGTGGCGATACTTGCCAAAGCCCGTTCTGCTGAATCAATTGCCGGTCGCAGTCCGCTTCACGGGCGGCGGCCAATGGCTGCCCAGGCAAGGCCTGGACTACACGCTGACCCTCACGGCGTAACTGGCAAACCTGCTGCCAGAGCGCTGCGTCCGTACTGTCGGGCATCCAGATGCCACCAGACGGCAGCTCGACCTCAGCACGCCCCAGGGTCACCAGGGTTTTCAAATCGGTGGAAAAACCAGTGGCCGGACGCGCACGACCGAAGTCGGCGCCGATATCGTCATAGCGACCACCTTGGGCGATGGCCTGGCCAACACCCGGGACGAATACCGCGAACACCACACCGGTGTGGTAGTGGTAGCCGCGCAATTCACCCAGATCAAAATACAGCGGCAGCTCCGGGAACCGTGCCGACAGGCGCTCGGCAATTGCCAGCACATCGTCCAGTGCTGCCAATACCGGTGCCGGCGCATTCGCCAGGCGCTCACGCGCAGCCACCAGCACTTCACGACCGCCGCACAGGTCTACCAGCGCGCGCAGCATGCCAGCCAGCTCAGCAGGCACACCCTCGGTGAGGGCGATCACTTCATCGATCGCCTTGCGCTGCAGGGCATCGAACAACTGTTGCTCCACTTCACCGGACAACCCGGCAGCGCGCGCCAGGCCACGGTAGATACCGACGTGGCCCAGGTCCATGTGCACATCCGGCACATCCGCCAGTTGCAGCATGGCCAGCATCAGGCTGATCACTTCAACATCGCTGCTCGGGCTGGCATCGCCGTACAGCTCGGCGCCCAACTGGATCGGGCTACGGGAAGACGACAACGCACGCGGCTGGGCATGCAGTACGCTGCCGGCGTAGCACAGGCGGCTCGGGCCTTCGCGCCGCAGGGTGTGCGCATCGATGCGCGCCACTTGCGGCGTGATGTCGGCACGGAACCCCATTTGCCGGCCCGATTGCGGGTCGATGACCTTGAAGGTGCGCAGATCCAGGTCCTGGCCCGCGCCGGTCAGCAGGGATTCCAGGTACTCGATATGGGGAGTCACGACAAACTCGTAACCCCAGCTCTGGAACAGATCCAACACCTGGCGACGCGCTACTTCAATGCGCGCAGCTTCTGGTGGCAGTACTTCTTCGATGCCATCTGGCAGCAGCCAGCGGTCTACCGTTGCCATTACGCCATTCCCCTTTGATCCGGGCGGCCAGCCCTCGGCCGAGCCTTGAGTGAAGCAGAAAATACCCGCCCCTTGCATAAACCACGCGCAAGAGCGACGTGACGAATGGCCTGCAAACGGCCTCGTCGGGCACTTTCCTCGAAAAACCTGTCACGCCTGCCGAATCAAACATGCAGACGCAAAAAAGCCGGGAATTTCCCGGCTGCCGCATCATACACCCGTTTTCTGAAAGGATCACCCCGCCAGGCATTTTAGCCGCCCGACGGAGTGCGCCTTACAGAATCACGGGCTGGTTACTTGGACTTTTCCAGGTAGCGGAAGAAGTCGCTGCTTGGGTCCAGCACCAGTACATCGGTTTTGTTCGCGAAGCTTTCACGGTAGGCACGCAGGCTACGGTAGAACGCGTAGAACTCCTGATCCTGGCCATAGGCCTTGGCGTAAATCGCCGCGGCTTGAGCATCACCGTCACCACGAGCCTCTTCAGACTCACGATAGGCTTCTGCCAGCAGTACACGACGCTGACGGTCGGCATCGGCACGGATACCTTCAGCCAACTCGTTACCCTTGGCGCGGTGCTCACGCGCTTCACGCTCACGCTCGGTGCTCATACGCTCGAACACGCTGCGGTTTACTTCCTTGGGCAGGTCAATGGCCTTGACGCGAACGTCAACCACTTCAATACCCAGCTCTTTTTCCGCCATGGTGTTCAGTGAGCGGGTGATGTCAGCCATCAGCGCATCACGCTCACCGGATACCACCTCGTGCAGGGTGCGCTTACCAAACTGGTCACGCAGCCCCGATTCCAGACGACGGGACAAACGCTCGTCGGCAATCTGCTTGAGGCCGGAAGTCGCGGTATAGAAGCGCTCGGCATCCTTGACGCGCCACTTGGCGTAGGCGTCAACCATCACGGCTTTCTTTTCCAGGGTCAGGAAGCGCTGTGTCGGTGCATCCAGGGTCATCAGGCGGGCGTCGAACTTGCGCACCTGGTTGACGTAGGGGACTTTCACATGCAGGCCCGGCTGGACATCCGCCTGGACCACGCGACCGAATTGCAGCAGCACCGCACGCTCGGTCTGAGCGACGATGTAGAAGCAGTTCCAGGCAGCGATGACCACGACGACGCCCACAATCAGGGCGGTCAGCGATTTATTGCTCATCAACGACTCTCCCTGGTACGTGTTTGCTGTTGCAGCAAGTCAGCGGCCGCACGGGCACTCGCTTCGTTGGCAGCGGCATTCGAGCCGGTGGACGGTGCACTGGCGCCGCTACGACCACCTTCGATCATCTTGTCCAGCGGCAGGTACAGCAGGTTGTTCTGCCCACCTTTGCTGCCGGTCACGAGAACCTTGCTGGTGTTGCTGAAGACTTCCTGCATGGTGTCCAGGTACAGACGCTCGCGGGTCACTTCAGGAGCCTTGCGGTACTCGGCGACCAGCTTGGTGAAACGATCTGCCTCACCCTTGGCGCGGGAGACCACTTCATCGCGGTAACCGTTGGCATCTTCAAGGATGCGCTGGGCCTGACCACGGGCTTCCGGCACAACGCCGTTGGCATAGGTTTCAGCCTGGTTGCGCGAACGCTGCTCGTCTTCACGGGCACGGATCACGTCGTCAAAGGCTTCCTGCACTTCACGCGGTGCCGCTGCGCTCTGTACGTTCACCTGAGTGACGGTAATACCAGTGCGATAGGTATCGAGGAACCGTTGCAGGCGCTCCTTGATTTCGCTGGCCATCAATTCACGACCTTCGGTCAGCACCTGGTCCATGGCGGTGGAACCCACCACGTGGCGCAGGGCACTTTCGGTTGCGTGTTGCAGACTGATTTCCGGCTGATCAACGTTCAGCACGAAGTCCTGCAGGTTGCTGATCTTGTACTGCACGGTCAGCGGCACTTCGACGATGTTCTCGTCTTCGGTCAGCATCTGGCCCTGCTTGGTGTACGCACGCTCACGCGTCACGTTCTCCATGTACTTCTTGTCGATCGGCGGGAAATAGATGTTCAGGCCTGGCCCGACAGTCTCGTAGTACTTGCCGAAGCGCAGCACCACGGCTTGCTCCTGCTCGTCCACCACGTAGACCGCGCTGTACAGCCATACGGCCGCGAGCACGACAAGACCCAGGCCCAGCAGGCCATAGCCACCGCCCTTGCTTGTGCGACCGCCGTCGTCACCACCACGTTTTTTTCCACCACCGAACAACCCATTCAGGCTTTCCTGCAGCTTTCGGAAGGCCTCGTCGAGATCCGGTGGCCCCTTGCGGTCGCCGTTATTGCGGCGCTTACCACCCCAAGGATCCTGATTATTCGAGTTGCCACCCGGCTCATTCCAAGCCATAGCGCTCTCCATCTGATAAAGCAAAGACGCACCCACGGCGCGCCGACCAATGCTACAGAATGCCTGCTACTGCGGCACAACCGCTTTCTCAGGCTTTTATTGCAAAGTGTGTTGTTCGATAAACTCTGCCGGTACAACACCCTCTCGGCTGACCAGCCGATTGAGTTCCGAGCGTGGCAATCGAACGGCCAGCAAGCTGATACCTTCTTCGTCGTGTTCTTCTTTCTGTACAGCGCCCAACTCGAAAAACTGTGCACGCAGTCGAGCAAAACGCTGCGGCAAGCGCAAGGTGCCGACGAACAAATCGCTGCCGAGCAATTCGGCAATGGCTTGTTCCAGCAACTCCAAGCCACTGCCATCTCGCGCCGACAACCAGACCCGCTGGGGCTTGCCGTTCTCGTCGCGCTGGATCTGTGGCTCAACGCCTTCAAGCAAATCGAGTTTGTTATAGACCTCGAGGATCGGCAAGTCCTGGGCACCAATCTCGCCCAGCACCACCATGACCTGTTCAATCTGCAACATGCGATCCGGTTCGGCCGCATCGATCACGTGCAACAGCAAGTCGGAATTGCTCGACTCTTCGAGCGTAGACCGAAATGCCTCGACCAGCTTGTGGGGCAGGTGACGAATGAAACCCACGGTATCGGCCAGCACAATCGGCCCCAGGTCGTCGATGTCCAGACGCCGCAGGGTCGGATCGAGGGTGGCGAACAGTTGGTCGGCCGCGTACACATCCGACTTGGTCACGTTATTGAACAGCGTGGATTTGCCGGCGTTGGTGTAGCCCACCAACGACACTGTAGGGATATCCGCACGGGAACGGCCACGTCGCGACTGCTCGCGCTGGCTGCGCACTTTTTCCAGGCGGCCCTTGATCTGGCGCAGGCGAACCCGCAGCAGACGCCGGTCGGTTTCCAACTGGGTTTCACCCGGGCCACGCATGCCGATACCGCCACCCTGACGCTCAAGGTGAGTCCAGCCGCGAACCAGGCGGGTGCTCATGTGATCAAGCTGGGCCAGTTCGACCTGGAGCTTGCCTTCATGGGTACGGGCGCGCTGGGCGAAAATGTCGAGAATCAGGCCGGTACGGTCGATCACGCGACACTCGAAAACACGTTCGAGGTTACGTTCCTGACTGGGCGTGAGGGTGTGATTGAAGATCACCAGATCGGCTTCTTCGGCATGAACCAGGTCGCGCAGTTCCTCGACCTTGCCGCTGCCAATCAGGTATTTGGCGGTTGGCCGATGACGCGGTACGTTAAAAAACGCAACGGTCTCGGCGCCGGCCGAATTTGCCAACTCCTGAAACTCCTGCGGATCTTCGCGCGCCTCAGGGTCCTGTCCATCCAAGTGAACGAGGATTACTCGCTCACCACCACCGTGGCGCTCAAAGAACAAAGGAGACTCCTATCAGGCGTTACCTGGCTCAGCGTCACCCTGTTCATCACCGGCTGCGCTAGGCAGACGGATTGGACGAACTGGAACGACTGTCGAGATAGCGTGCTTGTAAACCATCTGGCTGACGGTGTTTTTCAGCAGGATAACGAATTGGTCGAACGACTCGATCGTACCTTGCAGCTTGATGCCGTTGACCAGATAGATGGAAACCCCAACTTTCTCTTTACGTAAAGTATTCAAGTAAGGGTCTTGTAGCGAATGCCCTTTTGACATGTGCCGCACTCCTTTAAGGATCAATAATAAAAAATCGGAAAATAGATAGCTTATGGCCGTCACACCCCCAAGGATAGACGGCAATTGCAAGGACTCAGCTCAATATGGAGACCGTTCCCAAGTATTTCAAGGCGCGTGACAGATTGTCGCTGTCCAGGCTGTCCAACCAGTGCAAATCGCTCCAGCTGCGCAGCCAGGTGAACTGGCGCTTCGCCAACTGGCGCGTGGCGATGATGCCGCGCTCCTGCATTTCGGCTGACGTCAGCTTGCCATCCAGATGATCCCAGACTTGGCGGTAGCCTACAGCACGTATCGAAGGCAGCCCTGCATGCAGGTCACCTCTTGAACGCAGTGCTACGACCTCGTCCACAAACCCCTGTTCCAACATAATTGTGAATCTTTGTGCAATTCGTTCATGCAGCACCTGACGATCTGCCGGAGCGATGGCCAGATTCGCCACAGTATAGGGCAATTGTGACTGTCCAGATGCGCCTGCATCAGTACTTTGCGCACTTTGTTTCAGCCGATGTTCAGTCATGGTCTGGCCACTGACGCGCCAGACTTCCAGGGCGCGTGTGAGCCGCTGGGGGTCATTGGGGTGAATACGTGCCGCAGACACCGGATCTACCGCCGCCAACTGATCATGAAGGGCCTGCCAGCCAAGGCGCGCAGCCTCTTCTTCAAGTTCGGCGCGCACCTGGGTATCGGCAGGCGGCATATCGGCCAGGCCTTCCTGCAACGCCTTGTAGTAGAGCATGGTGCCGCCCACCAGCAGCGGGATATTGCCGCGCGCGGTGATCTCGGCCATGGCCGCCAGGGCGTCGGTGCGAAAATCCGCCGCCGAATAGCTCTGCGCCGGATCGATGATGTCGATCAACTTGTGCGGATACTGGGCCAACAGCGCCTTCGACGGCTTGGCCGTACCGATATCCATGTCCCGGTAAACCAGGGCAGAGTCGACGCTGATCAATTCGCAGGGCAGCACCTTGGTCAGCTCGATGGCCAGGTCGGTCTTGCCGGCGGCCGTGGGGCCCATCAGGAAAATGGCGGGAGGCAAGGCACTCATCAGCGGCCGCGCAAAAATAGTTTGTCCAGATCATCCAGGCCCATCTGGGTCCAGGTCGGTCGGCCATGGTTGCATTGGCCGCTGCGCTCGGTGTTTTCCATGTCGCGCAGCAGGCCGTTCATTTCCGGCAGGGCCAGGCGGCGGTTGGCGCGGATGGCGCCGTGGCAGGCCATGGTGCCGAGCAATTCGTTGATATGCGCCTGGATACGGTCACTGGTGCCGTACTCCATCAGGTCTGCCAGCACGTCGGCCACCAGGCGGTTGGCCTCGGCCTGCTTGAGCAGCGCGGGAATCTGGCGGATCGCCAGGGTTTCCGGGCCCAGGCGTTGCAGCTCGAAGCCCAGCTTCTGGAACACACTGTGATGTTCTTCTGCGCAGTCGGCTTCACGCTGGCTCACCGCCAGGGATTCGGGCACCAGCAGCGGCTGGCCGCTGAGGCCTTCGCTGGCCATGGCGATCTTCAGGCGCTCGTACATGATCCGTTCATGGGCAGCGTGCATGTCCACCAGCACCAGGCCATGGGCGTTTTCGGCGAGGATATAAATGCCTTTGAGCTGCGCCAGGGCATAGCCCAGCGGCGGAATATCACCGCCGCCTTCGGGCAACGCCACAGCAGCACCCGGCTCGGCACCCGGCAACGGCGCGAAAAACTCACGATACGCCGCCTGGGCCTCGGCCACCGGCACCGTCGATTGCGGACGTGGCGTGTACTGATACTGATAACCCGCACCGGCACCCGAATTCGGCGCCGTGTAGGCTGGCTGCGCCTGCGGCGATTGCAGCAGGTTGGCCGCCAGGCTCATTTCACCTTGCGGCCCGAACTCACCGGCCTCGGGACCGCTCGGGCGCACCACCGCGGTGACGATCGGCGCCGACAATTGATCATCCGGGCGCACATCACCCAGGGCACGGTGCAGCGTGCCATACAGGAAGTCATGCACCATGCGCCCGTCACGGAAGCGCACCTCATGCTTGGTCGGGTGCACATTGACGTCGACCACCGAAGGGTCAACCTCAAAGAACAGTACAAAGGTCGGGTGTCGCCCGTTGAACAGCACATCGCGATAAGCCTGGCGTACCGCATGGGCCACCAGTTTGTCGCGGACCGCCCGGCCGTTCACAAAAAAATACTGCAAGTCGGCCTGGCTGCGGGAGAACGTCGGCAACCCGACCCAGCCCCACAACCTCAAGCCATTGCGCTCGATCTCAATCGGCAGCGCCTGTTCCAGGAACCCGCTGCCACACACCGCTGCCACCCGCCGAGCACGCGCGGCGTCGTCGTTGGCTTCGTGCAGGCTGAGGATGGTCTTGCCATTGTGGCGCAGGTGAAAGGCCACGTCGAAACGGGCCAGGGCCAGGCGCTTGATGACTTCTTGCAGGTGATCGAATTCGGTTTTCTCGGCCTTGAGGAATTTGCGCCGCGCCGGGGTATTGAAAAACAGGTCGCGCACTTCCACTGAGGTACCCACCGGGTGCGCCGCCGGCTGGACCCGAGGCGCCATGTCGCGGCCTTCGGTTTCCACCTGCCAGGCCTGCTCGGCGCTGCGGGTGCGGGAGGTCAGGGTCAGGCGGGCCACGGAGCTGATGGAGGCCAGGGCCTCACCACGAAAGCCCAGGCTCATGACCCGCTCCAGGTCTTCCAGGTCGCGGATTTTGCTGGTGGCGTGACGGGCCAGGGCCAGGGGCAGGTCATCCGAAGAGATGCCACTGCCATCGTCACGTACCCGCAGCAGCTTGACGCCGCCCTGCTCCACATCGACATCAATGCGTTTGGCGCCGGAGTCGATGCTGTTTTCCAGCAACTCCTTGATTACCGACGCCGGGCGCTCAACCACCTCACCCGCAGCGATCTGGTTGGCAAGGCGCGGGCTGAGCAATTCAATGCGCGAGCCGCTGTTCAAGGTGGATTCGCTCATCACTGCGCCGCCAATGAGGTGCCGGGGATGGTCAACACCTGGCCGATCTTCAACTCGTCGGTTTTCAGGTTATTGGCGCTGCGCAAGGCTGCAGGCGTGACCTGGAAACGGACCGCCAGCATGGCGACGGTATCACCGGGCTGCACACGATGGTCACGCGGGCCCTGGGCGATTTTGCCGGAGTCGCGCAGCCAGGCGATATAGGTGCCCGGCGGCGGGTTCTGCTGGAAGAACTGGCGCACACCGGCGCTGATGGAGCGCGCCAGCGCTTGCTGGTGGCTGGCGCTGGCCAGTTTCGACGCTTCGTTGGCGTTGGAGATAAACCCGGTTTCCACCAGGATCGACGGGATATCCGGCGATTTCAACACCATGAACCCGGCTTGTTCTACGCGCTGCTTGTGCAGCGAGGTCACGCGGCCGATATTGCTCAGGACTTTCTGGCCCACGTTGAGGCTGGAGGTCAGCGAGGCGGTCATCGACAGGTCGAGCAGTACGCCTGCGAGCATCTTGTCCTTGTCATCAAGGGAGACGTTGCCGGCCCCGCCGATCAAGTCGGAACGGTTTTCACTGTCGGCCAGCCAGCGCGCAGTCTCGGAGGTAGCGCCGCGATCCGACAGGGCAAATACCGAGGCGCCAAAGGCAGCGGTTGAAGGCGCGGCGTCGGCGTGAATGGACACGAACAGGTCAGCGCCCTTCTTACGGGCAATTTCGGTACGGCCACGCAACGGAATGAAGTAGTCACCGGTACGGGTCAGCTCAGCGCGGTAGCCTTTCATGCCGTTGACCTGGCGCTGCAGTTCACGGGCGATGGCGAGCACCACGTCTTTCTCATGCTGGCCGCGGGAGCCGGAAGCCCCAGGGTCTTCGCCACCGTGGCCGGCGTCGATCACCACGATAATGTCGCGCTTGCCTGCCGGGGCAGGCGGCGGTGGTGGCAGCTTGACCTGGGGTTGCGAAGGGTTGACCGGCACCGCAGGCACCGTCGCCACGCTCGGCGTTGGCGCAGGCGGCGGTGCGGCGTCGGCGGGGTTGTCGAACAGGTCGACCACCAGGCGGTTGCCGTACTGGGCGTTGGGGGCCAGGGAGAAGCTTTTGGGGGTCACGGCCTTTTTCAGGTCGATGACCACACGCAGGTCGGTCGGCGTACGCTGGGCCGAGCGCATGGCGGTAATGGGCGTGTTGGCGGTGGAGACTTTCAGCGGCGCGGCCAGGCTGGCACCGTTGATATCGATCACCAGGCGATCAGGCGCCGTCAAGGTAAAGACGCTGTGCTGGACCGGGCCAGACAGGTCGAACACCAGTCGCGTGTTATCCGGCGCTCGCCACAGGCGAACACTTTTCACCTGTGAAGCAGCCAGAGCATTGACAGTCATTGCCGCAAGCAACACCCCCACGACAGCAACCAACGCGCGAAAGCGCATACCTAACCCCACCAATTATTTGAATTCCAATGCCAGAGCGGCACACCACGACTCAGCGCGTGGGCTCTGGGGCAACAACTTCAGCTGACGTCCGTGCTCATGCGGCGTAATGGTAATGGTCAGGTCCGGCTTTGGCAAAAAGCCTGTGCCTTTATTTGGCCACTCGATCAGGCACAGCGCATCATCGTCGAAGTAATCACGGATGCCCATGAACTCCAACTCTTCCGGATCGACCAGGCGATAGAGGTCGAAGTGGAAAGCACGCACGTCGCCGATCTCGTAAGGCTCGACCAACGTGAAGGTCGGGCTTTTTACCGCGCCGGTATGGCCAAGGCCGCGAATAATCCCCCGGGACAATGTGGTTTTGCCTGCGCCCAGGTCGCCCTCGAGAAAGATCAACCCGGCCCCTTGCGTGACCTGCGAAATACGCTGACCCAACGCGACCATGGCCTCTTCATCTGCCAGGAAAAGAATTACTTCAGGCACGGCGACTGCTCCTCCAGCAATTGACGAATGGCGGGCATCAGGTCGCTGGCTGCCAAGCCGCGACCAAAACTGCCCTGGCGGTCTCCGGCGGTCGCGTGCAACCACACGGCCAGGCAGCTCGCTTCGTACGCGGGCATACCCTGAGCCAATAGTGCCCCGACCAGACCGGCCAAAACATCACCGAGCCCAGCTGTTGCCATCGCCGGGTGGCCTTGATCACACCGCGACACACGCCCATCCGGGCTGGCAATCAAACTGCCTGCACCCTTGAGGATAGTCACGGCATTGAATCTTTGGCTCAACGCGCGCGCCACCTTAAGGCGATCTGCCTGAACCTCGGCTGTCGAGAGCCCCAACAAACGCGCAGCTTCGCCCGGATGAGGGGTAATTACACAGTTGGCCGGCAGCTCGACGCTGCCAGTGGCCAGTTGATTGAGCGCATCGGCATCCCACACCTGCGGGAGGCTGGCATTGGCCGCGACCGACAACAGGCTCTTGCCCCAGGCGGCATCGCCCAGGCCTGGGCCAATGACGATCACCGAGATTTTTTCCAGCAGGCCCATCAACTGGTTGGCCGAGCTCACGCCGACGGCCATGACCTCCGGCAGCCGAGCCAGAGCGGCCGGTACGTGTTCCGGCCGCGTCGCCAGCGAGACTATGCCGGCGCCGCTGCGCAAGGCGCTTTCGCTGCTCAGCAACGCCGCGCCGCCAACGCCACGGTCACCACCGATGACCAGCAGGTGGCCGAATTGGCCCTTATGGGCGTCCGGGGAACGCGCAGCCAGTTGCGGCAAATGGCCGGGCAACAACAGCTGAACGTCGGTAATTGGGTGTTTTGTCTGAGGCATGCGTCTTCAAGCTCCGATGTCTGGCAGAATTATACGCATCTAACCTGTGGTTTCCCGTGTCTCATGCCTGCTATTACCTCCGATCTGCCCGCCCTCGCCCAATCGATCAAAGACTGGGGTCGCGAGCTGGGCTTTCAGCAAGTCGGCATCAGCGGCCTCGACCTGGCTGAGCATGAACAGCACCTGCAACGCTGGCTCGACGCGGGTTACCACGGCGAGATGGAATACATGGGCGCCCACGGCAGCAAACGCTCCCACCCCGACGAGCTGGTGCCCGGCACCTTGCGCGTGGTGTCACTGCGCATGGACTACCTGCCCGGCGACACCCAGATGGCGCAACTACTGGCCCAGCCGGAAAAAGCCTATATATCGCGCTACGCCCTGGGCCGCGACTACCACAAGCTGATCCGCAAGCGCGTGCAGCAACTGGCCGACCGCATCCAGGCGCAGATCGGGCCGTTCGGCTTTCGCGCCTTTGTCGACAGCGCGCCCGTCCTGGAAAAAGCCATTGCCGAGCAAGCGGGCCTGGGCTGGATCGGTAAAAACACCCTGGTTCTCAACCGCAAGGCAGGCAGTTATTTCTTCCTGAGCGAACTGTTTGTCGATCTACCGTTGCCGGTAGACCCACCCCACGCCACAGAACACTGCGGCCGCTGCACGGCGTGCCTGGACATCTGCCCCACCAACGCCTTCGTTGGCCCTTACGTGCTGGACGCGCGACGCTGCATTTCGTACCTGACCATCGAACTCAAGAGTGCCATCCCCGAAGATCTGCGCCCACTGATTGGTAACCGGGTATTTGGCTGCGATGACTGTCAGATCGTTTGCCCGTGGAATCGTTTCGCTCGACCTACCGCCGAAAGCGATTTCAAGCCACGGCACAATCTGGATAACGCAGAACTGGCCGAATTGTTTATGTGGGACGAGGATAAATTCCTCAGCAGCACCGAGGGCTCGCCCCTGCGCCGCGCCGGTTACGAGCGCTGGTTACGCAACCTGGCGGTGGGCCTGGGTAATGCGCCCTCCAGCATTCCAGTGCTGGAAGCCTTGAAGGCGCGGCGGGACTATCCGTCGGAGTTGGTACGCGAACACGTGGAATGGGCGCTGGAGCAACACGCTGCGCGCTAGTGCACATCGTCGTTGTAGACGAACTTGGGCATTTCCCAGTGAAACCGGATCGCCAGCAGGCGTAACAGGAAGCCACTGAACAGCGTCAGCAGAATCGCTTGCTCGCTGGGCAGCTCCAGGTACAGGCACAGCAAGTAGAACCAGGCAGCCAGGAACGACACGCTGGCATACAGCTCGCGGCGGAAGATCAGCGGGATGTCGTTACAGAAGATATCCCGCAGGATGCCGCCGAATACCCCGGTGATGACCCCGCTGACCGACGCCACCAACATACCGTGACCCATTTCCAGGGCGGTCATGCAGCCGATCAGGGTGAAGGCCACCAACCCCACCGCATCCAGCGCCAGGAACAGCGAGCGCAGGTGGCGCATCAAGGGCGCGATAAAGATCGTCACCAATGCTGCAACGGAGGTCAGCACCAGGTACTCCGGGTGTTTGACCCAGGTCAGCGGGTAGTGGCCGAGCAACACATCGCGCACCGAACCGCCGCCCAGGGCTGTCACGCAAGCGATCAGCACCACGCCAAACCAGTCCATGCCACGCCGCCCCGCGGACAGGGCGCCAGTCATGGCTTCGGCGGTGATGGCGACGAGGTAGAGCATCAGCAACATGATGGCGATCCTGACAGAGAGGCCGGCAGTCTAATCATTTGCCGAGGGCACCAAAAGGGGGCACTTGGCGATAAACCGCGTCGCCTGTATCGCAGGCAAGCCAGCTCCCACACTTTGAATTTACGAATGCAGCCAAATGTGGGAGCTGGCTTGCCTGCGATGGCGCATTCACTGGCGCCGTAGAATCAAGCCTTGATGAAATGCTTGCGGTAATGCTGCAACTCGGCAATCGACTCGCGAATATCATCCAGCGCCAGGTGCGTGCTGCCTTTATGGAAGCTGTCTTTGACTTCCGGGGCCCAACGCGCAGCCAGTTCCTTCAAGGTCGACACGTCCAGGTTGCGGTAATGGAAGTAACTTTCCAGCCCCTTCATGTGCGTATAAAGGAAGCGACGGTCCTGGCAGATGCTGTTGCCGCAGATCGGCGATTTGCCCTTGGGCACCCATTTTTCCAGGAAGGCAATGGTTTCGGCCTCGGCTTCGGCCATGCTGATGCGGCTGTCGCGCACGCGCTGGGTCAGCCCGGAGTTACCGTGGGTGCGGGTGTTCCACTCGTCCATGGTGGCGAGTACGGCGTCGCTGTGGTGGATGGCGATCACCGGGCCTTCGGCCAAGGTGTTGAGGTTGCTGTCGGTGACAATGGTCGCCATCTCGATGATGACGTCGGTGTCGGGGTTCAGACCGGTCATTTCCAGATCGATCCAAATCAGGTTCTGTGGGTTTTGCATGGCTTGATTCTCTTGGCACCTTGGCGTAGCCGGGCAGTTTAGCAGGCGGGGGCGTGCTAGACTCGCGACCGTTTTACCCAACTTTTGCATTATCGACACGGAACACCAATGGCCAAACGCCAGCTCAACCGTCGCCAAAACTGGCGCATCGAAAAGATTCAAGGTGAACGCGCCGCCCGCGCCGCCAAACGTGAATCCTCCGCCGTGGAAGCGCTCGAGGGCGGCGACCTGGGGCCCGAACAAACCGGCTTGGTGATCGCGCACTTTGGTGTGCAGGTCGAAGTCGAGGCGCTCGAAGGCGAACTCGCGGGCCAGGTGTTCCGTTGCCACTTGCGCGCCAACCTGCCCGCGCTGGTCACCGGCGACAAGGTGGTGTGGCGTGCCGGCAACCAGGGCATCGGCGTCATCGTCGCCCAGTTGCCGCGCAGTACCGAGCTGCGCCGCCCCGACAGCCGTGGGCAGCTCAAGCCGGTGGCGGCCAACGTCGACATGATCGTGATCGTGTTCGCGCCACTGCCCGAGCCCCATGCCAACCTGATCGACCGCTACTTGGTCGCGGCCGAGCATGCTGGCATCCGCCCGTTGCTGCTGCTGAACAAATTCGACCTGATCGACGAGCAAAACGCCCCGGCGCTCAATGCGTTGCTGGCGGTCTACCGCACCCTGGGCTACCCGGTGCTGGAAGTGTCGGCTCACCACGGCAACGGCATGGAACAACTGCAACAGCAGTTGGACGGGCGGATCAGCGTGTTCGTCGGCCAGTCAGGCGTGGGCAAGTCGTCGCTGGTCAACAGCCTGTTGCCTGAAGTCGAAACCCGCGTGGGCCCGCTGTCGGAACTGTCCGGCCAGGGCACCCACACCACCACCACCGCGCGGTTGTTCCACTTCCCGGGCGGCGGCGAGTTGATCGACTCACCGGGTATCCGTGAATTCGGCTTGGGCCACGTCAGCCGCAGCGATGTGGAAGCGGGCTTCATCGAGTTCAACGACCTGATCGGCACCTGCCGCTTCCGCGACTGCAAACACGACCGCGAGCCGGGTTGTGCGTTGCTCAAGGCACTGGAAGATGGGCGCGTGCAGCAGCAGCGGATGAACAGCTATCGGTCGATTATTGCGAGCTTGCCTGAGAGCAGCTATTGACGGTCAATTTCTTGATACACATAAACCAGCGGGCTGAAAGCCCTAGCCCATTGATTTAACAGGAGCAGGCATCAAGAATTCGAGTCAACTGGGTGGCTGATACGCACATGCCAGCTTGTATTCGGATTTCCTGATGCTCATAATTGCTCCGTCACCAGCGAAAGCTGGCAGGAGTCTGGATCCTTTTCGGAGTTGACCCAGCGGCGCAGAAGGGGCGAAGCAAGCTCCACTGCGTGTCGAATGAAGCCGCCTTCGGGCGGCTTTGCTTTTTGTGGGGAATTAACATTTGGCTCTCTACTATCACCCCAAACAAGGCGACGTTTTGCTGTGTGACTTCACCCGAGGCTTTGTCGCCCCGGAAATGCTGAAGATCCGCAAAGTCGTAGTGATATCTCCTACCGCGACCCACAGTCGCAAGCTCTGCACCGTGGTGCCAATCTCCTCTACTGCACCAGCGACCCAATACGACTGGCACCATTTGCTACGCACCAATCCACTTCAATCCGATGGCTATAAAGAGCTATGGGTGAAGTGCGACATGATTTATACCGTCAGCTTTGAGCGCCTCGACAAGTTGCATAGAAAGACTCGCTCCAAAGGTCGAGAGTACTTCGTCCCACGCCTGTGCGCCGACGACATGCGAGGCGTAGTCAGTGGTGTCAAAGCGTACCTCCCACTTTGAACACACATGAAAACGCCCCGAATGATCGGGGCGTTTACGTTTCCAGCGCTTAGATCAACTATGACCCCGGTGCAGGCGCCGTAGGATCCTTGACGCCCCCGTCATCAAACAGGTTCAGCTTCTGGCGCAGCTCATGGGCTGGCAGCGGTTCCTGCTCCGGAGGCAGCGCGTTCGGGTTGGCCGGCACTTCGCCTGGCGCACCGTCGCCCTGGGTCGGTGCCGGTAGCGGTGGTTGATCGCCCTCAATCGCACGCTGGGCTTTTTTGGTCAGCACCACGATGTCGATACGGCGGTTGACCGGGTTGTACGGGTCTTTGGGATCAAACAGCTGCGAGGAGGCAAAGCCCACCACCCGCGCCACTTGCGGGTCCGGGTAGCTGCCGGCCACCAGCGCACGCCGGGCAGCATTGGCGCGGTTGGCCGAGAGCTCCCAGTTGCCGAAATCACCCTGGCCCGCGTAGGGCTTGGCGTCGGTGTGCCCGCTGATGCTGATCTTGTTGGGCACCGCCTTGATGGTGTCAGCCATGGCCAGCAGGATGTCTTCAAAGTACGGCTTCAAGCGCGCACTGCCCGAGTCGAACATCGGCCGGTTGGCGGCATCGGTAATCTGGATGCGCAGCCCCTCGGGGGTGATCTCGAAGGAAATCTGGTCCTTGAACTTCAGCAACTGTGGGTTTTCTTCAACCTTGTTCTGCAATTCCTGCAGCAACAGTTCCAGTCGCTCCTGTTCGACCTGCTCGGCCATGGATTCGACAGTGTCGCGCTCGATCGGGATTTTTTCCTGAGGCGATTCAGTTTGCACTTCCGGGTTGATGGTGCGCTCGGGCGCCAGTTCCGGCGAGCCGCCCAGGTCAATGACAAACGGCGTACCGCTTTCAGAAAAGCCAATCGGGTCTTTGAAGTAGCCGGCGATGGCGATTTTCTGTTCTGGCGTAGCGGTGGACATCAGCCACAACACCAGGAAGAACGCCATCATCGCCGTGGCAAAGTCGGCGAAGGCGATTTTCCAGGCGCCGCCATGGTGCCCCGCAGCGAAGCGCTTGACGCGCTTGATGATGATCGGCTGGTTGTTTTCCATGGCTTAGCGACCGCGAACCGCTTGTTCCAGCTCGGAGAAGCTTGGGCGATGTTTCGGGTACAGCACCTTGCGCCCGAACTCCACAGCCAGCGACGGCGGCATGCCCGAGGCCGATGCCACCAGGCACGCCTTGATCGCTTCGTAGAGGTTGATTTCTTCCTTGGCATCGTGGGCCAGGGAGGTGGCGAGCGGGCCGAAGAAACCATAGGCGGCGAGAATACCGAAGAAGGTCCCCACCAGCGCCGCACCTACGTGCATGCCGATGGCCGCCTGATCGCCTTCGCCCAGGGACGCCATGGTCACCACGATACCCAGTACCGCTGCGACAATACCGAAACCGGGCATGCCGTCGGCGATGCCGGTCACGGCGTGGGAAGGATGCTCCAGCTCTTCCTTGAGGCTGAACAACTCCATGTCGAACAGGCCTTCCAGCTCGTGGGGCGCCATGTTGCCGGAGGACATGATGCGCAGGTAATCACAGATATACGCGGTCATGCGCTCGTCTTTGAGCACGGCCGGGTACTTGGCAAAAATCGGGCTGGCCGCGGCGTCTTCGATATCGCCTTCGATCGCCATCATGCCTTCGCGGCGGCTTTTGTTGAGGATCTCGTAGATCAGCCCCAGCACTTCCAGATAAAACGTGTGGGAGAAGCGCGAGCTGAACATGCCCAGGGACTTCTTGACCACGTGCATGGTCATATAGCCTGGGTTGGCCTGCAAAAATGCGCCGAACGCTGCACCGCCGATAATCAGCACTTCGAAAGGCTGGATCAGTGCGGCGATTTTACCGTGGGAGAGGACGTACCCTCCGAGCACACTTGCGATGACGACAATGATGCCGATAATTTTAGCCATAGGAGAGGGGTACTTGCGCCGTCGGGTTCATGGACATATTGGGTGCAGCAGAAAACTCTTGTTCTACTTATCGGCAAAACTGCGCCAGACTATAGCCCGTTAAGGCGAAAAGCCAATTCGGCCCGTTCCGGGCGTGTTGAACGCAAGTGATGATCGCGCCCCAATCATGGCAATTGAAACGACAACCCCAACAAACCGCCCCAATACCCTCGCCGCTTGGATCAAGTGCCTGGACGACGTGCTGCTGCCCGTGCCCCAGGCCAGCCACGAACGCGTGTGCAAAGCTATTCGCGATAGCCGCAGTTCATTGCGAGATATTGCTGAGTTGATGCAAAACAGTCCGGCCCTGGTGCTGAGTGTGATGCGCGAAGCCAACAGCCAAGCCCACGGCAGCCTGGCCGAACCTGCGGAAAACCTTGAAGTCGCACTTAACCGTCTTGGCCTCAAACGTGCCGAAGAGCTGTTGGCGCGCCTGCCTTCGGTACCCGCCCGGGAAATCCCCGTGGCCTTGCGTCAGCTGTTGCTGATCAGCCAGCACGCATCCCAGCAAGCTAACGGTTTGTTCGGCAGTCGCCTGGCGCGGTTGTGGCAGGACATCCACTGGGGCAGCCTGCTGTTTTTGTCGCCACTGTGGCCGATGGCCGTCGCCTACCCCAAGCTTTTGGAAGAGTGGGAGTTGCGGGTGATCCATAAAGGCCAATCGGCACGCCAGGTCGAGCAACAGCTGTTCGGCGTGCGCTTGCTCGACCTGTGCCTGGGCCTGACCGAAGCCTGGCACCTGCCGATCTGGGTTTCACAGGGCTACAAGTTGCTGTTGGCCGAGCAACGCCTGCTGGTCAAGGCGCTGCACATTGCCCGTCAAGACGATGCCCTGCGTCACCAGCAATTGCTCGATGCCGAGCCCAACCTGCGACGCTGGCTGAACCAGCCGGCCAATACCGTATTGCTGGCCAATGGCCTGGCGATGTCGGCCCAGGAATCCTGGACCTGCCCGCACACAGAGCGCTGGCAATACCTGACGGCGCTGTACCTGCAAACGCCATTGAGCGATGTGCAACAGCAAGCCCACCAGCAAGCGGTGACCAGCGCGCGTACCACCTTGATGCCCGACCTCTGGCACCCGGCGCTGTCGCTGATCTGGCCGTGGCATGTGCAGAAAGTCCATCGCGGCTTGCTGCCTGCACCACCGCCCACGGCCGAAGCCTTGGCCGTGTGGCGCACGCGCTGCACCGAGTTGCTGGTGGAGCCGAGCCGCTTTGCCAACGCCATGCACCTGACCACTTGCGCCAAGGAAGCCTTGGTCGCCAGTGGCATGCAGCGGGTACTGATATTTATGGCAGATCGCGCCTTGAGCACCTTGCGTGTACACCAGGCCGACGGCCTGCCCAAGGACGCGGCTCACCTGAGCCTGGATGTGGTGAACAGCACACTGCTGCAACGCCTGCTGGAAAAGTCCGCCCAGGTACGCCTGACCCCCGACAACCATGCGCAGTTTTCCGCATTGCTGCCACCGATCCTGCGTCGTCTGTTTATTGGCGAGCATCTGCTGCTGCGCTCACTGAGCTGCAACGGCCGTGTGGTCATGCTGATCGTGGCGGACCAGGGCGGCGGGCCGTTCTCGGAAACCACCGTGCAGGCGTTCGGCAAAACCGCCCAATGCATCGAGAAAGCCCTGCACAGCTTTACCAACCGCAGCGCCTGATGCTTGCGCTACAATCACCGGCCTTTATCGCCAACATTTGTGCCCAGGAGACCTCACATGCCTGACTTCTCTGGCTTGCCGCTGGTGATCGAATCCGCCGACCTGTTGGGTCGCCTCGATTCCAAGCACTTGATACTGGTAGACCTCACCAGTGTCGCCCGCTACGCCGAAGGGCATATCCCCGGCGCGCATTTCGTTGACCCCAAGCGCACCCAACTGGGACAGCCACCGGCACCCGGCCTGCTACCAAGCAAGGCCGACCTGGAAAAACTGTTCGGCGAACTGGGCCACACCCCGGACGCCACCTATGTGGTCTACGACGACGAAGGCGGCGGTTGGGCCGGGCGTTTTATCTGGATGCTCGACGTGATCGGCCACCAGAAATATCACTACCTCGACGGCGGCCTGCTGGCTTGGCTGGAGGAAGGGCACCCGCTTTCCACCGATGTGCCCGCAGCAGCCGGCGGCCCGGTCAGCCTTACGCTGCACGACGGCCCCACAGCCACCCGCGAATACCTGCAAAGCCGCCTCGGCGCGGCCGACCTGGGGATCTGGGACGCTCGTGGCCCGCTGGAGTATTCCGGCGAGAAAGTGCTCGCAGCCAAGGGCGGCCACATTCCCGGCGCGGTGAACTTCGAATGGACTGCCGGCATGGACAAGACGCGCAACCTGCGTATCCGCCGTGACATGCCGCAAATCCTCGAAGACCTCGGGCTGACCAAAGACAAAGAAATCATCACCCACTGCCAGACTCACCACCGCTCTGGCTTCACCTACCTGGTGGCCAAGGCGCTCGGTTATCCGCGAGTCAAAGGTTATGCCGGTTCCTGGGGCGAATGGGGCAACCACCCCGACACCCCCGTTGAGATTTAAGGTTTAAGGACAGTTATGAAAAAGCAGTTGTTTATCCTCAGCCAGTACTTGCTGCCGCACCACTTGCTGTCGCGCCTGGCCGGTTGTATCGCCGAGTGCCGCGTGCGCTGGTTCAAGAACTCCTTCACTGCCTGGTTCGCTAAGCGCTACCAGGTGGACATGTCCCAGGCCCTGGTGGAAGACCTGACCGCCTACGAGCACTTCAACGCCTTCTTCACCCGTGCGTTGAAAGACGGCGCCCGCCCGTTGGATCCAACCCCTGGCGCAGTCCTGAGCCCCGCCGATGGCGCGGTCAGCCAGCTAGGCCCGATCGAACATGGCCGTATCTTCCAGGCCAAGGGCCACAGCTTCAGCGTGCTGGAACTGCTCGGTGGCGATGCCGCAATGGCTGCGCCGTTCATGGGCGGCGAGTTCGCGACAATTTACCTGTCGCCCAAGGACTACCACCGGGTGCACATGCCACTGGCCGGTACCCTGCTCGAGATGGTGTATGTGCCAGGGCGGATTTTCTCGGTCAACCAGACCACCGCCGAAAACGTGCCGGAACTGTTCGCCCGTAACGAGCGCGTTGTCTGCTTGTTCGACACCGAACGCGGCCCGATGGCCGTGGTGTTGGTAGGCGCGATGATCGTTGCGTCGATTGAAACCGTGTGGGCCGGTTTGGTAACGCCGCCGAAACGCGAGCTGAAAACCTTCCGCTACGACGAAGCGGCCCGCGCGCCGATTCATCTGGACAAGGGTGCGGAACTGGGTCGTTTCAAACTGGGCTCCACTGCCATCGTGCTGTTCGGGCCGGACCAGGTGAAGTGGGCTGAAGAACTGGCAGCGGGTACGCCGGTGCAGATGGGCCAGGGTATCGCCGCCGCTAAAGCCTGATATTGCAGTTGATCGTTCCCACGCTCCGCGTGGGAATGCAGCCCGAGGCGCTCTGCGCCCAAAGCGTGACGCAGAGCGTCACTGGAGGCGTTCCCACGCGGAGCGTGGGAACGATCAGTGACAGTGAGATCGGCTTATAGTTGACCGTCGCGGTCACGCAAGCCCAGCAGATACAACACGCCATCCAACCCCAAGGTCGAAATCGCCTGCTTGGCTGACTGCTTGACCAACGGTTTGGCGCGAAAGGCCACGCCCAACCCGGCAATCGCCAGCATCGGCAAGTCATTGGCGCCGTCGCCGACCGCAATGGTCTGCTCCAGGCGCAAGCCTTCCTTATGGGCCAATTCCTTGAGCAGGTCGGCCTTGCGCTGGGCGTCGACAATCGGCTCCACCGCGACGCCAGTCACTTTGCCATCCACCACTTCCAGCTCGTTGGCGAATACATAGTCAATGCCCAGCTTGGCCTGCAACTGCTTGGCGAAGTACGTGAAGCCGCCGGACAGGATGGCGGTCTTGTAGCCCAGTCGCTTGAGTTCGGCGAACAGGGTTTCGGCGCCTTCAGTCAGGCGCAGCGACGCGCCGATCGAGTCCAACACGCCCACGTCCAGGCCCTTGAGCAGCGCCAGACGCTCCTTGAAGCTGGCACGAAAATCCAGCTCGCCGGCCATCGCGCGCTCGGTAATCTCAGAAACTTGCTCGCCCACACCGGCCGCCTTGGCCAGCTCATCGATGACTTCGGCTTCGATCAAGGTGGAGTCCATGTCGAACACCGCCAAGCGGCGGTTGCGACGGAACAGGGAGTCTTCCTGGAAGGCGATATCGACATTCAGTTCCTGGGCCACGCTCAGGAAGTCGGCGCGCAGCGCTTGCGCGTCAGCCGGTTCACCGCGCACGGAGAACTCGATGCAGCCCTTGCCTTTGTCAGCCGGGGTGTCCAATGGCATGCGACCCGACAGACGGTCAATATGGTCGATATTCAATCCGTATTGCGCGGTGATCGAACTGACGCGCTGCAGCTGCTCAGCCGTTACCTTGCGGGTCAACAGGGTGACGATATGGCGCTTTTTACCCTGGCCTTCGACCCAGTGCTGGTAGTCAGCTTCGGACACCGGGGTGAAACGTACCTGTTGATCGAGCTTATACGCCGTAAACAGGATGTCCTTGAGTACCGAGGAGGCCTGCTCGGTGCTGGGGATCTCCACCAGGATGCCGAACGACAAGGTGTCGTGGATCACTGCCTGGCCGATGTCGAGAATGTTCACACCACCCTGGGCCAGGACGCCGGTAATGGCTGCGGTGAGACCCGGTCGGTCTTCACCCGTGATGTTGATCAGGACAATTTCGCGCAAAGCGCACCCCCAGGCTGGAAAAAAACCGCATTCTACCCACTTTCAGTGACCATCGGGCACAGGCAGCGCTTTGCCGGCCAGGGGCCTGTCGCTATACTGCGCGTCAACTTCACGGACCAAGAGCCGAGCGCAAGTGAACCGGCCCACGCCAGTAAAAACCGATAACTTCTTCCTGCTGATCTTCCGGGCACTGCGCCATCGCCGTGTACCGATTGCATTGCGCATCGCCAGCCATAACGTGATCCTGGTCGCTCTGGCCCTGGTGATCTACGCCTGCGTGATGGGTTTGCAGTTCAAGCAGGCCATGCACGAGCAAGCTGACGCCCTGGGCGCGAGCCTGACAACCCAGACTGCCACTTCGGCGACTGAGTTGCTGGTGTCCAACGACATCCTCAGCCTCAACGTATTGCTCAACAACCTGACCAAGAACCCGCTGGTGGCCCACGCCGCCATCTATAGCGTGGACAACCGGATCATGGCCGAGGCCGGGCAGCGCCCGAAAAACGGCCTGCTCGGTGAGGCCGAGGGCCTGTATCAGAGCAATATCACGTTCCAGGACGTGAAGGCCGGCCAACTGCGTATCAGCCTTGATATGCAACAGTTCCAGCAGCCGATGACCATCAGCCTGCAAAGCATGGGCATCCTGAGCGCGATCCTGCTGGCCTTGGCCCTGGCCTTGAGCCTGCGCCTTGGTCGGCATATCTCCACGCCGTTGATGCAACTGCGCATCTGGCTGCGGGATATCGACGAACACACCCCGGCCACCGATCGCCAGGACGAAATCGGCGACCTCGCGCGCCAGCTCCACACCAGCTTTGCCCCGGAGCCGAAAGCGCCTGAAGTCGAGCCCGAGCCTGAGTACGACGACACCGAGGACTACAACGACGAGCCTGAGTTTGAAGTGCGCGACCTGCGCGACCCAGGCTTCGACGAAAGCGCCCCGGTGGCCGGCCTCAAGCCTGCGCCGCGCCATGTGATCAAGGCCGAGGAAGACGAGCTGGACGACGAAGACCCGTTCGCCGACCTGCGCGACACCTCGGCAGCCGCCCCAGTCGCTGCGCCCAAACCGGTTGCGGTCAAGAACGCCGAGCCACAGCACAGTGCTGTACTCGCCGTGCAACTGGGTGCCCAGGAGCAACTGCGCCGCCTGCCCCGCGCCCGCCTGACCGAACTGCTCGAACGCTACCGTGACTGCCTCGACCAGGCCGCTTCGCTCTACCAGAGCGAACTGCACACCCTGAACGATGGCAGCACGCTGATGCTGTTCCACAGCGAAGACAGCGGCGAGGACTACCTGACCAATGCCATCTGCTGCGGCGAGCTGTTGCGCGCCCTGGGCCATGCCCTGCAGATCGAAGTAGCCGACAGCGGCATTACCCTGCAACTGCAGCTGGGTCTAACCGTGGGTGACGACCTGTTTGGCATCAGCCAGATCGACCTGCTGCTGACCGAAATCGCCCAGGATGCCCTGGCCTTGTCCCAGCACAGCCGTAACCTGCTGCTGGTGGAGCGCAAGATCAGTGAGGACACGCTGATCCGCCAACGCGCACGTATCCGCCCGATTGCCAGCCCTGAAGGGGCCAGTTGTGTGGAGCGGTTGATGGAGCCGTATCCGTCGATGCTGGAGCGTCAGTTGGCGCGGATGCATGAGACCCGTAAGCCCTGAGGCATAGCGTTATACCTACTGTGGAGCTGGGCTTATGTGGGAGCGGGCTTGCTCGCGAAGGCGGCGTGTCAGTCAGCTGATGCGCCCCTGACACACCTGATTCTCGAGCAAGCCCGCTCACACACAAGCCCCCCCATTTGGGTTGTGGTGCAGCTTAAATCGCAGCCCAACAAAAAGGCCCGCTTATTCAGCGGGCCTTTTGTTTGTGCGCCATTCAGATCAGAATCTGAACACTTCCAAGTCCGTACGAATCGGCGTGGCCATCGGCATCTTCGGTTTTTCCGGGGCCGCAGGCTTGGCCTGGGCGGGGGCCTGCTTACGCGGTTGCGCTTCGGCAATCGGCGGCTGGTTGGCCAATGGTTTGAGCGCCACCGACAACTGCTGTGCCAAGTGCTGCAACAGCACACCCTGGGCCTGGACCTGGGACGCAGTGGTGCCGGCGTGCTCTTCCTGCAGATGCACAATGCGGTTGTCCCGCACCTGCCCGCGACGGTCGATCAGGCGCCACTGTGCATCCAGGATCGCCGGTTGCGACTTGCCGGAATCCAGCCGCGTAATGGTCAGCAACACCTGTACATCCGGGGTGAACCCGGAGGGTCCCGGTGCCAGGACCACACGCTGGCTGTCCAGCTGGCCGGCGACCTGACGCAACATCAACTGGTTGATATCCGACGACAGGCTACCGGCCCAACGACCATCTGTGGAACCTTGCAGGCTGCCGTCGTTCTGACGTTGAAGCAGGGTTTCGCGTTGCAGGTAATCGGCAACCACTACCGGCCCCAGCAATACGGCCATGCCAGCGGTTTGGGCTGGCTGAGCCGGACTTCCGCTGTCCAGCTGGTACAGCGACACCGGTTGATGTGTGCTGCAACCCGCCAACCCCAAAAGGCCAGCGAGCATCAAAAATAGAGGAAGGCGTGGAGCAGTCATCATCCCATCCAAGTGGCTGCCACAAGGCGAACCACAATGTAATACTAAAAATAACCTGAACACGCTCGGCCACGCCGGCGCTGGAAAGGCCATATCATCCGTGAATATGCGCCATGACTCCAGCGCGAAAGCATCGATCTACGCGTTAAATCGTAGATCGAGGCCTCTAGTACCGCTTAAACCGGCGTTTCGACCAGCAAGGCATCCACTCGCTGGAAGCCTCGTGGCAGTTTGTTACCTCGCCGGCCACGCTCACCCTTGTAGTGTTCAAGGTCGTCAGGGCGCAATGACAACGTGCGCTTGCCGGCCTGGAGCACCAGGGTAGAACCTTCCGGGACCACGGCGATGTCAGTCACATACTCCTCGCGACTGGCCACCCGGTCACCGGGAATCCCGATGATCTTGTTGCCTTTACCCTTGCCCAGCTGCGGCAAGTCGCTGATCTTGAACACCAGCAAGCGCCCTTCGGTGGTCACCGACGCCAGCCAGTTACTCTCCCGATCCTCCACCGGCCTTGGCAGGATCACCTTGGCATTGTTCGGCAGGCTCAACAGCGCCTTGCCCGCCTTGTTCTTGGCCTGCAGGTCTTCACCCTTGACCACGAAACCGTAACCGGCGTCGGAGGCGATGACATACAGCGAATCATCGTCCGGCAACAGCACGCACTCGAAATTCGCCCCCGGTGGCGGCGTGAGGCGCCCGGTCAACGGCTCGCCCTGCCCCCGTGCAGACGGCAGGGTGTGGGCCGGCACCGAATAACTGCGCCCGGTCGAGTCGATAAACACCGCGAATTGATTGGAACGCCCGGCGGCAGCGGTCTTGAAGCCATCACCGGCTTTGTACGAAAGGCCGGTGGCGTCAATATCATGCCCTTTGGCGGAGCGAACCCAACCCTTTTCCGACAGAACGACGGTAATTTTCTCGTTGGGCAACAGCTCGGTTTCGGTCAGCGCCTTGGCTTCAGCGCGCTCGACGATAGGCGAGCGACGGTCATCGCCATAGGTTTCGGCGTCTTTGATCAGTTCGCTGCGCACCAGCTTCTTGAGCTTGGCTTCGCTGCCCAGCAGGGCTTGCAGCTTGGCTTGTTCCTTGAGCAGTGCATCCTGCTCGTCGCGCAGCTTCATTTCTTCCAGGCGTGCCAACTGGCGCAAGCGGGTGTCAAGAATGTAGTCCGCCTGGATTTCGCTCAGCTCGAAACGCGCGATCAGCTCGGCCTTCGGATGCTCGGCGGTACGGATGATATGGATCACTTCATCCAGGTTGAGGTAGGCGATCAGCAAGCCGTCCAACAGGTGCAAGCGGCGCTCGACCTTGTCGAGGCGAAATTGCAGGCGGCGACGCACGGTCTGCACGCGGAATTCCAGCCATTCCACCAGCAGATTGCGCAGGTTCTTCAACTGGGGCTTGCCGTCCAGGCCGATGATATTGACGTTGACCCGGTAGCTGGACTCCAGGTCGGTGCTGGCAAACAAGTGCTGCATCAGCACTTCATGATCCACCCGGCTGTTGGTCGGGATGATCACGATGCGGCATGGGTTCTCATGGTCGGACTCGTCACGCAGGTCGGCCACTTGTGGCAATTTCGACGGCTTGGCCTGCATCAACGCGGCGATCTGCTCCAGCACCTTGGCACCCGATACCTGGTGCGGCAGCGCGGTCACAATAATGTCGCCGTCCTCGATGTGGTACACCGCGCGCATACGCACCGAGCCCTTGCCCGTTTCGTACATCTTCAGCAGGTCCGCGCGCGGCGTGATGATTTCTGCTTCGGTCGGGTAATCCGGGCCCTGGATATGCTCGCAGAGCTGCTCGACCGTAGCTTTGGGCTCATCCAGCAAGCGCACGCAGGCAGTGGCGACTTCGCGCAGGTTGTGCGGCGGCACGTCGGTGGCCATGCCGACCGCAATACCGGTGGTGCCGTTGAGCAGGATATTCGGCAAACGCGCCGGCAACACCAGGGGTTCGTCGAGGGTGCCGTCAAAGTTCGGCCCCCAGTCGGCAGTGCCCTGGCCCAGCTCGCTGAGCAGCACTTCGGAATAACGCGACAGCCGCGCCTCGGTGTAACGCATGGCGGCGAAGGATTTGGGGTCATCCGGTGCACCCCAGTTACCCTGGCCGTCCACCAGGGTATAGCGGTAGCTGAACGGCTGGGCCATCAGCACCATGGCTTCATAGCACGCCGAATCACCGTGGGGGTGGAATTTACCCAGCACGTCACCGACGGTACGCGCCGATTTCTTGTGCTTGGAATCGGCGTCCAGGCCCAACTCACTCATGGCGTAGATGATGCGCCGTTGCACGGGCTTCAGGCCGTCGCCGATATGCGGCAAGGCACGGTCCATGATCACGTACATGGAGTAGTTGAGGTAGGCATTTTCGGTGAATTCAGCCAGCGACCGGCGTTCTACGCCATCTAAGCTGTCTGCGAGGATGTCACTCATGCGGGCCTCATCATGGGGTAAGGCGCAGCGGAACTGCCACTGCGCTGATTCAATTCAAAAAAATCTCGACTCATGGCTGGGCACTCCAGCCACCATCCGGAGCGGCAAAACGATAGACCATCGGACGCTTTTCACCATCGGCACGCGGGCCGAAATTGTTGTCGATCCCGACCCAGGCACCGTCGGCATCCACCAACAGGGCTTCAGCCAGGCCATACGACTGTGGGTAACGTCGCTGCGGCGTCAGGGCTTCGTCGGCAAACGACCAGCACAGCTCAACCTTGGCCGTGAGCGGGTCGCGCCGGCAGATCTGGAACGCATTGCGCTCCAGGGTAAACAGCTTGCCGTTGAACAGCGACAGGTCAGCAAAGTCCTTGGACACGGCCTTGGCGTTGGGGAACTGCGCCGGTTGCACTTCCTGGCCGGCCTCGCTCAACAATACACAACGGCCATCGCAATCCCATACGCTCTGCCCACGCTTGATCGAGACCAGGCCACGGCGTTCGCGCTCGGCAGCCAGCCAGATCTGATTGCCTTCAGGGTTTACCGCCAGGCCTTCGAACAAGGCATTAAAGTGCAGCAACATGCCACTGGCCCTGGCTTCACGCACCATGCCCGGCGCGATTTTCAACCACTCGGGTGCGCCCGTTGCGGGTACCTGCAACACCGCGGCATGGGCTTCGCTGACAATGTAGCGGTTGCCTGCGGCATCACAACTGATGCCTTCAAAGTCCAGGTCACCACCACGTATGAACGAAGCTGCCTTGGTGCGCGAACGCAAGCCCCAAGGCAGGCCGGACTCGGGCACGGGCGGCACGTCGATCGTCAGCGCTTGCGCGCTCCAGGTCGGCGCACGGGTATCCAGGCGGTAGATCTGGTCGTCATCGCGGTCCGAAACCGTCCACAGCTCGTTGCCACACAACGCCAGGCCCGACAGGTTCCCACCGCGCATGCCGTCAACCGGGTGTTCCGAGACCAGTTTGAGCTCTGCCACGCTGGCTGCGGCCACCTGGGTGACCGCCAGCCCGCTCAACATCAGGATCGCCAGGGCGACGCCTGTGCGCATCAGCCCAGAACCTCGGCCAGGTTGCCTTTGGATTCAAGCCAGGTCTTGCGGTCGCCAGCGCGTTTCTTCGCCAGCAGCATGTCCATCATTTCCGAGGTGGCGGCGAAGTCTTCCAGGGTCAACTGCACCAGGCGCCGGGTGTTCGGGTCCATGGTGGTTTCGCGCAGTTGCGGCGGGTTCATTTCACCCAGGCCCTTGAATCGCGTGACCTGTGGCTTGCCGCGTTTCTTCTCGGCCACCAGGCGGTCAAGGATGCCATCGCGCTCGGCTTCGTCCAGGGCGTAGAAAATCTCCTTGCCCAGGTCGATGCGGTACAGCGGCGGCATGGCGACGTAGACGTGACCGGCATCCACCAACGGGCGGAAATGCTGGACGAACAACGCGCACAGCAAGGTAGCAATGTGCAGGCCGTCAGAGTCGGCGTCGGCGAGGATGCAGATCTTGCCGTAGCGCAACTGGCTCATGTCTGCCGCGCCCGGATCGACGCCGATGGCGACCGCGATGTTATGCACTTCCTGGCTGGCGAGCACTTCGCTGCCATCGACTTCCCAGGTGTTGAGGATCTTGCCGCGCAACGGCAGGATCGCCTGGAACTCCTTGTCCCGCGCTTGCTTGGCGGAACCGCCGGCGGAGTCACCTTCCACCAGGAACAGCTCGGAACGCATCGGGTCTTGCCCGGCGCAATCGGCCAGTTTGCCCGGCAGTGCCGGGCCCTGGGTGATGCGCTTGCGCTCGACCTTTTTGCTCGCCTTCAAGCGCCGGCCGGCGTTGTTGATCGCCAGCTCCGCCAGGGCCAGGCCCAGTTCCGGATGCTCGTTGAGCCACAGGCTGAAGGCGTCCTTGACCACGCCAGAGACAAACGCCGCTGCCTCGCGGGACGACAGGCGCTCCTTGGTCTGCCCGGAGAATTGCGGTTCCTGCATCTTCATCGACAGCACGAACGCGATGCGCTCCCACACGTCTTCCGGCGCCAGTTTGACGCCGCGCGGCAACAGGCTGCGGTATTCGCAGAACTCACGCATGGCATCCAGCAAGCCTTGGCGCAAACCGTTGACGTGGGTGCCGCCCTGGGCCGTGGGGATCAGGTTGACGTAGCTTTCCTGCACGCTGTCGCCACCTTCGGGCAACCACAGCAGCGCCCAGTCCACCGCTTCTTTATTACCCGACAGGCTGCCGCAGAACGGCTCGTTTGGCAGGCGTTCGAAGTCGCTGACCGAGTCTTCCAGGTAGGAACGCAGGCCGTCTTCGTAGTGCCATTCGACCTTCTCGCCGGTGCCTTTGTCTTCAAAGCTGACCAGCAGCCCCGGGCACAGCACGGCCTTGGCCTTGAGCACGTGCTTGAGGCGGCTGATGGAGAATTTGGGCGAATCGAAATACTTGGGGTCCGGCGCAAAGTACACGCTGGTGCCGGTGTTGCGCTTGCCCACGGTGCCGATCACTTCCAGGTCGGTGGCTTTGTAGCCATCGGCGAAAGTCATCTGGTACTCGTTGCCATCGCGCTTGACCTTGACCCGCACCAGGGTCGACAGCGCGTTGACCACGGAAATACCCACGCCGTGCAAACCGCCGGAGAACTGGTAGTTCTTGTTGGAGAACTTGCCGCCGGCATGCAGCTTGGTAAGGATCAGCTCCACGCCCGGCACACCCTCTTCGGGGTGAATGTCCACCGGCATGCCACGACCGTCGTCGGACACTTCCAGGGAATGGTCGGCGTGAAGGATGACTTGCACCGACTTGGCGTGCCCGGCCAAGGCTTCGTCGACGCTGTTGTCGATGACTTCCTGGGCAAGGTGGTTCGGCCGACTGGTGTCGGTGTACATGCCGGGGCGTTTGCGCACCGGGTCGAGGCCCGAGAGGACTTCGATGGCGTCGGCGTTATAAGAGCTAGCGCTGGGAGTGGCCATGGGGTCTCGTCGTGAGTCGTTCGATTAAAAAGTGACCTGCGATTTTCTACAGTGACGAAAAATCGAAGGATTGAAACTGATCTGCGCCAATGCCGGCAAAGCACAACAGTGCCGGCAATTGCTGGGCGAACCCCTGGTAACCATGGTCGCCACCGGCCTGGATGCGCAAGGCGCAGGCCCGGTAATACTGTTGGGCCAGGCGATAATCCAGGGTTTCGTCCCCGGTCTGCAACCACACCTGATAACGCGCGGCATCCTGGGGCGCCGGTACTTCCAGCTCGGCCAAGGCCGTGACGTGGTCCTGTGTCAACTCCCAGGTCTCATCGGTGTAGAGGTTCTTCTGGGTGCCCAGGTAACCGTCGAACATCCGATGGGGACTGACCGCCGGGTTGACCAGCAACGCCTTGAGGCCATGGCGTTCGGCAAGATGGGTTGCATAGTAGCCGCCGAGTGAGCTGCCGACCAGCAGTGGCCGGCCCAGTTGCGCAATCGCTTGCTCCAATTGAAGAATTGCCTGACGAGGGTGGTGATGCAGCGCCGGTACGCGTAACTGGTCGGACAGGCCGAGGGTGCCCATCACGGTGGTCAACTGGCTGGCCTTATTGGAAGCCGGCGCACTGTTGAAGCCGTGGATATACAGGATCGAAGCGGACATGCCGGGCTCTCCGTGCTGGGGCCAAAGAGGCGCAGTTTACAGGGAATGCAGGCAGAAGCGGACCCAATGTGGGAGCTGGCTTGCCTGCGATGGCGGCGATTGAGTCAACGAGTCAGCGCCAGGTACACCGTCATGGCAGGCAAGCCAGCTCCCACCTTTTGATCAGTGTTTGCAGGCCTTAATAGCCGTTGCTGCCGTAATCGACCGTAAAAGCGAAGCCTTTGACCCGCTCCACCCCCGTTTCCAACCGTCCGTCGCCATGCAAGCGCAACCAGCGATAACCCGGTGCCTGCTCGCTGACCTGGAAATCCTCACTCCCTGGCGCAAACTGGATACAGGTGGACGGCGAAGCCAGCAGTCGCACACCGTTGCGGTTGCCGTCGATTTCCTGATGCACATGGCCCCAAAGCAATGCCTTGGTCTGCGGGAAGCGCTCAAGCACGGCAAACAGCGCCTCGGGGTTGCGCAGGCCAATCGGCTCCATCCATGCACAGCCGATGGGCACCGGATGATGGTGGAAACACACCAGGTGATGGCGGTCCGGCGCTTCGCTCAAGGCCTGCGCCAGCCGTTGCAGTTGCTCGTCTTGCAAGTAACCCGGCACCGACCCGGGTACCGCCGAATCCAGCAGGGTGATACGCCAGTTGCCAATATCCACCACCGGTTCGAGCAAATCACTGTGCATGGCAGCCTGGGCCATGACCTGCGGTTCGTCGTGGTTGCCGGGAATCCAGCGCGCCGGGGCGCCAAGGGGAGCGGTCAAATCGCGAAACTGTTGATAGGACGCCAGCGTGCCGTCCTGGGACAAGTCGCCGGTCGCCAGTATCAGGTCGATGGCCGGCTGTTGCGCACGCACCAGCTCGACCACCCGCTGCAGGCTTTCACGGGTGTTCATGCCCAGCAGCGTGGCGTCAGCGTCGGCAAACAGATGGCTGTCGGACAACTGCACCAGCAACACGGCATCAGGATTCACGGCGGATACGCTCGGCAAGGCGCTCTCCCTGGCAACTACAGGAATGGACATTTGGCGCGATTATGCTGGGGCAGGACACAAAGAGGAAACCCAAGGAAGCAGACGCAGTTCACCTCTACCGCACCACTTCAAACTCATGGCCCAAGGCCAGGCAGTGGCTGAGCCATTCACCGAGGAACACATTGAGCTGTGCTTTCTCATCGGGCTGGTGCATGAACACATTCGGGTAAGGATAGATGCTGCGAAAGCGTCGTGCGTGCTCGGCGCTGATCACTTCGGCCATACGGGCGTCGTGGTAGACCTGTACTTCCAGTTGCGGCACCGGCAACCACGGCAGGCTGTGTTCCTGGCGCACCCGCAGGGTGGTGGTGTACGGGCAGGTGAGAATGACTTCCAGGGTCAGCACGCCGAGCATCTGGTCGCCATGGGTGACAGCAATGCGCCGCGCCTGGGGGGCGTGGCGCATGTCCGGGAGCAGGCGCATCAGCCGCGCATAGTTGGCCTCGCAGGCCGCTTGCAGCCCGATCAGGTCTACTCGATAACGTTCCCGTGCCTTTACTGCCATAACCCCCTCACTTCCGCGCGATTAAGCGCAAGCCATTGCAGGGCGATAATGCTGGCTGCGTTGGAAATCTTGCCGTCGCGCACCGCCTGCAAGGCATCTTCGAATGCCCAGGCGGTGACGCGGATATCTTCTGCTTCTTCTTCCAATCCATGGACGCCACCCGCGCCCGAGCTGTCGCAACGGCCCAGGTACAGGTGGACAAATTCGGTACTGCCGCCCGGCGATGGGAAATACTTGGTGATCGGCCACAGCGCGGAGAATGTCAGCCCAGCTTCCTCCTCGGCCTCGCGGTGTGCAACCTCCTCGGGTTGCTCATCCTTGTCAATCAGGCCGGCGACCATCTCCACCAGCCAGGGGTTATCGGCGCGGCCCATGGCGCCGACGCGGAACTGTTCGATCAGCACCACCTCATCGCGCAGCGGGTCGTAGGGCAGCACGCATACGGCGTCATGACGCACGAACACCTCGCGGTTGATCACCCGACTCATGCCGCCGTCGAATTTTTCGTGGCGCAGTTGCAGGCGATCGAGCTTGTAGAAGCCTTTATAGGCATTGTCACGCTGAACAATCTCGATTTTGTTCGGCGTCGACTTCGCGATGTCCGTCATGGTGTCCCTCGTTAAGCTCGTGCAATGGGCGCCATCCTAACGCGACGACGCCCGTTGATGCAGCCCCTTTGCGGTTGCCGGGAGAGGCGGCGAGCGTCAAACTCACTGCAATCAGTTTAGTGGCGAACTGGCGGCCACGTTGGCAGTCCAAGCGCTACTCTTTTCGCTTTCCATCGATTTACGAAGGACACACATGTCGCTTTTAAAAATCGCCTCCGTGGCCTGTATTGCCTTGACCCTGGGTGCTTGCCAGAGCCTGTTCCAACCTGCCTATCTCAAGCCGCTGGACGTTACTACCGACAAATCGGAGCAGATCAAGCCCGGCTGTGATAGCCCGGCCTGCCCGCTGGTGAATATCGACACCGTGCATTTCCCCACCGAGCCACAACTCGACAGCCTGGTGGAACAGCGTTTGCTGCAAATGACCCGCGCCACGCCTGGCGCCAGCGTACCGGCGAGCCTGACCGCCTACCGGAACACCTTCCTGCGTGAGTCGCCTGACCGCCACGGCATGTACTTGCAAGCCAAGGTACGTGACCAGCATGACGGACTGGTGATCGTTGAAGTGTCCAGCTACCTGGACACCGGCGTCGCCCACGGCGAGCCAGGCCGCGGGTTTATCAACTATTCACGGATTCTGCATAAGGAACTGACCCTGGCCGACATGCTGCTGCCCGGCCAGGAGCAGGCGTTCTGGAATACCGCTAAAGTTGCCCACAACAGCTGGTTGATCAGCACCAAGATGGATCGCGATCCGGAGTTCGTGAAGAGCTGGCCGTTTCAGAAAACCCCGAACGTGGCCCTGACCAGCGGCGGCGTGGTGCTCAAGTACAACGTCAGCACCATCGCCCCTTACGCACAGGGGCTGATCGAAATCACCCTGCCCTATACGCGCCTCACCGGCGTGATCAAGCCTGAGCTGATGCCGGCACGCCGCTGATCGGTTGTTATTGCAGGGGAGAGTGGGTGTTTGTCGGATCGCTATCGCGGGCAAGCCCGACTCCCACAGGGGACCGGCTGTGAACACAAAATCTGTGTCCACTTAGGCCAACTGTGGGAGCCGGGCTTGCCCGCGATGACGGCGGTGCAGGCACCGCCGCCTATGGATCAGACCTTCTTGTAGAGCTGGCTACCTTCCTGCTTGAACCGCTCAGCCTGCTCGGCCAAGCCCTTGGCCACATCCACATCCACCGCATCGATGCGCTGGTTGGCCGCGTACTCACGCACTTCCTGGGTGATTTTCATCGAACAGAACTTAGGCCCGCACATCGAACAGAAATGCGCGACCTTGGCCGAATCCTTCGGCAAGGTTTCATCGTGATATGAACGTGCGGTATCCGGGTCCAGGCCGAGGTTGAACTGGTCTTCCCAGCGGAACTCGAAGCGCGCCTTGCTCAAGGCGTTATCGCGAATCTGCGCGCCGGGGTGGCCTTTGGCGAGGTCGGCCGCGTGGGCCGCGATCTTGTAGGTAATGATCCCGGTCTTCACGTCATCCTTGTTCGGCAAGCCCAGGTGCTCCTTGGGCGTGACGTAGCAGAGCATGGCACAACCGAACCAGCCGATCATTGCCGCGCCGATACCCGAAGTGATGTGATCATAGCCGGGCGCAATGTCGGTGGTCAGCGGGCCTAGGGTGTAGAACGGCGCCTCGTCGCAGCACTCCAGTTGCTTGTCCATGTTCTCCTTGATCAACTGCATCGGCACATGGCCGGGGCCTTCGATCATGGTTTGCACGTCGTGCTTCCAGGCGGTCTTGGTCAGTTCGCCCAGGGTTTCCAGTTCGCCGAATTGCGCGGCGTCGTTGGCATCGGCAATCGAACCCGGGCGCAAGCCATCGCCAAGGGAGAAGCTGACGTCATAGGCCTTCATGATTTCGCAGATTTCGTCGAAATGCGTGTAGGTGAAGTTCTCTTTGTGGTGGGCCAGGCACCACTTGGCCATGATCGAACCACCACGGGAGACGATGCCGGTCACGCGCTTGGCAGTCAGCGGCACATACCGCAGCAATACCCCAGCGTGGATGGTGAAGTAGTCGACGCCCTGCTCGGCCTGTTCGATCAAGGTGTCGCGGAACAGCTCCCAGGTCAGGTCTTCGGCGGCGCCCCCGACTTTTTCCAGGGCCTGGTAGATCGGCACGGTCCCGATTGGCACTGGCGAGTTGCGGATGATCCACTCGCGGGTTTCGTGGATGTGTTTACCGGTGGACAGGTCCATCACCGTGTCCGAGCCCCAGCGAATGCCCCAGGTGAGCTTCGCCACTTCCTCTTCGATGGACGAACCCAGGGCGCTGTTGCCAATGTTGCCGTTGATCTTCACCAGGAAGTTACGGCCGATGATCATCGGTTCCAGCTCGGTGTGGTTGATGTTGGCCGGGATGATCGCGCGGCCCCGGGCGATTTCTTCGCGTACGAATTCAGGCGTGATGATTTTCGGCACGCTGGCGCCGAAGCTGTGGCCGGCGTGCTGCTGATCCAGCAAGCCACTGGCACGGGCCTCTTCAAGCTTCATGTTTTCGCGGATGGCGACGTATTCCATCTCGGCCGTGATGATGCCTTTGCGCGCGTAATGCATTTGCGTGACGTTGGCACCGGCCTTGGCGCGGCGCGGGTTCTTTACATGGGCAAAACGCAGGGCAGTCAGTTCGGCGTCGCTCAAGCGCTGCTGGCCGAAGTGCGATGTGAGACCGGGCAGGCGCTCGGTGTCGTCGCGTACTTCGATCCACGGCGAGCGCACGTCGGCCAGGCCTTTGCGCACGTCGATAATCACATTCGGGTCGGTGTAGGGGCCTGAGGTGTCGTAGACGGTAACCGGCGCGTTGATTTCGCCGCCGAAATCGGTGGGCGTGACGTCCAGGCTGATCTCGCGCATCGGCACGCGAATATCCGGGCGGGAGCCCTGCACGTAGATTTTCTGCGAGCGGGTAAACGGCTGCACGGAGCCGGAGTCGACCTTGGCCGATTCACTCAGGTGCACGGTATTTTTTAGTTTTGTACTCATCACGGGCTCTCCAACTTATCCAGGCGGTGGATTTTTGTCGGAGCGAACCTGTGACGGACGGACGCACTGTAACCAGTGCTGTGCTTGGCGCACGAGGGCTGTTCGATTGTCGAACAACATCCCGGACGAAGCACAAGAGGACTCGCCGGGTGACGAGAAATCTTGTTCCCTACGCAGGCGCTAACCTGATCAGGTTCAACGGGATCCGGTATTACCGATCTCAGCCTTCCAACAAGGCACCCCGACAAGAACGCGGCCAGTCTAGACCATGGCGTGGGCAAATTGCCAATAGCGGTGCATTCAGCGTGATGAATGGCGCGATCGTGGGATTGTTGTGCGCAGGTCCGGCCACTACACTCGGGCACTGCTTCAAGGCTTGACGCCAGGAATGGCCAGCCTTAGCCTTGAGCGCTAAATTATAGTCGTAATATTAAAATTAGGGATCGCCTCATGCTGCGCAAACTCTCACTGGCTGTTGCCGTGTCTTGTGCGACCAACGGACTGGTCTGGGCAGCTGAAGCGCCCTTGTCCGCCAATACCGACCTGGTCAGCGTCTATCAGGAAGCGGCGCACAACAACGCCGACCTGGCCGCTGCCCGTGCGCAGTACGGCGCGCAAAAAGAAGTGGTGCCCCAGGCCCGCGCAGGTTTGCTGCCGAATCTGTCGGCCGGTGCCGACAGCAATAACGTGCGCACCCAGATCGATCAACCGGCCGCCACGGCCAACCGTGACGCCCACTCCTGGCGCGCCACCCTGAGCCAGCCGCTGTTTCGCGCCGACCGCTGGTTCCAGCTGCAAGCCGCCCAAGCGGTCAACGAGCAAGCCTCGCTGCAACTGTCGGCCTCCGAGCAGAACCTGATTTTGCAAAGTGCCGAGAGCTACTTCGCCGTGCTGCGTGCCCAGGACAACCTGGCGTCGACCAAAGCCGAAGAAAATGCCTTCAAGCGCCAGCTCGACCAGTCCAACGAACGCTTCGATGTGGGCCTGTCGGACAAGACCGATGTGCTGCAATCCCAGGCCAGCTACGACACTGCCCGGGCCAACCGCATCCTGGCCCAGCGTCAGGTGGACGACGCTTTCGAAGCGCTGATCACCCTGACCAACCGCCAATACAATTCGATCCAGGGCATCGTTCATACGCTGCCGGTGCTGCCGCCGGCGCCGAACGACGCCAAGGCCTGGGTCGAAACCGCCGGGCGCCAGAATCTCAACCTGCTCGCCAGCAATTACGCGGTAACCGCCGCCGAAGAAACCCTTCGGCAGCGCAAGGCCGGCCACTTGCCGACCCTCGATGCGGTTGCGCAATACGAAAAAGGCGACAACGACGCCCTGGGTTTCAGCAACCCGAATCAGTTGCCCATCCCGTACGGTGGCGATGTGTCGCAACGCACCGTCGGCCTGCGCTTGAACATCCCGATCTATAGCGGCGGCCTTACCAGCTCGCAAGTGCGCGAATCCTATTCGCGCCTCGACCAGACCGAGCAACAACGTGAAGGCCTGCGCCGCCAAGTGGTGGAAAACACCCGCAATCTGCACCGTGCAGTCAACACCGATGTGGAGCAGGTGCAAGCGCGCCGCCAGTCGATCATCTCCAACCAGAGCGCGGTGGAAGCCACGGAAATCGGCTATCAGGTGGGCACGCGCAACATCGTCGACGTGCTGGACTCACAGCGCCAGCTGTACGCGTCGGTGCGCAACTACAACAACAGCCGCTACGATTACATCCTCGACAACCTGCGCTTGAAGCAGGCGGCCGGCACGCTCAACCCGGGGGATTTGCAAGATCTGGCGCGCTATCTCAAGGCTGACTACAACCCGGACAAAGACTTCCTGCCGCCGGACCTGGCCAAAGCCGCTGCCGAACAGCTCAAGGCCCGCCCCGGCTATTAAAATGTGGGAGCTGGCTTGCCTGCGATGCAGACACCTCGGTACATCAGGTACACCGAGGTGATGCTATCGCAGGCAAGCCAGCTCCCACATTGGGTTGGTGTTGTCAGTGTTTGATCAGTTTGTCCAAACCGTCCAGTAAACGCTTGAGCGCGCCCTGATTGGCCTGCATCACCTTGAGCCCCGCCTGCGCCATCTTGCGTGCGTCCTGGGGCAACTCAAACAACTGTCGCACCGCTTCGGCCAGCCCATCGGCATCGTCCACCTCTCGCAACGCCCCGGCGTCGCGCATCATCGCGGTGATGTCGAGGAAATTGAAGACATGCGGGCCCATGATCACCGGTTTACCCAGCGCCGCCGGTTCCAGCGGGTTGTGCCCGCCGGTCGGCACCAGGCTGCCGCCGACGAATGCGCTGTCGGCCAGGGCGTAAAGAAACAGCAATTCGCCCATGGTGTCGCCGAGCAGCACCGAGGTGTGCTCGGTAACCGGCTCGCCGCTGGAGCGACGCACGGTGGCAAACCCTTGCTGCACGCAGCGCTCAAACGTAGGGCCAAAGCGCTCCTGATGACGGGGCACCAGAATCAGCAGTGCATTGGGATAGTTCGCCAGCAACTGGCGATGAGCGGCCAGCACCACGTCATCTTCACCTTCGTGGGTACTGGCGGCGATCCAGACCGGACGCTCGCTGGCGCCCCATTGTTCACGCAGGGCAGCGGCGCGGGCCGTCAACTGCGGGTCGATGCTCAGGTCGAACTTGATCGAGCCGGTCACTTCCACGGTTTCAGGACGTGCACCCAGGCTGCGCAAGCGTTCGGCCTCGGTCTCGGTCTGTACGGCGAACAGGCTCATTTCTGCCAGCATCGGCGCCGTCAGCTTGGCAAATCGCGCGTACCCCTTGGCCGAGCGCGCCGACAACCGCGCATTGGCCAGCGCCACCGGGATACCGCGCTGGGCACAGGCGTGGATATGGTTGGGCCACAGCTCGGTTTCCATGATCACCGCCAGCGTGGGCTGGACGCGGTTCAAAAAACGCTTGGCGGCGCACGGTAAGTCGTACGGCAAATAGCAGTGCTGGATGCGGGGTTCGTTGGCGAACAACGCCTGGATCCGCTCGGAACCGGTGGGCGTCATGCAGGTGACGGTAATCGGCAGCTGTGGATAACGCTCCAACAAGCCGCGAACCATCGGGGCGGCGGCAATGCTTTCGCCGACCGACACCGCGTGCACCCAGATCCCGCCGGGCCGCATCACCGGAAAGCCATAGGAAAACCGCTCGCCCACCCGCTTGGCATAGGCCGGCGCTTTGCGCGCACGCAACCACAAGCGTAAAGCCACCAACGGCAGCGCCAGGTAAAACAGACAGCTGTAGAGAGTTCTATTCATGGCGGCGGAGTTTATCGGCTTTTTCAGTCGATCGCCTGCAAGCACTCGGCAAAACGTTTGGCCAGGAAGCGCGCGGCAGGCCCAAGGTGCTCGTCGCGGCGCCACACCAATTCCACCACCAGGGCGGGCGGGGTCCACTCGCTGGCCAATTCGACCATCTGTTGCTGGTAGGTCGGGTATTGCACGATATGCCGAGGCAGCCAGGCCCAGCCCAGGCCACTCATCAGCCATTCGGCCAATACGTAGAAGCTGTCGGCGCGCCACACCAGGGGGCTGGCCGCCTCGCTGCCGGGGTAGACGCTGGTCTGGGTCGACATCAGCAACTGCCGAAACTGGGCCAGGTGTTGGCACGTCACGTACTGCTCCTTGGCCAACGGGTGATTGACTCCGCACACCGTGACCATTTCCACGCTGCCCACCACCCTTCGCTCCAGGGCTTCGGGAATCTGGTCGTGATAGAACAACAGCCCCAGGTCCGCCTTGCGCTCCACCAGCTTGCGCGCCACATCGCCCTGGGCCGCGCTGGACAACTGCACCTCCAGCAGCGGGTAGTGCACGGCCAGCGCCTCCAGGCTGTCGAGCACAGGCTGGAACAACATCGCCTCATCCTGAGCCAGGCGCAGGCAGGCTTCCTCGCCGCGGGTCAACGACAACGCCCGGCCCGTGAGGCGCTCACACTGGCGCAGCACCTCACGCGCTTCCTCCAACAACACACTGCCGGCCTCGGTCAGGCGCGGTTGCCGGCCGCTGCTACGTTCGAACAGGACAACGCCCAAGTCAGCCTCCAGCAGGGCAATGCCACTGCTGACCGCCGATTGCGCCTTGCGCTGCCCACGCGCCACGGCAGAAAACGAGCGCTGCTCGGCGACGCTGACAAACAGGCGCATCTGCTCCAGATCCCATTGCACGCTCATGGCTCAACCCATCTCAATTCCAGATAGGTAATGACTTTACCCCATCTGGCGAACCTCTAGAATGCCGACCTTATCAAATGCGCATCACCTCGAGGATTGCCCCATGAATGCCGCCTACTACTACTTGGCCATCGCCATCTGCTCGGAAGTGATCGCCACCGTTTCCATGAAAGCCATCAAAGGCTGGAGCACCCCTATTCCGTTGTTGCTGGTGATCGTCGGTTACGGCGTGGCGTTCTGGATGCTGACTCTGGTGGTGCGCACCGTGCCGGTCGGCGTGGCATACGCGGTATGGGCAGGGATGGGCATCGTCATGGTCAGCATCGCGGCGCTGTTCATCTACGGGCAGAAGTTGGATGTGCCGGCGATGCTGGGGATGGGCCTGATTGTGCTGGGCGTGGTGGTGATTCAGCTGTTCTCGAAAACCGCCGGACACTGACCGCCACTCAACAGCCTGTATACTGCGCCTCTTGTCTTGAACACTGAGGTCGCCGATGCCATCCGTTATTTCCACCGACGTTCTGATTGTCGGCGCCGGGGTTGCCGGCCTCTGGCTCAATGCGCGCCTGCGCGGCCAGGGGTTTTCCACGGTACTGGTGGAAAGCGCCACCCTGGGCGGCGGGCAAAGCCTGAAGTCCCAGGGCATCATCCACGGCGGTGCGAAATACGCCCTGCATGGCGCCCTCACCGGCGCCTCCGAAGCCATTGCCGATATGCCGCGCCGCTGGCGTGAAGCCCTGGCCGGCAACGGCGAGCTGGACCTGTCCGGTGTGCGCGTGCTGTCCCAGGCACATTACTTGTGGTCGCCCGGGACGATTGCCGGCAACCTCACCAGCTTTTTCGCCAGCAAGGCCGTGCGTGGCCGCGTCGATCAGGTCAAGGGCGACGAACTGCCCCTGGCGCTGCAAGACCGTCGCTTCAAAGGCAAGGTCTACCGCCTGGCCGAGCTGGTGGTGGACGTGCCCAGCCTGATCAATCGCTTGGCGCAACTGGCTGGTGACAGCCTGCTCGCAGGTGTGCACATCGAACCGTTGCTGGAGGGTGACACCCTGGTGGGCTTGAAGGTCGATGGCCGTGAGATCCGCGCCCAGCGCATAGTCCTGAGCGCTGGCGGCGGCACGGCAGACTTGCTCGCCGCCCTGGGCCATAGCCAGCCGGCCATGCAAAAACGCCCGCTGCACATGATCATCGCCAAAGGCCCCGGCCTCAAGCCGCTGTACGCCCACTGCCTGGGCGGCGGCACCAAGCCACGGATTACCGTGACCACCCACCCGGCCGCGGATGGCAACTGGGTGTGGTACATGGGCGGTGATATCGCCGAGGCTGACGGTGTGGCGCGTACGCAGCAAGAACAGATCGCCACCGCGCAGAAAGAGCTCGCTCAACTGCTGCCCTGGATCGACATGAGCCAGACCCAGTGGGCCACCCTGCGGGTGGAACGCGCCGAGCCGCTGCAATCGGGGCTGAGCCGTCCCGATAACGCGTTCCTTGCCGAAGACGGCCGCCTGCTGGTCGGCTGGCCCACCAAACTGGCCCTGGCGCCGGACTTCGCCGACCGCGTACTACACGCTCTGGAGCGCGACGGCATCCGCCCAGGCGCCAATACCCCGCTGCCCGAGCTGCCAGCACCGGCAATCGGCCAACCCGTCTGGGAGCACCTGTTGCCATGAGCCTGCCAACCCTGCACGACCTGCATCGCCCCCTGGGCAGCACCGGCCTGCTGGTGTCGCCCCTGGGCCTGGGCACCGTCAAGTTGGGCCGCGACCAAGGGGTGAAATACCCCAACGGCTTTCAGATCCCTGGCGACGACGAGGCCCGCATGCTGTTGCGCCAGGCCCGCGAACTGGGCATCAACCTGATCGACACCGCACCGGCCTATGGCATGAGCGAAGAGCGCCTGGGGCCGCTGCTGCGTGACCAGCGCAAGGACTGGGTCATCGTCAGCAAGGTTGGCGAAGAGTTTGCCAATGGCGTGTCCCATCACGATTTCAGCGCGGCCCATACGCGGATGTCGATCGAACGCAGCCTGAAACGACTTGAAACGGATTTTATCGACCTGGTGCTGGTGCACTCCGACGGCAACGACTTGCATATCCTCAACGATTGCGAGGTTTACCAGACCCTGGCGCAGTTGAAGAAAGACGGCAAGATTCGCGGTTTCGGCTTCTCCGGCAAAACCGTCGAGGGCGGCGTGAAAGCGCTGGAACAGGGCGACTGCGCGATGGTCACCTACAACCTCAACGAACAGGCTGAGAAGGCCGTGATCGACTATGCGGCCGCCCACGGCAAGGGCATCCTGGTGAAAAAGGCGCTGGCCAGCGGCCACGTATGCCTGGAACCGGGAATGGATCCAATTCAGGCCAGTTTCACCTTGTTGTTCGCGCAAACGGGCGTCGCCAGTGCTATTGTCGGGACCATTAATCCGCTGCACCTGGCCCATAACGTAGCAACTGCTGCCCGGGTCATTCGTCAACTCTGATGCCGCCCACGCGGCCGACCCCGTCGCAAGAAGGAGCCGACATGCCGCGTACGCTCATAAGAAAGAACCCCAGCAACTTCAAGACACTGCCGCTGCACGTCGAAGCCACCCCCGAAGGCCTGAGCTACCAGAGCGTCGGCATGCCGCTCAACTTCGCCCAGACCCTGCAACGGCGCAAGCCGGTCGAGGTACCAGATGCCGAACGCTTCGCCCTGGAACTGGCGAACCTCGGCGTCTCGGTACGCCTGACCCTGCACTGGCAAAACAAGGACTACTGGGTGCTGGTGCGCCAACGCCGCCAGGACCGTGGCGACGTGGTGCTCAAGCTGATCTCCGGCTACGTCCCGGCCCATGAACTGAACCTGCCGCTGCACACCGCCATCCAGGAAATTGCCGAAGAGTGCCTGCTCGAAACACCCGAAGGCTGGCTCGGCGGGCGCTTCAACGACACCTGGCTGCCGGCGCCCTACTCCGCCGCCCTGCATTACCGCGAAGCCCTACCGTTTCGGCTCAGCCCCTTGTCCGGCGCCGCACGCCCGGTACGCTGCGCCACCATGCAACTGATCGAGCGCCCACGGGCCTACGTGCACCTGCCGACCGCCTCGCTGCAATTGATTTATGACCTGCGCCTGGAAGTGCCGAAGGAGGCCAAGTCCCTCAGTTTGTTTCATGTGGATGAGCGTTTGGAGGGCGACCAACTGGTGGCACGCCTGGATCGTCAGCGTCCGGACCTGTACTTGATGCCGCTCAAAGACGGCGAGCCGCTTGCAGAGTTGTATACCGTCAAGAAGGATCAGCTGTACCCGGCCAGCACGCGCGGCCTGTATCTGGCGGAAAGTTTTGCCCAGCAAGAAGGCTGGCTGGTGCGCGATGAGCGCATTCGCTGGAAGGACTGGCTCAGGCAGCAGGGCCTGGCAGAGCCGGAAAAAGACTCCAAGCTCAAGCGCTTGACCGGCAAGGCGCGGCAGATGCTGCGCAAGATCGTGCCGAAGAAAAGCTAGGGGCGAGCAGGCTCGCCCCACGGGGTATCACTCGTTGTTGCGGATCTTCTCGACAATCGCGGTGGTGGAGCTGTTTTCAACCAACCCCAGCACTTTGACCGTGCCACCGTAGGCACTGACGATGTCCGCACCGACCACTTGGTCGACGCTGTAGTCACCGCCCTTGACCAGCACGTCGGGCTTGACCTGGGCCAACAGATTTTCCGGCGTGCCTTCAGAGAAGCTGATCACCCAGTCCACCGCACCCAGGCCCGCGAGTACCGCCATGCGCCGGTCAACACTGTTGATCGGGCGGCCAGGGCCTTTCAAGCGGCTGACCGACGCGTCATCGTTGACCGCGACGATCAAACGGTCGCCTTGGGCACTCGCCTGCTCCAGGTACGTCACATGCCCGGCGTGCAGGATGTCAAAGCAACCGTTGGTGAACACAATGCTTTCGTTGTGAGCCCGGGCATCGTCAATCGCCAGCAGCAATTGCTCCAGGCCTAGCACACCGCGCTCCGAGCCTTCCGAGCGCTGAATCGCACGGCGCAACTCCGGTGCGCTGATGGCGGCGGTACCCAGCTTGCCCACCACAATGCCCGCCGCCAGGTTGGCCAGGGCCACGGCGTGGGGCAGTTCTTCACCGGCAGCAATGGAGGCTGCCAGGGTAGAAATCACGGTATCACCGGCGCCGGTGACGTCGAACACTTCACGGGCACGCGCTGGCAGGTGCATCGCCGGATGGCCCGGACGCAGCAGGGTCATGCCGTGCTCGCCACGGGTCACCAGCAAGGCGCCCAAGTCGAGATCGGCCATCAGCGCCGCGCCCTTGCTCACCAGTTCGTGCTCATCAGCGCAACCGCCGACGATGGTCTCGAACTCACTGAGGTTGGGCGTGAGCAGGCTGGCGCCTCGGTAAACCGAAAAGTCCTTGCCCTTGGGATCGGCCAGCACCGGAATGTTGCGGGCCTTGGCGGCCTGGATCAACACCTGGTGATTCTGCAAGGCGCCTTTGCCGTAGTCGGACAACACCAGCACCTTGATACCTTCGAGCAGTGCCTCGACCTGGTCGCCAAGGGCCAGGGCGTCGGTGGCGAAGGGTTCTTCAAAATCGATACGCAGCAACTGCTGATGACGGCTCATGACCCGCAGCTTGACGATGGTCGGCTGATAGGCGATGCGCTGAAACAACGCACGCACGCCGGCGCCCTGCAGGCTGTTGGCCAGGCTTTCGGCCGCTTCGTCGTCGCCGGTCACCCCCACCAGGGAGGCCGGGGCGCCGAGGGCGGCAATATTGAGCGCGACGTTGGCAGCGCCACCTGGGCGGTCTTCGATTTGCTCGACCTTGACGACCGGTACCGGAGCCTCAGGGGAAATCCGTGAGGTACCACCATGCCAGTAACGGTCGAGCATGACATCGCCGACCACCAAGACAGCGGCTTGATTGAATCGCGGCATGGACAACTTCATGGAGCAACCCACATACAAAATGAACAGGGGCGCGATATTAGCACAGGGTTTGCGATGGCTTGCGACCGCCGCAGGGCAAATGTGGGAGGGGATTTGCTCTCTGTAGGAGCGAGCAAGCTCGCTCCTACATTTCATTTACCCCGTGATGCCGGGTGGATCAGGTGATATCAGCCTGCACCGGTGCATCCAGGCCCATGGCATGCAGGCGGGCGTAATAGCCGTTCTGCGCCAACAACTCGCCATGGGTACCACGTTCGACAATCCGCCCGTCGTCCATCACCAAGATCAGATCAGCCTTCTCGATGGTGGACAAACGGTGCGCAATCACCAGGGTCGTGCGGCCTTGCATGACCTTATCCAGTGCCGCCTGGATGTGCCGCTCGGACTCGGTGTCCAGTGCCGAGGTGGCCTCGTCGAGGATCAGCAACGGCGCGTTCTTAAGCAATGCACGGGCAATCGCCAAACGCTGGCGCTGGCCGCCGGACAACAGCACACCGTTCTCACCCACCTGAGTATCAAAGCCCTTGGGCAACTGATCGATGAAGTCCTTGGCATTGGCATCCGCCGCCGCCGCTTCGACGTCGGCGCGAGGCGCACCGGCCAGGTCGCCATAGGCAATGTTGTTGGTCACGGTGTCGCTGAACAGGGTCACATGCTGGGTGACCTGGGCAATATGCTTGCGCAGGTTGAGCAGCTTGTAGTCTTCGATCTCGATGCCATCGAGCAGAATTTCACCGCTTTCATGGTGGTAGAAGCGCGGGATCAGGCTGGCCAGGGTCGACTTGCCACTGCCCGAACGCCCCACCAGCGCAATCATCTGCCCAGGCTCGGCGGTGAAGCTGATGTCCTTGAGCACATGGCGATCGGTGCCAGGGTAGGTGAAGTTCAGGTGACGCACTTCCAGACGACCGCTGACCTTGTCGCGTTCGAGAGTGCCGTGGTCGACCTCAACGTCTTCGTCCAGTTGTTCGAAGATGCTTTCGGCGCCCGCCACGCCTTTCTGGATGGTCGAGCTGACTTCCGAAAGTTGGCGGATCGGCTTGGGCAGCAAGCCCGCCAGGGTGATGTAGGCCACCATGTCACCCGCCGAGGCGTCGCCACGCAGGTACAGCACCAGGAACATCAGCACGGCCATGGCGGAGTAGATCACCAATTGCAGCGCCGGGGTGTAGATCGCCCCGGTGCGGGTCATGCGCAGTTGCTTGTTGGTGTTGCTCTGGCTGGCCTTGAAAAAGCGCTTCTGTTCGTAGACTTCGCCGCCGAAGCTGCGCACCACGCGGTAGCCCTGGATGGTCTCCGAGGCCACGTGGGTCACGTCGCCCATGGCCACCTGGATCTTCTTGCTCTGCTTGCGAAATTTCTTGCTGGCGGTACTGACCATCACGGCAATCAACGGCAGGATCGCGATCATTACCAAGGTGAGGCGCCAGTTCATGTACAGCAAGGAAGCGAACAGGAAGATCACCGTCATGCCTTCGCGAATCACCACCTTGATGGCATCGGTCGCGGCACCCGTGACCATGGTCACGTTGAAGGTAATGCGGGAAATAAGGTGCCCGGAGTTGTGGTTATCGAAGTAACGGTTGGGCAGCGTCAGCAGGTTGTTGAACAGTTGCACCCGCAGGTCGTGGACCAAACCCAGGGAGACCTTGGCCAACAGGTAGTTGCCCAGGAATGAACCCAGGCCCTGCCAGGCCGCGATCAGGATAATCAGCAGCGGCACCGCCTGCAGCAATTGCAGGTCGCGCAAAAAGGGCACGGTCGGGAACAGCACAGCTTCCGGATTGGAAAGACCGTCGACAAAGTACTTGAGGATGTAACCCAGCATCGGTTGGGTCGACGCGAAAATCAGAAATCCAAGGATACTCAACGCGAACAAGCCCATATAGGGCTTAACGTAACTGAGCAGGCGGAAGTATATTTTCAAGCTCGAAGGGCTTGCGCTCGGACTGGAGTCGGTCATATCACGCGGCGTTTTGAAAAAGGAGGCTGACTTTAGCACAGCTTCTCTGTTGTACTTGCACCCGGCGTAAGCCGCGGCCCGGTTGGATCCTACCGGCGACATTACTTAGCCACTAGCTTAAGATGGTCGGCTTTCTCTTTCTGGAATGGCTTTACTGTATGCACTCCAAGCGCCTTACCTATGGCTCAAATCGCGTTTTCGACTTCCTGGTCCTATGGATTTTGCCTGTTGGCTTGTTGCTGCTCCTGAGTGCACTGTTCTTTGTCGGCAATCGCAATGTACTGCACCGAATTGTCTACATCCTGTTCAGCGTACCGACCTTGTTTCTGTTGTGCATGCGTCCTCGGGAGTTCAAGGACCTGCTGCGCGAACCCCTGGCGATCGCGTTCCTGGCGTTCTCCGCCTGGGCGTTGACCAGTCTGCTCTGGAGCCCCGCGCCCAGTTCCGATACCGACCTGTTCAAGCGACCGCTGAATACCTTCATGCTGTTTGGTGGCTGCGGGCTGTTGCTGCATTACCGCAACGAATTGTTCAAACCGATCTTCTTCAGCGCTGCGGTGATTGCGCTGGTGGTGAGCCTGGGTAATCTGGTGGCGTTCGCCAAGGGCTATCAACCTGGCATGCGCATGATCGGTGGTCTGGGCGCCCTCGACAACCCGCTGCTCAGCTCGCACCTGTTTGGCTTTTTCACGGTGTACTGGCTATACGTCTGCATGACCACCCAGCGTCTCAACGTGCTGTGGTTCAGCGTACCGTCCCTGGCGATCATGACCGCTGCGGTGCTGGCGACCGGCTCACGCACGCCGCTGGTGGCGCTGACGCTGGCCATACTTTGGATGAGTTTTGTCAGCCGTAACCGCCGTGCGGCATTGCTACTCAGTGGGATGTTCCTAGGAGCTGTCGCGCTACTACTGTTTTACCCTGAATTGATCACCGAGCGGGGCACCTCATTTCGGCTCGAGCTGTGGAGTATTTCATTGCAGCTTATCGCCGAGCACCCCTGGATCGGACATAGCTACGACTCCGAGCTGTACCTGACCCTGGCAGAAGGCTATCAACTGCGCGAACCCCACAGCTTCGCACTCGGCGTGCTCTATTACGTCGGCATCATCGGTTTCATCCCGTGGGCCTTCATGCTCGGCTGGGGCTTGTATAAAGGCCTGCAGCAACGTGCACAGCCGCTGTTCATTCTGGCATCGTCGCTGCTGGCTTACGGCATCGGCGCAGGCCTGACCGAAGGCGGCGGCATATTGTCGCGCCCCAAGGAACACTGGTTCCTGCTGTGGATTCCCCTGGCAATTATCACTGGCCTGAGCCTCGCCCAACGCCACCGCAGCCTGCTGCGCATGAAGGTGCAGAACCTCAAGCCCGCGGCGTTTGAACAGCTGTGCAGCAACGCCCACGTGATTGAAGCCGATGGCCTGGGGCCCAAAGTCCTGCGCCTGGAGGACGGCAGTTTCCTCAAACTGTTCCGCCCACGCCGCTGGTACACCTCCGGCAGTTTCAACCCGTACTCCGAGCGCTTTGCCAGCAACAGCGAGCAACTGCGCACCCTGGGCATTCCCACGCCGCACATCCTTGGGCTCTATCGCCTCAGCGATGCCAGCAGCGCCGTGACCTACACACCACTGCCCGGCCTGACGTTGCGCCAAGCGCTGCAAAGCCTGGACAGCAGTCTGCGTGAGTCACTGGTGGAGCGCTTTGGCCGGTTCATGGCGCAACTGCACGAGCGCGGCGTGTACTTCCGCTCGCTGCACCTGGGTAACGTGTTGTTGATGGACGACGGTGAGTTTGCCCTGATCGACGTGGCTGACCTGCGCATCTACCCGTCTTCACTGCGTCACGCTCTGCGCCAACGTAACCTGCGCCACATGCAGCGTTATCCGCAGGACCGCAGCTGGCTGTTCGAAACGCACTTCGAACAACTGCTCAAAGGTTACGCCTCGGTGGCAAGCCCAACCGCCACTGCGAAAATCCGCGAGCAGGTCCAAAGCCTGTAAACACCTGTAGGAGCGAGCTTGCTCGCTCCTACAGGGTGCGGTGCCGGTTCAGCTCTTCTTGAGCGGCGCCAGATACAACCGCACCAGCCCCCGCAAGGTCTTGCGCCCCCAGAACTTCAAAGGGATCTGCTTGAGAATCTCCCGCGCCAACGGGCGGTCGCGGTCGGCGGTCTTGAGGAACATCGAGTTCAGGAAGTTGTAGCGAACCGCGTCATAGGCCGGGTGCTCGCTGAACTTCGCGTAGGTCTTGAGGATGTTCTGGATCATGTAGCGGTGGTTCTTGTACGTGTTGTTAGCGTGCTGGCGATACTTGGCCATCACCACGTCAAGGGCGTCGATGGTATAGCCCGCCGCCGTGATCTTCAGTTGGATCAGCAAGTCTTCCAGGGGAATCTGTGGGTCGAAACCACCGACCTCCTCCAGCACTTCGCGACGTATCAGCATGGTCGGCGCCGGTGGAAACGGTTTGCGGTCCAGGAACAGGTCGTCGAAATCCAGACAGCGAAACGGCACGTCGCGACGCTGTTTCTTCTCTGGGTGCAGGTTGCCATCCCCGTCGATCAGCTCGATATTGCCAGCACACATGCCCACCTTCGGCTTGCCGTCCATATACGCCACCTGGGTGGCAATACGGTCCGGCAACATGATGTCATCCGAGCCGAACGGTGCGATCAGGCTGCCCTTGGCGCGAGCAATCGCACCGTTCAAGGTGGCGCTGAGCCCTTGATTCTGCTGCACCTGGAAATCAAAGCCGTGCTCGGCCTGCAAGCGCTGGATGCGTTCGACGCTGTCATCCTTGGAGCCGTCGTCGACCACCAACAGCTCGATATTGGGGTAGGTCTGCCCCAGCACACTAAGAATACTTTGCTCGATGTACTGGCCATGGTTGTAGGAAGCGATGATCACCGAGACCAGGGGTTGTGGCTGATTCATGCTCTACCTACTTCACGCAAACCGGTTTCAATCAGGGTCAGGTACTTGTGCTTGAACTCGTCGAGGGTGTGGTTGGCCTCCAGATAGCGGAACACCTCCTCCCCCTTGGCGCGCAATTGTTCATCGCTCAAGGCCAGGTAAGTATCCAGGGCCGCAGCCAGTTGTTCGACATTGCCCGGGTCGTGGGACAAGCCGCCCGCGCCCTGCACCAGCGGCAGCATCGCCGGGCCGTTGGAGGCAATCACCGGCAGATGGCCGCTCATGCCTTCCAGCAAGGCCAGGCCCAGACCTTCGAACAGCGACGGCATGGTCCAGATATCGAAGCCACGCACGTACTTCATGCCGTCTTCGCGAAAACCCAGCAAGTGCGCACGGCCGGTCAGGCCCAGGCGCTCGATGTCGGCGCGCAGGTCGGCTTCGGCACGGCCGGAACCAATGATGCCCACCTGCGCCTCAGGGTATTTGTCCTTGAGCGTGGCGAAGGCTTGCAGCAGATGGGTATGACCCTTGATCGGCACGAGGCGGCCCAGGGCACCAATCATCCGTGCATCCATGGGCAGGCCCAAGGCCTTGCGTGCGTCTTCACGGGACAGCTGCAAAGCCTCTGCCTGGGGAATGTCGATCGCGTTGGTGACGTAGGTGGTGTTCTCACGGGTGAAGCCGCAGTTGAGGTCTACCAGGTAGTCCTTGACCGCTTCGGACACACCGACAAAGCGCCACGCCGGGCTGACCCAGCGCTGGGTCTGACGTCGACGGTAACCACGGGCGTACTCGCCAAAGCCGTGGGAGATGCCGATGCACAGCGGGATCTTCAACCAGCGGTTGAGCGACAGCATCATGTTCACCGACTTGAACCGGTTACAGATGACCACGTCGAACTTCTGCTCACGGCAGTATTTGTAGATCTGCCACATGGCGCCAAAGCGAATACCCTTGAGAGACTTCTCCGGCAGCTCGAAATAGTGGGAGTGCTCGGCCACGCTCAGGGGCTGGCCGGGCAGCGGGCGCCCACTGAGAAATCCGGAGGTCACCTCGAAACGCTCAGCCGGCAGGGATTTGACGATTTGCTCACCCAAGTCCGCGAAGTCATGGGTCTTGACGTTGTAGTCCGGCTGTAACTGCAAAACCTTGAAACGAGGCTTCATAACTCTCCATGCAGCGATCTGGCTACGGGCACGCAGCCCGGTAAAAAGGGCGGCAGGCGCATAACGGCCCGCCTTCAATCGGCTCTCAGTCCTGCTTCAGGACCCACAACAGCTCGTGGCGGCGCACGGCCTTGCGAAAGAATTCGTTCTCGCCATAGGGCGATGGACTACGGCCCGCCAGCAGTTGCTGCAACCACCTACGCACTCGACGCTTGAACGGCGCTGGCGGCTGCAGGTCGTGCATCATGCCCAGGGCCATGGCCTTGTCCTGCTGCTGGCTCAAGGCGAGGGCGAAACTGCACGGCACCAGCTCCACAGCGCCATCGAAACGCGGCGGCAATGCTACGCCAGCGCCGGAATCGCCCATGGGCCAACGGTCGTTATCATGCAGGTGATTGGCGTAGCCGAGCAATGTGTCGGGCTGCCACGCCAGGCCCTGCAAGGCTTCCAGCACTGCCGCATGGGCGCAGATATGGTCGGCGTGGGGGTCCAGCAACGGCGTGGGCAACACGATGACCTGGGGCCGCGCCTTGAGCAGCAGCGCCCGCAGATCGGCGATCAGGTTGTGCCAAGTCGGCGCGCCATCAGCATCGCCAGGCAGGGCAAAACCATTGAACTGGCGAAACAGTCGCGTATCGGCCAAATCGGCTTCGCGCGAGGCTTGAGGCTGATCCGGCGCGACCTGCATGGCTTGCAACTGCATGCAAAAGTAGCCCAATTGCACGCACTGCGCCTCGGGCACGCCCGCCCAGCGGGGCACGGCGACGCTGTCCCAGGCGCGCAAACGGCCCTTGAGGCGCGCAGCTTCAGCCTTGGGCAGGCCCATGTGCTGATAATGCTCGGCTTCGATTTCACCGGCGGTCAGCGTGACGATCCAGCTTTCAGTCGCCTGGCTGTAAAGGCTGAACGCAGCCAGCTCGGCATCGTCGGCATGGGGCGCGATCACCATCACACGTTGCTGGCGATAGTCGGGCTGGCGAAAGCGCCACAGCGTCGGCTGCCCCTTGATCCGGCAAAAACGCCCGCGCAAGTGGAGCTTGCCCGCCGCCAAGTCTTCGGCGGCGCCGGTCAGGTTCAGATAACGCCGCCCAGCGACGCCGCGTTCGAAGGTTTGCCGGTCCGGGCTTGCCAGGCCCAACAGGTCTACCGCAGGGTCGAAGAAACGCCCCAGCCAGGTACTTTTCAACTCAATGCCGACGATCAGGGTTTCCTCCGCCGCCAACGGCGCATCCAGCAACAGTCGGCCCGCCTCCAGGCGCAAGCCGGGTTGTTCGCTGCCGGCCGGGAACGCGTACTCATAGCTGTCTTTGGGCGAGTAAAACAGGTGATCGGCAAACCAGGCCTCATGGGCGGCCCACAACAGCACCGCAAGGATCAGCGGCAACCACCAGGCAACCAGTACGCCGGTCGCGACCAACACCAGCACGCCGATCAGCAGCGCAATACGTTTGTTACGCCGATGGCGCTTGAGCAGTTGCTGTTTGCGGCTCATACGCTGAACACCGGCACCGGGTTGCACCAGCGCTCCTTGTATTCACGGTCGGAACGCCCGAAGGAGAAGCGCAGTGACTTGTTCGCCGCCCGCGCCTGTTCCCAGGCACTTTGGGTATTGAGGAAACTCAGCACACTGCCAGGGCTGAATGCACGGGTTTCAGGGTCGACGCCGCCGTTGACATACTCGGCGCTGTACCACTCGTTGGACTGCACCTGATACACCAATTGCACTGCAATCGGCGCGTCGTTCAGAAACAGCACCGAGCCGAACAGGAATTCCTTGAGCAACTCCAGCACCTCGGCCAGACGCGCCGCGCCCGCCGCCGGGAAGCCCCAACGACGCTGGAACAGGTCGCAATAAATCGCCGCCAGTTCTACGCTGGAAAACTCACTGACCGCCCGTACCACGCCGCCCGCCTCTTCCAACAGGCGCAGTTCACGCCGCTGGTTATAGCGAAACTTCTTCGACAGGTCTTCGGGCGTACGCGCCATGGCCAATTGCTCGGCCTGAGGCTTGAGGGTGCTCACGCGCCCCTCGTTCAGCGCCGAGAGGTAGCGCGCACGGTGCCGTAACGGTGCCTGCGCATCGGCGGCAATCGGCAGGATGATCTCGGCGTTGCCCAGGTCAAACAGGCCTTTCTTGCCGCTGCGCTTGAGCACGTCCTTGGACAGCGCCAGGTCGCGCCCCCAGGTGGCGATCGCCCCCTTGAACTCACCACCTTGCTCCCAGCCCAGGTAGCGCACGGGTATCTGCGCCAGGCCGGCCAGCCGCTCGATCACCTGGGGATGGGTCGCCACGCTGCCGCCGTAACGCTGCCAGGCCTGGGCGTAAACCTCGGCCTCGACAGGCGCCCAGCCACGTTCACGCCAGCCCTGGAAGCGGTTCAGCATTTAAACCACGGCGTCATAAGGGTCCACGCCGTCCTTGACCACCAGGATGTCTTCCATGATCAGGTACTGCAGGTCCGAGCCGAAGAACATGTTCAGCGCGTCGGTCGGCGAGCAGATCATCGCTTCGCCACGACGGTTGAGCGAGGTGTTCAGGGACACGCCGTTACCGGTCAGCACTTCCAGCTCTTTCATCATGTCGTAGTAGCGCGGGTTGTATTCGCGCTTGAGCACCTGGGCACGGGAAGTACCGTCTTCGTGCACCACTTCCGGTACACGGGTCTTCCACTCTTCGGCGACTTCAAAAGTGAAGGTCATGAACGGCGCCGGGTGATCGACCTTGATCATCTGTGGGGCCACGGTGTCGAGCATCGACGGGCAGAAAGGCCTCCAGCGCTCGCGGAACTTGATCTGGTGGTTGATGCGATCCGCCACGCCGGTTGCACTTGGGCAACCGATGATCGAACGACCGCCCAACGCACGCGGGCCAAACTCCATGCGGCCCTGGAACCAGGCTACCGGATTGCCGTCGACCATGATCTTGGCAATGCGCTTAGGCATGTTCTCGATCTTGCGCCAGTTCGGCTTGCTCTCGTGCTTGGCGCACGCGGCAATCACGTCTTCGTTGCTGTAGGACGGGCCGAGGTAGACGTGTTCCATCTTCTCGACCGGTACACCACGAGCATGGGACACGTAGGCCGCCGCACCGACGGCGGTGCCGGCATCGCCGGAAGCCGGCTGTACGAACAGCTCTTTGACGTCGTCACGGGCAATGATCTTCTGGTTCAGCTTGACGTTCAGCGCACAGCCGCCGGCGAAGGCCAGCTTGCCGGTGTCCTTGAGGATGTCGCCCAGGTAGTGGTCGATCATCTGCAAGGCCAGTTTCTCGAACAGCGCCTGCATGCTGGCCGCGTAGTGGATGTACGGCTCGTCGGCGATGTCGCCTTCGCGTTTCGGCCCCAGCCACTCGATCAGTTTCGGCGAGAAGTAGAAACCCTTGCCCTTCTCTTTGTAGCGGCGCAGGCCGATGACATTGGCGTAGTCGGTGTTGATCACCAGCTCGCCGTTTTCAAAGGAGGCCAGGCGCGAGAAATCGTACTTGCTGGCATCGCCGTACGGCGCCATGCCCATGACCTTGAACTCACCGTCGAGCATCTCGAAACCGAGGAACTCGGTGATTGCGCCGTACAGGCCGCCGAGGGAGTCCGGATCGTAGAATTCCTTGATCTTGTGGATCTTGCCGTTTTCGCCGTAGCCGAAGAAGGTGGTGGCGTACTCGCCCTTGCCATCGATGCCCAGGATCGCGGTTTTTTCCTGGAAGCCCGAGCAGTGGTAGGCGCTGGAAGCGTGAGCCAGGTGGTGTTCAACCGGTTCGATCTTGATTTTCTTAGGATCGAAGCCCAGTTGCTCCAGGCACCAGACGATCTTGTTGCGATAGCGTTTGTAACGACGGTTGCCCATCAAGATCGCGTCGAGGGCGCGGTCCGGGGCGTACCAGTAACGCTTGGCGTAGTGCCAGCGCGCCTCGCCGAACAGGCTGATCGGGGCGAACGGGATCGCCACCACGTCAACGTCCGAAGGCTTGATGCCAGCCTGCTCCAGGCAGAACTTCGCCGACTCGTAGGGCATGCGGTTCTTTGCATGTTTGTCGCGTACGAAGCGCTCTTCTTCGGCGGCCGCAATCAGCTTGCCGTCGATATACAGGGCTGCGGAAGGATCATGGCTAAGGGCGCCGGACAGGCCAAGAATCGTCAATGCCACTGGGGTCTAGCCTCTTTTAGTCTGCATGCAGGCGCATCGCGCCTGAAAAAAGTGTGCCTCTCGCCTGGGCGAGAAACAGCTAAAGGGCGGGATTATAGCTTAAAAGCAGAGGGAAGCTGTTAGCGGCAAGCGCCGAGAGGGGCTAGCGGAAGATCTCGATGCTGCCGTCCTTGTTCTGGCGGTAGATCGTGTAAGGCAGCATCAGGGTGTCCATGACACCAGAGGCGACAAATTCAATCGCGATGATCGGGAAAGCATTGCCTTGGCGATCCAGCAGGCTTTGGTCCTTCAGGCTTTTGTCCGGTGCGGGCTCGCCATTGAGGGTACAAAAGCCGTAGATCACCCCACTGTAGATACGCGGCACGTTTTCGCAGTGACTGCGCGACTCCTTGAGATTCTGGCTGGCCACGGCATCCGGACGCAAGACGGTATTGATCGTTCCGCAACCGGAGGCCATTAACAAGGTTGAAACCAGCAGTACTTTGAAACCACGACTCACGGACTACTCCTTTCGCCCAGTAAATGGGCTGGGCAGGTGCTTTTATACCCATAGGCTTATGAACGGCCTGGACGCCAATAGATGCTGATATTACCGTCGGCCGATTGTCGATAAATCGTATAGGGCAAAACCACCGTATCGGCAACCGCGGACACCGCAATATCTACGAGCACGAAGGGTATGAGGAACCCGGTGGGGTCCGGGGCCGCGTGCAGCATGCAGAAATCAAACGCCACGCCGCTGTAAGCGCGGGGAATGGATTGGCAATAGGTTTTTACGAGCCTGAGTTCACGCGCCGTGTCGCCCTCTTTGCGCATGACGCTATTAACGGTTCCACAACCGCTTAATAACAGCGCAACGACAGTTATACCCAGCGCAGCCATTCTTTTTCTTTTCATATCCGAGCCTCGCAAACGGTCAGCCACGCTAGCACCGAGAGATTGGCTCATTCATGCGAGAAGCACCGCCACATTGCGTGGGAAAAATCCGAAATGGTAAAACTTACCTGACTGTTTAAACTTGCGCACTTTTTGCGCGCCTTCACTATGCGTGCCCGAGACTCTGGCTGCCTCATGAAAAAAACGCACGCTCGCTTTTCCCTCTTGCTGCCTGGCCTGCTGGCCTTGAGCACCACAGCGCAAGGCGAGGACTCGCCACTGATACTTGACCCCAGCGTGGTCACCGGTTCGCGCAGCGCCAGCCCAACGTTTGATTTGCCCTACTCCGTGGACGGCATCAGCCGCGAACAGATCAGTGACGGCCAACTCGGCATCAACGCCTCCGAAGCCCTGTCCCGCGTGCCCGGCCTGGTGGTGCAGAACCGCCAGAACTATGCGCAGGACCTGCAAATTTCTTCCCGAGGCTTCGGCGCCCGTTCAGCATTCGGCGTGCGCGGCATCAAGCTGGTCGCCGACGGCATTCCCGCCAGTACCCCGGACGGTCAGGGTCAAGCCGCCACCTTCAACCTCGACACCGCCGAGCGCATCGAAGTGCTGCGCGGCCCGGCGGCGACGCTGTATGGCAGCAACGCCGGGGGCGTGATCCAGATGTTCTCCCGCGACGGCGAGGGCCCGCCGCGCATCGGCGCCGAAACCCTGGTGGGCAGCGACGGGCTGAACAAGAACCACCTGAGCGCCGAGGGCGCGGCGAATGGCGCCGGGTTTGTGCTCGACGCCTCGCGCATGGACACCAACGGCTACCGCGATCACAGCAGCGCGCGCCGCGACCAGACCTTCGCCAAGCTCAATTTCCAGCCCGATGACGACAGCAAGCTGGCGCTGATCTACAGCAGCCTGGAGCAGAACGGTACGCAGGATCCACTGGGGCAGACCTGGGCGGCGTACAAGGCCGACCCGCGTTCGGTAAGCGCCAATGCGCTGAACTACAACACGCGCAAAAGTATCGATCATCAGCAATTGGGGATGAATTACGAGCGGTATTTCGGTGGCGCCACCTTGCAGGTCAATGCCTACACTGGGCGCCGTAGTGTGATTCAGTACCTGTCGATCCCCAAGGGCACGCCCGCCAACGAACGCGGCGGAGGCGTGGTGCAATTTGATCGAAAGTTCTACGGCGGCAGCGTGCGCTGGATGCAGCCCATCGAAAGCGCGCCTGGCGAGCTGATGATCATTACCGGCCTGGACTTCGACCAAAGCGAGGACAGCCGCCATGGCTATCAGAACTACAGCGGCAATGCCCTGGGCGTGAAAGGCCAACTACGCCGCGACGAAATCGACACGGCTCGCAGCCTCGACCCGTATATCCAAGCCAACTGGGCCCTCGACCGCTGGACCCTGCAAGCCGGCGTACGCCACAGCACGATGCAGATGGACGTTGACGACCAGTTCCTCAGCAATGGCGACGCCAGCGGCAACAAGACCTACCAGAAAAACACACCGTCGATGAGCGTGATGTATGCGTTCACCCCCGACCTGCATGGCTACATCAGCGCAGGCAAAGGCTTTGAAACCCCGACCCAGGCCGAGCTGGCCTATGCACCGGGCAACGCCGAGGGCTTCAACTTCGGCTTGAAGCCGTCTGAAAGTACGCAATATGAAATGGGTGTGAAAGCGCAACTGAACAACACGCGGATCAACGCCGCCGTTTTCCAGATCACCACCGAGGACGAACTGGTGGTGCAGCAATCCATCGGCGGCCGTACCAGCTACCAGAACGCCGGTCGCACATTGCGCCGCGGCTTCGAACTGGGCGTTGAAAGCCAACTGAGCGAGCACTGGAGCACCAGCCTCGCCTACACCCGCCTGCACGCCACCTACGACAGCGACTTTGCCAGCGGCGCCAACACCATCGACAAAGGCAACTACCTCCCCGGCGTGCCACAAACTACCCTGTTCGCCGAACTGAACTGGAAACCACGGGACTGGGTCAGCACCGCCATCGAGGGCCTGTACCGCAGCAAAGTCTACGTAGAAGACACCAACCAGCAACACGCCGCACCGGCCTACAGCGTCTTCAACTGGCGCGCACGGTTTGAGCAGAAGGTAGAGCACTGGACCTTTCACCAGACCTTGCGCCTGGATAACCTGCTGGATCGCCAGTATGTGGGGTCGGTAATTGTGGGCGACGGCAATGGTCGCTATTACGAAGCCGCGCCGGGGCGGTCGTGGTATGCGGGGGCTGGGGCGCAGTACCAGTTCTGAATGCAGCGCCTGGACGGGCGCCATCGCGGGCAAGCCCGCTCCCACATTTTGACCGCGTTCACAGATCAACTGTGGGAGCGGGCTTGCCCGCGATAGATTTAACTGCCGACACCCGCCTCTTTGGGCAAGCGCTGGTCAATCACCTGGTACAGCGCACTGCCCTGCGACCAGTTACGCATAAATCGCGCACGGTCTTTGGCATACGCAGGGGCGAAGCTGGACAGCGAACCGTGCTGGCACATCGCATCCAGGTCAATCATCGCCCAGCGCCCGTCGCTCCAGAACAGGTTATGGCCCTTGAAATCCCCATGGCTGATGCGCTCGCGGATCAGCTCGGCAAACAACTGGTCCAGCGCCTGCAATTCGCTCTCGGGCGCATCGCCGCTTTCAACATACGGCGCAAAGCGCTCGATGATGTCTGGCCCAGGCAGGTATTCGGTGACCAGGTAGGCACGGCTGCGCAACCACAGGAACCGTTTCTCCAGCACCGCCAGCGGCTTGGGCGTGGCGAAGCCCAGGAAGGCCAGGCGGTTGCCTTCGCGCCAGGAGTGCCAGGCGCGGCTCGGGCGCCAGAAGCGCTTGAGCCAATGGGCAAAGCCCTTGATGTTGTAGCGTTTGATCACCAGCGGCCGGCCAGCCACGTCGACCTTGGCCACGCTCGCCGCGCCACCGGTCTTGTACAGGTGCCCCTGGTCGAGCAACGCATCGGCCTGCTCCAGCACCGGCACCATGGCGGCTTCTTCTTCGCGGCGGATCGCACGCAAGCCAAAAGCGCCGCGCACCACGCTGAACAGCGTGCATTCGCGGCCGGTCTTGTCCAGGTAGTCTCTCAAACGCCAGGCGCTGACTTTACGCACCTGCTTTTCCAAGGCTTGCATTGGCAAGGCGTGTTCGCCGTTGGCCAGCAAGTAATACACCAGCAACTCTTCGGTAAAGGGCTCGAGGTTCTTGGGCAGTTGGGCGAAGAACACACCGAGGTTCTCCAGCACTCGATTGCGCGACAACGGCTTGCCCGCCTCTTCGACACGAATACCGGCGCCATCGATCAAATACAGCTTGCCATCCTTGCGCAGCAGGTTGTCCAGGTGCAGGTCTTCTTGCCACAGGCCCTTGGCATGCATCTGGGCAATCGCGCCCAGCGCTTCGGCGAGCACAGCGGTTTGTTCGTCCGCCAACGGCGGCAGGTTTTCGACGGCGAGCCAAGCGTCGGACAGGCTTTGGGCCCCCTCGATAAATTCAAACAGCAGCCAACCGCCCTCGCCGTCCTGCAAGCCATCGGCCAGCAGCAACGGCGTGGTCAGGCCCTGCTCAGCCAACAGGCGCACCCCCGTAAGCTCACGCTGAAAATGCCGCGCCGCCTTGTTGCCCACCAACAACTTGGCCAACACCGGGCGACCCCGCCACACGGCGGCGCCCACATAGCGCTGCCCCGGCAACACCCGCAAAAGGCTCAGCAATTGCAATTGCCCAGGGCCGGCGGCATCCGCCAGGTCGAGGGTCAGTGGCAGGCCGGGGGTACGCCCAGCCGTTTTCAGCTCGGATAAACGCATCAGCGGTTCTCCTTATGGCTGCGGCGCGCGGTCAGGCGCTGGTGCCAAGTGGACACCAGGGCACTGTCCTCGGGCTGCTCAAGGTACGCCGCCAGCAATTGGCGCACCTGCGCGTCCGACCATTGCGGCGCGCGGCGCAGCAGCGGTTCCAGGTCCTTGACCCGGTCACGCCAGCCAAACAGCAGCGGGCGGGTTTTCTCCAGGTCGATCAACTGCGCGGCATAACCCTCACCGGCAGGCTGCAGGAAAATATGCTTGGGGTAAAAACAGCCATGCACTTGCCCGACGCTGTGCAGATGACGCGCCAGCTTGCCGCACGCCAACAGGATCGCACTGTGCTGGGCTGCGCTCAATTGCGACCACTGCTCCAGCAACGAGTCCAGGTCATTCCAGCCATCCAGCGCACGGGTGAGCAGCATCGCCCGGCGCTCGCCCTTGACCTTGCGTTCACCGAAGAACGCCGCTTGCAGGGCCGGTATACCGAGCTTTCGATACAGGCTGATGTTGCGAAACTCGCGGGCAAAACTCGGCTCGCCGAACGGGCGGTGCAAGGTGCGCGTGAGGTAGTTGCTCTGGCGCTTGAGGTAGTAACCCTGCCCCTCAAGCTCCAGGCGATACACACTGCTCCAACCGTCGCCGCTGGTGTTCGGCTCGTCCACTGCATCCAGTTGCTTGGCCCACAGCGCGTCGAAGGTCGCCAGGCCGTTGCGCTCAAGCAGAGCGCGGTCTTCGGCCGCCAGGAAGTCACTCATTCGCGTCCCTCGAAAAACTTCACCACATGGCGAATTCGCTGTTTGTCCGACGCGGTCAGGTGCGCGCGCTGACGATATTGCAGGTAGAAGCGCAGGCGCTGGGTGGCCGACAAGTGATACTTGGCGACTTTGTCCAGGCAGGCCAGGTCTTTGGTGATGCGGTACTTGAGCCAGAAACCGCGCCAGAAATCACCGTTGGGGCAGTCGATCAGGTACAGGGTGCGCTGGTCGTCCACCAGCAGATTGCGCCACTTCAAGTCGTTATGGGTGAAGCGGTGATCGTGCATGGTGCGCGTGTATTCGGCGAGCTGGCGGCTGATGCCATCGACCCACCTGGGGTCTTTGAGGCGCTCATCGTGACGCTCGGCCAGCACCGACAGATCTTCGGTCTTGGGCAGTTCGCGGGTGATCATGGCGCCACGGTTATAGGCCAGGCCCTTGCGGTCCAGGCCCCAGGCCACCACGTCGGCGGTAGGGATGCCCCACTTGGCGAAGCGCTTGAGGTTCTGCCATTCGGACTTCACCCGCGGCCTGCCCAGGTAACGACGCAGGCCCTTGCCGGCACCTACGTAGCGCTTGACGTAATAATTGACCCCGCCACGCTCCACCCGGATCACTTCCGACAACGGGTCGCGGGTCAGCCGCTCGCCTTGCAGGGCGAACACCGCGTCCAGGCTTCCAAAGTCATCCGCCAGGGCGGCGTAGGCAGGTTCCAGATTCCAACCCGCCATCAGATCGCATCCCCGTATCGCTGTTTACGCGCATACAGCTTTGCTGCCATGCGTTCCAGCGCAGACAACAGCGCGGTTTGCTCTGCCAGGATCTGGCGCAGCGGCTGCTGGAAGTAGGCCTTGAGAAAACGCAGCTTGTCGCGCTGGGTCAAGCCGATCTCCAACGCGGAGTAATACAGGCCGGCCAGGTCTTTGTTGCGCCAACGCACGGGGATCGTCGCACGTACCTGGGCACGGTGCAGGTCGATCACCGACAGCTTGAGGTTGTCGACGCTGATAGGCCGGTCGGTGTGCAGCAGGAAATGGCACAGGTAGCAGTCACGGTGGTTGACGCCGCCGCGGTGCATCGCGCCCACGGTACGCGCCAGCTCAAGGGTCAAGGCATGCTTGATGGCCGGCACGGGCGGTTGCTTGACCCAGTCCAGGGTCAGGTCTTCCAGGCTGATGATGGGGGTCAGTTCCTGGGTGATGATGAACGAATGCTGGTCGGCCGGGTTGCTGCCTTTTTCACCGAACGCCACGGCGGTCATGGTCGGTACGCCAAGCGCCTGCAAGCGCTGGATCGCCACCCACTCCTGGCCCGCGCCCAACACCGGTAATTTGGCGGTGACCAGGTTCTTGAGGATTTCGCCCCAGCCGATTCCACGGTGGATCTTCACAAAATAAGGCTGGCCCTCGACCACCGTACGCAACGTACGGCGAGCGGCCAGCTCGCGGAACACCTGGCCTTCCAGCTTCTCGACCTCGGCGAACGCATCGCGTCCGGCCCAGAGGGTCTTGAAGGGTTCGGCTAGAATCAACTTCATCGGTTTGGCTCCGCCAGAATCAGGTCCGCAGCGTACTGCGGCATGCTAAAGAGGTCGGCCGTCTCGGCGAAGGCCAGACCATTGCGACTCCAGGTCGCACGCGCTTGTGGGTCGTCGAGCATATCGACCAAATACTGGTTGAGCTGGGTTTGCTCGAACGGCTCGTCCAACACCCGGCCGCTCTGGGCCTTGTCGATGTAGAACGCATAGCCGCACACCTGGCTCACCAGTACAGGGAGGCCGGCGACCACCGCTTCGACCAGCACCATGCCGGCCGCCTCGTTGTACGCAGGGTGAATCAACAGGTCCGCCCCCAGCAGGAAACGCGGAATATCATTGCGGCCCTTGAAGAACTGCACCTGGTCGCCCAGGCCCAGCGCCGCGCTCTGCAATTGGAATACTTTGGGGTCGTCCTGGCCGATTACAAATAGCCGGGTGCGTTTCTTCAGCCGCGAAGGCAGAGCGGCCAGCGCCTTGAGGCTGCGGTCGACGCCCTTGGTCTTGAACCCCGAACCGATCTGCACCAACAGCAGATCATCCTCGGCCAAGCCAAATTCAGCGCGGAACTCGGCGCGGATTTCGGCGGCGTTCGGCGGGGCGCGGCGGTCGCGGGCAATACCCGGTGGCAACAGGTGAAAACGCTCGGCCTGGGTGCCGTAATACTGGGTAAACAGCTGCTGCTGATGCTCAGACAACACCATGATCTGCGTCTTGGCGTTTTTATCGAACACGGCGCGCTCGTATTCGGCAAAGTGCTTGTAGCGCCCGAACCAGCGATACATCGGGTTGCGCAGGGTCTGGGCCTTGTCCTCGAACACACCGTCGGCGGCAAAGTACAGATCCAGCCCCGGCATCTTGTTGAAGCCCACCACGCGGTCCACTGGGCGCTTGGCCAGGTCGGCCTGGATCCAGGCGTAGAGCTTTTCGTTGCGACGGTGGTTGACCAAGGCCTTGACCGGCGCCACCAGCACCTCAAAGCCTGGCGGGATATCACCTTCCCAGATCAGGGTGTACACCCGAATGCTGTGGCCGCGCTGCTGGCATTCCAGGGCGATGCGCATGAAGTCGCGCTGCAGGCCACCGAAAGGGAAGTACTTGTACAGAACAAAAGCCAGTTGCATCAGTGCTGCTCCTCGGCCAGTAACAACGTGCTCAGCCGGCTTGCAACACGCTCAGGGTTCAAGCGCGTGAAGCACAGGGGCGACTCGCGGGCGATGTCGAACCGCCGCAGGTCGTCGGCAGTGGGTTGATAAGTGCACTGTTTTTGCAGGCAAGGCGCGCACGGCCAGTCGCTGGCCAAGTGAATCTGGCCTTTGCCGTAGGCACCGGTAAGGCCTGGGTTGGTGGGGCCAAACAGGGAAATGGTCGGCACGTCCAATGCCGCCGCCAAGTGGCCAAGGCCGGTGTCGACGGCCACGCAGGCACGGGCGCTCGCCAAGACACGGGCAACGCCCGCCAGGTTGAGCTTGGGCAACACTTCGGTGTTGGGCAGGCCGAGGGCCAGGCGTTCGGCCCGCGCCTTTTCGGCGGCGTTGCCCCACGGCAGCTTTACGTCCACGCCCAGGCGGCCCATGCGTTCGGCCAGCTCGCGCCAATAGGCTTCGGGCCAGTGCTTGGTGTCCCAAGTGGTGCCATGCAACAGCAATACGAACGGTTTTTTCGGCGGCAGGCCGAGCAGCTTTTCAACGCTCAGGCCGTAGTCGCCCAGGCGTTGGGGCAGGTCGTAGCCCAGGGCCACGGCAAACAGCTGGCGCAAGCGCTCCACCGCATGCTGCCCACGGGCCACGGCCAGGCGCCGGGAATAAAAGCGCGCAGCCAGGGGTTCACGCGCAGAGTCTTTGTCGAAGCCAGCGATGGGCGCCCGCACATAGCGCGTCAGCCAGGCGCTTTTGAGCAAGCCCTGGGCGTCGATCACCAGGTCATATTTGGTCGACTGCACCGCCTGCTTGAAGCGCCGCCATTCACCGCTCTTGACGGTTTGCCAGAGGTTCTTGCGCCAGCGGCGAATCGCCACCGGAATCACCTTGTCGACCGCCGGGTGCCAGGTGGGGATTTCGGCAAAGCCTTCTTCCACCACCCAGTCGAACCGAATGCCGGGAATCGCCCGCGCTGCGTCGGTGAGGGCCGGCAAGGCATGGATCACGTCGCCCAGGGATGAGGTCTTGATTACCAGAACCCGCAACTCAATGAACCTCGACCACGTCGCCCTGCAAACGCTGCAGGGCATCGGTTACCGGCTGGGGCAGCAACTGGCGCAGGCAGTTGTAGTGGCCGAAGCGGCAAGTACGGTCAAAGCACGGGCTGCAATCCAGGCCCAGGCGCACCACTTCGACCTTGTCGGCTAACGGCGGAGTGAAGCCTGGGGATGTGGAGCCGTACACGGCCACCAGCGGACGGTTCAGCGCCGCCGCCACATGCATCAGGCCGGAGTCGTTGGACACCACCGAGTCGGCGCACGACAACAGGTCGATGGCCTCGGCCAGGGACGTGTCGCCACTGAGGTTCACCGCCTCTTCACGCAGGCCGGGGATCAAGCGCTGACGAATGTCTTCACCCACCGAATGATCGTTCTTGGAGCCGAACAACCACACCTGCCAGCCTTCGCGGATCTTGGTTTCGGCGACTTTGGCGTAATGCTCCGACGGCCAACGCTTGGACTCGCCAAATTCGGCGCCCGGGCACAAGGCCAATACGGGCCGATCCAGGGTCAGGCCGAACTTGGCCAGCGCCGCGTCGCGGGTCACCGGGTCGATCTGCAAGCTGGGGCGCGGGTACGGCTTGGGCAGTTCAGTGCCCGGCTCGTAGGCCAAAGCCATAAAGCGTTCGATCATCAACGGGTAACGGGCTTTATCCAGGGTGCGCACGTCGTTGAGCAGCACATAGCGAAACTCGCCGCGCCAGCCGGTGCGCTTGGGGATACCGGCAAAGTACGGCACCAGCGCCGACTTCAGCGAGTTAGGCAGCAGGATCGCCTGGTCGTACTGGCCCGCCATGGACTTGCCGATACGTCGGCGGGTCGCCAACTCAAGGGCGCCGTGGCCGAGCGGGAAGCTCAAGGCCTTACGCACCTCTGGCATGCGCTCGAGGATCGGCCGGCTCCACTCAGGGGCGAGCACGTCGATCTGGCAGTCTGGATAGCGCAGGCGCAGGCACTGAAACAGTGTCTGTGCCATCACCATGTCACCGACCCAACTGGGCCCAACGATCAGAATATTCATGTAGTTTCCACAAACGATGCGGGGAGGCCTATGCCTCCCCGCCTCGATAATAACTGTAGATCGCGGTGCGCCAGGGAGCATCTTTATGTGGGAGCTGGCTTGCCTGCGATCGCATCACCTCGGCATCACTGATAAACCGAGGCGCCTGCATCGCGGGCAAGCCCGGCTCCCACCTTAATCCGCATCCCATATGAAAATTGGCGTCGCCAATCAGTCGAGTTTCAATTTAAGCCCAGCGCCTGCCAGATTCGCATCACCTGTCGCCGCTCGTCGGCGAACTGGTCCCCGGCTACCGTACCGGCCTCGTTCTGCAAAGCCTGGCGGTGCGCGGCTGAGCGATAAGCCTTGTACACTTCACGCAGCAAATGGGCATCGGCGGCGGGCATCAGCCCGACCTGCTCCAGGCCCTCCAAAATGCGGATATTGTCGGTGTAGCGCAGCAACGATGGATGTTGCGCAGACCACGCCAAAGCCGCGTATTGCACCATAAATTCAATATCGACGATACCTCCGGCGTCCTGCTTGAGGTCGAACAGCGCCGTGGCCTCGAAGGCATTGGCGCCCCTGCCGGCAGTCGTGGCCTTGGTGCCCAGGTTGTCACGCATCTTGGCACGCATCTCGCTGACCTCCTGGCGCAGCTTCTCCAAGTCCCGCTCACGCCCCAACACGTTAGCCCGTACCTGCTCGAACGCCTGGCCCACATCCTGGCTGCCCACCAGTACCCGCGCACGGATCAGGGCCTGATGTTCCCAGGTCCAGGCTTCATTTTGTTGATAGCGATCAAACGCCCCCAGGGAACTCACCAACAAGCCGGATGCGCCGGAAGGTCGCAGGCGCATGTCCACTTCATACAGCTGGCCAGAGTTGGTCTGGGTGGTCAGCAGGTGAATGATGCGCTGGCCCAGGCGTGTAAAGAATTGTGCGCCATCGATCGGCTTGGCACCGTCCGTCTCGGCCTGGGGGTCGCCGTCATGGATAAACACCAGGTCCAGGTCCGAACCATGCCCCAGTTCGATGCCGCCGACTTTCCCATAACCGACAATGATGAACCCAGGATCGCACAGGGTGCCGTCCAGGCGCTGCGGCGAGCCGTGGCGGGCGACCGTCTGGCGCCAGGCCAGGGCCAGCACTTGTTCAAGAATGGCTTCGGCCAGCCAGGTGAGGTAGTCGCTGACTTTCATCAACGGCAGGCTGCCGGCGATTTCGGAAGCGGCCACCCGCAGGCGGTGCGCCAGTTTGAAATGGCGCAAGGCTTCCATCTGCTGCTCAAGGTCATCTTCGGGAATGCGCGTGAGGCGCTCGCGCAACTCAGCGGCCAGTTCCGGCGCCAGCGGCGGCTTGAACAAGCGGCCTTCGTTGAGCAATTCATCGAGCAACAGCGGGAAACGGGTGATCTGTTCGGCGATCCACGGGCTGGCTGCGCACAATGTCAGCAGGCGACGCAGGGCGTCGGGGTTCTCGGTCAGCAACACCAGGTAGGCCGAACGCCGGGCCACGGCTTCCACCAGCGGCAACACGCGCTCCAGCACCAGGTCTGGGTTGGCATGTTCAACGGCCTGGGCCAGCAGGCGTGGGATGAACGCATCCAGGCGCTCACGCCCCAGGCGCTGCATGGCGCGCAACTGCGGGCTGGCGCGCAGGCTGGCCAAGGCCTTGAGGGCCTTGGGGGCATCGGCGAAACCGCCTTCACTCAGTTGGCGGCACGCGGCATCGTCATCCTGGGATTCCTCCCACAGTGGCAACCATTCACCGCCGACCACCAATTCGCTTTCTTCGCCCTCTTCTTCATCAGGGTCGGCAATCACTTGGCGAAAGTGCCAGTCCACACGGCCACGCCAGTACATCAGGCGCTCATGGAACGCGGCCCAGTCACTAAAGCCCAGCATAAAGGCAATGCGTGCCTGGTCTTCGGGGCCGTCCGGCAGCATTTGCGTCTGGCGGTCGGCAATCGCCTGGATCGCATGTTCGGTGTAGCGCAGGAACTCGTAACCGCTGCGCAGCTCGCTGATCACCGCCGCGGGCAAATAACCCTGGCCTTCCAGCGTGCCCAGCACGTTCAACAGCGGGCGTTGCTGCAGGCTGAGGTCGCGGCCGCCATGGATCAGCTGGAATGCCTGGGCGATAAATTCCACCTCACGAATGCCGCCCGCGCCCAGCTTGATATTGTCGGCCATGCCCTTGCGCCGCACTTCCTGCTGGATCAGTTGCTTCATGGTGCGCAGCGCTTCGATGGCCGAGAAGTCCAGATAACGGCGATAGACAAACGGGCGCAGCATGTCGAGCAGTTGCGCGCCAGCCGCCTGGTCGCCGGCTACCACCCGCGCCTTGATCATGGCGTAGCGCTCCCAGTCCCGGCCCTGGTCCTGGTAGTACTGCTCCAGCGCGTTGAAGCTGAGCACCAGGGCGCCGGCCGAACCGTAGGGACGCAGGCGCATGTCGACGCGGAAGACAAAACCGTCGACGGTCATCGGGTCCAGGGCCTTGATCAGTTTTTGACCCAGGCGAATAAAGAATTCCTGATTATCCAGGGCGCGCTTCACGCCCACCGTCTCGCCGCCTTCGGGGTAGGCGAAGATCAGGTCGATATCCGACGACAGGTTCAGCTCCACCGCACCGAGCTTGCCCATGCCGAGGATGACCATGTGCTGCGCCTCGCCACTGCGTGCGCCGGTCGGCGTGCCGAACTGGGCGCAGTGGCGTTGGTACAGCCATTGATAGGACTGGTCGATGCAGGCGTCGGCCATGTCGGACAGATCGCGACAGGTTTGCACCAGGTCGGCCTGGCGTGTGAGGTCGCGCCAGATGATGCGCACCTGCTGGCGCGTGCGTTGGCGGCGTAGCGCACGGCCCAGTTCATCTTCTGTTTCGGCCTGTTGCACGGCACCGGCTATCTGGCTGCACAGCTCGCCGGGCGCAAAGCCGCGGTCCAGCTCGCCCCAGGCCACCAGCTCCAGCAACATCAAAGGGTCACGAACACTCTGTTCAATGACGAAATCACTGGCGGCGCACACGCGGGCGAAGTCGGCCCACCGTTGCGGCGTCCACGCAGAAAGGCCATGATCGTCATCCAGCGCGGCCACCGCGTCACGAAATGACTGTTCGGCCCGGTTGGCGTAAGGCAACAGAATGGCCGGCAGTTCGGCCAGCGTTGGAAGGCTCATGGTCTATCCTTGATCGGCGTGTAAATGGCGTGTAGTTGTGAAGGCAAGAGCCATGCTCGGTGAAGGACTGTCGAACAAAGGTTAGAAATAGCTGAAATTAAATTAATCTTGGCAGGCAACATCAAAGTTTCACCTTTTCTTGTTCGCAATAGACCAACAATAACGATTATGCTCACCAGCAAGACCGAGCCATACGCTCAGTCTTGTGTAGTTTTACTACTCGTATATACATTCGAAAGGCTGAAATGGCCGACGATTTGTAGTAAAACTACAGGACGCCGAAGCAACCTTCGGCCATCCAAGAATTTATGTCGTCTGCCCACAAGGCCAGTCGCAAACTTCAGGCAACCGATTCTGGTAGCCTTTCCGCCCTGGAGCAAGCCATGCAAGACCTCGATCCCGTCGAAACCCAGGAATGGCTGGACGCCCTGGAATCGGTTCTCGACAAAGAAGGCGAAGACCGTGCTCACTACCTGATGACCCGTATGGGCGAACTCGCGACCCGCAGCGGCTCGCAACTGCCTTACGCCATCACTACGCCATACCGCAACACCATCCCCGTTACCCACGAAGCACGCATGCCTGGCGACCTGTTCATGGAACGCCGCATTCGCTCGCTGGTACGTTGGAACGCCATGGCGATGGTAATGCGCACGAACTTGAAAGATTCGGACCTGGGCGGTCACATCTCCAGCTTCGCTTCCAGCGCAACCCTGTATGACATCGGCTTCAACTACTTCTTCCAGGCCCCGACCGACGAACACGGCGGCGACCTGATCTACTTCCAGGGCCACACCTCGCCAGGCGTCTACGCCCGTGCGTTCATGGAAGGTCGCATCAGCGAAGAACAAATGAACAACTTCCGCCAGGAAGTCGACGGTCAGGGCCTGTCGTCCTACCCGCACCCTTGGCTGATGCCTGATTTCTGGCAATTCCCGACCGTTTCCATGGGTCTGGGCCCGATCCAGGCAATCTACCAGGCACGCTTCATGAAGTACCTGGAAGCCCGTGGTTTCATCCCCGAAGGCAAGCAGAAAGTCTGGTGCTTCCTCGGCGACGGCGAGTGCGACGAGCCGGAATCCCTGGGTGCCATTTCCCTGGCCGGCCGCGAGAAGCTCGACAACCTGATCTTCGTCATCAACTGCAACCTGCAGCGCCTCGACGGCCCGGTTCGCGGCAATGGCAAGATCATCCAGGAACTCGAAGGCGTGTTCCGCGGTGCTCAGTGGAACGTGACCAAAGTCATCTGGGGCCGCTTCTGGGACCCACTGCTGGCCAAGGACGTCGACGGTATCCTGCAGCGTCGCATGGACGAAGTCATCGACGGCGAGTACCAGAACTACAAAGCCAAAGACGGCGCGTTCGTTCGCGAGCACTTCTTCAACACGCCTGAACTCAAGGCGATGGTTGCCGACCTGTCCGACGACGAGATCTGGAAGCTCAACCGTGGCGGCCACGACCCGTACAAGGTCTACGCGGCGTACCACGAAGCGGTCAACCACAAAGAACAACCCACCGTCATCCTGGCCAAGACCATCAAGGGTTATGGCACTGGTGCCGGCGAAGCGAAGAACACCGCGCACAACACCAAGAAAGTCGATGTCGACAGCCTGAAGTTGTTCCGCGACCGCTTCGACATCCCGGTCAAGGACGAAGAGCTGGAGAACCTGCCGTTCTTCAAGCCGGAGCCAAACAGCGCCGAAGCCCGCTACCTGAGCGAGCGCCGCACTGCACTGGGCGGTTTCGTGCCACAGCGCCGCGCCAACAGCTTCAGCGTGCCGACGCCAGACCTGAGCACCCTCAAGGCTATCCTTGACGGCTCGGGCGACCGTGAAATCTCCACCACCATGGCCTTCGTGCGTATCCTCGCGCAATTGGTCAAGGACAAGGACATCGGCCCGCGCATCGTCCCGATCATCCCGGACGAAGCCCGTACCTTCGGTATGGAAGGCATGTTCCGTCAGTTGGGCATCTACTCCTCCGTCGGCCAGCTCTACGAGCCAGTCGATAAAGACCAGGTGATGTTCTACAAGGAAGACAAGAAGGGCCAGATCCTCGAAGAAGGCATCAACGAAGCGGGCGCCATGAGCTCCTTCATCGCTGCCGGTACTTCGTACTCCAGCCACAACCAGCCAATGCTGCCGTTCTACATCTTCTACTCGATGTTCGGCTTCCAGCGTATCGGCGACCTGGCCTGGGCAGCAGGCGACAGCCGTACCCGTGGCTTCCTGATCGGCGGTACCGCCGGCCGCACCACGCTGAACGGCGAAGGCCTGCAACACGAAGACGGTCACAGCCACATCCTGGCTGCCACCATCCCGAACTGCCGCACCTTTGATCCAACCTACGGCTATGAGCTGGCGGTGATCATCCAGGACGGCATGAAGAAGATGACCGAAGAGCAGCAGGACGTTTTCTACTACATCACCGTGATGAACGAGTCCTACCAGCAGCCAGCCATGCCGGCCGGTGTGGAAGAAGGCATCATCAAGGGCATGTACCTGCTCGAAGAAGACACCAAGGAAGCGGCCCACCACGTACAGCTGATGGGCTCCGGCACCATCCTGCGTGAAGTGCGTGAAGCGGCGAAGATCCTGCGCGACGAGTTCAACGTCGGTGCCGACGTATGGAGCGTCACCAGCTTCAACGAACTGCGCCGCGACGGCCTGGCCGTGGAGCGCAGCAACCGTCTGCACCCTGGCCAGAAGCCAGCCAAGAGCTACGTCGAAGAGTGCCTGGCCGGCCGTAAGGGTCCAGTCATTGCCTCTACCGACTACATGAAACTGTTTGCTGAACAAATTCGCCAGTGGGTCCCGTCCAAGGAATTCAAAGTCCTGGGCACCGATGGTTTCGGCCGCAGTGACAGCCGCAAGAAGCTGCGTCACTTCTTCGAAGTCGACCGTCACTTCGTGGTGTTGGCAGCCCTGGAAGCCTTGGCTGACCGTGGTGAGATCGAACCTAAGGTGGTGGCTGACGCTATCGTCAAGTTCGGGATCAACCCGGAAAAACGCAACCCACTGGACTGCTGAGGAGATTTTTTGTGAGCGAACTCATTCGCGTACCTGACATCGGCAGCGGTGAAGGTGAAGTAATCGAGCTGTTTGTGAAGGTCGGCGACACCGTCGAAGCCGACCAGAGCATCCTGACCCTGGAGTCGGACAAAGCGAGCATGGAAATCCCTGCTCCCAAGGCCGGCGTGGTCAAGAGCCTGAAAGTGAAGCTGGGCGACCGCCTGAAAGAAGGCGACGAACTGCTGGAACTGGAAATCGAAGGCGCTGCTGATGCAGCCCCTGCGGCCGCGGCTCCGGCCGCCGCTGCACCTGCACCTGCTGCTGAAAAGCCTGCCGCTGCCGAGGCTGCTCCAGCCCCGGCCGCCGCACCTGCCGCCGCGACCGTCCAGGACATTCACGTCCCGGACATCGGCTCGTCGGGCAAGGCCAAGATCATCGAGCTGCTGGTCAAGGTCGGCGACACCGTCGAAGCCGACCAGTCGCTGATCACCCTGGAGTCCGACAAGGCCTCCATGGAGATCCCATCGCCGGCTGCCGGCGTAGTGGAAAGCATCGCGGTCAAGCTGGAAGACGAAGTCGGCACCGGTGACTTCATCCTCAAGCTCAAAGTACAAGGTGCTGCGCCAGCCGCCGCACCAGCACCGGCTGCTGCTCCGGCGGCCAAGGCTGAAGCGGCACCTGCCGCTGCTGCCCCTGCGCCGGCCGCAAAAGCCGAAGCTGCGCCAGCCCCTGCGGCGGCTGCACCTGCGCCAAGCGGTGCCAAGGTTCACGCCGGCCCAGCCGTGCGTCAGTTGGCCCGTGAATTCGGCGTCGAGCTGAGCGCTGTTGCAGCCAGCGGCCCGCACGGCCGTGTGCTGAAGGAAGACGTGCAGGTTTACGTCAAAACCATGATGCAAAAAGCCAAGGAAGCTCCGGCTGCCGGCGGCGCTACCGGTGGTTCGGGCATTCCGCCGATCCGCACCGTGGACTTCAGCCGCTTCGGCGAAACCGAAGAAGTGCCGATGACCCGCCTGATGCAAATCGGCGCGGCAGGCCTGCATGCCAGCTGGTTGAACATCCCGCACGTGACCCAATTCGACCAGGCCGATATCACCGACCTGGAAGCGTTCCGCGTTGCGCAGAAAGCCGTGGCCGAGAAGGCCGGCGTGAAGCTGACCGTACTGCCACTGCTGCTCAAGGCCTGTGCACACCTGCTCAAGGAACTGCCGGACTTCAACAGCTCGCTGGCGCCAAGCGGCAAGGCGATCATTCGCAAGAAGTACGTGCACATCGGCTTTGCGGTCGACACCCCGGATGGCCTGCTGGTACCGGTCATCAAGAACGTCGACCAGAAGAGCCTGCTGCAGCTCGCTGGCGAAGCGGCTGCGCTGGCTGCCAAGGCCCGCGACAAGAAGCTCACCCCGGACGACATGCAGGGCGCCTGCTTCACCATCTCCAGCCTCGGCCACATTGGCGGTACTGGCTTCACGCCAATCGTCAACGCGCCGGAAGTGGCGATCCTGGGTGTGTCCAAGGCCACCATCCAGCCTGTGTGGGACGGTAAAGCGTTCCAACCCAAGCTGATGCTGCCACTGTCGCTGTCCTACGATCACCGCGTGATCAACGGCGCCGCGGCTGCGCGCTTCACCCAGCGCCTGAGCCAGTTGCTGAACGACATCCGCACCATCCTGCTGTAAGTCGCATGGCCTTCCTGTTACCGGGAAGGTCCTTGCCACACCGATTTCCGAGCGCCACGCTCGTACCTCAACCCCGCCACTTGGCGGGGCTTTTTTTGCCTGTGTTTTGTAGGAGCGAGCTTGCTGTGGCGAGGGAGCTTGCTCCCGCTGGAGTGCGAAGCGCTCCCAAGATTTTGGGGCCGCTGCGCAGCCCAGCGCAAGCAAGCTTGCTCGCCACACGCAAGCACCCTACCTGCGTCAACGCACCATCGATCACCCCAATTACAGAAATCCCTCGCGCGGCCGATAACAGGCTTATAGCACTTAGCCTTCATCCTCTCTTGTCACTGCGTCCTGCATGATGCAACCTTGCCGCAGTCGACAGTCAAGAGGGCGTGAGCCCAGCGCAGTGCGCATTTTCCCAAGCGAGTTTCCCCATGAAAAGCCAACCCGATGTCGCCCGTATGGCGGCCGAGGTAGTGACGCAATTACCGGTGCCTTCGCGCCTCGGTATGCTGCGTTTCGAGCGGCTTAATGAGGCAAGCTGGGCCCTGCTCTACCTCGATCCCAATTGCGAACGCCAGTTCGGCCTGCCGGCGGTTGAACTCTGCGCCTTGATCGGCACGCCCTACGCCAGCCTGATGGAACCCCAGGCGCGCTACCAGTTGCACGATGCGATCCAGCAACAACTGGCCCGCAGCCCCCATTATCTGGTGCGCTATACCCTGCACACCCATGACGGCCCGCTGAGCGTGCTGGAAATGGGCGAGGCCTACAAACAACACAACCGCCACCTGGTGCGCGGCTACCTGATGGTGGTCGAGGGGCTGTTCAGCGAGAACAGCGCACCCGCCCCGACGGTCGACCTGGAAAACCAGAACAGCCGCCTGCAAATTGCCCTGGAGCTCAATCAGCGAGCACAGCAGGAACAGTTGCAGCATCTGGAGCGAGTGCGCGCCCAGCAAGAACTGATCCTGCTGCTGGCGCGCCAACGCTACACCACGCCAAACTCCCTGCAAGAAGCCGCTGAACTGATCACGCGCAGCGCCTGCGACATTTACCAGATCGACTGCGCCAGCATCTGGAACCTCGAAGGCCATCACTTGGTACCGATCTCCGCCTATCACCGCGCCGATCAACAACACCACCTGCCTGAAGCCATCGATGCCAGCGGCTTCCCGGATTACCTGGAAGCCCTGCACTCCAGCCGCGCCATCGACGCCACCCACGCCATGCGCGACCCACGCACCCGGGAAATGGCTGAAAGCCTGCGCGCCAAGGACATCCACGCGATGCTCGACGCCAGCATCCGTGTCGACGGCCAGGTGGTCGGCGTGCTGTGCCTGGAACAAGGTGGCAGCCCGCGCGCCTGGCAGTCCGATGAAATCGCGTTCGCCGGCGAGTTGGCAGACCAGTTCGCCCAGGTCATCAACAACCACAACCGCCGCACTGCCACCAGCGCCTTGCACCTGTTCCAGCGCGCGGTAGAGCAAAGCGCCAACGCGTTCTTGCTGGTCAATTGCGACGGCGTGGTGGAGTACGTCAACCCCAGCTTCACCGCGATCACCCAGTACAGCGCCGAAGAAGTCCACGGCCATCGCCTGGCCCAACTGCCAGCCCTGGAGAACCTCAGCGAATTGCTGTTCGACGCGCCCTCGGCCCTGGCCAAAAGCAACAGCTGGCAAGGCGAGTTCAAGAGCCGCCGCAAGAACCTGGAACCCTACTGGGGCCAGCTGTCGATTTCCAAAGTGTATGGCGACAACCGCGAGTTGACCCACTACATCGGCATCTACGAAGACATCACCCAGACCAAGCTGGCGCAGCAGCGCATCGAACGCCTGGCCTACACCGACAACCTGACCAACCTGGGCAATCGCCCCGCGTTCATTCGCAACCTCGACGAGCGCTTTGCCCGCGACAGCGACAGCCCGATCAGCCTGCTGTTGGTGGACATCGACAACTTCAAGCGCATCAACGACAGCCTCGGCCACCAGACCGGCGACAAGTTGCTGATCAGCCTGGCGCGCCGCCTGCGCAACAGCTTGAGCAGCGGCGGCAGCCTGGCGCGTTTTGCCAGCAACGAATTCGCGGTGCTGTTGGACGACGCCGACCTTGAGACCGGCCAGCAGGTGGCCAGCCAGTTGCTGACCACCCTCGACAAGCCGATGTTCGTCGACAACCAATTGATCAGCGTCACCGGCTCCGTGGGCCTGGCCTGTGCGCCGCTGCATGGTCGCGACCCACAGACCTTGATGCGCAACGCCGGCCTGGCCCTGCACAAGGCCAAGGCCAACGGTAAACACCAGGTGCAGGTGTTCACCGAAGCCCTGAATGCCGAGGCCAGCTACAAGCTGTTCGTGGAAAACAATCTGCGCCGTGCCCTGACCCAGAACGAGCTGGACGTGTTCTACCAGCCCAAGCTATGCCTGCGCAGCGGTCGCCTGCTGGGCATGGAAGCACTGTTGCGCTGGAACCACCCGGAAAAAGGCATGATCCGCCCCGACCAGTTCATCAGCGTGGCTGAAGAAACCGGGCTGATCATCCCCATCGGTAAATGGATCGCGCGCCAGGCCTGCCGCATGAGCCGCCAATTGACGGCCGCAGGCCTGGGCAACTTGCAGGTGGCCATCAACCTGTCGCCCAAGCAATTCTCCGACCCGGACCTGGTGGCCTCGATTGCCACCATCCTCAAGGAGGAACAGCTGCCGGCCAACCTGCTGGAGCTGGAGCTGACCGAAGGCTTGCTGCTGGAAGCCACCGAAGATACGCGCCTGCAACTGGACCAGCTCAAGAGCTTTGGCCTGACCCTGGCGATGGACGACTTCGGTACCGGTTACTCGTCGCTGAGCTACTTGAAAAAATTCCCCATCGACATCATTAAGATTGATCGCAGCTTTATCCATGAAATCCCGGATAACCAGGACGACATGGAAATCACCTCGGCGGTGATCGCCATGGCCCACAACCTCAAGCTCAAGGTCGTGGCCGAAGGCATCGAGACCGCTGAGCAGTTGGCGTTCCTGCGTCGGCACCGTTGCGACGTGGGCCAGGGCTATCTGTTCGACCGCCCGATCCCCGGTGCCGAGCTGATGCAGAGGCTTAAACGCTACCCGCGCGGGCCAATCGCCTGACAGCGCTGTAACACTCGGGCACACTGGCTGTCTGACAATTTACTGTTACTCAACCTGACGAGAGGACTGATCATGGTCTTGCGCTCGGAAATTCTGGTGAACAAAAACGTGCTGCCTACTCAAGAACAAGCGTTGCCTGGTCGTGAAACCCCGATGAAGTTACCGGAAACGCACTTCGTCAACGGCAACCCACTGCTGGGCCCGTTCCTGGATGACGTCGGCTTTGCGATCTTCGGCCTGGGCTGCTTCTGGGGCGCGGAACGCAAGTTCTGGCAACGCGACGGCGTGGTCAGCACCGTGGTCGGCTACGCCGGCGGCTTCACGCCTAACCCGACTTACGAAGAAGTCTGCTCGGGCCTGACCGGCCATAGCGAAGTGGTGCTGGTGGTGTATGACCAGGCCAAGGTGAAATACGAAGACCTGTTGAAGATGTTCTGGGAACTGCACAACCCGACCCAGGGCATGCGCCAGGGCAACGACATCGGCAGCCAGTACCGCTCGGTGATCTACGCCACCACGCCGGAGCAATTGGCGGCGGCCAAAGCCAGTGCCGAGGCTTATCAGCAAGAGCTGAGCAAGGCCGGCCTGGGTGAGATCACCACAGAAATCGAAGAGGCCCCGACGGTGTACTTCGCCGAGGCGTATCACCAGCAGTACCTGGCGAAGAATCCCCAGGGTTACTGTGGGATCGGCGGCACTGGCGTGACCTGCCCGATCTAAGGTCAACATAAAACCAAATGTGGGAGGGGGCTTGCCCCCGATAGCGGAGTGTCAGTTACGGATGTAGTGGCTGATACCCAGCAATCGGGGGCAAGCCCCCTCCCACATTGGTTTGTGTTTGGCCGGAAAGTGGGTTATTCGGCGATGAGCCAATCCATCTGCCAGCCACCCTGGGTCTGGCCCAGTTGCTTGGACAACCATGGCAGCAACTCACGCAATTCCTCTTCCAGGCCCCACGGCGGGTTGGCAATCGCCAGGCCCGAGCCGGTGAGGGTGTTGGGCGTGTCCAGCGGATGCACCAGCAACTCCACACGCAGCAGCTTCGGCGCACCGGTACCGGCCAGGTCCTGGTAGAAACGGCGCAACATGCGCTGGTCTTTCACCGGGTACCAGATCGCCGCGACCGTCTGGCGCATACGGCTGACGGCTTCCTTGAGGGACGCCGCGCAACGCTGCATTTCGTCGAGTTTTTCAAACGGCGGGTCGATCAGCATCAGCCCGCGCTTTTCCGGCACCGGCAGCAAGGCCCGTGGCACATGCCAGCCCTCGCCCAGATGCACTTTGACGCGGCGATCACCCTTCATGTTGTCCTTGAGCAGCACGCCATCTTCCGGGTGCTTCTCATTGAGCAGCACACGGTCCTGGGGCCGTGTGAGGCGGCGCGCCAGTTCCGGCGAGCCCGGGTAGTAGCGCAACTGGCCATCCGGGTTCATCTCGTGCAGCACGCGCATGTAGTCGGCGGTGAGCGGAGGCAGGTCGCTTGCGCCCCACAGGCGGGCTATGCCTTCCAGGTACTCACCGGTGCGGTTGGCCTGGTCGCCCTGCAAGTCGTAAAAGCCAATGCCTGCGTGAGTGTCGAGGTAGGCGAACGGCTGTTCCTTGCGCGACATCAGGGCGATGAGGCGGGTCAAGGTCAGGTGTTTGAAGACATCGGCGTGGTTGCCGGCGTGAAAGGCGTGACGATAATTCATGGTTGCTCCTGCGCAGGGGGCGAAGTTTACCTCCTACCGACGCAAAGGTGCAGGGCCGCACGGCAGGCGGCACGGATGTCACGCTATTGCCAGGGGCTCAACTGAGTTGCGAGGCAAGGTAATCAGCCAATGCGCCATGGCTGACTTGCGGCCTGCGTACGAAGTAGGCGACCTTGTGCTGCAAGGTCGCTGGCGTAAACGCGGTATAGAGGTCAGGGCGCTGTTCCTGGAGCCATTGCAACAGGTTGTCGACCAGCACCTGCGGTGACTGCTGGGCCATATGCATCAGCAACGATGCCGGTACCTGCCACCACGGGCTGGTTGGGGCCGCAGTGACTGATTTGGGCGCCACCGACAGCGGTTGGCCGTTGACCAGGTAGCGCTGGAACACCGGCAACACGCGCGCCGCCTCGTCGCCTAATGACTGCAACATCGGCAAAAGGTGCGCGCCGTCCCAGAAGCGCAAAAACACCGGCTGGCTTTCCGGCAGGTACACCTGGGTCAACCCCTTCAAATGCGCGATCACCACCTCCAGCGGGCTGGATGAGACCGCCAGCCAGCCCCAATCCGCCGCTTGGGTGGTGGCTATCCACTCGAGAAAAGCACTGCTCGGCTCAACGACGCCAACGTAGGGCATGACCTCATCCCAGTCGGCGTAGGCCGTGCCCACCCAGATCGGTCGCGGCATCTTCCCCGCAGCCGTGGCTTGCCAGGCGGCGAGCGGCTTGGCGTCGCTGGCATTGCCCAGCACGGCGTACAGCTGTTCATCTGGCTGCAACGGGTAGTGCGCCAGCCAGGCATTGGGCGTCAAGGGCGCGGGCATCAGGACGCACTCCGTGCATGGGCGCCGATGTCACACTGGCCGTTCTTGCAGCGCTCGCATTCTTCGCAGAACGGCGCGCTGCGTTTGAGGCTGAACACTTGTGCACGGCTTAACGGCGCGGGAACCACGGTCAATAAAGTCTCGTTCAATCCAGGCATCAACGGTGCAGGTGTCGGAGCAGGCGCGCTGCCGAGCTGGATCGGCACACTGCTGAATATCCCGCCCGCTGACAACGTGATCGACTGCCCACCCGCCTGGATCGTCACGCTGGCACCCGCATCAATAATGATGTTTTGTCCGGCCCCCAACGCAATGGTCTGCCCGGCACGCATGTGCTGCGAACCGCCAACCACCAGATGGTCATCCTGCTTGAGCTGCGTCAAACGGTTGCCGTGGGTGATGCGCTGCTCTTCGCCCCGCAGCTCATGGCGCGACTCGCCGCCCACCTGCACGCGACGCTGGTTATCGACCTGTACCTGCTGGTCGTGCAACACATGCTGGGTCCAGTCCCGCTGGGCGCGCAGGTAGATTTCCTCAGCGCCCTTGCGGTCCTCGATACGCAGTTCGTTGTAGCCACCACCGCCAGGGCTGCTCTGGCTACGCCAGAGACTGCGGGTCTTGTCTGCGGGCAGGTCGAGGGGCACTGGCGTGGCGGCGTTGGGCAGGCACCCCACCACCAGCGGCATGTCCATGTCGCCATTGACGAACCCCACCAGCACCTCCATACCGACCCGGGGGATCAGCACCACGCCATAACGGTCATGGGCCCAGCCGCTGGCTACCCGCAGCCAGCAACTGGAATGGTCGTTGTGCTCACCGACACGATCCCAGGCCAGTTGCACCTTGACCCGGCCGTACTCGTCACAGTGGACCTCACTGTCAACCGGGCCGGTAACCACCGCGCTTTGATACCCCGATACCGTCGGGCGCGGCGGCTCCGGCAAAGGCGGACGAAACACCGCCTCCCATGGCGCGGCGACAAATGTGTTGCGATACCCCTGGCGCAGCTCCCCACCCTCTTCCTCGGTAACCGCCTCCTCCAGCACCTGGGGTTGTTTGCCTTCATGGCGCACCTGCGTCACCAGCCACAAATCATTCCAGTCCTCGCGGGGGTGCTCGCGCAACTGCAAAAACCGGCCACTGGCCAATGCCGGCTCATCGCCCTGGCCATGGGCACTGCGGTAGTCGCTGCGGTGCCGCTCCAAGCCACGCTGGGCGAGGTATCGGCCATGGGCTCGGTCGGAAAAATTGCCGGGGTAGTGCTGCGCTTCAAGCTTGGGCAAAGACTCATCGACGGCTGCGCTTTCCAGCTCGACATGGGGTTTGCGAAAGTCGTAATCGCGCAGGTTCAACGCCGTGGTCCGGGTCGCCAATTGCAAGGTGAAGCGCTTGATCCCAGGGGTATCGGCCACCATTCCCGAACCTGGCCGGTAAGGCGTGGGCTGATCCATCTGGGCAAACACCGTCTGGTCATCGCCAAACACCAGCAGATGCCCTTCGGGGGAATGCTGGAAGTGATAGTGAATCCCCAGCTCGGCACACAGGCGCTGAATGAACGCCAGGTCGCTCTCGCCGAACTGCACGCAATATTCACGCTCCGGGTAATCACCGCTCAACCGGAACTCAAAGCGGTCACTGTGAATCCCCTGCCCGGCCAGCACCTGAGCAACAATCTGCGGCACCGTCTTATGCTGAAAAATACGCTGATGGCTGCTGTACGCCAGGTACGCCAAATGCGGCGCAAGACTGAGTTGGTAACGCGTCAAGCGCCGGCCCGAGTCGCCCTGGGCTACCCGATACACCAGGCCATGAACGCCATGCCCCTGATCATCGAAGCCCAAGTACACCTGGCGATGCAGCAAGCCCTCCAGATCGATATCCGGTTGCTCGCAGACCAGCTCAAGTTCAAACCGGTAAGGCTGGCTGATGGCCTCGGTGCCGTTGAACGCGAACACCTTGAAGTCACTGGGCGACCCATCCAGGGCCAGGGTAAATGCGGGTTGGTTGGCAGGAGCGAACATCCGGTGTTTCTCTGCGAAGGGTGGGCGGCCGATTCTGCACCAGCCGTTCGCCTGGCCGAGCGCTGCCTCGGCAAATAAGTAAGGTCCTACGTGAGCACCGCTGGAATCCACGGGCATCGGCGGCTATTGCACCAATCAGCCCAGCAAAAAAAGGCCCAGCGTCCTTCGGACGTGGGCCTTTCTTGTTCGCTCAGCAGGCGTTAAACGCCCAGCGAATTACTTGTTCAAGTTGTAATCTTTTTCCGCCGCGTCAAAACGCTCGACCATACCCACCGTCGGTGCGCCCATCTTGCTCACGAAGTAGATCGCCAGGCTGGCGAAGATGAAGCCTGGGATGATTTCGTACAGGCCCAGCAATTCGAAGTGCTTCCACACGATCACGGTGATTGCGCCGACCAGGATGCCGGCCAGCGCGCCGTTGCGGGTCATGTGTTTCCAGATTACCGAGATCAGTACCACAGGGCCGAAGGCTGCACCGAAACCGGCCCAGGCGTAGCTGACCAGGCCCAGTACGCGGTTTTCCGGGTTGGCTGCCATGGCGATGGCGATCAAGGCCACGACCAGCACCATCAGGCGACCGACCCATACCAGTTCACGCTGGGACGCGCCCTTGCGCAGGAACGCCTTGTAGAAGTCTTCGGTCAGGGCGCTGGAGCACACCAGCAATTGGCAGCTCAGGGTGCTCATCACAGCCGCCAGAATGGCCGACAGCAACACACCGGCAACCCATGGGTTGAACAGGATTTTGGCCAGTTCGATAAACACACGCTCTGGGTTTTCAGTCACCGGGCCTGCTACTTCCGGGTGTGCCGAGAAGTAAGCGATACCGAAGAAGCCCACTGCCACGGTGCCGCCCAGGCACAGGATCATCCAGGTCATGGAAATACGACGCGCCTTGGCGATCGACTTAACCGAGTCCGCCGCCATGAAACGCGCAAGGATGTGCGGTTGGCCGAAGTAGCCCAGGCCCCAGCCCATCAGCGAAATAACGCCGATGAAGGTGGTGTTTTTCAGCATGTCGAAGCTGGTCGGGTCCTTGGCTTCAATGGCCAGGAAGGTGGTGTCTACGCCGCCGGTGGCCAGCAGCACGATGATCGGCGTAAGGATCAGCGCGAAGATCATCAGCGTGGCTTGTACGGTGTCGGTCCAGCTGACTGCCAGGAAACCACCGATGAAGGTGTAGGCAATGGTCGCTGCAGCACCGGCCCACAGCGCGGTCTCGTAGGACATGCCGAAGGTGCTTTCGAACAGGCGGGCGCCGGCGACGATGCCGGAGGCGCAGTAGATGGTGAAGAACACCAGGATCACCACGGCGGAGATGATCCGCAGCAGGCCGCTCTTATCTTCGAAGCGGCTGGAGAAGTAATCCGGCAGGGTCAGGGCGTCGCCGTTGTGTTCGGTCTGCACCCGCAGGCGGCCGGCCACGAACAACCAGTTGAGGTAAGCACCGACGATCAGGCCGATGGCAATCCAGCTTTCCGACAGACCGGACATGTAGATCGCGCCCGGCAAGCCCATCAACAGCCAGCCACTCATGTCGGAAGCACCGGCGGACAAGGCTGTCACCACGCTACCGAGGCTGCGACCGCCCAGGATGTAATCGGAAAGGTTGTTGGTGGAGCGATAGGCCATCAGGCCGATCAGCACCATTGCTGCGATGTAGATCACGAACGTGATCAGGGTTGGATTGCTAACGCTCATAGGAGTGACGCCCTGGCTTTGTTTTTATGTAGCGACGGTCATGGGGACGGCCACCCGTGGATAACCGGATAGACGAACCTGCATGCCGCGCATTTATGACTGGCGTTTCCCCAGGAAAGCCGCCAGCCGATGAACCCACCCTGAGGGTTGGTTGCACCTTGGTGCGCGAATGCTATTCAACAAAGCAAATAAGGTGCAACCAGTTTCTGCCGATTAAGTTGCACCCAAGTATGTTTTAGGACAAACGCGCTTTTTTTGCTCCTTTTCGGAGCAAGAACAGCCGATCTCAGAAGCAAATGCACCAGCGCGGAGCGGATTCGGTCGCCTGTTTATTTTTTTCCGATCAAGCGTCGAACATTTAACCAACAAAAGGGTTGCACCCGGTTGCACCTCGGGATGGGCAAAGCTAATCTTGCCGCCAGCAGATGCCACTCGGTAGTGGCACCCATGAGGATAAAAAAATGGCAACGACCACCCTTGGGGTCAAACTCGACGACCCGACCCGCGAACGCCTGAAGGCCGCCGCGACCTCCATTGATCGTACGCCGCACTGGCTGATCAAGCAGGCGATTTTCAATTACCTGGAGAAACTCGAGGGTGGTGCAACCCTGTCCGAGCTCAATGGCTTGAGCAGCAAGGAGGCCGATGATGCCGGCGAGGTCCAGGCCGACCACGCCCACCAGTGCTTCCTTGAGTTCGCCGAGAGCATCCTGCCGCAATCGGTATTGCGTGCCGCAATCACCGCCGCTTACCGTCGCCCCGAGCCGGAAGTGGTGCCGATGCTGATCGAACAGGCGCGCCTGCCGGCGCCGATGGCCGAAGCCACCAACAAGCTGGCCGCGAGCATTGCCGAAAAACTGCGCAATCAGAAGAGTGCCGGCGGCCGTGCCGGTATTGTTCAGGGCCTGCTGCAAGAATTCTCCCTGTCGTCCCAGGAAGGCGTGGCGCTGATGTGCCTGGCCGAAGCGCTGCTGCGTATCCCGGACAAAGGCACCCGCGATGCGCTGATCCGCGACAAGATCAGCACCGGCAACTGGCAGCCACACCTGGGCAACAGCCCTTCGCTGTTCGTCAACGCCGCCACCTGGGGCCTGCTGCTGACTGGCAAGCTGGTGTCGACCCACAACGAAGCGGGCCTGACCTCGTCCCTGAGCCGCATCATCGGCAAGAGCGGCGAGCCGATGATCCGCAAGGGCGTCGACATGGCCATGCGCCTGATGGGCGAGCAGTTCGTCACCGGCGAAACCATCGCCGAAGCCCTGGCCAATGCGAGCAAGTTCGAAGCCAAGGGCTTCCGCTATTCCTACGACATGCTCGGTGAAGCCGCCCTCACCGAACACGACGCCCAGAAGTACCTGGCCTCGTACGAACAAGCCATTCATTCCATCGGCAAAGCCTCCCATGGCCGTGGGATCTATGAAGGCCCGGGCATCTCCATCAAGCTCTCCGCCCTGCACCCGCGCTACAGCCGTGCGCAGTACGAGCGTGTGATGGACGAGTTGTACCCGCGCCTGCTGTCGCTGACCTTGCTGGCCAAGCAGTACGACATCGGCCTGAACATCGACGCCGAAGAAGCCGACCGCCTGGAGCTGTCCCTGGACCTGCTCGAGCGCCTGTGCTTCGAGCCGCAATTGACTGGCTGGAACGGCATCGGCTTTGTGATCCAGGCGTACCAGAAGCGTTGCCCGTATGTGATCGACTACGTCATCGACCTGGCCCGCCGCAGCCGCCATCGCCTGATGATCCGCCTGGTAAAAGGCGCGTACTGGGACAGCGAAATCAAGCGCGCCCAGGTCGAAGGCCTGGAAGGCTACCCGGTGTACACCCGTAAGGTGTACACCGACGTTTCCTACATTGCCTGCGCGCGCAAACTGCTGTCGGTGCCGGAAGTCATCTACCCGCAGTTCGCCACGCACAACGCCCACACCCTGTCGGCTATCTACCACATCGCCGGTCAGAACTATTACCCCGGCCAGTACGAGTTCCAGTGCCTGCACGGCATGGGTGAACCGCTGTACGAACAGGTTGTAGGCAAGGTTTCCGAAGGTAAGTTGAACCGTCCGTGCCGTGTGTACGCGCCGGTCGGTACCCACGAAACGCTGCTGGCCTACCTGGTACGCCGCCTGCTGGAAAACGGCGCCAACACCTCGTTCGTCAACCGCATCGCTGACCAGTCCATCTCGATCCAGGAACTGGTAGCCGACCCGGTGGCCAGCATCGAGCAAATGGCAACCCAGGAAGGCGGTTTCGGCCTGCCGCACCCGCGCATCCCTTTGCCGCGTGACCTGTACGGCAGCGACCGCGCCAACTCGGCCGGTATCGACCTGGCCAACGAACATCGCCTGGCCTCGTTGTCCTGCGCCCTGCTGGCCACTGCTCACAACAACTGGAAAGCCGCGCCGATGCTCGGTTGCGCCGCCAGCAATGAAGCGGCACAACCGGTTCTGAACCCATCCGACCTGCGTGACGTGGTCGGCCAGGTACAGGAAGCCACCGTCGAAGACGTCGACAACGCCATCCAGTGCGCCATCAGCGCCGCGCCGATCTGGCAGGCCACCCCGCCCGCCGAACGTGCTGCCATCCTGGAACGCGCCGCCGACCTGATGGAAGGCGAGATCCAGCCGCTGATGGGCTTGCTGGCCCGTGAAGCCGGCAAGACCTTCGCCAACGCCATCGCCGAAGTGCGTGAAGCCGTGGACTTCCTGCGTTACTACGCGGTGCAGGCGCGCAACGACTTTACCAATGACGCCCACCGCCCATTGGGCCCGGTGGTGTGCATCAGCCCGTGGAACTTCCCGCTCGCCATCTTCAGCGGCCAGGTAGCTGCAGCGCTGGCTGCTGGTAACCCGGTGCTGGCCAAGCCTGCCGAGCAGACGCCGCTGGTGGCTGCCCAGGCCGTACGTATTCTGCTTGAAGCCGGTATTCCGGAAGGCGTGCTGCAATTGCTGCCAGGCCAGGGCGAAAGCGTCGGTGCCCGTCTGGTGGGTGATGATCGCGTCAAAGGCGTGATGTTCACCGGTTCCACCGAAGTGGCGCGCCTGCTGCAACGCAATGTCGCCGGTCGCCTGGATGCCCAGGGTCGCCCGATTCCACTGATCGCCGAAACCGGTGGCCAGAACGCGATGATCGTCGATTCCTCGGCGCTGACCGAACAAGTGGTGATCGACGTCGTGTCGTCGGCCTTCGACAGCGCCGGTCAACGTTGCTCGGCACTGCGCGTACTGTGCCTGCAGGAAGATTCGGCAGACCGTGTGGTCGAAATGCTCAAGGGCGCCATGGCTGAATGCCGCCTGGGCAACCCGGAACGCCTGTCGGTGGACATTGGCCCGGTGATTGACGCCGAAGCCAAGGCCGGTATCGAGAAACACATCCAGGCCATGCGCGACAAAGGCCGCAACGTTTACCAGGTGGCGATTGCCGACGGTGAAGAGATCAAGCGCGGCACCTTCGTGATGCCGACCCTGATCGAGCTGGAAAGCTTCGACGAACTGCAACGCGAGATCTTCGGCCCGGTGCTGCACGTAGTGCGCTACAAGCGCAAAGAGATCGACCAGCTCATCGGCCAGATCAACGCTTCCGGCTACGGCCTGACCCTGGGCGTGCACACGCGCATCGACGAGACCATCGCCAAGGTGATCGACAACGTCAATGCCGGTAACGTCTACGTCAACCGCAACATTGTTGGCGCCGTGGTCGGCGTGCAGCCGTTCGGCGGCGAAGGCCTGTCGGGCACTGGCCCGAAAGCCGGTGGCCCGCTGTACCTGTACCGCTTGTTGTCGACTCGTCCTACCGATGCAATCGAGCAATCCTTCGTACGCGGCGACAAGTTGGCCGCGCCGGATGTGCGCCTGCGTGATGCCATGAGCCAATCGCTGACCGCCCTGAAAACCTGGGCCGACGGCAATAAGTTCAGTGAACTGAGCGCCCTGTGCACGCAGTTCGCCGCCCAGTCGCAAAGCGGTATCACCCGCCAACTGGCCGGCCCGACCGGCGAGCGCAACAGCTACGCCATCCTGCCGCGCGAGCACGTACTGTGCCTGGCCGAAGTGGAAGGCGACCTGCTGACCCAACTGGCGGCGGTATTGGCCGTCGGTGGTTCGGCGGTATGGCCGGAAACCGAGCTGACCAAGGCCTTGTTCCCACGCCTGCCTAAAGAGATTCAGGCGAAGATCAAGCGCGTGGCTGACTGGACCAAGGACGACGTGGTGTTTGACGCCGTGCTGCATCACGGTGATTCCGACCAACTGCGTGCGGTGTGCCAGCAAGTGGCGCAGCGCGGTGGGGCGATTGTCGGGGTGCATGGCATGTCTCAAGGTGAGACCGCGATTGCCCTGGAGCGCCTGGTGATCGAGCGTGCGTTGAGCGTAAACACCGCCGCGGCGGGTGGTAACGCCAGCCTGATGACCATCGGCTAACTGACACACCGCGGCTGATCGCGGCTGATCGTTCCCACGCTCCGCGTGGGAATGCAGCTTAAGGACGCTCTGCGTCCAGAAGCGTGACGCGGAGCGTCAAAAGAGGCGTTCCCACGCAGAGCGTGGGAACGATCTCGATGCCTCGCCAGCGTTCTGCCCTTCTATCACTTAAATCAATCTTGCTACCCACCCTCCATTCCCGCACTTAGACTCAGGCCAATTCCTTCAAAGGTACGCCGCCATGTCCGAGACGCTGCTCAGTTCCCGCAATCTGGCTTTCGAGCTGTATGAAGTCCTCGATGCCGAGGGCCTGACCCAGCGCGAGCGGTTTGCCGAGCACAACCGCGAAACTTTCGACGCTGCAATCAGCACGGCGCGCAGCATCGCCGAAAAGTACTTCGCCCCCCACAACCGCAAGAACGACGAAAACGAACCGCGTTATGAGAACGGCCAAGCGATCCTGATCCCGGAAGTCAAACCCGCCGTAGACTCCTTCCTGGAGGCCGGCTTCCTCAACGCAGCACGTAGCTTTGAAGCAGGTGGCATGCAACTGCCGACCCTGTTGTCCCAGGCCTGTTTCGCGCACTTCCAATCGGCCAACGCCGCCTCGACGTCCTACCCGTTCCTGACCATGGGCGCCGCCAACCTGATCGAAAGCTTCGGCACCGAGGAGCAGAAACAACGCTTCCTGCAGCCAATGATCGACGGGCGCTTCTTCGGCACCATGGCCCTGACCGAGCCCCATGCCGGTTCTTCCCTGTCGGACATTCGTACCCGTGCAGAACCCGCGGCTGACGGCAGTTATCGGCTCAAGGGCAACAAGATCTTTATCTCCGGTGGCGACCATTCGCTGTCGGAAAACATCGTGCATATGGTGCTGGCAAAATTGCCGGACGCTCCCGCAGGCGTGAAGGGCATTTCGCTGTTTATCGTGCCCAAGTTCCTGGTCAACGAGGACGGCAGCCTGGGCGCTCGCAACGATGTGCTGCTGGCAGGGCTGTTCCACAAGATGGGCTGGCGCGGCACCACGTCCACGGCGCTTAACTTTGGCGATAACGGCAACTGTGTCGGCTATCTGGTGGGCAAGCCGCACCAGGGGCTGAGCTGCATGTTCCAGATGATGAACGAGGCACGCATCGGCGTGGGCATGGGCGCGGTGATGCTCGGTTACGCCGGCTACCTCTACTCCCTGGACTACGCCCGCGAACGGCCCCAGGGGCGCCTGCCTGATAGTAAAGACCCGAGCACCGCACCGGTGGCGATCATCCAGCACGCCGACATCAAGCGCATGCTACTGACCCAGAAAGCCTATGTGGAAGGCGCCTTTGACCTCGGACTCTACGCGGCGCGGCTATTCGACGACACCACCACCCTGCAAACCGACACCGAGCGCAAGCAAGCCCACGAACTGCTCGACCTGCTCACGCCCATCGTCAAATCCTGGCCGTCGGAGTTCTGCCTCAAGGCCAACGAGCTGGCGATCCAGATTCTCGGCGGCCACGGCTACACCCGCGAATACCCGGTGGAGCAGTACTACCGCGACAACCGCCTGAACCCCATCCATGAAGGCACCCACGGCATCCAGTCCCTGGACCTGCTCGGGCGCAAATTGGCGCAGAACGGCGGCGCCGGTTTAAAGCAGTTGATTCGCCTGATCGCCGAAACCGGAGCCCGGGCGCAAAAGCACGCTTCACTCACGGCACTGCGAGAGCCTCTGGAGCAACTGGTAAACCGGCTGCAAAGCGTCACGATTGGCCTGCTGACCGATCTCGCCCAAGGCAAGGTCAACAGCAGCCTGGCGAACTCGGCGCTGTACTTGAAAGTGTTCGGGCACACGGTGATTGGCTGGCGCTGGCTGGAACAGGCAGTCCGCGCCGAAGAAGGGCTGGCCAAGGGTGACGTGGCCGATGCCGCCTTCTACAAGGGCAAGCTCCAGGCCGCCCGGTACTTCCTGACCTGGGAAGTACCGAGCTGCCATCATGAACTGGCGATTCTGGAGGCACGCGACGATACGTGCCTGGGCATGCAAGAGGAATGGTTCTAGCCCTCAGGGCTGACCGATCACCTTGGAAATCACATCGACCGTGGCGCTGACTTGCTCTTGGTAACGGTCGAGTTCCTGCTGGTGCGCCTGTTGCATTTCAATCTGCTCGGCGCACAGGTTCAGCGCGGCCAGTACCAATAGCTTGTCACCGATCAGGGTCGGGTACTTTTTCTTGGTAACCGCCAGGGAGGCCTTGAGCATGGTCACGGCATGCATCAGGGTCTGATCTTCGCCGGCCGGTGCCTTGATCGAGTAATCCTCTCCGAGAATCGAAACGACCTTTATGCCCTCACTCATGCGCTGACAGGCCCTGCACTTACACGCTCAACCAGCGCCTGGATGCGGGCGGCGGTGGCGCCGTGCTTTTCTTCCTGTTCCATCAGGTTCAGTTGCAGGCTGTCGTTTTCGTCCTTGGCGCGGGCCAGCTCGGCCTTGAGGGATTCGTTGCTGCCCAGCAGTTCTTGATTCTGCTGTACGAGGTCGCTGACCAGTTGTTCCAATTGGCTGAGGGATGCTTCTAACATTTTGATTTCTCGGGCGTTTAAAAAGGGCGGTGACGATAAAGAAAATTCACCTCGGATGCCAGGGTTATCCCCGGCCGCGCAGCCCGATGTTGCAAGGCCGGGCCGCACTTTCGAGCCTTAGTGACTGCATTTACCCGATCTGGTTCCTGAACTCACCCAACCCCTGGTCCGATGCGACAAAAGCGCGCGCCCCCTTAAGACTTTAGTCGCAGGGCCGATAAGGCGGGCACACCTCGTCTCATGGCCGCATGGATAGCGCCTCCCCCAGGACTCCAGCATGTCTCTTCGTAATATGAATATCGCCCCGAGGGCCTTCCTTGGCTTCGCGTTTATTGGCGCCTTGATGTTGTTGCTCGGTGTGTTCGCCCTGAACCAGATGAGCAAAATTCGTGCAGCCACCGAAGACATCACCTCGGCCAGCGTGCCCAGCATTCGCGCCCTGGATGAATTCACCCAACTGACCCTGCGCCTGCGCGTGCTGTCGTACCGCTTGCTGACCAACCGCGAGCCAGATGTACAGCAAAAGACCCTGGAAGCCTTCGAACTGCGCAATCAGCAGATTCGCACAGCCCAGGACATCTACGAAAAACTGATCACCAGCACCGAAGAGCGCAACGCTTACAACGAGTACGTGCGCTTGCTGGGTCAGTACCGCCAGATTGAAGAGCGCATGAAGAGCCTGTCTCGCGCCAATCAGGTCAACGAGCTGCGCAGCCTGCTCAACACCGAGTTGCTGGACAACTCCGAGCAGGTCAATGCGGTCTTGACCCGCTTGCTGGATATCAATAACGACGACGCCAACGCCACCAACCAGCGCGCCAAAGACCAATACGACATGGCCTTTGACCTGGTAGTAGGCCTGCTGGTGGTTGCCACGGCGCTGACCTTGCTGTTCGCCTGGCTGCTGACACGCAGCATCACCCTGCCCATCGCACAGGCGCTAGAAGCCGCCGAAGAAGTGGCCGAAGGCAATCTGACGCGCCCGATCACCGTGGACGGCAACGACGAAGCCGGACGCCTGCTCGCGGCCATGGCCAAGATGCAACACAAACTGCGCGACACCCTGCAACGTATCGCCGGCTCCGCTACCCAGCTGGCGTCTGCCGCTGAAGAGCTGAATGCGGTCACCGACGAAAGCGCCCGTGGCCTGACCCAGCAGAATAACGAAATCGAACAGGCCGCCACTGCCGTCAACGAGATGACCAGCGCGGTGGAAGAAGTCGCACGCAACGCGGTGAGCACCTCCGAAGCCTCGCGCAACGCCACCACCTCTGCCGGCGACGGCCGCGACCTGGTGCAGGAAACCGTTAGCGCCATCGAACGCATGAGTACCGATGTGCAGGCCACAGCGTCCCTGATTGGCGATCTGGCCAATGAATCGCGGGATATCGGCAAAGTGCTGGACGTGATCCGTGGCCTGGCTGACCAGACCAACCTGCTGGCCCTGAACGCAGCGATTGAAGCTGCGCGCGCCGGCGAAGCCGGACGTGGTTTCGCCGTGGTGGCCGATGAAGTACGGGCCCTTGCCCATCGCACCCAGCAGTCCACCAGCGAGATCGAACGCATGATCGGCAGTATCCAGACGGGTACCGAACATGCAGTGGATTCGATGCGTAACAGCACCGAGCGGGCCGAATCGACACTCAACATTGCCCGAGGCGCGGGCCTGTCGCTGGACACCATCAACACGGCGATTGTGGAGATCAACGAGCGCAACCTGGTGATCGCCAGCGCGGCGGAAGAACAGGCCCAGGTGGCGCGGGAAGTGGACCGCAACCTGGTGAATATCCGTGACCTGTCGGTGCAATCGGCCACCGGCGCCAGCCAGACCAGTGCGGCGAGCGGCGAATTGTCGCGGTTGGCGGTGGACCTGAACGGGATGGTCGGAAGGTTCCGCCTCTGAAATAAGCCTTTGCTCACACCGCATACCCTGTGGGAGCTGGCTTGCCTGCGATAGCAATCTATCAGCTAACGCCCCTGGCGCCTGGCACACCGCAATCGCAGGCAAGCCAGCTCCCACATTTGATCGATGCGCAGCCACAAAAGCTTTTTGACAGCGCAGCAATTCAACAGGTTAGAATCCCTGGCACGCAGACTGCATGGTCAGTTTGCGTCCTGTCTTCCCCTGCCCTGGAGTACTGCCTTTGAATGCGACGACCATCAACAGCCTGTTCTTGATCGGCGCGTTGCTGGTGACTGCGAGCATTCTGGTGAGTTCGCTTTCGTCACGCCTGGGGATCCCCATCCTGGTGATTATCCTGGCCGTGGGCATGACCGCCGGGGTCGATGGCGGTGGCATCATTTTCGATAACTACCCGACCGCCTACCTGGTGGGCAACCTCGCCCTCGCCGTGATCCTGCTCGACGGCGGTTTGCGCACCCGGGTGGCGAGTTTCCGCGTGGCGCTGTGGCCGGCATTGTCCCTGGCCACGGTGGGGGTGTTGATTACCACCGGCCTCACCGGCATGGCCGCGGCCTGGCTGTTCGACCTCAATATCATCCAGGGCCTGCTGATTGGTGCCATTGTCGGCTCCACGGACGCCGCGGCGGTGTTCTCACTGCTGGGCGGCAAGGGCCTCAACGAGCGGGTCAGCGCCAGCCTGGAAATCGAATCGGGCAGTAACGATCCGATGGCGGTGTTCCTCACCGTCACCCTGATCGACATGCTCGCCAGCGGCCAGACCGGCCTGCACTGGAGCCTGCTCACGCACCTGATCCGCGAATTCGGCATCGGTGGCCTGGTAGGCCTGGGTGGCGGCTGGCTGATGTTGCAGCTGGTCAACCGTATCAACCTGGCCAACGGCCTGTACCCGATCCTGGTGATCGCCGGCGGCCTGTTCGTGTTTGCCCTGACCAACGCCCTGCACGGCAGCGGCTTCCTCGCCGTGTACCTGTGCGGGCTGGTGATCGGCAACCGCCCGGTGCGCAGCCGCCATGGCATTTTGCACATGCTCGACGGCATGGCCTGGCTGGCGCAGATCGGGATGTTCTTGGTGCTGGGCCTACTGGTCACGCCTCACGATTTGCTGCCCATCGCCCTGCCCGCCCTGGGCCTGGCGCTGTGGATGATCCTGTTTGCCCGGCCGCTGTCGGTGATGGTTGGCTTGCTGCCATTCAAAGCGTTCCACGGGCGCGAAAAGGCCTTTATCGCCTGGGTCGGCCTGCGCGGCGCGGTACCGATCATCCTCGCGGTGTTCCCGCTGATGGCCGGTCTGCCCCATGCACAGCTGTACTTCAACCTGGCGTTCTTTATCGTGCTGGTCTCGCTGTTGGTGCAGGGCACCAGCCTGCCGTGGGTGGCCAAGTTGCTCAAAGTCACCGTACCGCCAGACCCGGCACCGATCTCCCGCGCGGCCCTGGAAGTGCACGTCACCAGCGAGTGGGAGCTGTTCGTCTACCGCCTCGGCGCCGAGAAATGGTGCATCGGCGCGGCCCTGCGCGAGCTGAAAATGCCCGAAGGCACGCGCATCGCCGCGCTGTTTCGTGGCCAGCAACTGCTCCATCCGTCGGGTAGTACGGTGCTGGAAGTCGACGATTTGCTCTGTGTGATCGGCCACGAACACAACCTGCCGGCTCTGGGCAAACTGTTCAGCCAGGCACCGCAACGGGGCCTCGATTTGCGCTTCTTCGGCGACTTCGTCCTCGAAGGCGACGCCCAGCTGGGCGCGGTTTCCGCCTTGTACGGGCTCAAGCTTGAGGGTATCGACCCGGACATGCCGCTGAGCCGTTTCATCACCCAGAAGGTGGGCGGTGCACCGGTAGTCGGCGACCAGGTGGAGTGGAACAACACCATCTGGACCGTCGCGGTCATGGACGGGAACAAGATTGGCAAAGTCGGCGTCAGATTCCCCGAAGGAAGTCGCCCGGGCCCCGGACTCTTCCTCTAAACTGCGGGACAACGACGCCCCGATTCTTCACTTTGCAAGACCGGTCTCTATGCCAACCCTGCGTACTTTTCTCGCCACTGCCCTGCTGGGCCTGACCCTTTGTGTTGGCAGCGTATACGCCGCCGACCCGCCCAGCGCCGAAGCCGTCCAGCAAAGTCTGGATAAACTGCCCGACCGCAAGCTGCCTGACGCCGACATGAAGGCGCTGCAGGCGACCCTGCAACAGACCCTGACCTACCTGAGCAATCAGCAGGACTACGAGCAGCGCCTGGCCGACCTCAAGCGCCAGCTGGAAGAGGCCCCGCGTCAGACCAATGAGAACCAGCGTGAGCTGGCGCGCCTCAAGGCCACCAAAATCATTCCGGTGGCCCAACGCTACGCCAGCCTGCCGGTGCCGCAGCTTGAGCAGTTATTGGTGCAACGCAGCACCCAGCAAGGCGACCTGCAAAAAGAGCTGGCCGACGCCAACAGCCTGACCATCGCCGCCCAGACCCGCCCCGAGCGCGCCCAGACCGAAATCAGCAGCAGCCAGACGCGCATCCAGCAAATCAACGCGACGCTCAAGCTTGGCAAAGACAACGGCAAGCCCCTCAGCAGCGACCAGCGCAACCAGCTCAACGCCGAACTGGCGGCCCTGAATGCCTTGATTCCCCTGCGCCGCCAGGAATTGGCCGGCAACAGCCAGCTGCAAGATTTGGGCAACAGCCAGCATGACCTGATCCAGGAAAAAACCGCACGCCTGGAGCAGGAAATCCAGGACCTGCAAACCCTGATCAACCAGAAACGCCTGGCCCAGTCCCAGCAGACGGTGACCCAACAGTCCATCGAAGCGCAGAAAGCCGGGGGCAGCAGCATCCTGGCCAAGGAAAGCGCAGACAACCTGAAGCTGTCCGACTACCTGCTCAAAAGCACCGACCGCCTCAACGACCTGACCCAGAAAAACCTGCAGACCAAGCAGCAACTGGACACCGTGACCCAAAGCGATTCGGCCCTGGACGAGCAGATCAACGTGCTCAAGGGCAGCCTGCTGCTGTCCAAGATTCTCTATAAACAAAAGCAGGCCCTGCCGCGTCTGACCGTGGACAAAGACCTGGCCGACGACATCGCCAACATTCGCCTGTACCAGTTCGAGGTCAACCAACAGCGAGAGCTGATCACCTCCCCCAGCGCCTATGTGGACAACCTGCTGGCCAACCAGCCGCCAGATGAAGTCACCCCGCAACTGCGCCGCACCCTGCTGGAAGTGGCGATCACCCGCAGCGACCTGCTGGAACGCCTGAGCCGCGAACTGAGCGCACTGCTCAACGAATCCATCACCCTGCAACTGAACCAGAAACAACTGCTCAGCACCGCCAGCACCCTGCGCGCCACGCTCGATGAGCAAATGTTCTGGATCCCCAGCAACAAGCCGCTGGACACTGAATGGCTGGAAACCGTACCGGCGCATCTGAGCAAACAGGTCACCACCCTGCCCTGGGCGTCCAGCGTCAGTGAGCTGTATGACGGCCTGACCCAACGCCCGCTGCTGTTCCTGCCGTTGCTGTTGCTGATCGGCGCGCTGCTGTGGCGGCGCAATGCGCTGTATGTGCGCCTGAAAAAGGTTCACCAAGACATCGGCCACTTCAAGCGCGACAGCCAGTGGCATACGCCGCAGGCCATCCTGATCAACATCCTGCTGGCGATGCCCGTGGCCCTGGGCCTGGCGCTGTGCGGCTACGCGTTGCAGATCGACGCCCGCGGGCAAAACGCCAACCTGGGCGCGGCCTTGCTGCAGATCGCCCAAGCCTGGCTGGTGTTCTACACCGCCTACCGCATCCTCGCGCCGGGCGGCGTGGCGGAGCTGCACTTTCGCTGGGAGAGGCCGCAGGTCGAATTCCTGCAAGGCTGGATACGCAAGCTCGGGCTGGTGGTACTGGCGTTGGTGGCCGTGGTCGCAATTGCCGAACATCAACCGGCCGCGCTGGCTGACGACGTGTTGGGTATCGCCGTGGTGCTGACCTGCTACGGGCTGATGGCCTGGCTGCTGGGCCGCCTGCTGCTGAACAGCCCAACCCATGAAAAGGCCTCGTTGTTTCGCAAAGCAATCGGCGTGGTGTTCACCGCCCTGCCCATCGCGCTGTTTATTGCCGTGTCCTTTGGCTATTACTACACCGCGCTGAAACTCAGTGACCGGCTGATCAACACCCTGTACCTGCTGATGTTCTGGCTGGTGATCGAAGCCACCTTCGTGCGCGGCCTGGGTGTTGCCGCACGGCGCCTGGCCTACGCCCGCGCCCTGGCCAAACGCCAGGCAGCCAAGGAGGCCGGTGACGGCGAAGCGGTGATCGAAGAGCCGACCCTGGACATCGAGCAGGTCAACGAACAGTCCATGCGCCTGATCCGCCTGGCCCTGCTCGGCGGCTTTATCGCGGCGTTGTATTGGGTGTGGTCGGACCTGATCTCGGTATTTTCCTACCTGGACAACGTCACGCTGTACGAATACACCAGCGGTACCGGTGCGAATATCAGCATGGTGCCCATCAGCATCGGCGACCTGCTGGGCGCGTCGATTATCATCGGTATCACCTTCGCCCTGGCGCGCAACCTGCCCGGCCTGCTGGAAGTGCTGGTGCTGTCCAAGCTCGACCTGGCCCAAGGCAGCGCCTACGCCACCACCACCTTGCTGTCCTACATCATTGCCGGCGTGGGCTTTGTCACCACCCTTTCCACCCTCGGTGTGAGTTGGGACAAGCTGCAATGGCTGGTGGCCGCGCTGTCGGTGGGCCTGGGTTTCGGCATGCAGGAGATCTTCGCCAACTTCATCTCCGGCATCATGATTTTGTTCGAACGCCCGGTGCGCATCGGCGACACCATTACCATCGGCAACCTGTCGGGTACGGTGAGCAAGATCCGTATTCGTGCCACCACCATTACCGACTTCGACAATAAAGACATCATTGTCCCCAACAAGACCTTCATTACCGGGCAGTTGATCAACTGGTCGCTGACCGACACCATCACTCGGGTGACCCTCAAACTCGGCGTGGACTACGGCTCCGACCTCGACCTGGTGAAGGAACTGTTACTGAAAGCCGCTCGGGAAAACCCTCGGGTCCTGAAAGAACCGGAACCCCATGTGTACTTCCTCAACTTCGGCGAAAGCACACTGGACCACGAGCTGCGCATGCACGTGCGCGACCTGGGCGACCGCAACCCGGTGCTCGACGAGGTCAACCGCTTTATCAACCGTGAGTTCAAGAAACAGCACATCAACATCTCGTTCCGGCAGATGGAGATCTACCTGAAAAACCTCCACGGCCAGGAATACAAACTGGTGCCGGCCGAGGATGAGCGCAAGACCATCGTGCAGCCCGTCGACCAGCCCGACGCCCCAGAGCCACCTGCGGGCAAAGTGGTGGATGCGCCGGAGCCGCCACCCAGCAAACTCGACTAAATGCCCTATCCCCAGCAGAATGCTCGGACATTCTGCTGGAGATGGCCGGTGAAAGCCCTCGACGAACTGACCTTCGACAATCGCTTCGCACGCCTGGGCGATGCGTTCTCAACCCACGTTCTGCCCGAACCCCTGGACGAACCGCGCCTGGTGGTAGCGAGCAAGGCCGCCATGGCGCTGCTCGACCTCGACCCGGCCGTGGCCGAAACCTCCGTGTTTGCCGAACTGTTTGGCGGCCACAAACTGTGGGCCGAAGCCGAGCCACGGGCGATGGTGTATTCCGGGCATCAATTCGGCGGCTACACGCCGCAACTGGGCGATGGCCGCGGGTTGCTGCTGGGCGAGGTCTATAACGAGGCCGGCGAGCATTGGGATTTGCACCTCAAGGGCGCCGGGATGACGCCTTACTCGCGCATGGGCGACGGGCGGGCGGTGTTGCGCTCTTCGATTCGTGAATTCCTCGCCTCCGAAGCCCTGCATGCGCTGGGCATCCCCACCAGCCGCGCCCTGTGCGTGATCGGCTCCAGCACGCCGGTATGGCGGGAGAAACAGGAACGCGGGGCGATGGTTTTACGCCTGGCCCACAGCCATATTCGCTTCGGGCACTTCGAATATTTCTATTACACCAAGAAGCCTGAGCAACAGGCCGAACTGGCCGAGCACGTGCTGAACCTGCACTACCCCGAATGCCGCGAGCAACCCGAGCCTTACCTGGCGATGTTCCGCGAGATCGTCGAGCGCAACGCCGAAATGATCGCCAAGTGGCAGGCTTATGGTTTTTGCCACGGCGTGATGAACACCGACAACATGTCGATCCTGGGCATTACCTTCGACTTCGGGCCCTTCGCGTTTCTCGATGATTTTGACGCGCACTTCATCTGCAACCATTCCGATCATGAAGGCCGCTACTCCTTCAGCAATCAGGTGCCGATCGGGCAATGGAACCTCAGCGCCTTGGCCCAGGCGCTCACGCCGTTAATCAGCGTTGACGCACTGAAAGAAGCCCTCGGCCTGTACCTGCCGCTGTACCAGGCGCACTACCTGGACTTGATGCGCCGCCGCCTGGGCCTGACCACCGCCGAAGACGCCGACCAGCAGTTGGTGGAGCGCTTGCTCAAGCTGATGCAGAACAGCGGCGTGGACTACACGCTGTTCTTGCGCCACCTGGGAGATGAACCCGCTGCTCTGGCCGTGGCGCGGCTACGTGATGACTTTGTCGACCTGGCCGGGTTCGACGCCTGGGCCGAGCAGTACAAGGCGCGCGTGGCGCGGGACGGGGATTACACCCAGGAACAGCGCCGTGAGCGCATGCACGCGGTCAACCCGCTATATATCCTGCGCAACTACCTGGCCCAAAACGCCATCGCCGCCGCCGAATCAGGCGACTACAGCGAAGTGCGGCGGCTGCATGACGTGCTGACCAGACCGTTTGAGGAACAAGCGGGGATGGAGCAGTACGCGCAACGACCGCCGGATTGGGGCAAGCATTTGGAGATTAGTTGTTCGTCGTAAGTCCTAAAGACGGTCGGATTATTCTGCGGTGAGTAGGCTCATCAGATCTGAGGCATACGCTGATGCTCCAGATCATAGGCCTCCACCCAGTCAGAAATGATGTCAAGTAGCCCACTCATTGGATGGTCTTCATCTTCTCCTGTGATATCGAGCAGCTCATCAATCGCCTCGACCAGGACGCCATAATCATCCTCGGTTTGGGGTTTGCGCAGCAGCGTTGCAACGTAAGGCCAATGTTCAATGGCCAGTTTTAGAGCGTGGTTCATGCTTTGTCCTTTTTTCGCGTGTTGATAAACAGCGTCGCCGACACCAGATTGAAGCCAATAGCCGCCCCCAAGGAGCCCCCGATGTCCGAATCTCTTGTAATCCCCTGCCCTCATTGCAACGGCCTCAACCGCATCCCCGGCGAACGCCTGGGTGATGCGCCCAAGTGCGGGCGCTGCAAGCAGTCGGTGTTGCTGAACAAACCCTTTGATTTGAAACAGGGTGACTATGCCAACCAGATCAAGGGCGACCTGCCGCTGCTGGTCGATGTGTGGGCCGACTGGTGCGGGCCGTGCAAGTCGTTTGCGCCGGTGTTCGAACAGGCAGCCGGGCAGTTGGAAGGCAAGTGCCGGCTGGCGAAGCTGGACAGCGAGGCTAACCAGCAGCTGTCGGCGCAGTTGGGGATTCGCTCGATTCCCAGTTTGATACTGTTCAAGAACGGCCGCGAAGTGGCGCGCCAGAGTGGGGCATTTCCGTTGCCGCAGTTGATGAGTTGGTTGCGTAGCCAGGGGGTGTAAACATCCCCCCTCCATCAACTCGGTCAATGTGGGAGCTGGCTTGCCTGCGATGCAGGCGACTCGGTCTGCCTGGTACACCGAGGTGATGCCATCGCAGGCAAGCCAGCTCCCACATTAGATGCATTTCATGCGTTAGGTCAGCGGGGCTTCGCGGTCCATCATCTGGCTGACCAGCATGACGCCCAGTTCGCTTAACTGGTGGATGGCCAGCGCTACGTCGCGGTGTTCGCCGGTGAGGTCGTTGGACAGGTTGAGCAGCAAGGTGCGCACCGAGGAGAAGGTTTCGTAGCTGTTGAGTACGAGGGTTTCGGTGGGGAGGTTGGGTGAAACATTGAAAAGACGGATAGACATGCATTTGTTCCCTGATAGGGCCACTACCGTTTCGCTACTAAACGAAGGGTGGCAGCTGTACGCAGGTTAGTAGACCGGGGAACAAAGCAAAGACCGGCGCACCCGAAGGTGCCCTGCGCACAGCCACCATCAGATAGGCGATAAACGCCATGCTTTTGGAGCAGGTGCACATGCTTTGGTCGGTCGGGCTACTAAACCCGATCACTGAACATTCAGCGACCGGCAAACCTTAGAGACGCCCATCCAGACGCACAAGCCGGCGGATTCTGGCGTAGCTGTAGGCAAGGTTACAAGGCACAAGCCCAATTGCCAGCCCCTTCCTACATACCTTGTGGGACAAATCCAACTCACCTGCCGACATGCAATCCAAACTGTGGGAGCTGGCTTGCCTGCGATAACGGTGTTCCAGGCGACACATTGACTCAATGTGCCGCCCTCATCGCGGGCAAGCCCGGCTCCCACAGTGTTCGGTGTTGCCTGTGGGGTCAGGCGTTCTCAAGTAAGTTATGCAACTCCACAAACTGCTGCGTCAGCTTATGCCGTGGGTCCAGATGAATCAGCGGCTTGCTCTCCTGGTGCGACTCGCGCATACGCACGGAGCTGGCCAGGTACACCGGCAGTACCGGCAGCCCTTCGGCAATCAACTCATCGAGAATCTGTTGCGGCAGGCTCGCCCGGGCCTGGAACTGGTTAACCACGATGCCTTCCACTTCCAGGCCTTCGTTATGGTCGTCCTTCAATTCTTCGATCTCTGCTAGCAGGCCATACAACGCCTGGCGCGAGAAGCTGTCGCAGTCGAAGGGGATCAGCACCCGATCAGCGGCAATCAGCGCCGAAACCGCGTAGAAGTTCAAGGCCGGAGGCGTATCCAGGTAAATGCGGTCGTAATCCTCGCTCAGCTCATCCAGCAGTTTTCGCAGCTTGTTGATTTTGTGCTTGGCTTCGAGCTTGGGCTGCAGGTCTGCCAGCTCGGCGGTGGCGGTGATCACGTGCAGGTTGTCGAACGGCGTTTCGTAGATATCTACCTTGTTCTTCTTCGAAAACGGCCCCGAAGACAGCGTCTGCTTGAAAAAATCCGCGATCCCCATGGGGATGTCGTCACCCGTCAGCCCGGTGAGGTACTGGGTTGAGTTGGCCTGTGCATCGAGGTCCACCAACAGGGTTCGATAACCTTCGCTGGCGCTGACCGCCGCCAGGTTGCAGGCGATGCTGGACTTGCCCACACCGCCTTTTTGATTGAACACCACGCGCCGCATGGAAAAACCTCCGTGTATCAATGAATCCCCCGAGTGTAGAGCGCAAAAGCGCCGGTTAGCTACCTCGTTCATCCTTGCGCGCTGTCTGGCTCACAAATGAATGGAAACCGCGTAACGATCGAGTCCGGCCTTTGATCGCCGATAATCTGCAAATTCTTCCAACTTATTTGTGATCAATAGTGAACAAACTTTCACCACTATTTGCTAGAACCCCACGGCACCGGGATAATGCGCGCCATACGGCCATTGCTCCCTGTCCCGGAATCCGGGGCCATTGGCCGCACATGGAAGCCCGCAGGGGCGGGATTTCTCAGTGATCAACTTCAACATCGCCCAATGGCGCGCCTGGGCTCCCGGCCTTGCGAGTGCGGACGACTGGTACGCCTGGTGCCGGGACCCGGTGTTGCCGCCTGTCAGCGAAGCGTCCCCCGATGTGTCATTTTTGCCAGCCATGCAGCGCCGCCGTCTGAGCCGGCTGGCGCGCATGGCGTTCAGCGTCGGCTGGCCGCTGGCCGAGGGCCTTGAAGACCTGCCGCTGGTGTTTATTTCCCGCCACGGCGAAACCCCGCGCACCCTGGACATCCTCAGTGACCTGGCCAACGAGCAGCCGCTGTCGCCTACTCAGTTCAGCCTGTCGGTGCATAACGCGGTGATTGGCCTGTGGTCAATCCTGCGCAATGAAACCAGCGAGATGACCGCCCTCGCCGCCGCCGGCGATGGCCTCGAACACGGCCTGCTCGAAGCCGCCGCGTTGCTCAACGAAGGCGCCGCCGCCGTATTGCTGGTGATCACCGAAGAACAACCGCCCCACGCCTACGCCAGCTGGATTAGGGATGTGCCCTTCCCCTACGCCCTCGGCCTGTTGCTCACGCCGGGCGACGAGTGGCAACTGGAACTCACCACCGGCACTGTCCAACTCACTCAAACCCAGTGGCCCCACGCCCTGAACCTGCTGCGCACCCTGCTGACCGAACAGGGCGCCTGCCAACATGCCTGGAAGAACCGAGTATGGAACTGGCAACGCAAGCCCTGACCCACAAGCCACGGCAGGCCTATTATTGGCGCCTGTTCGCCACGGCCCTCAGCTTTTGCCTGTTTGGCATCGGCGGGCTGTGCCTGCGTTTGCTGGTATTTCCGTTGCTCAGTTGCCTGCCGGGCGACGCCAGCCAGCACCAACGGCGCGCACGCCACACCATCAGTTGCCTGTTCTGGTTTTTTATTCGCCTGATGAAGGGCCTGGGCATTCTCACGTACAGCGTCGAGGGTGCCGAAAAGCTTGGCCGCCCTGGCCAGATGATCGTCGCCAACCACCCGTCGCTGATCGACGTGGTGTTCCTGATCGGCCTGATGCGCCAGACCAACTGCGTGGTCAAGCAGAGCCTGTTCCAGAACCCGTTCACCCGCAGCCCGGTGCGCGATGCCGGCTATATCAGCAATGACGGCAGTGCCGACATGCTCGATGCCGCAGCCGACGCCCTGCGCGCCGGCCAGACGCTGATCATCTTTCCCGAAGGCACCCGCACCACGCCGGGCGCGGCGCCGGCCTTTCATCGCGGCGGTGCGGCCATTGCGCTGCGTGGTGCGACAATCATCACGCCAGTGGTGATCAAGGTCAGCCCCACCACGCTGACCAAGGCCGAACCCTGGTATCGCATTCCCCACCGTCGATTTCACTTCAGTTTGCGCGTGGGGGCCGATATAGAACCACAAGCGTTCGCCGCGCTCGGCGCCGCGCCCCAGGCTTCACGCAAGCTCAACGATCACCTGCATCACTATTTCATTAAGGAGCTCGCCGAAGATGAGCGACCAACACCGCCTTGAGCACGACATAAAGACGCTGATCATCGAGGCCCTGGGCCTGGAAGACATCAGCGTCGACGACATTGGCAGCGACCAGACCCTGTTTGGCGAAGGCCTGGGCCTGGATTCGGTCGACGCGCTGGAATTGGGCCTGGCGATCCAGAAAAAATACGGCATCAAAATCGATGCCGACGCCAAGGACACCCGCAATCACTTCACCAACGTGGCCAGCCTTGCGGCATTCGTCACGGCCCGACAGGCAGCTTGAGACCGTACCATGCAAACTCGTGACGATATCTTCAACACCCTGCGCGACGCCTTGGTGGAACTGTTTGAACTGCCCCCGGAACGCGTCACCCTCGACGCCAACCTGTACCAGGACCTGGAAATCGACAGCATCGACGCCGTGGACCTGATCGACCACATCAAGCGCCAGACCGGCAAGAAAATCGCCGCCGAAGAGTTCAAGGCGGTACGCACGGTGAACGACGTGGTAGAGGCGGTGTACCGTCTGGTCCAGCCCGCCGCATGAGCCGGCTGATCGGCCTTGGCCTGTTATTGGCGGGGCTGCTGTACCCCTTCGCCGTGTATTACGGCACCGAGCATTTTGCACCCTGGCAGTTCGGCTTGCTGCTGGGCAGCCTGTGGCTGTTGCGCGCGCTCACCGCTGCGCGGCGCCCGGGCAGCCGTTGGATGGCGGTGGTGGTGATCGTGTTTTGCCTGGCACTGGCATGGTTCGATAACCCGCAGTGGCTGCGCTGGTACCCGAGCCTGGTCAGCGGGTTCATGCTGGCGCTGTTCGGCCTGAGCCTGAAATACGGCCCGCCGATGGTCGAGCGCCTGGCACGCATGACCGACCCGCACCTGCCGCCCCACGCGGTGGTGTATACCCGCCGGGTCACCCTGGTGTGGAGTGTGTTTTTTCTCTGTAATGGCCTGCTCGCCGCCGCGCTCACCCTGTGGGCGCCGCTGAGCTGGTGGACGTTGTACAACGGCCTGATCGCCTACGGGCTGATGGGGCTGTTGTTTGCCGTGGAATGGCTGGTACGACAAAGGGTTCGAGGCCGCGTATGAAAGGGTTGAAACTTGAGCATTTGCTGCTTGAGCCACTGCAAGATCGCGGGGTGACCACCGAGCCCCTCATGAACCACGCGCAACTGTGGGAGCAGTCGCTGAGCCTGGCGGCGGGCCTGCAAGCCCGGGGTATCCGGCGCCTGGCCGTGCACCTGGAAGACGCCGGGCTGCTGGCGATTGCGCTGCTGGGCGCCTGGCGCGCAGGCGCGAGCGTGCTGCTGCCCGCCGACCTGCAACCCCAGACGCGCCAACGCTGGGCCACTGCCGTGGATGCCTGGCTGGTCGAAGCCAGCGACCTGGACGCGCTGTATCAAGTGCCCTTGAGCGCCGCCGCCCTCGACCTGGACACTTGCCAACTGAGCCTGTGCACCTCCGGCTCCAGCGGCGAGCCCAAGCGCATCGACAAGTCCCTGCGCCAGTTGGCCAATGAAGTAGAGGCGCTGGAGGCCCTGTGGGGCAAAGACCTCAAGGACGCCTGCATCATCGGCAGTGTCGCCACCCAGCATATCTACGGCTTGCTGTTTCGCGTGCTGTGGCCGCTGTGCGCAGGTCGCACCTTTGTGCGCAAACAACTGGCGTTCCCCGAAGACATGCAGCGCGCCAGCCGAGAGCACCGGCAATTTGCCTGGGTGGCCAGCCCGGCGTTGCTCAAGCGCATGGGCGACAACCTCGACTGGCCGGCACTGAGCCAGGTTGCGCGAGTGTTTTCCTCCGGCGGTGCATTGCCGATTGAAGCTGCCGGCAGCCTCTACGACCGTTTACAGCAATGGCCGACGGAAATCCTCGGCAGCTCGGAAACCGGCGGCATCGCCTGGCGCCAGGGTGCGCAACCCTGGCAGCCGTTTGCCGATGTACAACTGAGCCAGGATGCCGACGGCGCTCTGCGTATCGCATCAAAATACCTGCCCGAAGGGCACATCGAACAGACTGCCGACGCTGCACGCATCCATGCCGATGGCCGTTTTGAGTTGCTGGGCCGCCTGGACCGTATCGTCAAGCTGGAAGAGAAACGCATCTCCCTGCCGATGCTCGAACAGGCGTTGATGACCCACCCGTGGGTCGCCGAAACCCGCTTGGGCGTGGTGCAGGAAAACCGCGCCTCCCTCGGCGCGCTGGTGGTGCTCAGCAGCGATGGCTTGCATGCCCTGCGCAACCAGGGCCGCCGCACGCTCACCCAAACCTTGCGCCAGCACTTGAGCCAACATTGCGAGGCCCTGGCCTTGCCGCGCCGCTGGCGCTTGCTGCGCCAACTGCCGCTGAACAGCCAGGGCAAGCTGCCTCAGGCCGATGTCGAAGCCTTGTTGCTGGCGCCTCGCCCCAAGGGCCCAGAGGTGTTGGCGCAAGTCGAAACCGAAGGTGAATGGACCTTGCAACTGAGCATCCCACCGGACCTGGCCTATTTCAGCGGGCACTTCCCGGTCACCCCAGTATTGCCGGGGGTGGGGCAGGTGGAATGGGCGTTCAACCTGGGCCAGCAATTGCTCGACCTGCCAACCCGGTTCGCCGGCATGGAAGTGCTCAAGTTCCAGCAACTGGTGCGCCCGGGCGATCACATCGAACTGCACCTGCGCTTTGATCGGGAGCGTAGCAAACTGTACTTCGCCTATCGCAATGGGGTTGCGGCGTGCTCAAGCGGGCGGATCGTGCTGGAGGCCGCGCATGCATAAGCCGGGTGAGCACTTCGTGCTCAATCGCGGGCAAACCCGCTCCCACACTGGATCAGTGTCGGCCAACAATCTTGTGTGCACAGCAAATCCAATGTGGGAGCTGGCTTGCCTGCGATGCAGGCGGCGCGGTGTATCGGTTGCCCCCCATCATGCATAACCCCTGCGCTTTAATCCCGGTGTACAACCACGAAGCCGCCGTGCCGGCCGTGGTCCAGAGTGTGCTGAAAAGCGGCCTGCCCTGCCTCTTGGTGGACGATGGCAGCAGCGCCGCCTGCGCAGCCGTGCTGGCGCACCTGGCGACGCTGGACAACGTCACCCTGCTGACCCTGCCCAGCAACCAGGGCAAGGGCGGCGCCGTGATGGCCGGTTTCCGCGAGGCAGCGCGCCTGGGCTACACCCACGCCCTGCAAGTGGACGCCGATGGTCAGCACGACCTGCGCGAAGTCGAGACCTTTATCCACACCTCACGCCAGCACCCCGACGCCGTCATCTGCGGCTACCCCGAATACGACGACAGCGTGCCCAAGGGTCGCCTGTACGCACGTTACCTGACCCACGTTTGGGTGTGGATCAACACCCTGTCGCTTGAGATTCGCGACTCGATGTGCGGCTTTCGCGTGTACCCGCTGGCTCCGACCCTGGCGCTGATGGACTCGGCCTACATCGGCACGCACATGGATTTCGACTCGGACATCCTGGTACGCCTGGCCTGGCGCAACCAGCCTATGCGCTGGCTGCCCACCCAGGTGCACTACCCCGCCGACGGCCTGTCGCACTTTCGCTTGTTGCGTGACAACCTGCGCATCAGCGCCATGCACACGCGGTTGTTCTTCGGCATGCTCGTGCGCGCGCCGATGATCCTGTGGCGACGGTGGCAAGCATGAACGACAGCACCAAACATTGGGCCGACCGCGAGGAACGCGGCAGCTTCTGGCTGATGAAATTCACCGCGGTCGCGGTCAAAGTCCTCGGCCGTCGCCTATTGAGCCCGTTGCTCTACAGCATCGTCTTTTACTTCTTCCTGTTCGGCCGCACCGCACGCCACAGCGCGTGGCAATACCAGCAGCGGCTGGCGCAATGGAGCGGGCGCGATGACTTGCTGCCGAGCCACCGCACCGTCTTTGCCCAGTTCATGGCCTTCGCCGATTCGCTGCTGGACAAGCTGGACGTGTGGAACGGCAAGCTGCGCCTGGAGCAAATCGAGATCAACGATCCGGCGCAGTTGCGCAGCCAACTGCGTGGCGAGCGCGGGCAGATGCTGGTGGGTGCGCACCTGGGTAACCTGGAAGTGTGCCGCGCCCTCGCGGAGATTGGTGAGCAGGTCACCATGAACGTGCTGGTGCACACCAAGCACGCCGAGCGTTTCAACCGCCTGCTGGGCGAGGCCGGCGCGACCCATTTGCGCCTGATTCAGGTGAGCGAACTGGACCCGGCCACCATGCTGCTGCTCAGCCAGCGCCTGGACGATGGCGAGTGGCTGGCGATTGCCGGCGACCGCATCCCGCTGCACGGCGGGCGTACGGTGCGCGTGGACTTCCTCGGCCATACGGCGGCATTTCCCCAAGGCCCATGGCTGCTGGCGGGCTTGCTCAAGTGCCCGGTCAATCTGCTGATGTGTCTTAAGCACCAGGGCCGCTATCGCCTGACTATCGAGCCCTTTGCCGATTTGATCGAGTGGAAGCGCAGTACCCGCGAGCAGGTCATCGCCCTGTGGACCGCCCGCTACGCCGCACGCTTGGGCCAGTTCTGCCTGCAAGCGCCCCAACAATGGTTCAACTTTTACCCTTTCTGGAAGACCGATGACGACGCCTCTTGAGCCCATCACCTTTGGTGAACGCCCCCTGCGCATCGAAGACGTGCTGGCCCTGGCCAACCGCCAGGTACCCACTCGCCTGCAGGACGATGCCGCGTACCGCCAACGCATCGCCAAGGGCGCGCAGTTCCTCGACTCGCTGCTGGACAAGGAAGGCGTGATCTACGGCGTGACCACCGGCTACGGCGACTCCTGCGTAGTGGCGGTGCCGCTGGAGCACGTCGAAGCCTTGCCGCGTCATCTGTACACCTTTCACGGTTGCGGCCTGGGCACGTTGCTCGACGCCCAAGCCACCCGTGCCGTGCTGGCGGCGCGTTTGCAGTCGCTGTGCCATGGCGTATCGGGCGTACGCGTGGAGCTGCTGGAGCGCTTGCACGCCTTCCTCGAACACGATGTGCTGCCACTGATCCCGGAAGAAGGCTCGGTGGGTGCCAGTGGTGATCTGACGCCGCTGTCCTACGTGGCCGCGACCTTGTCCGGCGAGCGCGAGGTGCTATTCCGTGGCGAACGCCGTCCGGCGGCCGACGTGCACCGCGAGCTGAGCTGGGAGCCGTTGGTCCTGCGCCCCAAGGAAGCCCTGGCACTGATGAACGGCACCGCGGTGATGACCGGCCTGGCCTGCCTGGCCTTTGCCCGCGCCGACTATCTGTTGCAACTGGCCACGCGCATCACCGCGCTCAATGTGGTGGCGCTGCAAGGCAACCCGGAACACTTCGACGAGCGCCTCTTCGCCGCCAAGCCGCACCCAGGGCAGATGCAAGTGGCTGCGTGGCTGCGCCACGACCTGGCGATCGATGCACCGACCGCACCGCTGCATCGCTTGCAGGATCGCTATTCGCTGCGCTGCGCACCCCACGTACTCGGCGTGCTGGCCGATAGCTTGAGCTGGCTGCGCTCGTTCATCGAAATCGAGCTCAACAGCGCCAACGACAACCCGATCATCGATGCCGAAGAAGAACGCGTGCTGCATGGCGGGCACTTCTACGGTGGGCATATCGCCTTCGCCATGGACAGCCTCAAAACCCTGGTGGCCAACGTTGCCGACCTGCTCGACCGCCAGCTCGCACTGTTGGTGGACGTGCGTTACAACCATGGCCTGCCGAGCAACCTGTCGGGCGCCCCGGCTGATCGCGCAATGATCAACCATGGCTTCAAGGCCGTGCAGATCGGCACCAGCGCCTGGACCGCCGAAGCGCTGAAAAACACCATGCCGGCCAGCGTGTTCTCACGCTCTACCGAGTGCCACAACCAGGACAAGGTGAGCATGGGCACCATCGCTGCCCGCGATGCGATCCGCGTGCTGGAGTTGACCGAACAGGTGGCCGCCGCGACCCTGCTCGCCGCCAACCAGGGCGTGTGGCTGCGCGCCCAGGCCGAGGATGCCCGCCCACTGCCACCGGCACTGGCCGCGATGCACGCGGAACTGGCCCAGGACTTTGCGCCGGTCATCGAAGACCGCGCCTTGGAAGGCGAACTGCGCCTGTGCCTGCAACGCATCGCCGCGCAACACTGGAGGCTGCATGCGTAGCCCCGGCGTGTTGCACAGCGACACTGAAATCCTCGTGCCGTTTTTCGACATCGACACCATGAACGTGGTGTGGCACGGGCACTACGTGAAGTACCTGGAGGTGGCGCGCTGTGCGTTGCTGGACAAGATCGGCCATAACTACATGGCGATGCTCGAAGCCGGCTACGCCTGGCCAGTGATCGACATGCAGCTACGCTATGTACGCGGCGCGACCTTCGGCCAGACCATCAATGTGCGCGCCAGCCTGGTGGAATGGGAGAACCGTTTGAAGGTGAACTACCTGATTACCGACCTGGCCAGCGGCGAACGCTTGACCCGCGCCAGCACCGTGCAAGTAGCGGTGGAAATCGCCAGCCGCGAGATGCAACTGGCCTCGCCCAAAGTCTTCACCGATGCCGTAGAGAGAGCCTTGAAATGAGATCCCCTGTGGGAGCGGGCTTGCCCGCGATGGACGTTAACGATAAAGCAGGTCGCCTGACGCTGCGCAGCGCCCTCAGGTTCTTCGCGGGCAAGCCCGCGCCCACATTGATCGCGTTGTTGCTGAGCTTCAGCGCCCACGCCTTCGACCTCCAGCAGTTGAGCGATCAGCTTGCCAAACCCTCCGTGATCCACGGCAACTTCACCCAGGAAAAACACCTGCGCGCCCTGCCCCAGCCATTGGTGAGCAAAGGCACCTTCGTGCTCGCCAAGGATCAAGGCCTGCTGTGGCTGTTGAAAAGCCCGCTGCAACAGGACTACCGCATTACAGCCCAGGGCATTGCCCGCCGCGATGCCAATGGCTGGCAACTACTGCCAAACAAGAGTGCCGGCGCCGAACAGAATCGTTTGTTCCTGGCAGTACTGCAGGGCGACAGCAGTGGCCTGCAGCGCGACTTCGACCTGCAACTGCAAGGCGAGGCCCAACAATGGAAGCTCACGCTGACCCCACGCTCACTGCTGCTCAAGCAAGTCTTCACCCAGATCAATATCGACGGCGGCGCACTGGTGCGCACCATTGAACTGCTGGAAACCCAAGGCGACAGCACGCTGTTGCGCATGCAGGACAATACCGCCGACCAGCCGTTGAGCAATGCGGAGCAACACGACTTTGCCCAGTGAGCGCCTGCTGCCGCGCCTGTTCCTGACCTTGCTGGTGGCCGTGCTGGCCCTGGCAGGCTGGCAGTGGCGTGATGGCGCGCCGTTGTCGGCCAACCTGATGGAACTGGTGCCCGGCAGCACGCCGGACGCCTTGGAACTGCAAGCCGAACAGCGCATGCAAGAGCCGCTCAACCGCGAAATGCTGGTACTGGTGGGGCATGCCGACCGCCAGCAAGCGGTGGCCGTGGCGCAGCAACTGGGTGAGCGTTGGCAGGCCAGCGGCCTGTTTGAAAAGGTGCAGTGGAACCTGCAAGCCGACTTGCCAGCGTTGCGCGAACAACTGCTGCGTGGGCGTTTGTCGATGCTCTCGTCCAAGGACCGCGAACAACTGATCCAGCAGCCTGAGGCGTTCATCCAGCAACGCGTGCAATCGCTGTTCGACCCCTTCACCGGCTTCAGCCTGGTGCCAAGCCAGGACGATTGGCTCGGCCTCACCGGGCGCATCCAGAACAGCCAGCCGCAACACGGTGCGGTGCAAATGGACATCGGCAGCGGCGCCTTGATCGCCGATGCCGACGGCAAGAGTTGGGTGCTACTGCGAGCGCGCACTACCGGCAACGCCTTCGACATGAAGCTGCCGCTGCAAGTGGCGGACTTGCTGAAGGCCAGCCGCGAGCAAGCCAGCGCACACGGCGCGCAACTGCTCGCCGCCAGCGGTTTGCTCTATGCGGCCAACGGGCAACAGCAGGCCACGCGGGAAATGACCTGGGTCGGCGGCGGCGCCACCCTGGGCATCCTGTTATTGCTGCTGCTGGCGTTCCGACGCTGGCGGGTGCTGCTGGCGTTCGTGCCGGTACTGGTGGGCATGCTGTTTGGCGCGGTGGCATGTGTGGCGCTGTTTGGGCATATGCATGTGATGACCCTGGTGCTGGGTTCCAGCCTGATCGGCGTGGCGGTGGATTACCCACTGCACTACCTGTCCAAAAGCTGGAGCCTGCAACCCTGGCGCAGTTGGCCGGCGTTGCGCCTGACCCTGCCAGGGCTGAGCCTGAGCCTGGCCACCAGCGCTATCGGCTACCTGGCGCTGGCCTGGACGCCGTTCCCGGCGCTGACCCAGATTGCGGTGTTTTCGGCTGCCGGTTTGGTCGGTGCCTATTTGTGTGCCGTGTGCCTGTTGCCCGCGCTGCTCAAGGGCGTGGAACTGCGCCCGGCGCAATGGCCGCTGCGTGTCGCCCAAAGCCTATGGCAGCTGCGCACGGCCTTGCTCAAACGCGTGCCCAGTTCGGTACTGCTGGTGTGGGTGCTGCTGTTCTGCGCGGCGGGCCTGTGGCAACTGAACACTAAAAACGATATCCGCCAATGGATCGGTGCACCGCCGCAGTTGCTGCAGGAAGCCCAGGCCGTGGCGCGCATCACCGGGTTCCAGCCCACCAGCCAGTTTTTCCTGGTGCGGGCGGACAATCAGCAGCAGTTGCTGGAACGCCAGGCCGCCCTGGGCAAACGCTTGGACCAGTTGGTACAGATGGACAAGCTTCAGGGCTACCTGGCGCTCAATCAACTGGTCAACCTCCCCGCCGAACAACAACAGTTGCGCGAGGCGCTGAACAACCTGGCGCTACACTGGCAACCGCTACTGGACCTCGGCGTGCCCCTCAGTGCCCTGCAAGCCGAAGTGGCGCAATTGCAGGCGCTGCCTACCGCAGACATCGACGCCGCACTGCAAGGCCCGCTGGCCGAGCCCTGGCGCACCCTGTGGCTCGGCCCGGTCGACGGCGGCGTGGCAGCCATGGTCAGCCTGCAAGGCTTGAACAACCCGGCGCTGCTGCGGGTACAGGCGCTGGACTTGCCCGGCGTGCAACTGGTCGACCGCCTGGGCGACTTGAACCGCGTATTTGCCGACACGCAGATCAGCGCTGCCGAATTGAAGTTGCTGTCTTGCGTGCTGATCGTGCTATTGCTGATTGCGCCCTTCGGCGTTGGCGGCGCCTTGCGTATCGTCGCCCTGCCGCTGCTGGCCGCGTTGTGCAGCCTGGCCAGCCTCGGTTGGCTGGGCCAGCCGCTGACTTTGTTCAGCCTGTTTGGCCTGCTGCTGGTCACGGCCATCAGCGTCGACTATGCGATTTTGATGCGCGAGCAGATCGGCGGCCCTGCCGTCAGCCTGTTGGGAACACTGCTGGCAGCGCTGACGACTTGGTTGTCGTTCGGCCTGCTGGCGGTCTCCAGTACACCGGCCGTGAGTAATTTCGGCTTGTCGGTCAGCCTGGGCCTGGCGTTCAGCTTTATGCTGGCGCCCTGGGCCGGCCGGCAGAAACACGCCTTATGAATGTGATTAGCGCCTATGCGGCAAGGAGCCCTCGTGCCCACAGTTGAAATGGAACGTCGCCAGGTGGTGGTGATCGGTGCCGGGCCTTCCGGTGCCATCGCGGCCGCGCTGTTAAAGCGTAAAGGGCATGATGTATTGATCATCGAGCGCGAGCATTTCCCGCGTTTCTCGATTGGCGAAAGCCTGCTGTCGCACTGCATCGACTTTATCGAAGAAGCCGGCATGCTCGACGCTGTGCAAGCCGCAGGCTTCCAGGTAAAAACCGGCGCGGCCTTCGCCTGGGGCGAGCGCTACAGTGCCTTTGATTTCAGCGACACCTTCAGCAACGGCAAGCCCACCACCTTCCAGGTGCAGCGCGGCGAGTTCGACAAATTGCTGGCCGACCAGGCGGCACTGCAAGGCGTGGAAATCCGCTATGGCCAAACCATTGTCGGCGTGGATTTTTCTGCCGAGAGCCGGTATTTGCATGTGCGCCGCCAGAATGGCAGCGAGTACCACCTCAAGGCGAGGTTCGTGCTCGATGCCAGTGGCTATGGCCGTGTGTTGCCACGCCTGCTGGACCTGGAAGCACCGTCGAATTTCCCGCTGCGCCAGGCCGTATTCACCCACGTCGAGGACCGTATCGAACACCCAGGCTTTGACCGCAGCAAAATCCTGGTGACCACTCACCCGACCCAGCGCGACATCTGGTTCTGGACCATCCCGTTCAGTAACGGCCGTTGCTCGGTGGGCGTGGTCGCGGCCAAGGAGCATTTCGAGAGTGCCGACAGCGACCTCGACGCCTGCCTGCGCGGCTTTATCGAGCAAACCCCAAGCCTGTCCGGCGTGCTGCAAAATGCCGTCTGGGACACCCCGGCGCGCACCATCGGCGGCTACTCGGCCAACGTCAAAACCCTGCACGGCCCAGGCTTTGCGCTGCTGGGCAATGCGGCGGAGTTCCTCGACCCGGTGTTCTCTTCCGGCGTGACCATTGCCATGCGTTCGGCGAGCATGGCCGCAGGGGTGCTGCACCGCCAATTGAGCGGCGAAACAGTGGACTGGCAAACCGAGTTCGCCGAACCGCTCAAGCGCGGTGTCGATACCTTCCGTTGCTACGTCGAGGGTTGGTATGCGGGCACGTTCCAGGACGTGATTTTCCATCCTGGCAGTTCACCGGAGATTCGCCGCATGATCAGCTCTATCCTGGCCGGTTACGCCTGGGATGAACGCAACCCGTTTGTCAGCGAGCCGAAACGGCGCTTGCGGATGTTGTCGGATATTTGTGCGAGTGAAGCGGTATGAGCAGCCCGGGCGTCGAAAAAAACTACCTGAGTCAAAACTACGTCGAAGAAACCAAGTTCGGTTTCTGGTTCCTGCGCAGCCATACCTGGCAGCATCACGTGTTGCGCGTGGCGATCAATGACCTGCGCAGCCTGTTCAGCGAGCCGCTGCCGGTGGCGCCGGTGTTGCTGGATGCCGGTTGCGGCCAAGGCAAATCCTTCCAGTTGCTGCATCAGGTATTTGCGCCTTCGCGCCTGATCGGCCTGGATGCGGACCCTCACAGCCTGGCACTGAGCCGCGAAGAAGCCGCGCGGCTGGGCCTGGATGTGGAGTTGATCGGCAGCGACTGCGCAACCCTCAACCTAGCGGATGCCAGCGTCGATATCCTGTTCTGCCACCAGACCTTCCATCATCTGGTGGAACAACATCGCGCACTCAAGGAGTTCTATCGGGTGCTCAAGCCGGGCGGCTATCTGCTGTTTGCCGAATCCACCGAAGCTTACATCGACACCTGGGTGATTCGCTGGCTGTTCCGCCACCCGATGCATGTGCAAAAGAGCGCCGACGAGTACTTGGAGATGCTGCGCGAGCAGGGCTTTGAATTCGCTGCTCAGAACATTTCGTACCCTTACTTGTGGTGGAGCCGTTCCAGTGACTTCGGCCTGCTGGAACGCTGGGGCCTGCGCAAGGCACCGCCTGTGGGCCAGCGCGAGGAAACCCTGGTCAACTGCGTGGCCCGTAAACCTGTGGAGAGCGCGGCCCCATGATGCGCCTGCTGTTGATAAGTTGCCTGCTGCTGCTCGGTGCCTGCGCCAGCCAGGCGCCGCTGCCGGAAAAAATGCCGGCGCTGGCCTTGCCGATGCAATTGCATGTGCAGCGCCTGGCAGACGGCCAGAGTCAGGACTGGCTGCTGGTGATCCAGCGCGAAGGCCGCGCGATTCGCTGGTCGATGATGGACCCGCTGGGCATTCCCCTGGCCCGGCAAAAACTGCTTGATGGGCAGTGGCAGGCAGACGGCTTGCTGCCGCCCAACCCCCAGGCGCGCACGCTATTTGCCGCGCTGCTGTTTGCCCTGACCGCGCCCGGTGACGTACCGGCGTTGTATCCCACTGCGCAGGCCATGGACCTGACGCGCACGCTGCCGGGCCACTGGCAGATCGTCTATCAGTCTTCGGAGGTGTTCACTGTGAACATAGCCGACCCGCCATTGAGTTACCGCATCACCCCGCTGGGTATGAGCCGATGACCGCCTACCTCAATGCCCTTGGCGTGATCTGCGCCCTTGGCCGTGGCCAGGCGCAAGTCAGCCGCAAGCTGTTTGCCGGCGACTGCTCGGGCATGCGTGCCGAAAGCGGCTGGGTGCCGGAGCGCGTCGTGCCGGTGGCCGCCGTACACGGCGAACTGGCGAGCCTGCCCCCTGAGCTGGCCCAGCAAAGCAGTCGCAATAACCAGTTGCTGTTGGAAGCGGCGCTGCAAATTGAAGATCAGATTCGTCAGGCCATCCAAACCTACGGCCCTGGCCGGGTCGGGGTTGTGCTCGGCACCAGCACCTCGGGCATTGACGAAGCCAGCCGTGGCATTGCCCATTACCTGCAAAACACGCAGTTCCCCGCCGACTACGATTACCAGCAACAGGAACTCAGCGCCCCGGCCAACTTCCTCGCCGACTGGTTGGACGTGAGCGGCCCGGCCTATGTGATTTCCACCGCCTGCACCTCCAGCGCCCGAGCATTGATGAGCGCCCAGCGCCTGTTGGACCTGGGGGTGTGCGATGCGGTGATCTGCGGCGGCGTGGACAGCCTGTGCAAGCTGACGCTGAACGGGTTTACCGCGCTGGAAGCCGTGTCTGCCGAGCGCTGTAATCCGTTCTCGGTGAACCGCAACGGCATCAATATCGGTGAAGCGGCGGTGCTGTTCCTGATGAGCCGCGAGCCGGCCCCTATCGCCTTGCTGGGCAGCGGCGCCAGTTGCGACGCGCACCATATCTCTGCGCCCGAGCCCAGCGGCAAGGGCGCGTTGCTGGCCATGCGCAAGGCCCTGGCCAGTGCAAAGCTTTCGCCCGAGCAGATCGGCTACCTGAACCTGCACGGCACCGCAACCCAACACAACGACGCCATGGAAAGCCTGGCGGTCGCCAGCCTGTTTCCCGGCGGCGTCGCCTGCTCATCGACCAAGCCCATGACCGGCCACACCCTCGGCGCTGCCGGGGCCCTGGAAGCCGCGTTCTGCTGGCTGAGCCTGACCCATCGCCTGCTGCCACCCCACGTATGGGACGGCCACCCCGACCCGGCGCTGCCCGCGTTGCAATGGGCGCGCAGCGGCGACAGCTTGAAAAAACCCTGCCTGATGAGCAACTCGTTTGCCTTCGGCGGTAACAATGTCAGCCTGATAATCGCAGAGGCCCCATGATCGATTGGCCACTTGCCGAACTGCTGCCCCATGCGGGCGACATGATCCTGATCGACCAGGTGCTGTCGTTCGATGAAGAGCAGATCCACACCCGCGTCACCGTCAAGCCCGGCGGCCTGTTCAACCGTGCTGACGGTAGCCTGCCCGCCTGGGTCGGCATCGAGCTGATGGCGCAAAGCGTCGCCGCCTATGCCGGTTGCCATGCACGCCAGCAAGGCAAGGCCGTGGAACTCGGTTTCCTGTTGGGCACACGCAAGTTCGAGTGCAACGTGGAGCACTTTCCGGCCGGCCTCGAGCTGAATATCCACGGCCTGCGCTCCCTGGAAGACGACAACGGCATGGGCGTGTTCGAATGCCACCTCACCGGCGACGGTATCCAGGCCAGCGCGCGCTTGAACGTATTTCGACCGCCCCAGGCGGCCAACTATTTAGATGAATCGAAGGACGAAACGCCATGACTGAATCCGTACTGGTCACCGGCTCCAGCCGTGGCATCGGCCGCGCCATTGCCCTGCGCCTGGCCCAGGCCGGCCATGACATCGTGCTGCATTGCCGCAGCGGCCGTGCCGAAGCCGACGCGGTACAGCTCGAGGTCCAAGCCCTGGGGCGCGAGGCACGCGTGCTGCAGTTCGACGTGGCCGATCGCGCTGCGTGCAAAGAGATCCTTGAGGCCGATGTGGAGCAGCATGGCGCCTACTACGGCGTGGTGCTCAATGCCGGCCTGACCCGCGACGGTGCCTTTCCTGCTCTGTCGGAAGACGATTGGGATGTGGTGATGCGCACCAACCTGGATGGTTTCTACAACGTGCTGCACCCGGTGATGATGCCGATGATTCGACGCCGCGCCGCCGGGCGTATCGTGTGTATCACCTCGGTGTCCGGGCTGATCGGCAACCGCGGCCAGGTCAACTACAGCGCCTCCAAAGCCGGCTTGATCGGTGCGGCCAAGGCGCTGGCCATTGAATTGGGCAAGCGCAAGATCACCGTCAACTGCGTGGCGCCGGGCCTGATCGACACCGCGATGCTGGATGAAAACGTGCCGGTAGAAGAACTGATGAAAATGATCCCGGCCCAACGCATGGGCACGCCGGAAGAAGTCGCTGGCGCCGTGAACTTCCTGATGTCCGCCGAAGCCGGCTATATCACGCGCCAGGTGCTGGCCGTAAACGGGGGCCTGTGCTGATGAAGCGCGTTGTCGTCACCGGCATGGCCGGCGTGACCTCCCTGGGCAGCGACTGGGACACCATCGCCGCCAACTTTCGCGCCAACCGCAGCGGCATCCGGCGCATGGATGAGTGGGACCGTTTCACCGAACTGAACACCCGCCTGGCCGGCCCTATCGATGATTTCGTCGTGCCCGCGCACTGGACGCGCAAGCAACTGCGCAGCATGGGCCGCGTCTCGCGCCTGGCGGTGTGGGCGGCGGAGCAGGCGTTGCGGGACGCCGGCTTGCTGGGTGACGAGTCGATCAAGGACGGGCGCATGGGCGTGGCCTGTGGCTCGTCCACCGGCAGCACCGATGAGATCAAGGCGTTCGGCAATATGCTGCTCAACTCGGTGGCCGAGGGGCTTAATGCCAACTCCTATGTGCGCATGATGCCGCACACCACGGCGGCAAATATCAGCATCTTCTTTGGCCTCACGGGCCGGCTGATTCCTACCTCCAGCGCCTGCACCAGCGGCAGCCAGGGCATCGGCTACGCCTATGAGGCAATCAAGTTCGGGCGCCTGCCGTTGATGCTTGCGGGCGGCGCAGAAGAACTGTGCCCCACCGAAGCCATGGTGTTCGATGCGCTGTACGCCACCAGCCTGAAAAACGATGCGCCGCAAACCAGCCCTCGTCCCTACGACAGCGGCCGCGACGGCCTAGTGATCGGTGAAGGTGGCGGCATGTTGGTGCTCGAAGAGTTGGAACACGCACTCGCGCGAGGCGCGCATATTCATGCGGAGCTGGTCGGCTTCGGCAGCAACGCCGACGGCCAGCACACCACCCGCCCGGAACAGAAAACCATGCGCCGCGCCATGGAGCTGGCCCTGGAAGACGCAGGTCTTGAACCGTCCGCCATCGGCTACGTGAACGGCCACGGCACGGCTACCGACCAGGGCGACATCGCTGAAACCCTGGCCACCAGCAGCCTGTTTGGCAGCCGTATGCCGATCAGTTCGCAGAAAAGTTTCCTGGGGCACACCTTGGGCGCGTGCGGGGCGTTGGAATCGTGGTTCAGCATCGAGATGATGAACCGCGACCAGTACGTGCACACCTTCAACCTGGACGCGGTCGACCCGCAATGCGGCGAGCTGGACTACCTGCAAGGTGGCTTTCGCCAGATGCACAACGACTACGTGATGAACAACAACTTTGCCTTCGGCGGGGTCAACACCTCGTTGATCTTCCGCCGCTGGGCCTGACTTTTTAATCGATTGGAGAAAACGGAATGTCTTCCCTGCTACGCGCTGCCCTGATCACCCTGGCCCTGCTGACCACGGCTGGCTGCACCAGCAAACCCGTGCTCAACACCCAGCATGAGTTACCGGCCACAAGCCAGGTCAGCGAAGAAAAAATGAAGCAAGTGATCGTCGCCGCCCTGCAAAAACGCGAGTGGACGGTACAACGCCTGAGCCCACAACTGGTGCAGGCCGAGATCACCGTGCGCGGCCAGTTCTACGCCGCCATCGACATCCGCTACACCCGCAACAGCTACGCCATCACCTACCGCGACAGCCGCGACCTGGGCTACAAGGACGGCAAGATCCATCGCAACTACAACCGCTGGGTGAGCATGCTGGATCGGGATATTCTGGCGGGGTTGCGTACTTACAGCGTGAATGAAGCAAATACTTCGCCCCAAAACTGACCCCCTTGTGGCGAGGGAGCTTGCTCCCGCTGGACTGCGCAGCAGGCCCATTTTTTAGGGCCGCTACGCGACCCAGTGGGAGCAAGCTCCCTCGCCACAGGTTATTGAGCGGCCTTACGCGTCAACAACTCCACAAACCCTTTCGCCATCGGCGTTTGCGCGCCCTTACGCTGCACCAGCCACACCGCCGTCACCGCCTGCGGGTCGAGCAAGGTGCGATAGACCACGCCGTCAATGCGGATGCGCTGGTAAGACGCCGGCAACACCGACACCCCCAACCCCGCCGCCACCAGGCCGATGATGGTCATTGCTTCCCCTGCTTCCTGGGCAAAGTGCGGGCTGAACCCGGCGTCGCGGGCCAGGTTGAGCAACTGCGCGTACAAGCCGCTGCCGTAACTGCGCGGGAAGAACACAAAAGGCTCCTCGGCCAATTGCTCCAGATGCAAGCCGCGCTCGCTGCCGTGGGCCAATGGGTGGCCGGCGCTCAATACCGCGACTAATGGCTCGCGCATCAACTCGATCACGTTCAGTGAGTCGGGCAAGGGCAAAGGCCGCATCAACCCAACCTGAATCGACTCGTCCACCAGCGACTCGGCCACTTGGGTGCTGCTCATTTCTTGCAGGTTCAGATGCACCGCCGGGAATGCCTGGCGGAAGGCAAAGATCGCCTGGGGAATGCTGGCGTTGAACGGCGCAGACGAGGTGAAGCCGATCTTCAATTCACCCAGTTCCCCCAACTGCGCACGCCGCGCCACATCTGCCGCCTTGTCGACCTGGGCCAGCACCAGCCGTGCCTCTTGCAAGAACAAGCGCCCGGCCTCGCTCAGCTCGACCCGACGATTGGTACGCTCGAACAAGCGTGCGCCCAGCTCGTGTTCCAGCGCCTGTATCTGCTGGCTCAGGGGCGGCTGCGAGATGCCCAGCACCTGCGCGGCGCGGCCGAAGTGCAGCTCTTCGGCAACGGCGATGAAGTAGCGCAAATGGCGAAATTCCATGCAAGCCTCATTAGGTCGTAAAAGCTATCAAACAGGTCGAACAATATATTGGAAAGAATCATTAGCCAGCTATATTCTTTTTCGTATTGTCAGTCCTGGCAGACTTTCCTCCCCGAGGTCCCCCGTGAATCCTGCTGTTGCCCCACTTGCCCAACACACCTCGCCCTCAGCCCTTGATGACGTAGTGGCGCAGCTCAACGACGCGTACATCGAAAAAGGCACGCCGATGTTCATGCGCACCGTGCTGGCGCTGTTCTCCGGCGGGTTCGCCACCTTTGCGCTGTTGTATTGCGTGCAGCCGATGATGCCGGCGCTGTCCCACGAGTTTTCCATCAATGCCGCGCAGAGCAGCCTGATTCTATCCGTCGCCACCGCGATGCTCGCCTGCGGCCTGCTGATCACCGGGCCGATATCCGACAGGCTGGGGCGCAAGCCGGTGATGGTTGCCGCGTTGTTCTGTGCGGCGCTGGCCACCATCGCCAGCGGCCTGATGCCGAGCTGGGAGGGCATCCTGTTGATGCGCGCACTGGTGGGCCTGTCCTTGAGCGGCCTGGCCGCCGTGGCCATGACCTACCTGAGCGAAGAGATCCACCCACAACACATTGGCCTGGCCATGGGTTTGTACATCGGTGGCAACGCGATTGGCGGCATGAGCGGGCGCCTGATCATCGGCGTGTTGATCGACTTCGTCAGCTGGCACACCGCAATGCTGATCATCGGTGCCCTGGCATTGATCGCCGCCACAGTGTTCTGGAGGATCCTCCCCGAGTCGCGCAACTTCCGCGCCAGCAGCCTCAAGCCGCGCAACCTGGTGGACGGCTTCGTCATGCACTTCAAGGACGCCGGCCTGCCGTGGCTGTTCCTTGAAGCCTTCCTGCTGATGGGCGCCTTCGTGACGATGTTCAACTACATCGGCTATCGCCTGCTGGCCTCACCCTATGAGCTGAGCCAGGCGGTGGTTGGCCTGTTGTCAGTGGTGTACCTGTCGGGCATCTACAGCTCGGCCAAGATCGGCTCCCTGGCCGACCGCCTCGGCCGCCGCCGAGTGCTGTGGGGCACCATCGTGCTGATGCTCGCCGGCATGGCGCTGACACTGTTCACCCCGCTGTGGTTGGTGGTGCCGGGCATGCTGATCTTCACCTTCGGCTTTTTCGGCGCCCACTCGGTCGCCAGCAGCTGGATCGGGCGCCGTGCGGTGAAAGCCAAGGGGCAGGCGTCGTCGCTGTATCTGTTCTGCTATTACGTGGGATCGAGTATTGCCGGGACGGCGGGAGGGTTTTTCTGGCACTTTGCCGGGTGGAATGGGATTGGCGGGTTTATCGTCGCGCTGCTGATTGGCGCGTTGCTGGTGGCGTTGAAGCTGGCGAAGTTGCCGCCACTGGGAAATATGCAGACCTGACGCGATTGGCTTTATGTGGGAGCTGGCTTGCCTGCGATGGCGGTGTTGAATTCGCCGCCGCCATCGCAGGCAAGCCAGCTCCCACAGTTTGTTTTGCGTTTTACTCGTGGTACTGCGCCGACAGTTCGTGCACTGCGCGCAAGAACGCTCCCGCGTGCTCCGGGTTCACTTCCGGGGTGATACCGTGGCCAAGGTTGAACACGTGGCCACTGCCTTTGCCGTAGCTAGCCAGGATGCGCCCTACTTCGGCGCGGATCGCTTCTGGCTTGGCGTACAGCACGGTCGGGTCCATGTTGCCTTGCAGGGCCACCTGGTTGCCGACGCGACGGCGCGCTTCGCCGAGGTCACAGGTCCAGTCCAGGCCCAGGGCATCGGCGCCCGCGTCGGCGATGCTTTCCAGCCACAGGCCGCCGCCCTTGGTGAACATGATCACCGGCACTTTACGGCCTTCGTGTTCGCGGATCAGGCCGCTGACGATCTTGCGCATGTAGGCCAGGGAGAACTCCTGGTACGCCGCCGCCGACAGGTTGCCGCCCCAGGTGTCGAAAATCTGTACCGCTTGGGCGCCCGCCATGATCTGGCCGTTGAGGTAGGAGGTGACCGACTGCGCCAGCTTGTCCAGCAACAGGTGCATGGCTTGCGGGTTGTCGTAGAGCATGGCCTTGGTCTTGCGGAAGTCTTTCGACGAGCCGCCTTCGACCATGTAGGTGGCCAGGGTCCATGGGCTGCCAGAAAAGCCGATCAGCGGCACACGGCCGTTAAGCTCGCGGCGGATGGTGCTCACGGCGTCCATCACGTAGCCCAGGTCTTTGTGTGGATCAGGGATCGGCAGGGCTTCGATATCGGCCAGGGTGCTCACGACTTTCTTGAAGCGCGGGCCTTCGCCGGTTTCGAAGTACAGGCCTTGGCCCATGGCGTCGGGGATGGTGAGGATATCGGAGAAGAGGATGGCCGCGTCCAGTTGTGGGTAGCGGTCCAGCGGCTGCATCGTGACTTCGCAGGCGAACGCAGGATTCATGCACAGGCTCATGAAATCGCCCGCATTGGCGCGACTGGCGCGGTATTCCGGCAGGTAGCGACCGGCTTGACGCATCATCCACACCGGGGTGACGTCTACGGGTTGCTTGAGCAGGGCACGAAGGAAACGGTCGTTCTTGAGGGCAGTCATGTCGGCATCCGCAAAAAAAGTGCGGGCATTTTCTCAGAGCGCGACGCAAAAGGCACGGAATGCACCGTGCCTTTTGTCTATCGGGTCAATTTGTCGCGGCAATGCCGCCGCAGGATCGTTCCCACGCTCCGCGTGGTAACGCCTCCTGTGACGATCCGCGTCATGCTGTTCGGGACGCGGAGCGTCCCTGGCGGCATTCCCACGCGGAGCGTGGGAATGATCATCAGACTTGGAGGTAGTCCAGGATGCCTTCGGCGGCGTTACGGCCTTCGAAGATCGCGGTGACCACCAGGTCCGACCCGCGCACCATGTCGCCACCGGCGAAGATCTTCGGGTTGCTGGTCTGGTGCTTGTACTGGCCTTGCTCCGGGGCGACGACGCGGCCCTGGCTGTCGGTCTGGATCTCGAACTGCTCGAACCACGGTGCCGGGCTTGGGCGGAAACCGAAGGCGATGACCACGGCGTCAGCCGGGATGATTTCTTCGGAACCCGGGATCGGCTCGGGGCTGCGACGGCCACGGGCATCCGGCTCGCCGAGACGGGTCTCGACCACCTTCACACCTTCGACGCGGTCTTCACCGACGATGGCGATCGGCTGGCGGTTGTAGAGAAATTTCACGCCTTCTTCCTTGGCGTTCTTCACCTCTTTGCGCGAGCCGGGCATGTTGGCTTCGTCACGGCGATACGCGCAGGTCACCGACTTGGCGCCCTGGCGGATCGAGGTGCGGTTGCAGTCCATCGCGGTGTCGCCACCGCCCAGCACCACGACCTTCTTGCCCTTCATATCGACGAAATCTTCCGGCGACTTTTCAAAGCCCAGGTTGCGGTTGACGTTGGCGATCAGGAAGTCGAGCGCGTCATACACGCCTGGCAAGTCCTCACCGGCAAAGCCGCCCTTCATGTAGGTGTAGGTGCCCATGCCCATGAACACCGCATCGTATTCGGCGAGCAGTTGCTCCATGGTGATGTCTTTGCCGATTTCGGTATTGAGACGGAACTCGATACCCATGCCGGTGAACACTTCACGACGGTGGCTCAGTACGGTTTTTTCCAGCTTGAACTCGGGAATGCCGAAGGTCAGCAAGCCACCGATTTCCGGATTCTTGTCGAACACCACCGGGGTCACGCCGCCACGCACCAACACGTCGGCACACCCCAGGCCAGCAGGGCCTGCGCCGATGATCGCGACGCGCTTGCCGGTCGGCTTGACCTTGGACATGTCCGGGCGCCAGCCCATGGCGAACGCGGTGTCGGTGATGTACTTCTCCACCGAACCGATGGTCACCGCGCCGAAGCCGTCGTTGAGGGTGCAGGCCCCTTCACACAGCCGGTCTTGCGGACACACCCGGCCGCAGACTTCCGGCAGGGTATTGGTCTGGTGAGACAGCTCGGCGGCGGCGAGGATGTTGCCCTCGGCCACCAGCTTGAGCCAGTTGGGAATGAAGTTGTGCACCGGGCACTTCCATTCGCAATACGGGTTACCGCAACCCAGGCAGCGATGGGCCTGATCGGCCGAGTGCTGGGGTTTGAAGGGTTCGTAGATTTCCACGAACTCTTTCTTGCGTTGACGCAACAGTTTCTTCTTCGGATCTTTGCGCCCGACATCGATGAACTGGAAGTCGTTATTCAGACGTTCAGCCATGTTAAAACCTCATCAAACTGTTCAGGCGCATATCACTGCGGGTTGGCACGGATGCTGGAAAGCAACGATTTCAGGTTGGCAGCCTTGGGCTTGACCAGCCAGAAACGACGCAGGTAATCATCGAGGTTTTCGGCGAGGTTACGACCCCATTCGCTGCCGGTCTCTTCGACATACTCGTCCAGCACGTGCTGCAAGTGGTTCCGGTAGGACTCCATGGCTTCGCCGCTGATGCGCTGGATCTCGACCAACTCGTGGTTGACCTTGTCGACGAAGGTGTTGTCCTGGTCGAGCACGTAGGCGAAACCGCCGGTCATGCCCGAACCGAAGTTGTAACCGGTCTTGCCCAGTACCGCGACAAAGCCTCCGGTCATGTACTCGCAGCAGTGATCGCCAGTACCTTCCACCACGGTGTGGGCACCGGAGTTACGCACGGCGAAACGCTCACCGGCGGTACCTGCGGCAAACAGCTTGCCACCGGTGGCGCCGTACAAGCAGGTGTTGCCAATGATGGCGCTGTCCTGGGTCTTGTACACGCTGCCAGCCGGCGGGACGATGACCAGCTTGCCGCCGGTCATGCCCTTGCCCACGTAGTCGTTGGCGTCGCCTTCCAGGTACATGTGCAGGCCGCCGGCGTTCCACACGCCGAAGCTTTGGCCCGCAGTGCCCTTGAAGCGGAAGGTGATCGGCGCTTTCGCCATGCCCTGGTTGCCGTGCTTGCGTGCGATTTCGCCGGAGATGCGTGCGCCGATGGAACGGTCGCAGTTGCAGATATCCAGGGCGAATTCGCCACCGCTGGCGTCGTTGATCGAGGAGCCGGCCATTTCGACCATTTTCTCGGCCAACAGGCCTTTGTCGAACGGTGGGTTGCGGTCCACCTGGCAGAACTGTGGCTTGTCTGCCGGGATGTGATCGCTGCCCAACAGCGGGGTGAGGTCCAGATGTTGTTGCTTGGCGGTCTGGCCTTCGAGGATATCCAACAGGTCGGTGCGACCGATCAGCTCTTCCAGCGAACGTACGCCCAGCTTGGCCAGCCACTCACGGGTTTCTCCGGCGACGTAGGTGAAGAAATTCACCACCATGTCGACGGTGCCGATGTAGTGATCCTTGCGCAGTTTTTCGTTCTGAGTCGCTACGCCGGTAGCGCAGTTGTTCAGGTGGCAGATGCGCAGGTATTTGCAGCCCAGGGCGATCATTGGCGCGGTGCCGAAGCCGAAGCTTTCGGCGCCGAGGATCGCGGCCTTGATCACGTCGAGGCCGGTTTTCAGGCCGCCGTCGGTCTGTACTCGCACCTTGCCGCGCAGATCGTTGCCGCGCAGGGTCTGGTGGGTTTCGGCCAGGCCGAGTTCCCACGGCGCACCGGCGTACTTGATCGAGGTCAGCGGCGAAGCGCCGGTGCCGCCATCGTAGCCGGAGATGGTGATCAGGTCGGCATAGGCCTTGGCCACACCGGCGGCAATGGTGCCGACGCCGGCTTCTGCGACCAGTTTCACCGAGACCAGGGCCTGAGGGTTGACTTGTTTGAGGTCGAAGATCAGCTGCGACAAGTCTTCAATCGAGTAGATGTCATGGTGCGGCGGTGGCGAAATCAGGGTCACGCCCGGTACGGCGTAACGCAGCTTGGCGATCAGGCCGTTGACTTTGCCGCCTGGCAGTTGCCCACCCTCACCCGGCTTGGCGCCTTGGGCCACCTTGATCTGCAGCACTTCGGCGTTGACCAGGTACTCGGGGGTCACACCAAAGCGGCCGGTGGCCACCTGCTTGATTTTCGAGCTTTTGAGCGTGCCGTAGCGCGCCGGGTCTTCACCACCTTCGCCGGAGTTGGAACGCGCACCCAGGCGGTTCATGGCTTCGGCCAGGGCTTCGTGAGCTTCCGGCGACAAGGCGCCCAGGGAAATACCGGCGGAGTCGAAGCGCTTGAGGATCGATTCCAGCGGCTCGACTTGGCTGATGTCCATCGGCGTGTCCAGGGTCTTCACCTTGAACAAGTCGCGGATCATCGACACCGGGCGGTTATCCACCAGGCTCGTGTATTCCTTGAACTTGGCGTAGTCACCCTGCTGTACAGCGGCTTGCAGAGTGTTGACCACGTCGGGGTTGTAGGCATGGTATTCGCCACCGTGCACGAACTTGAGCAGGCCACCTTGCTGGATCGGCTTGCGCGCGCTCCAGGCCTCCAAGGCCAGGGCTTTTTGCTCGGCTTCGATGTCGACGAAACGCGCACCCTTGATGCGGCTCGGTACGCCACGGAAGCTCAGCTCGCAGACTTCTTCGGACAGGCCGATGGCTTCGAACAACTGAGCGCCACGGTACGAGGTGACCGTAGAGATGCCCATCTTCGACAGGATCTTCAGCAGCCCCTTGGTAATGCCCTTGCGGTAGTTCTTGAACACCTCATAGAGGTCGCCCAGCACTTCACCGGTACGGATCAGGTCACCCAGCACTTCGTACGCGAGGAACGGGTACACCGCCGAGGCGCCGAAACCGATCAGCACCGCAAAGTGGTGCGGGTCGCGGGCGGTGGCGGTTTCCACGAGGATATTGGAGTCGCAGCGCAGGCCTTTTTCGGTCAGGCGATGGTGCACCGCGCCGGTCGCCAGGGACGCGTGGATCGGCAACTTGCCCGGCGCGATGTGGCGGTCGGTCAGTACGATCTGGGTACGGCCGGCGCGCACGGCTTCTTCAGCCTGGTCAGCAACGTTACGTACAGCCGCTTCAAGGCCCAGGCTCTCGTCGTAGTTCAGGTCGATGATCTGGCGGTCGAAGCCTGGACGCTCCAGGGTCATCAGCGAGCGCCATTTGGCCGGAGAAATGACCGGCGAGCTGAGGATCACGCGGGACGCATGCTCAGGCGATTCCTGGAAGATGTTGCGCTCGGCACCGAGGCACACTTCCAGGGACATCACGATGGCTTCGCGCAGCGGGTCGATCGGTGGGTTGGTCACCTGGGCGAACTGCTGGCGGAAATAGTCGTACGGCGTGCGCACGCGCTGGGACAGCACGGCCATTGGCGTGTCGTCACCCATGGAGCCTACGGCTTCGTAGCCTTGCTCACCGAGTGGGCGCAGCACCTGGTCGCGCTCTTCGAACGTGACCTGATACATCTTCATGTACTGCTTGAGCTGGTCGATGTCGTAGAAAGCCGAACCGTGGTCGTTGTCTTCCATGGTCGCCTGGATGCGCAGGGCGTTCTTGCGCAGCCATTGCTTGTACGGGTGACGGGACTTCAAGCGGTTGTCGATGGCGTCGGTGTCGAGGATCTGCCCGGTCTCGGTGTCCACGGCCAGGATCTGGCCAGGGCCCACACGGCCTTTGGCGATCACGTCTTCAGGCTTGTAGTCCCACACGCCGATTTCCGAGGCGAGGGTGATGAAACCGTTGGTGGTGGTCACCCAACGCGCCGGGCGCAGGCCGTTACGGTCGAGCAGGCACACCGCATAGCGGCCGTCGGTCATGACCACGCCGGCCGGGCCGTCCCACGGTTCCATGTGCATCGAGTTGTACTCGTAGAACGCACGCAGGTCCGGGTCCATCGTCTCGACGTTCTGCCACGCTGGCGGAATGATCATGCGCACGCCACGGAACAGGTCGATGCCACCGGTGACCATCAGCTCAAGCATGTTGTCCATGCTGGAGGAGTCGGAACCCACGCGATTGACCAGCGGGCCGAGCTCTTCGAGGTCCATCAAATCGTTGGCGAACTTGGTGCGACGGGCCTGGGCCCAGTTGCGGTTGCCAGTGATGGTATTGATCTCGCCGTTGTGGGCGAGGAAGCGGAATGGCTGGGCCAGCGGCCACTTCGGCAGGGTATTGGTGGAGAAGCGCTGGTGGAACACGCAGATTGCGGTTTGCAGGCGCTCATCGCTCAGGTCTGGATAGAAGGCGGTGAGGTCCGCCGGCATCATCAGGCCTTTATAAATGATGGTCTTGTGGGAAAAGCTGCAGATGTAATGGTCGGTGTCGGCGGCGTTGAGCACCGACGAACGACGACGGGAGGTGAACAGCTTGATCGCCATGTCCTGGTCGCTCAGGCCATCGCCGGCGATGAACACTTGTTCGATCTGCGGCAGGCGCTCCAGGGCCAGACGGCCGAGTACGCTGGTGTCGATGGGCACTTTGCGCCAGCCGACGATCTGCAGGCCGGCGGCAACGATCTCGCGGTTCATGTTCTCGCGAGCGGCCTCGGCTTTTACCGGGTCCTGGTTGAAAAACACCATGCCCACGGCGTACTGCTTGGGCAGTTCGACCGCAAATTGCTCTTTGGCGACAGCACGCAGGAACTGGTCGGGCTTTTGAATCAGCAAGCCACAGCCGTCACCGGTCTTGCCGTCGGCGTTGATCCCACCGCGGTGGGTCATGCAGGTCAGGGCCTCGATGGCCGTTTGCAAAAGGGTATGACTGGGTTCGCCCTGCATGTGGGCTATCAGGCCGAAACCGCAGTTATCCTTGAATTCATCGGGTTGGTACAGACCTGCTTTCATAGACACTTTCTCACCAGGCTGCCTCTTATATCGAGGCAAATTTCTTTTCAATTCAACCGGTTACCTTCCACGCCGAACGTACGCCGGCTTAGCGGGGGCAAAAGGGAGGTCATTGTACACACCGACACAGACGCTCACAAATTTAGCGACGAAATGTCGCAAATCTATGTCGCATTTATGAAAGGTTTAAAGCGATATGCTGTGCTAGTCAAAACTTTTTTAATTCTGACCGCTACGACTCAAAAGCCACTGTGACGCAGACACCACAAAGCGCGCGGTCTCGGAAGACTGCACGCACTTGCGGATTTTTTTGAGGTGCCGGGAGGGCGGCCTGGGTAAGGCCGCCGGATCTTCAGCGAGTTGCTGCCAGTTCTTGTTGAACGCTGGCAACAGTGCGAGGCCAAGGTTTACCAGCCTGAACCTTCGCTGGCAAGGCTTTGATAGCAGAATCGGCTGCGGCGCGGCTTGGGAAGCTGCCGTAGGTGATCACGTAGAGAGGCTTGCCGTTGAGCACTTTCTTGAAATAACGGTACTGGCCGCCCTGCTCTTTGACGAACGCCTGGGCGTTAGCTTCGGAGCTGGTGCCGAGGATCTGTACCACAAAGTTGCCGGTAGGCTGGCTGCTGTACCAGCTGCTGCCGGCGGCACCGGCCTTGGCCACGGTGGCGGCTGGTTTTTCAGCAGGCTTGGCGGCTGGCGCTGGAGCCGGCGCTGGTTTTGCTACCGGTGCCGGCTTGGCGGTGGCAACGGTCGGCGCAGGCGTTGGCTTGGCCGCTGGCGCTACCGGTGTGACTGGCGCTACCGGAGTGGCTGGCGTGCCAGCCGGTACGCCCGCAGGTGGCGCGGTGGTGGTCACAGTCGGCGGCGTGGCGCTGGAGCCTTCCACCGGCACTCCGTCGTCGCCTTCGGAGATGCCACCGGCTTCTTCTGCCAGCGGGCCGCGCATCACCGGTTGGCCGACCATCGGCAGGTTGGTCGGTTGGCCGGAGTTGGCAAATTCGACGTTTGGCGTGGGTTTGCCCAATGGCAACTGCGCCTGCTCAGTTGGCGCGCCGGTGGTTGTCGGTGCCTTGTTGCGACCCGGGATCAACCAGGCGGCGGCTACAGCGACCACGACAACGGCGGAAATAGCCAATACGTGCTTCTTAGGCATAGTGAACCCCATCTTTGGACGCTTGACCGCAGAGCGGCTGGCAATCATGGCTTCGATCATCGCATCGCGGGCAACCTGGTTGATGTTTCCAGGCCAGCCATCGGAGCTTTCGTGAATATCAGAGATCTGCGCAGCGGTGAAAAGTTCGATACCCGCCCCGGCGCCTTCAAGGCGTTGTGCCAGGTATTCGCGGGTTTCTTCCTCTTCGTACGGCTGCAACTCGATGACGTGGAACAGCTCCTGCTCACCACTGATCTGCTCCAGATCGGCGATCAGCGACGACTCACCGAACAGGAACACATGCGGGCGACCTTCCGGCGTGCCCGCCGCGAGCGCCAGCAGCGCTTCGAGGGCGGATTCGTCGAGCTGCTCGGCGTCATCTACCAGCAGGTAGACTTCCTGGCCGGTCAGGCCCAACTGCACCACTTGCTTGAGAATCGCGTTCGGCTCGGCATTGGAGACGTCCAACGCCTGCGCTACCTGGCGCAATACGCCGGCCGCATCACCGGCACCGCGGGCCGATACCACCACGCTCTGCACCGATTGCTTGTTGGTGCTGGCCACCAGCGCCTGGCGCAGCAAGGTCTTGCCGCTGCCCAGAGGGCCGGTGACCACCAGCAGCAACTGGCTGTAGCGCGCGAGGTGATGCAACTGCCCCAGTACCGGCTTGCGCTGGGCGGGGAAGAATTTGAAACCCGGCACCCGTGGAGCAAAGGGGTCGTGGCTCAAGTGGTAATGGCCGAGGAACGCCTCGTCGGCATGCAAACTAGTCATCGGGTCTTATTAACCTTTGAGCTGGGCCAGGGCGCGGTAATCCGCTCCCAGCGTGGCCTGTAGAATCTCTTTTGGATAATCGTCGGTCACCACGGCTTCGCCGATGTGGCGCAGCAGTACCAGTCGAAGTCGACCGTCGATCACTTTCTTGTCTATCGCCATATGTTCAAGGAAATCCGCCTCGGTCATATCCGTGGGCGGAATAACCGGCAAACCGGCGCGCTGGAACAGGCGGATACCGCGATCACGCTCTTGGGCGCTGATCCAGCCCAGGCGCTGCGACATGTCCAATGCCATCACCGTGCCAGCCGCTACGGCTTCCCCATGCAACCACACACCATAGCCCATGTGCGTTTCGATCGCATGGCCGAAGGTGTGGCCCAGGTTCAGTGTGGCCCGCACACCGGACTCGCGCTCGTCGGCATTGACTACCAGCGCCTTGGCCGCGCATGAGCGGGAAATCGCCTCGGTAAGCGCCACCTGGTCGAGGCCGCGCAAGGCGTCCATGTGCTCTTCCAGCCAGGTCAGGAACGGCTCATCGCAGATCAGCCCGTACTTGATGACTTCCGCCAGGCCGGCCGACAGCTCACGCGGTGGCAGGGTGTTGAGGGTAGCAGTGTCGATCAGCACAGCTTGGGGCTGATAGAACGCGCCGACCATGTTCTTGCCCAGCGGGTGGTTGATACCGGTCTTGCCGCCCACCGACGAATCGACCTGGGACAGCAAGGTGGTCGGCACCTGGATAAAATCCACGCCGCGCTGGTAGCAGGCCGCGGCAAAACCGGCCATGTCGCCAATCACACCGCCGCCCAGGGCGACCACAGTGGTTCGACGGTCATGGCGTGCGGTCAGCAGGCCATCAAAGATCAGTTGCAGGGTTTCCCAGTTTTTGTGGACCTCGCCGTCAGGCAACACCACGGAGATCACCGAGTACGCCGCCAGGCTGCGGCTCAAACGCTCAAGATACAGCGGCGCGACCGTTTCGTTGGAGATGATCGCCACCTGTCGGCCGGCAATATGCGGCGCAAGCAGTTCGGGCTGGTCCAACAGACCTGCGCCAATGTGGATCGGGTAGCTGCGCTCGCCTAGATCGACCTTAAGTGTCTGCATGTGTCCCCGCGTTGAAGATGTATTGACGACCGGCACTGTCGATATCTCGACACCGCCTAGTGGCTCTACGCCATACCTTACAGGGTGATGGCGCGCCGCCGAGAATAGCGCATTTCGGGCCAGGCTTTAACGGGGTGGCAACCGTTGCAAGCGCTCGAGGATGTCGAGCACGACCATCCGAGGTGGCCGCTCATCGGTTTCCACCACCAGATCGGCGATTTCCCGGTACAGCGGATCGCGCAGCGCCAGCAGGTCACGCAGGGTTTTGGCCGGGTCGGCAGTGCGCAACAACGGGCGATTGCGATCACGGGCGGTACGGCCCACCTGCTGCTCGACCGACGCGTGCAAATACACCACTCGACCACCGGCATGCAGCGCCCGACGGTTTTCATCGCGCATGACAGCGCCACCGCCGGTCGCCAATACCACGCCATCGCAGCCGCACAGCTCAGCAATCATCGCCTGCTCGCGGTCACGAAAGCCCAGCTCGCCTTCTTTATCGAAGATCCATGGGATATTGGCACCCGTGCGCAATTCAATTTCCTTGTCGGAATCTTTGAACGGCAGGCGCAGCTCTTTGGCCAGCAAACGGCCGATGGTGCTTTTTCCAGCCCCCATCGGCCCTACAAGAATCAAATTTCGCACAGAATCAACGACTCACAGCAATCGCCTGGTTATTCATGATACGCGGAGTCAGGAATACCAGCAGCTCGGATTTTTTCTCCGCCAGCACATCGCGCCGGAAAAGGCGGCCAAGATACGGCACATCGCCCAAAAATGGCACTTTATCTACCACTTTGCTCTGGGTGTTGGAGAAAACCCCGCCAATGACGATGGTCTCGCCATCCCTGACCAGAACCTTGGCGTTGACCTCGTTTTTCTTGATCGGCGGCACGTCATTGAGGCGATTCAGGTAGTCAGGCTCATCCTTGGTGACCTTGACCGCCATGATCACATGGTCGTCGGGGGTGATTTGCGGCGTGACTTCAAGCGACAGCGAAGCCTCTTTGAACGACACCGAGGTGGCGCCCTGGGAGGTGGATTCCTGGTAAGGAATCTCGGTGCCCTTGAGGATGCGTGCAGTCTCTTTGTCGGAGGTGACGACCTTGGGCTGCGAGACGATCTCACCGTTGCCGGTTTTTTCCATGGCGGTCAGCTCAAGGTCCAGCAACAGGTTGTCGGTGATATAGGCGATCCCCAGGCCCGAGGTTCCGGCCAGCGCCCCCAAGTCGACAAAGGGTGAACTGGGTGGGTTTTGCGGCGGCTCGGCGCCGTCTGCCTGGGGCTTGGCAATACCGCCAACGCCGCCGTGGCCGCGTGTGAGCCGCCCACCCCAGCGCACACCCAGGCTTTTGTCGTAGTCGACATTGGCCTCCACAATTCGCGCCTCGATCATGACCTGGCGTACCGGGATATCCAGCTGCGCCACGATGCGCCGCAGCTCTTGGAGCCGCTCGCCAGTCTGGTAGGCGATGATGTTGTTGGTGCGGTCATCCACTGCCACCGAACCGCGCTCATCGGTGGCGCCCTCAAAGCCGGTCACCGACTGAAACAGCTTGGCCAGGTCGGCGGCCTTGGCGTAATTGACCTGCAGCAGCTCCCGACGCAAGGGCGCCAGCTCGGCCATCTGCTTGCGCGACTCCAGCATCAACAGCTCTCGGGCAGCCAATTCATCGGCGGGCGCCACCAGCAGCACGCCCGCCTTGACTCGCTTGTCCAAGCCCTTGGTTTGCAGTACCAGGTCCAGAGCCTGGTCCCAGGGCACATCCTTGAGCCGCAGGGTGATCGAGCCCTGCACCTCATCGCTGGTCACCAGGTTGAGCCCGGCGACATCGGCGATTTGCTGCAATACCGCACGCAAGTCGATGTCTTGGAAATTCAGGGTCAGTTTGGCGCCTGTATAGCTGACCGGCGGGGCGCTGTCGGGCGGCGGCAGTTGGATAAGGTCGAGGCGATTGGGCACAGCAGCAGCCATCGGTGCCGTGAACGCTATCCATAGCGCCACACCGAAGGACGAGAAGGTCCTTTTCATTGTTTGATTCCGTTATGAGTTGACGTTCAGCACAAGGGTTCGCGGGCGTTCCAGCCAGGCACCCTGTCCATCGGGAAACAGCTCCACCAGCTCGACAGCAGCGTCTTGAATGGCCGTGACCTGGCCATGGTCCAGCCCCAGGTAATCACCCACCGCCAGCCGATACACCCTGGCCCCAGCCCGCAACAAGGCAAAGGCCTGCGCACCACGGGACAACGTGCCGACCATTTCGAACTGATCGAGGCGCATACCCTCCAACAGTCCCCGTGGCCGGGTGAAATCCGGGGCAAGGGCCGGCCGGCCCGGAACGTGGGGTGCCTGCAAAGCGGGCGGCGTGAACGGGTCGCGCAAGGACGAGGGCTCGTAGACAAATTGCGGCCCTGGGTCGAGCACCTGGCGGGCCTTGCCGTTTTGCAGGGTGCTGCGATAGGTCTTGGCGAGCATGTTCAGACGCAACAAGGCACCCTGATGCCCGAGCGCAACATCCTGCACGGTAACGACCCGCGGCAACCCACCCAAGGCACTGACAAACGTCGCCAGGTCGTGGTAAACCCCGGACGCGCTTATCTGCATGGGTTGTTCGATATAAAGCTGCCGAGGCGCTTCATCCAGCACGGTGATGCCTTCGACCCACACCCCATGGGCAGCCGCCAGCCGGGCGATGTCTTCCAGCACGGCAGGCAGCTCGGACTCGCCGGGCAATTGCCCTAGAAGGCTGGCAAGGTTGTCTTCCATGCTCCGGACTTGCCGGGTGCGCAGCTCAAGGCTCGCGGCCAGGTCGGACTTTTCTGTGAGTTGCTGCTGCAGCGCCTGCTCCCGCGCCTCAAGCCCGTGCAATCGCTCCCGCTGCGGCCCCCCATGCGAAACCTCGCCCAGCACCAGCACCAGGCCGGCCAGCGCACAGCCAAGCAGCACCTTGCCCGGCAGGGACCATTTAGCAGCGTTGTAAGAGAGCGTGGAAAAATCGAGCCTGGGCAGGCTCATGGTTGCGCCTCGCTGGATTCTCCCTGGCGCACCATCAGCTGAAATTCGCTTTCGCCGCGCGCACCTTCGGCCTGCACGCGCTGCAGACGGGTCGAACTGGAACCCTGGGTTGGCTTGAGCTGCTGCATCAAACGGGCGATATCCTGGTTGCTTTCAGCCGTGCCGCGAATGCTGATGGTGTCGCCGTTTGCGACCACCTCATGCAGATGGACACCTTCAGGCACCGCACGCGCCAATTGCTCGAACAATCGAGCCCCGGAAGAGCGGGCATCGTGCAGGTCCTGAACCACCTTCATGCGTTCGGCCAGTTGCTGGCTTCGCTCCTGAAGATCGTCGATCGTCTTGATGCGCGAGTCCTGGGTGGCGATGTGCTCTTCCAGGCGGCTGTTGCGGCTTACCTGCCGGTCTATCGCCTGGTCGATCACTTGATCAGCCAACCACAATGCCGCGAGCGCCATGCAGGCAAACGCCAGCAATAGCACCAACAGGTATTTGCGCCTGCGCTCCGCCAGGGCCTGGCGCCAAGGCAAAAGATTGATTCGTGTCATCCAGCGAAACTCCTCAGGGCCAGCCCGCAAGCCACTCCCATCCCTTGGGCATCCAAGGCCCATTGTGCACCATCGACTCTGTGACCCGGCGTGAAGCTGGCAAAATCCTGAAGGCAAGCGCGCTGCAATGCAAACCCTTCTACATCAACCACCCGCGGCACCAGCCCCGCCAGGGCCAAAACCGCCTCGCGCGCTTCGACCTGCTCGCGCAGGCACGCCGCCAGCATCACCTCCACCCACTGTGGGCCTTGAGCCGATGGCCCTTGAACCTGAAAGTCGATGGCCACTTCATCCAATGGATAAGGGATGAACTGGTCGGCTTCCATCTGGATCTTCCAGGCCATTTCCTCGTCGCTGAGGCCTGCGTCCATGTCAATCAGCCGGGTAATTACCGACGGGCCCGCAACCGCCACGGCGGCGTACCGGGCCGAGGTACCCAGGCGCGACAGCGCCTGTTGCAGCCCCCGGCCCACACCCTCAAGGTCCAGCAGGGTGCCGTCGACCACCGCGTGGGGCGCCAGCACTTGCGTGGCGTAGCCCTGGACGCTGAAACCGCCGGATGAACGGCCCAGTTCGATCAGCTTGATGCCACTGTCATTGATATCGACCCCCAACACCGTGTCGACTTTTCGCCTGAAAAATCCCTTTCCCATAAAACTCCCCAAAACTTTCCCTGTCATACCGGCTGTCATCTCGCCTGATTGCTGCCAGGCACCTTGCATTCGGTCGGCTTGTTCAAGGCTCGCGAATGACGCCCCAAGCCGAAAAATGCTTTAATGCCCAGCGTTTTTTCCCGCTTTTTATCTGCTGCCCGGGTCGATCCATCGTTTGCCATGCATGCCCCGACGCGTAACTCTTTCTTTTCTCTGGAAATCCAAAAGCCTTGATTCGTCTGCTGAAGTTTTTCGGGTACTCCATTGTCGCCATCGTCTGCGGGCTGCTGCTCGTATTCAGCGGGGCCTACCTCTACCTTAGTCCGGGTTTGCCCTCCGTAGAGGCCCTCAGAAGTATCCAGTTGCAGATTCCTTTGCGGGTCTACAGCAGCGATGACAAGTTAATCGCGGAGTTCGGCGAAATGCGCCGCACACCGATCCGTTTCGCCGACATTCCACCCAATTTCATCAGCGCATTGCTGTCCGCCGAAGACGATAATTTCGCCAACCACTACGGCGTAGACCCCAGCAGCCTGGTGCGTGCAGCCACACAACTGGTAAAAAGCGGACACATTCAATCGGGCGGCAGCACCATCACCATGCAGGTGGCGAAGAACTTCTTCCTCACCAGCGAGCGCAGCTTTTCCCGCAAGGCCACCGAAATCCTGTTGGCGCTGCAGATCGAACGCCAGCTGACCAAGGATGAAATCCTCGAGCTGTACGTCAACAAAATCTACTTGGGCAACCGCGCCTACGGCATCGAGGCCGCGTCCCAGGTCTATTACGGCAAGTCGATTCGTGACGCCAGCCTGGCGCAGATGGCCATGATTGCTGGCCTGCCCAAGGCACCTTCGCGCTTCAACCCGCTGGCCAACCCGGCGCGCAGCAAAGAACGCCGCGACTGGATCCTGGGCCGCATGTACAAGCTGGGCAAGATCGACCAGGCCGCTTATGAAAGCGCCGTGGCCGAGCCGCTGAATGCCAGCTATCACGTGCCGACGCCCGAAGTGAATGCACCCTATATCGCTGAAATGGCCCGCGCCGAGATGGTTGGCCGTTATGGCAGCGAGGCCTACACCGAAGGTTTCCGCGTCACCACGACGGTGCCGAGCAACTTGCAGGAAATCGCCAACCATTCGGTACATGAAGGCCTGATTACTTATGACCAGCGTCACGGCTACCGCGGTCCCGAGTCGCGCCTGCCGGGCAAGACCCTGAGTGCCTGGACCACCGAACTGAGCAAACAGCGTTCGATCAGCGGCCTGGACCCGGCCATCGTTACCCAGGTATCGAAAGACGGCATCCAAGTGCTGACCCGTTCTGGCGAAGCCCATGTAGCCTGGGACAGCATGAAGTGGGCGCGCCCGTTCCTGAACACCAACAGCATGGGCGCGATGCCCAAGCAGCCCTCCGACGTGGCCCAGGTGGGTGATCTGATCCGCGTGCAACGCCAGAAGGATGACAGCCTCAAATTCAGCCAGGTGCCGCTCGCCCAGGGCGCCCTGGTGTCCCTGGACCCGCAGAACGGTGCGATCCGTGCGCTGGTCGGCGGTTTTGCCTTTGAGCAGAGCAACTACAACCGCGCTACCCAGGCCAAGCGCCAGCCAGGCTCCAGCTTCAAGCCGTTCGTCTACAGTGCGGCACTGGACAACGGCTACACCGCCGCCAGCCTGGTCAACGACGCGCCAATCGTGTTTGTCGACGAATACCTGGACAAGGTCTGGCGCCCGAAAAATGACACCAACACGTTCCTCGGCCCGATCCGTATCCGCGAGGCGCTGTACAAGTCGCGCAACCTGGTGTCGATTCGCCTGTTGCAGGCGATGGGCGTAGGCAAGACCATCGACTACATGACGCGCTTTGGCTTCGCCAAGTCGGACCTGCCGCCGAACCTGTCCCTGGCCCTGGGTACCGCAACCCTCACGCCGATGGAAATCGCCACCGGCTGGAGCACCTTTGCCAACGGCGGCTACAAGATCGCGCCTTACCTGATCGACAAGATCGAAAGCCGCAATGGCGACACCCTGTTTATTGCCAATCCGCCACGGGTACCGGGTGATGTGGTCAATGGCGTGGCGGCAACCGACGGCCTTGCGGCACCGAGCAACGGCGGTATCACCATCGAGCCGACGCCAGGCACGCCGTCGGCCGCAAACGCCAGCGCACCGGCCGAACCGCAAGCGCCAGCGGTTGCCGAGCGCATCGTGGATGGCCGTACTACCTACATCCTCAACAGCATCCTGCAAGACGTGATCAAGAAGGGCACCGGCCGCCGCGCACTGGCCCTGGGCCGCGCGGATATCGCTGGCAAGACCGGTACCACCAACGAATCCAAGGACGCCTGGTTCTCCGGCTACAACGGCGACTACGTGACCACCGTGTGGACCGGCTATGACCAGCCTGAAAGCCTGGGCCGCCGCGAGTTTGGTGGCACCGTCGCCCTGCCGATCTGGATGAGCTACATGGGCGCAGCGCTCAAGGACAAGCCGCTGCATACCCAGCCAGAGCCGGAAGGCATCCTCAGCCTGCGCATAGACCCGATCAGTGGCCGCGCAGCTTCACCGAGCACGCCGAATGCGTACTTCGAGCTGTTCAAGAGCGAAGACACACCGCCGTCGGTCAACGAACTGGGCAACGGCGCAGTGCCGGGCAGCCCACTGCCGGCGGATGAAGGCGCGCCGATCGATTTGTTCTGACCTGATCACGCTGATCGGCCGATCGTTCCCACGCTCCGCGTGGGAATGCATCCTGTGACGCTCTGCGTCACGACCTCAAAAGCAGACGCGGAGCGTCCAGGTGGGCATTCCCACGCAGAGCGTGGGAATGATCAGCCAAAGCCTCTCGTGAATCGCTACCCACAAAAAAGCCCCGACTGATCACTCAGCCGGGGCTTTTTGTTGGTGCGCTATAACGGCTTAGCCGTTGAACACATCATCCACGCTCTGCAGCGGGTAGTTCTTTGGATACGGCAGGGTAGCCACACCAGTCTCGATCGCGGCCTTGGCCACGGCATCGGAGATCAGGGTGATCAGGCGCTTATCCATTGGTTTTGGAATGATGTACTCACGACCGAATTCCAGCTTGGCGCCACCGTAGGCGTCGCACACGTCCTGAGGTACCGGCAGCTTGGCCAGTTCACGCAGGGCGTTGGCAGCGGCCACTTTCATTTCTTCGTTGATACGCTTGGCGCGAACGTCCAGGGCACCACGGAAGATGAACGGGAAGCCCAATACGTTGTTGACCTGGTTCGGGTAGTCCGAACGGCCGGTGGCCATGATCACGTCGCTGCGAGTGGCGTGGGCCAGCTCAGGAGAAATTTCCGGATCCGGGTTGGAGCAGGCGAACACGATAGGGTTCGGCGCCATGGATTTCAGGCCTTCAGCGCTCAGCAAGTTCGGGCCGGACAGGCCAACGAACACGTCGGCACCGTCGAGGGCGTCAGCCAGGGTGCGCTTGGAGGACGGATGGGCAAACATCGCCTTGTACTGGTTCAGGTCGGTACGCTCGGACTGGATCACGCCCTTGCTGTCGACCATATAGATGTTTTCCAGCTTGGCGCCCATGCTGATGATCAGCTTCATGCAGGAAATGGCCGCGGCACCGGCGCCCAGGCAGACGATTTTCGCCTCGCCCAGGGTTTTGCCAGCGATTTCCAGGGCGTTGATCATGCCGGCTGCGGTAACGATCGCGGTGCCGTGCTGGTCATCGTGGAATACCGGAATGTCGCACTGCTCGATCAGGGCCTTTTCGATCTCGAAGCACTCAGGTGCCTTGATGTCTTCCAGGTTGATGCCACCGAACGTGATGGAAATGCGCTTGACGGTGTCGATGAACGCCTGCGGGCTTTCGGAATCGACTTCGATGTCGAAAACGTCGATGCCGGCAAAGCGCTTGAACAGCACGCCCTTGCCTTCCATGACTGGCTTGGAAGCCAATGGGCCGAGGTTACCCAGGCCCAGAATCGCGGTGCCATCGGAAATCACTGCAACCAGGTTGCCTTTGCCGGTGTACTTGTACGCCAGCTCTGGGTCACGGGCGATTTCACGTACGGGTTCGGCAACACCAGGGCTGTAGGCCAGCGACAGGTCGCGGGCAGTGGCAGTGGCTTTGGTGAGCTCTACACTCAGCTTTCCTGGACGAGGATTGGCATGGTATTCGAGAGCGGCAGTTTTCAAATCAGACATATCGGCATTCCGCTTTTACTGTTGGTCGACGGACCGCCGAGGATACGCGTGTCGTAAAGTCCCTACAAGACTGGGCAGTCACAGGTGTCAAGGGCCCTGGGCTACGACTTTTGGCCAAGAGCCACGGGATACAAGGGCTCAACTGTTCACAATCGAAATAAAAAATGTCTACAATTTTTTATTCAAAGCGTCGATTTCAGCATGCGAGAGTCGGTTATTGGCAACAGCCAGCGTGCTTGGCCTTTTTTCAGGCCGCCACGGCGGGAACGATCCTGCCCCCAGCCACGCGCCTCAAGGGTGCGGCCTTGCAGACCATTGAGCATGGCCGTATCGAACTGGCTGATCAGCTCGGGCGCAATGCGTAATACCAGTGAACCCTGCAGTTCAATCCAGATTCCGCCGCGATTGCGCTCGATCTTGCTGACCCGACCAGCCACCAGGGCAAACCCGGAGCGCTTGAGATTGGCCACGTTTTGCACCGGCGATTGGCGCCACAGGCCGAGCCGTGACTGGCGGGCGCTGTTTTCGGCCGCCTGCTGGCAGGCCACCAGGTCCACGTTCGGCGCCACGCCCACCTGGTACCCCAGGCCCTCGGCCAGCAGTTGCGCCTCCAGGTTCTCGCCATTGGCGCCGTAGAGGTAAGCCAGGGTGCGCCCGTAATGATCTTTGCCTTCGCGCCCCGGCACCAGGCCGACACGCCCATCACTGGCCTTGACCAACGCCTGCAGGCGCTGGCGTGCGGCGACGGCAAATGGCTCGTCTGGACGGCCCTTCTTGCCGGTTTCCGGCGCATTGAGGCCGATCATACGTACGCTGCGACCATCCTTGAGGCGTACTGTGTCGCCATCCACCACACGCTGCACCTCAACGCGGGCGATAGCTGCCGGGGCGGGGCAGAATGCATCGGCCTCAGCGGTCACCAGCCAAATTCCAGGCACAAAAAAGGCGCCCACAAGGGACGCCTTTTTCAACAGCGGGTAAAAGCCCATAAGGCTCTTGAACCTTACTCTGCTGGAGTAGCAGGCTTCTTGCCGAAAGCACCAAAGCGATCTGCGAAGCGCTGTACGCGGCCGCCGGTGTCCAGAGTTTTCTGCTTACCGGTGTAGAACGGGTGGCACTCGTTGCATACGTCAGTACCCAGTGGCTTGCACAGGTTCGAACGAGTTTCGAACTTGTTGCCGCAGCTGCAGGTGACTTGGATGGTTTCGTACGCTGGATGGATATCGGCTTTCATGGCACTTCCTCAGGCTAGCGTGCCGCCACTCGACACTATTGTCGAATACCGCACGTAATTAGGCCGCGGATTCTACCAGACCTTTTTAATCGCGCAAGCGGCGGTAATGGCCGAAAGCTCCCTTTCATCAGATATTCCTGACACACCGCCGTCAATGTGGGAGCCGGGCTTGCCCGCGAAGGCGGTGTGTCAGTCACTGCATCTGTTACTGCACTAGCGCTTTCGCAGGCAAGCCAGCTCCCACAAGATCCGGTTCCAGTACTGGAGACGTGACAACCCCGGTCTGCTAGGCTCCCGCCCCTGCGCCACCGCTGCCTTAATAGATGAGACTCCTCGCGTGCCCGACGCCATTTTGCGCCTAGCCCTGCCCTCGCCCCTGCGCCGCCTGTTCGATTACCGGGCCCCGCCCGGCGTGTCGCGTGCGCAGTTGCAGCCAGGCATGCGCGTGCGCGTGCCGTTCGGGCGCAGGGAAATGATCGGCATTCTGGTGGAAGTTACCGACCACAGCGAAGTGCCTGCCGAAAAGCTCAAGCCGGCTATTGCCCTGCTCGACGCCACACCGCCGCTGCCGCCCGCGCTGTTCAAGCTGTGCCTGTGGACCGCGCAGTATTACCAACACAGCCTGGGCGATACCTTGAGCTGGGCGCTGCCGGTGCTGCTGCGCCAGGGCGAACTGGCCGAAGCGCGTCAGGAGCGTTTCTGGTCGATGGCGCCCGGCGCACGCCTCGAAGACCCGCGCATCGCCCGCGCCCCGCGCCAGCGTGAGGCCCTGGCCACCTTGGCGCAGCATCCACACGGCGTGGCCCATCAGCTATTAAGCAAGCTGATGCTGAGCAAAGACAGCCTCGACCTGCTGCTGGCCAAGGGCCTGGTGCAGGTGGAAATCCGCAAGCACGCCCCGGACCCGCGCCACGAACACTGGCTGGCCCAGCCGGAGTTGCCGCTGAACCCCGAGCAACGCGCCGCGTATGAGGCGATTCGCGCCGGTTTCGACAGTTTCCACGCGTTCCTGCTAGCCGGCGTCACCGGCAGCGGCAAGACCGAAGTCTATTTGCAACTGATCCGCGAAACCCTGCAGGCGGGCAAGCAGGCACTGGTGCTGATCCCCGAGATCAATCTGGGCCCGCAGACCGTGGCGCGTTTCGAGCAACGCTTCAATGCCCGGATCGCCCTGGTGCACTCAGCGGTCAATGACCGTGAACGCCTGGAGTCGTGGCTGGCGGCGCGGGACGGCGAGGCCGACATTATTATCGGCACGCGCTCAGCACTGTTCACGCCGATGAAAAACCCCGGGCTGATCATCGTCGACGAGGAGCACGATGGCTCCTATAAACAGCAGGAAGGTTTGCGCTACCACGCCCGCGACCTCGCGCTGGTGCGCGCCCGCCAGGAAGACATCCCGATTGTGCTGGGCTCGGCCACGCCGTCCCTGGAAAGTCTGCACAACGCCTACACCGGCCGTTACGGGCTGCTGCGCCTGAACGAGCGCGCCGGCGGCGCCAAACAACCGCGTTTCCTGCGCCTGGACGTGAAAAGCCGCCCGCTGGACAGCGGGATTTCCGGCCCGATGCAACAGGCCATTGGCCAGACCCTGGCCGCCGGCCAGCAAGTATTGGTATTTCTCAACCGCCGCGGCTTTGCCCCGACGCTGCTGTGCCATGACTGCGGCTGGATGTCCGGCTGCGAGCGCTGCGATGCGCGCATGACCGTGCACCAGCGCCACGGCGAGTTACGCTGCCATCACTGCGGCCATGTGGAACGGGTACCGCGCCATTGCCCGCAGTGCGGCAAGGTGGACCTGCGGCCCGTGGGCGCCGGCACCGAGCGCGCCGAAGAACGCCTGGGCATTCTGTTCCCGGATTACCCGGTGCTGCGGGTCGACCGCGACAGCACGTCGCGCAAAGACGCTATGAACCAACTGTTCACCACCATCCACAAGGGCCAACCGTGCATTCTGGTGGGCACGCAGATGCTTGCCAAAGGGCATCACTTCCCACGGGTGACCCTGGTGTCGATCCTGGATGCCGATGGCGGGCTGTTCTCCGGGGATTTTCGCGCCAGCGAACGCATGGCGCAGTTGATCGTGCAGGTGGCAGGGCGCGCCGGGCGGGCCGAAGAGCCAGGCAGGGTGATTATCCAGACGCACCTGGCCGACCACCCGCTGCTGATTCAACTGACGGAACAAGGCTACTTTGCCTTCGCCGAGCAGGCCTTGAGCGAACGCCGCGCCGCCGGCCTGCCGCCCTTTGCGCACCTGGCGCTGCTGCGTGCCGAAGCCCACAAACCCGGGCAGGTCGAAGGCTTTCTTGATGAGGCCTGCAGCGCCGCCGAACGTTTATTGGGCGAACTGGCCCTCAGTGGCATCGAACTACTCGGCCCGGTGCCAGCGCCCATGGAGCGGCGCGCCGGGCGTTATCGCGCTCAGCTACTCTTGCAGGCAACCTCCCGCGCGCCGCTGCATCGGCTATTAAGTCGCTGGATGCTTGAGCTGGAGCAACTGCCCAGCGGTCGGCAGGTGCGATGGTCGTTGGATGTAGACCCGGTAGATTTGTATTGAGGGTAATTACGTCATCGCAGGCAAGCCAGCTCGCACATTATGAAATGTGAATACCCTTAAATGTGGGAGCGGGCTTGCCCGCGAAGAGGCCCGCAGGTCCGCCATATAGTCTGAACGGTTGGCAAGCCCGCCCTCGCCACGGATAATGCCCAGTTTTTCCACCTGCGCATCGCGCGCCGCCGCTTGCGGTCGAAAGAGAACACCATGAAAGACACCATTCGCCAGCTGATCCAACAAGCCCTCACCCAACTCGTCAACGAAGGTGTGTTGCCTGAAGGCCTGTCGCCGGCGATCCAGGTGGAGAACACCCGCGACAAGACCCATGGCGACTTCGCCAGCAACATCGCGATGATGCTGTCCAAGCCGGCCGGCATGAAGCCGCGTGACCTGGCGGAAAAAATCATCGCAGCCCTGCCGGCTGACGCGAGTGTCACCAAGGCCGAAATCGCCGGCCCTGGCTTTATTAACTTCTTTCAGAACACCCAGGCCCTGGCGTCACGCCTGGATGCTGCCCTGGCCGATGCCCGCATCGGTGCACGCAAGGCCGGCGACAGCCAGCGCGTGGTCATCGACCTGTCGGCGCCGAACCTGGCCAAGGAAATGCACGTGGGCCACCTGCGCTCCACCATCATTGGCGACGGCGTGGCACGGGTGCTGGAATTCCTCGGCGACACCGTGATCCGCCAGAATCACGTGGGCGACTGGGGTACCCAGTTCGGCATGCTGATGGCCTACCTGCAGGAAAACCCGATCACCAGCAACGAGCTGGCCGACCTGGAAAACTTCTACCGCGCCGCCAAAAAGCGGTTTGACGAGTCTGAAGAGTTCGCCGACCGCGCACGGGGCCTGGTGGTCAAGCTGCAAGCCGGCGACGAAGAGTGCCTGGCGCTGTGGAACCGCTTCCGTGAAATTTCCCTGTCCCATTGCCAGGAAATCTACGAGCTGCTCAACGTGAAACTGACCATGGCCGACGTGATGGGCGAAAGCGCCTATAACGACGACCTGATCAACGTGGTCAACGACCTCAAGGCCAAAGGCCTGCTGGTCGAAAGCAACGGCGCCCAGTGCGTGTTCCTCGAAGAATTCAAGACCGCCGACGGCGAGCCGCTGCCGGTGATCATCGTCAAGGCCGATGGCGGCTACCTCTACGCCACCACTGACCTGGCCGCCGTGCGTTACCGCAGTGGCGTGCTCAAGGCTGACCGTGCGCTGTACTTCGTCGACCAGCGCCAGGCCCTGCACTTCCAGCAGGTGTTCGAAGTGGCCCGTCGCGCCGGTTTCGTCACCCACCCGATGCATATGGAGCACATGGGCTTTGGCACCATGAACGGCGCCGATGGCCGCCCCTTCAAGACCCGCGACGGCGGCACCGTGAAGCTGATCGACCTGCTGACCGAAGCCCAGGAACGTGCCTACAACCTGGTGAAGGAAAAGAACCCGGAGCTGGCCGAGGCCGACCTGCGTAATATTGCCCGCGTGGTGGGCATTGGCGCGGTGAAATACGCCGACCTGTCCAAGCACCGCACCAGCGACTACAGCTTCAACTTCGACCTGATGCTCAACTTCGAAGGCAACACCGCGCCGTACCTGCTGTACGCCTACACCCGCGTGGCCGGGGTATTTCGCAAGCTGGGCAAGGACTTCAGCGAAGTCGAGGGCCAGATCGCGCTGGACGCCGCCCACGAACAGGAACTGGCGGCCAAGCTCGCGCAATTTGGCGAAGTGCTCAACAGCGTTGGCGAAAAAGGCACGCCGCACATCCTGTGCACCTATTTGTACGAAGTGGCCGGCCTGTTCTCCAGCTTCTACGAGAACTGCCCGATCCTGACCGCCGACGACGAAGCCCAGAAACAAAGTCGCCTGCGCCTTGCCGCATTGGCTGGACGCACCCTCAAGCAAGGCCTGGAACTCTTGGGCCTGGAAACTCTGGAGCGTATGTAAGTTGGCTGCCAAGAAAAAACCTGCACCCAAGCGCGGCGCCAGCCGCTACCAGGCCCCGGCGAAGCAACCGATTCCGGGTTGGTTGTGGATGGCCATCGGCCTGACGGTCGGCGCATTTATCGTGTTTCTGATGAAGCTGGAGCCCGGCCAGGGCGATGACGTCAAGCGCGTCAAACAGGAGCAGCAAAAGGCCACGAAAATCGCCGAAGCCAACAAGACCGCGCCGAGCCCGACCGCACCGGTAAAGCCCAAGTACGACTTCTACACGCTGCTGCCGGAATCGGAAGTGATCGTGCCGCCTGACGCCGTGCCGGAAAAAACCCTGCCGACGCCACAAGTGCCGACCACGCCGGTAACCCCAGCGGAAGCGGCGAAAATCGACACGGCGCGCGCCCAGGCCGCGCTGGCCGGTATCACGCCGCCGCCAGCACCGCCGGTGGCTGCAACCAAGGCGGCGCCGGTGACCAAGTTCTTCCTGCAAGCGGGCTCGTTCCCGAAACAGGCGGATGCGGACCGTGTACGCGCACAGATCATTCTGTTGGGCCAATCGGTATCGGTTGAGTCCGGCACGGTGAAGGACGCGACCTGGTATCGCGTATTGGTGGGGCCGTTCAGCAACCGCGAACAGCTGACCGTGGCGCAAAAGCAATTGGCCGGCGCCGGGTTTAGCAACCTGTTGTTACAACAACGCCAGAGCCGCTGACGCATACCCACTGATCGTTCCCACGCTCCGCGTGGGAACGTGCCCCTTGACGCTTTGCGTCACAGAGCAGGCGCAGAGCGCCCAAGGCGGCATTACCACGCGGAGCGTGGGAACGATCACCACTCGTCCGCACTCCCTCCCTACGGTTGAAATCCCCCTCGCCACCCCCATATGAGTTTCCATCAGGGCATTTTCGCCCCGCTGCGTGGAGACTCTCCCCTTGACCACCATCGTTTCAGTACGTCGCCACGGCAAAGTTGTCATGGGCGGCGACGGCCAGGTTTCCCTGGGCAACACCGTGATGAAAGGCAACGCCAAGAAAGTGCGCCGCCTGTACCACGGCCAGGTGCTTGCCGGCTTCGCAGGCGCAACCGCCGATGCCTTTACCCTGTTCGAACGCTTCGAAGGCCAGCTTGAGAAACACCAGGGCCACCTGGTGCGCGCCGCTGTAGAGCTTGCCAAAGAATGGCGCACCGACCGCTCCCTCAGCCGCCTGGAGGCTATGCTGGCGGTTGCGAACAAAGACGCTTCCCTGATCATCACCGGCAACGGCGACGTGGTTGAACCCGAGCATGGCTTGATCGCCATGGGTTCAGGTGGCGGCTACGCCCAGGCTGCGGCCAGCGCGCTGCTGAAGAAAACCGACCTGTCGGCCCGTGAAATCGTCGAGACCGCCCTGGGTATCGCTGGCGATATCTGCGTGTTCACCAACCACAATCAGACCATTGAGGAGCAGGACCTCGCCGAATAAGCCCTGGGCTTATTCAGGCTTGAGGCCGCCAAACACTATGTCCATGACTCCCCGCGAAATCGTCCATGAACTCAACCGCCATATCATCGGCCAGGACGATGCCAAGCGCGCCGTTGCCATTGCGCTGCGTAACCGCTGGCGCCGGATGCAACTGCCAGAAGAACTGCGCGTTGAAGTAACGCCCAAGAACATCCTGATGATCGGCCCTACCGGCGTCGGCAAAACCGAGATCGCTCGGCGGCTGGCCAAACTGGCCAATGCACCGTTCATCAAGGTCGAAGCGACCAAATTCACCGAAGTTGGCTATGTGGGCCGCGATGTCGAGTCGATCATTCGTGATCTGGCTGACGCCGCCCTGAAGATGCTGCGCGAACAGGAAGTGACCAAGGTCAGCCATCGCGCCGAAGACGCCGCTGAAGAGCGCATCCTCGACGCCCTGCTGCCACCGGCACGCATGGGTTTCAACGAAGACGCCGCACCTTCGTCGGATTCCAACACCCGCCAGCTGTTCCGCAAGCGCCTGCGTGAAGGCCAGTTGGATGACAAGGAAATCGAGATCGAAGTGGCCGAAGTGTCCGGCGTGGATATCTCTGCCCCGCCTGGCATGGAAGAAATGACCAGCCAGTTGCAGAACCTGTTCGCCAACATGGGCAAGGGCAAGAAGAAAAGCCGCAAGCTCAAGGTGAAAGAAGCGCTCAAGCTGGTGCGCGACGAAGAAGCCGGGCGCCTGGTCAATGAGGAAGAACTCAAGGCCAAGGCCCTGGAAGCGGTCGAGCAACATGGCATTGTGTTTATCGATGAGATCGACAAGGTGGCCAAGCGTGGTAACTCCGGCGGCGTGGATGTGTCCCGCGAAGGCGTACAGCGCGATTTGCTGCCGCTGATCGAAGGCTGCACGGTCAACACCAAGCTGGGCATGGTCAAGACTGACCACATCCTGTTTATCGCCTCCGGTGCCTTCCACCTGAGCAAGCCGAGCGACCTGGTGCCCGAGCTGCAAGGCCGCCTGCCGATTCGGGTGGAGCTCAAGGCACTGACGCCGGGCGACTTCGAGCGCATCCTCAGCGAACCGCATGCCTCGCTCACCGAGCAGTACCGCGAGCTGCTGAAAACCGAAGGGCTGGGTATCGAATTCCAGGCAGACGGTATCAAGCGCCTGGCGGAGATCGCCTGGCAGGTCAATGAAAAGACCGAGAACATCGGTGCCCGTCGCCTGCATACCTTGCTTGAGCGCCTGCTTGAGGAAGTATCCTTCAGCGCCGGCGACATGGCCGGTGCGCAGAATGGCGAAGCGATCAAGATCGATGCCGATTATGTGAACAGCCACCTGGGCGAATTGGCGCAGAACGAAGATCTGTCTCGTTATATCCTGTAAGCCTCACTCAATGTGGGAGTGGCTTGTGTGGGCGCTGGCTTGCCTGCGATAGCATCACCTCAGTGTTCCTGAAACACCGAGGTGCCGGCATCGCGGGCAAGCCCGGCTCCCACATTGGTCCCTCCCACATTTGGGGCCGGTTCCTTCAGGGTTATCTCCAATGTCGAAATTTCCTACCGCAGTAAACCTGCATAAAACTTCCAACACCCTCGGCCTTACCTACGGGCCCGACGAGGTTTACCAACTACCCGCCGAATTCCTGCGGGTGCACTCCCCTTCCGCCGAGGTCCAGGGCCACGGCAAACCCATCCTGCAATTCGGCAAGCTCAACGTCCGGTTGATCAAGCTGGAACCGGCCGGCCAGTACGCACTGAAATTGACCTTCGACGACGGTCATGACAGCGGACTGTTCACCTGGGACTACCTCTATCAGTTGGCCGTACGTCAGGACGCTTTGTGGGCCGACTACCTGGCCGAGCTCAAAGCCGCTGGTAAAACCCGCGATCCGAGTGAGTCGGTCGTGCGGCTGATGCTCTAGCTCAACGGTCTTGCTGTTTAGAGCGCATTTTCTAATTTCATCTGCTTGAATGCCCTGTCGCGTGGCCAACGATTGGCCCGCTTGCGAAAAAAAATAAACTCGGGTAACCAATGGAGCTGGCAAGTTCCCTGCATTTGACGATGCGGTATCAACGGTCACCCGAGTCGCAGTACCAGGCTGGTGTCGTGTATCGAAATTGGGTGCGCAGCAATCGCCGGTACTCGTCTTTCGGACAATGGAGCGTCGTAGATGAGTAACAAGAATAACGATGACTTGAAACGCCAGGCCTCGGAAAACACCCTGGGGTTGAACCCGATCATCGCGTTACGCAAAAAGGATTTATTGGCCTCGGCCAAGATGGTGCTGACCCAAGCCATCAAGCAACCGTTGCACAGCGTCAAGCACGTCGCCCACTTTGGCGTTGAATTGAAGAATGTGATGTTCGGCAAATCCGCACTGGTGCCCGAGGGCGACGACCGTCGTTTCAACGACCCAGCCTGGAGCCAGAACCCGCTCTACAAACGTTATTTGCAGACTTACCTGGCATGGCGCAAGGAACTTCACGACTGGATCGACGACAGCAACCTGTCGGCACAAGACATCAGCCGGGGCCACTTCGTGATCAACCTGATGACCGAAGCCATGGCCCCCACCAACAGCGCGGCCAACCCGGCGGCGGTCAAACGCTTCTTTGAAACCGGCGGTAAAAGCCTGCTCGACGGTTTGTCTCACCTGGCCAAGGACATGGTGCACAACGGCGGCATGCCCAGCCAGGTCAACATGGGCGCCTTTGAAGTCGGCAAGACCCTGGGCACCAGCGAAGGCGCGGTGGTGTTTCGCAACGACGTGCTGGAGCTGATCCAGTACAAGCCCATTACCGAGCAGGTGCATGAGCGCCCGCTGCTGGTGGTGCCGCCGCAGATCAACAAATTCTACGTCTTCGACCTGTGCCCGGATAAAAGCCTGGCGCGCTTCTGCCTGCGTAATGGCCAGCAGACCTTTATCGTCAGTTGGCGCAACCCCACCAAGGCCCAGCGCGAATGGGGGCTATCCACCTATATCGAGGCGCTGAAGGAAGCGGTCGATGTGGTCACGGCGATTACCGGCAGCAAAGACGTGAATATGCTCGGTGCCTGCTCAGGCGGCATCACCTGCACGGCGCTGTTGGGCCACTACGCGGCGCTGGGGCAGAAGAAGGTCAACGCCCTGACTCTGCTGGTGAGCGTGCTGGATACCACCCTGGACACCCAGGTGGCGCTGTTTGTCGACGAGCAGACTCTGGAAGCGGCCAAGCGCCACTCCTATCAGGCCGGCGTGCTGGAAGGCCGCGACATGGCCAAGGTCTTTGCCTGGATGCGCCCCAACGACTTGATCTGGAACTATTGGGTCAACAACTACCTGCTGGGCAACGAGCCGCCGGTGTTCGACATCCTGTTCTGGAACAACGACACCACACGCTTGCCGGCCGCGTTCCATGGCGACCTGATCGAACTGTTCAAAAACAACCCACTGGTACGGGCCAACGCCCTGGAAGTGTGCGGCACGCCCATCGACCTCAAGCAGGTCACTGCCGATATCTATTCCCTGGCCGGCACCAACGACCACATCACGCCGTGGCAGTCCTGTTACAAGTCAGCGCAGTTGTTCGGCGGCAAGGTCGAGTTTGTACTGTCCAGCAGCGGGCATATCCAGAGCATCCTCAACCCGCCGGGCAACCCCAAAGCGCGCTACCAGACCAGCGAGGGTCTGGCCGGCAGTGCGCTGGAGTGGCAAGAAGATGCGACCAAGCACACCGATTCGTGGTGGCTGCATTGGCAGGTGTGGCAGGCGGAGCGGGCGGGAAAATTGAAAAAAGCCCCGACGACATTAGGCAATAAAACCTATGCAGCCGCTGAAGCGGCGCCGGGTACCTATGTACATGAACGCTAGGCATTCTTGTGATTGAAATGAGATCAGATGTGGGAGCTGGCTTGCCTGCGATAGCAATGGGCCTGCTCACTAATCGCGGCCTGAAAGAATGCCATCGCAGGCAAGCCAGCTCCCACACTGACCGAGTTCCTACAGACCAATAGCACCACTTCACAGGGCTTGAGCATGGCGCAACCGTTCATCTTCCGTACCATCGACCTGGATGGCCAGACCATCCGCACGGCGGTACGCCCGGGCAAGCCGCACTTGACCCCGCTGCTGATCTTCAACGGCATCGGCGCCAACCTTGAGCTGGTGTTTCCGTTCGTCCAGGCCCTGGACCCGGACCTGGAAGTGATCGCCTTCGACGTGCCCGGCGTGGGCGGTTCCTCGACGCCGAACCGACCCTATCGCTTCCCCGGCCTGGCCAAGCTCACCGCACGTATGCTCGATTACCTCGACTACGGCCAAGTGAATGCCGTGGGCGTGTCCTGGGGCGGAGCGCTGGCCCAGCAATTTGCGTATGACTACCCCGAGCGCTGCAAGAAATTGATCCTGGCGGCCACCGCAGCCGGGGCTTTCATGGTGCCGGGCAAGCCCAAGGTGTTGTGGCTGATGGCAAGTCCCAGGCGCTATATCCAGCCGTCCCACGTGGTGCGCATTGCACCGATGATTTATGGCGGCTCGTTCCGCCGTGATTCCAAACTGGCCGCCGAGCACGCCAGCAAAGTGCGCTCGGCCGGCAAGCTGGGTTACTACTGGCAACTGTTTGCCGGGCTGGGCTGGACCAGCATTCACTGGCTGCACAAGATCCGCCAGCCCACCCTGGTGCTGGCCGGGGACGATGACCCGCTGATCCCGCTGGTCAACATGCGCATGCTCGCCTGGCGCATCCCCAATGCGCAGTTGCACATCATCGACGACGGCCACCTGTTCCTGATCACCCGGGCCGAAGCCGTGGCGCCGATCATCATGAAGTTTCTGGAGGAGGAGCGCCTGCGCGCCGTGATACATCCGCGACCGGCGGTGTGAAGGACCACACCACCGCGCAACTTGCCAGGAACCGACTATGGTTCTGGATTGGCGTGCCTGCTTGATGACTTGACGAAGGAGTGTTGGCTCATGCGAGAAAGACCCGTGACGAACCCGGCGCCCACCCCCGCTGCGTTCATCAACGCGCAAAATGCGATCACCGGCCTGCGCGGCCGGGACTTGCTGTCGACCCTGCGTACCGTCGCCGCGCACGGCCTGCGCAACCCGGTGCACACCGCTCGCCACGCCCTGGCCCTGGGCGGCCAGCTGGGCCGTGTGCTGCTGGGTGAGACCGTGCACGAACCCAACCCCAGGGACCATCGCTTCAGCGACCCCACCTGGAAGCTCAACCCGCTGTACCGCCGCAGCTTGCAAGCCTATCTGAGCTGGCAAAAACAGACACGGCAGTGGATCGATGACAGCGCCCTCAGTGACGATGATCGCGCCCGCGCGCAGTTCGCCTTCGCCCTGCTCAACGATGCCGTGTCCCCTTCCAACACCCTGCTCAACCCGCTGGCGATCAAGGAGTTGCTCAACTCCGGCGGCAACAGCGTAGTGCGTGGCGTGAGTAATTTGCTCGAAGACCTGCTGCACAACAACGGTTTGCCGCGCCAGGTCAGCAAGCACGCTTTCGAAGTGGGCAAGACCGTGGCGACCACCCCCGGTTCGGTGGTGTTTCGCAATGAGCTGCTGGAGCTGATCCAATACAAGCCCATGAGCGAAAAACAGTACGCCAAGCCACTGCTGGTGGTGCCGCCGCAAATCAACAAGTACTACATTTTCGACCTGAGCCCGGCCAACAGCTTTGTGCAATACGCGCTCAAAAACGGCCTGCAGACCTTTATGGTCAGCTGGCGTAACCCGGACGTGCGGCATCGCGAATGGGGCCTGTCCACCTACGTGGCGGCGCTGGAAGAAGCGCTCAACGTGTGCCGGGCCATCACTGGCGCCCGCGAGGTCAACCTGATGGGCGCCTGCGCCGGGGGCCTGACCATCGCCGCGCTGCAAGGCCACCTGCAAGCCAAGCGCCAGTTGCGGCGCATCTCCAGCGCCAGTTACCTGGTAAGCCTGCTCGACAGCCAGATCGACAGCCCCGCAACCCTATTCGCCGATGAACAAACCCTGGAGGCCGCCAAGCGCCGCTCTTACCAGCAAGGCGTGCTGGATGGCCGCGACATGGCCAAGGTGTTTGCCTGGATGCGCCCCAACGACTTGATCTGGAATTACTGGATCAACAATTACCTGCTGGGCAAGGAACCGCCGGCGTTCGACATCCTGTACTGGAACAACGACAACACGCGCCTGCCTGCCGCCTTGCACGGTGACCTGCTGGACTTCTTCAAGCACAACCCCCTGAGCCACCCTGGCGGCCTGGAGGTATGCGGCACGCCCATCGACTTGCGCAAGGTCGCGGTGGACAGCTTCAGCGTGGCCGGCATCAACGATCACATCACGCCGTGGGACGCGGTGTACCGCTCCACGCAACTGCTGGGTGGCGAGCGGCGCTTCGTGCTGTCCAACAGCGGGCATATCCAGAGCATCCTCAACCCACCGGGCAACCCCAAGGCCAACTACGTCGAGAACCTCAAGCTGAGCAGCGACCCGCGCGCCTGGTATTACGACGCCCAGCACGTCGAAGGCAGTTGGTGGCCGCAGTGGCTGGAGTGGGTGCAAAAACGCTCCGGTGTACAACGCGAAACCCTCACCGCTCTGGGCAACCAGAATTACCCACCGATGGAAGCGGCGCCGGGCACTTACGTGCGCGTGCGATGAGCTCAAATATCACATTAAGAAGACTGGATGAAGACCCGCGACCGTATCCTTGAATGTGCCTTGCAGTTGTTCAACCACAAGGGCGAACCGAACGTGTCGACCATGGAGGTGGCCAATGAAATGGGGATCAGCCCCGGTAACCTCTACTACCACTTCCATGGCAAGGAGCCGTTGGTACTGGGGCTGTTCGAGCGCTTTCAATGCGAGCTGGCGCCGCTGCTCGACCCGCCTGCCGATGCGCAACTGGAGGCTGAGGACTACTGGCTGTTTTTGCACCTGATTGTCGAGCGCATGGCCCACTATCGCTTCCTCTTCCAGGACCTGTCGAACCTGGCCGGGCGCCTGCCGAAGCTGGCCAAGGGGATCCGCAATCTGCTTACCGCGCTCAAACGCACCCTGGCCTCCTTGTTGGCGCGGTTGAAGGCTGCGGGGCAACTGGTCAGTGACACCCAGGCACTGGGGCAGTTGGTGGAACAGATCACCATGACCCTGCTGTTCTCCCTCGATTACCAACGCGTACTGGACCGTGAAGGCGAGGTACGAGTGGTGGTGTACCAGGTCATGATGCTGGTAGCGCCGCACCTGCTGTCACCTGCACGCCAGGCCACCGAACGCTGGGCCTTGCGCTACCTGGATGATCCGCTTTGACCGGTGCTTACTCAGGCCCGCCGAATTGCTGAATGAATTTGAAAAGTTCACTGTCATTGCGCACGCCCAACTTCCGATAAGCCGATTGTTTCTGCGTACTGATAGTACTTGCACTGCGGGAGAACTTTGCCGCAATCGAACTGACTGACATGCCATCGAGAAAACAGCGCAATACTTCGCGCTCTTTGGGTGTGAGCCCGGAGGTCAATGACAGCGTCGCTGAAACATTGACCGTCGACTTCACAGTGACGAGATCAAACGCAGAGTGTTTGCCCTGTAATGTCGCCAACATACAAGGTTGTATATAAAGCCGCCCTTGAGCGACAGTTCGGATAGCCGTGATCAGCTCGGTCAGATTCTGAGTCTTACCCAGAATGCCCCAACATCCAGCCTTGAGCGCCAGCGAGACTGTCGCAGGCGAATAATCCGAGGAAACGATCAATGCCCGGCACTGGCTGAAACGCCTGCCCAGCGTCTGGAGCAGACTGAGGCCGTCGATGTCTGACGGCGCCAGCACGAAGTCCATGACGACCACATCGACCCGCTGACGGGCCAGCGCCTCCAGCAGTTGCCGGCCCGTACCGTAGGAGCCGGTCACCTGAATGTCGGCCTCGGCATTCAATCCCAGTGCGATACCTTGGCGAACCATCTCGTGGTCATCCAGCAGCATGACGGTACAGATGGCCAATGGTGAAGTTGTCATAACGAGCCCCGCATAAATCAATGCAGTACTGCACGCTATAGACCAGCCTTATGCAGGGTTCAATAAGCGGACACAACAGTACTACATTTACTTACGGCAACTTCCTACAGAAACAACTGAGGAAACTTTACCCAACCAAAAATCCATACGAAAAAAACTAAACAAAACAAAACGCTTTCGAACAATCACGAACCAAAACTCGAGACTTCGCTATAGAGCGCATTCACTTTTAGATACAAATTATGCCAGCCCGCCCCATGAAAAAAATTCGACAAGAACCTCAGGCACTGCGCTTAAACCTGCGGCGGATAACTTCAATAACTCGAGATCGAAAACAGAATGAAAGCCAACGTTTTACCTGCCGTTGCAATCGCCCTGGCCTTGAGCGCCACGATGACGTCATCGGTGTACGCCGCGGACGGCGTGATCAACTTCAGTGGACTGGTGACCGACGTGACCTGCACCGTCGAAGGCGCGGCTCCGGGCACGGGGGCTGTGGTCAAGGACGTGAACCTGGGTGGCGTCTCTGCTGCACGCCTGGCCACGGCAGGCAGCCGTGCCAACCTGACCGGCTTCACCATTCGCATCGGCGCACCGGGTGAGGGCAGTTGCACCAACGGACGCACCGCCATGGTTGCCTTCGATCCGACCAGCCCGGCCATCGACGTGGCCACTGGGCGCTTGAACATTGATGGTTACGACGATCCATCGGATACCACCAACGCCAAAAACGTCCAGGTGGAGGTCACCAGCCGCAGCGGCACGCCGATCAACGTGTACACCGAAAAATCCGAAGGCGTGGTGATCGCCGATAACCAGGCAACCATCCCATTGGCTGCACAACTGTACGCCAGCGGCCCGGCCACCGAAGGCAAGGTCAACACCCGGGTCGGGTTCATGATCGAGTACGCCGAGTAAAGCGCGAGCGAGCCTGCGAAGGCGGGCTCCTCCCTGGGTAAAGAGACCAGACGATGAAAACGAAGGCCCGTCTTACATTTGTCGCCGGTGTGTCTGGTGCAATGCTGCTGTTCATACTTGCCGCCGAGGCAGGCGTCATCATCCACGGCACACGGGTGATCTACCCTGCCGAACGGCAGGAAGTGATCGTACGCCTGGAAAACAAGGGCAATCGCCCGGCATTGGTGCAAACCTGGCTGGACGACGGCGACCGATACTCAACAGCCGCCACTGCAAAAGCGCCGCTGAGTACGTCCCCCCCAATCTTCCGCATTGAGCCGCACCAGCAACAGGCGTTGCGCCTGCGCTACTCGGGCGAGCCTTTGCCTGCCGATCGTGAAAGCCTGTTTTGGCTCAACGTACTGGAAGTGCCGCCGAGTGCCGCAAAGGGTGACGAGAATAACCAGATCGAATTGGCATTTCGCACCCGCTTGCGCGTATTCCTGCGCCCGCAAGCGTTGCCTTATGCGGTGGCAAACGCAGCCTCGAAACTGCAATGGAAACTGATCGCCCACGATCGCGGCTACGCCCTGCAAGCCACTAACCCGACGCCCTATCACGTCTCGCTTGCCTCTATCGAACTGCTCAGCGCCGGCCAGCGTTTTGCCAAAGCGCCGAACCAGAGCGCCAACGACAGCCTGCTGCTGCCGGCCGGCGATGTAAAGCGCTTTGCGTTGCCGCTGTTGCGCGAATGTCCGCGTACCCCGGCCAAGGTTGAGTTCACCAGCGTCAGCGATTTCGGTGCCCGCGTACGGCATTCGGCAGCGCTGCCTGGCTGCACGGGATAAACCACCATGAATGTATTTTCGATTTTTGCGCAGACCACCTTGCTGACCTGCACGCTGGTGGGCGCAACGGCGCTGCAGGCGAGCGTGATCATCAACAGCACGCGCGTGGTTTATCCGCAGAACGACAAAGAGGTCACCGTCAGGCTGGAGAGCAAGAACCAGGCACCGGTATTGGTCCAGACCTGGCTGGATAATGGCGATGAGCAGTCGACGCCACAGGTGGGCGGCATTCCTTTTGTGGTGACCCCGCCCATCTTCCGTATGGAACCGGGCAAGCAACAGGTGGTGCGCGTGGCCTATACCGGCGAATCCTTGCCGACCGCACAGGAAAGCCTGTTCTGGTTCAACTTGCTGGAAGTGCCTGCGCAATCTCCAAATGCGCAACAGGGCAACCAACTGCAGCTGGCGTTTCGCTCGCGGATCAAACTGTTCTTCCGTCCGCATAACCTGCTCTACGGAGTCGAAACGGCACCCGGAAAACTGCAATGGCGACGCATCTCAAGCGCACAGGGCCAGGGCCTGGAAGTCTTCAACCCGACGCCCTATCACGTGACCTTTGAAGCCGTCGAGGTGCTGGAGTCCGGGCAACGACATGCGCGTAAAACCGCGTCGTCGGGCAGCGAAAACATGGTACTGCCCGGCGGCCGCCTGCGCTTTGAGCTGCCCACGCTCAAAGCATCGGCCAATACCGAGGCGACCGTAGAGTTCCAGACACTCGATGACTATGGCGTGAAGGCCGTCCATAGCGCCAAGGCCCCGCCATGACAGCCCCCAGAACAGACCTTCCAGCGTAGGGCGCCCTGACTGGCGCTACCACGCCCCTACTTTTTCATGTCGATGCCCACTGACGCGGGTAGGGACGCCCTATGCCGACAGTCGACCGACACCTGTTTTTCGAGAATGCTGAACATGAGTTTCAACACGCCAACCGGCGTAAAAGCACGTCATCGCTTCAAGCGGACCCTGCATAGCCTGCTGTTGATCAGCGGCGCTCAAGCCGTCAGCGCCCAGAGTGCCGAACAGGTCGAATTCAATCCGGCTTTCTTTCCGGGTGGCAAGGCGGGCTTGCAGGTCGATATCGCCAAGTTCAACCAAGGCAACGTCGTCCTGCCTGGCAGCTATCGCGCCGATGTGCACCTTAACGGCCAGTGGATCGGGCGTGAAACCCTGTCCTTTTCCAAGATCGCGGGCCATGACACCGCCCAGCTGTGCCTGGAGCCCCAGGCGCTGCTCAGGTTTGGCGTTATCGTCGATAGCGTCGAGGCAGCAGCCCTTTCCAGCTGTGCCGACATCGCCAGCTACCTGCCCGGCGCCAGCAGCCAGTTCGATTCGGGTGAAAGTCGCCTCGACCTGCAAGTTCCGCAGATATACCTGGCGCGCCAGCCACGCGGCTACGTCGACCCGCAACACTGGGATGGCGGCGTGGATGCCGCGTTTGTGCGTTACAACACCAATACCTTCACCACGCGGACCGGCGGGCGCACCCAGGGCTCCAGCTACCTCGGCCTGAACACCGGCCTCAACCTGGGGAACTGGCACTGGCGCCACAACGGCAGCTACAGCCGCACCCATACCGCCTCGGGGTACCAAAGCAGCGCCACCTATGTGCAGCGGGATTTGAGTGCCTTGAAGTCCCAACTGGTGCTTGGCGAACTCTATACCCCCGGCGAACTGTTCGACAGCGTGCGTCTGCGCGGCGCCAGCCTGTCTTCCGATGACCGGATGCTGCCCGATTCACTGACCGGCTTTGCCCCGGTAGTGCGCGGGGTTGCCGAGACCAACGCACGGGTCACTGTGCGCCAACGCGGTGTGTTGCTGGATGAAGTCTCCGTCGCGCCCGGCCCGTTCGTGCTCAAGGACCTGTTCCCCACCGGTTACGGCGGCGACCTGAATGTCACCGTCACCGAAGCCGACGGTCGTACCCGTGAGTTCATCGTACCGTTTGCCGCCAACGCCAACCTGCTGCGCCCCGGCTACAGCCGCTATTCGCTGAGTGCCGGCCTGCTCGATGAAGTCGGCCTGCACCACCCGCCCAGGCTGATGCAAGCGACTTACCAGCATGGCCTGAGTAATCTGCTGACCGGTTATACCGGTGCCGTGATGGGTGAGGATTACCGTTCACAGTTGCTGGGGGCCGCGTTCAACACGCCGTTGGGCGCACTTTCTCTGGACTTGACCCAGTCGAACGCGCATCTGCCAGGGCATGGTTCACGCGCGGGTCAAAGCGTACAGCTGCGCTACAGCAAGAACTTCGCGAATACGGGCACCCACTTCGCGCTGGGCGCCTACCGCTACTCCACCGAAGGCTTCTTGAGCGTGAGCGACGCAGCACACATCCGCGACCTTGCGCTGGACGGGCTCAAGCTCGACACCGTTTCGCGCCTGCGTGACCGAATGGACATCAGCCTCAACCAAAGCGTCGGCGACGGCTCGGTGTACCTGACCGGCTCCTCGCAAAACTATTGGAACCGCAACAATGGCAACCTGACGTTTACCGCCGGCTACAGCAGTACGTGGAAGGGTTTGCATTACACCGTCAGCGCGCAGCGCACCCGGGACTTGCTGAGCGAACGCGTCGACAAGCAATTGGACTTCACCGTCAGCCTGCCACTGGGCAGCGGCGCACGCTCGCCCACACTGACCACCACCGTCTACCGTGGCGATCAAAGCAGCGGCGAGCGCCTGAGCCTGGGCGGTACGCTTGGCGGGCGCAATGAATTGAGCTACGGCCTGAGCAGCAGCCGTGCTCAAGGCAGCGGCTATGCCACTAGCGCCGACATGAAATACCAGACCTCTCAAGGCGTGCTGTCGGCAAGCTACGGCCAAAGCAACGCGTACCAATCGACCTCCCTGGGCATGACCGGTGGCATCGTCGCCCACCGTGGCGGTGTGACCTTCGCCCCAGAGTTGGGCGACACCATCGGCATCGTCCAGGCTCCCGACGCCCTCGGCGCACGGATCAATGGCAACCACAGCGCGCAGATCGGCAAAAGCGGCTTCGCCGTGGTGCCGAATCTCACGCCTTACCGCCAGAACGTGGTCGAGTTGGACCCCAAGGATCTGTCCTCGGATGTCGAGCTCAAGACCGCCGCTCAGAACGTCGCGCCACGAGCCGGCTCGGTGGTGCAGTTGCAATTCGAGACCGTCAGCGGGCAGGCCATGTTGATCACGGCGCTGCGGGAGGATGGCACGCCATTGCCGTTCGGCGCGGATGTGTTCGATGAAAGCGGCGCCAGCGTCGGGATCGTTGGCCAGGGTGGCAAAGCCTTTGCGCGTGTGTCACGCGGGCAGGGGCAGTTGACGGTCAAGTGGGGCCCGGACGCCACGACCCTGTGCACGCTGCGCTATGACGTGAGCACAGGTTTCACTGCCGAGAACACCAACCGCTTGCGCCACCTGAACGCAGGTGCCTGCCAGCATGCGCCGCAAGCGCCTACCGCCAAAAGCCCCATGACAATACGGAGTTCACAATGAAGCCGTCGATCTCGCGCCTCTTGACCCTGCTGGTGCTTGGCCTGCCCATCGCGGCCCAGGCGGAGTGCGATAGCTATATGGACTCCGAGCACGGCCTTTCCCTTCCGGCCACTATTACGGTACCGGCCAACCTGCCCGATGGCAGCATCATCACCCAGCAGCCATTCAGTGGAGTGGTTCCCGGCCGTTTCTTCAATTGCCACAGCTTGACCCTCAGACAGGTCACCTCCCGCAGGTACCCGCAACTATTGCCAAGCCTGATCTATTCCACTGAGGCTCCTGGCATCGGCATCCGCATAAAAATTACCGATGCCCGAGGAGTGACCAACTTCTACGCGCTTGAAAATATTACCAATCAGCTGCCCACTGGACGCCATCCCATCTTCACCAATGCCGAGGCGATCTTCTACAAAACCGGCCCGGTGACCGGAGGGGTAGTGCCGGCGGGAAGCATCTACAAATACACAATGATGACCCGTATAGGCCAGCGCCTGGGCCGCTTTGAGCTCAACCTCAACAACTCGGTCAGGTTCGTAAGCCCTGTTGCTACCTGCAACCTTGAAGCAGGCGACGTCAACCGCTCCATCGCCCTCGACCCGGTGCAGGTCAGTGCTTTCAACAGCAGCCCCTACGCTGGCGCACACAACTTTGAGCTGACGGCCAATTGCAGCGATGCCGCCAACGTCACCTTTCGTTTTTCCGGCCCGCCCTCGCCTGAAAATGACCTGCTCTTCGCCAATACAGGCACCGCTGGAGGCGTGGCGCTGTGGCTGTATTCACGTATCAACGGAACGAATCAAACGATCCCTGCCAATGGCAGCGACAACGAACGCACGCTGGTTGTGAGCGGCAATCGCGCGGTACTGCCACTCGGCGCTGCGTACCACAAAAGCGGCACGGTCGGCCAAGGCACGCTGATCAGTACCGCTACCGTCAACATCACCTACAACTGAAACCCTGAGGATTAACGATGCGTCTCTCAATACTGCCTCTGCTATTGGCGTTCACGGCCAGCCTGGGCGCTCCTGTCGCCTTCGCTGCTACCACCGGCACCCTGACCTTCCAAGGCGTGGTCAACGCGGGCACGTGCAACCTGATCGCCGGCGATGTAAACCGCACCATCACTCTACCGCCCGTCAAAGTGTCGGACTTCGATAGTGCCGACTCCGCTGGAGAACACGATTTCGAGCTTGCCGCTGACTGCGACTCTGACGTCAAGAACGTGATCTTTCAATTCGCTGGCACACCCTCCGCCGGCAACGCAGAGCTCTTTGCCAATACGGGAACTTCGGGCGGCACCGCTCTTTGGCTGGCCAGCGCAGGCATCATCCCCGCCAACGGTACGGAGGCCCAGCGTAGCCGTACGGTTGCAACGAGCAGCAGCAAGGCGGTACTGGCGCTCAAAGCGGCTTACCACAAAACCGGCGCGGCGATTTCCCACGGCACGCTGGCCAGTGCCGTCACCGTTTCTATCACTTATAACTGATGGGCTTGGTGTAGCGCCCGCGACGCCTGATTGCTGTGGCCCATAAAAAATGCCCGACCTTTATAGGCCGGGCATTTTCTGGTCCCGCAAAAATCAGGACTGACTGGATGGCGTCGGGGTTACCGGCGTTGCAGTCGGGGTAGCAGCGGTGGGCGACGGCGCGGACACCGAATTGGCTGCAGAAGCAGTCGGAGCCGGCTTGGCCGCCACGGCAGGCTTTGGCGCTGCTGGCTTTTTCGCCGCGGCAGGTTTTTTGGCCACCGCAGGTTTTACCGCCGGTTTGGCTGCTGCTGGTTTCGCGGCGGATTTTGCCGCAGCTGGCTTGGCAGCGGGTTTGGCGGAAGCTGGCTTGGCAGCGGATTTGGCAGCAGCCGGTTTAGCCGCAGGTTTCGCTGCTGCTTTAGCAGCCGCTGGCTTGGCGGCAGGTTTGCTGGCCGGTTTGGCAGCAGCTGTTTTGGCCGCTGGCTTGGCCGCAGGTTTCGTCGCGGCTTTGGCTGGCGCCTTGGCCGCAGATTTTGCAGCCGGTTTAGCGGCAGCTTTAACCAGAGGCTTGGCAGCGGCTTTGGCTGCTGGTTTTGCAGCTGCAGTTTTGGCCGCTGGTTTTGCCGCAGGTTTTGCTGCGGCAGTCTTGGCTGGAGCCGCTTTGGCGCCAGTGAGTTTTTCGATTTGCCTGGTCAAGGTATCGACCTTGCTGTGCAACGTTTTCAACTCAGCCTTGCTAGGCACGCCCAGTCGCGAAATAGCACTGTTGAGGCGCTTGTCGAAGGTTTCTTCCAACTTGCCCCACGTGTCAGAAATACTCGACTTGGCGGAACCGGCCGTTGCCTTGGCCGCATCAACTTTTTTCCCCACTGTACTCTTGGTCAACTTCTCGGCCTTCTCGCCGTCCTTGACCAGAGTCTCGAAGTATTTACCGCCGTCACTGCTAACCTTCGAGTACACGCCTAAACCAGCAAGCCAGATTTTGCGGGAATATTTTTCAACTTCCCCGACCCACGAGCTGCCTTCTTTCTGAGTAGTCTTTTTAACAGCCATCCCGATGTCTCCTTAGTGTTTACGCGCGACACGTTCGAGCAATGCCGTCAGCTCTTCGAGCTTAGCAGAGAGTGTCTCCACGTCATGTTTAGACGCAATGCCGATTCGATTCAAGGCACTTGCAACACGCGTGTCAAAAGCTTTTTCAACTTTATCCAGCTGAACTTCAACCAGGCTCCTGACGCCGGAGACATTACTCTTTACCTGGTCAATCTGACTGTTGGCGGCATCAAGTTGTTCAACTACAACTTTTTTACCTTTACTTTCAACATGTTGGCCGCTCTTAACCAGCTCTTTGAAGTACTCGCTGCCCTCACTGCCGACCTTCGCATAGGCACCAAGACCCGCCAGCCAGATCTTGCGGGCATAGCTTTTAACCTCACTCAGGGGAGTGGTTTGAACGTCGATTTTTTTCTTCAAAATAACTTTGGCCATGGTGCACCTCACACAAAAAGGGGGGGAGGACGGCCCGCAGGAGTTGAGGGCTTGGGCACAAAGTAGGGTTTAAAATTAGAATCGGCACCCTAAGAGCAGCCAGGTCAGGCCAACGCTTTATCCAAGGCCTTTTCGATTTCGGACTTTATCGTGCCACTCATGGCCGACATCAACAGGCCGAGTTCGACATCGATGCGCAGTGAGTTGTCGGCCACCGCAACCGTGCCTTTAACCCCGGAGCGCTTGAGCTTCAGGGTGTCGCCAGCCCATGAAGACTCCACCCCATATTTATCCTCGAGTTTGCGCGCCAATTGCTCAGCCTTGGCCCGCGCCTGTTCTTTTCCCAGGGTATGTTCACGCTCAACGGTAATACGGGCCATTGCAATGACTCCTCTATATAACGACTCAGAACACCCGCCATGCGGCAAAAGGTCTCGATGAGCGCCTATCTTACCTGCAGCCTTGCCAAGACAAAGTAGGCCTTGGGGATTATCATGTCCCGCATTCTCTTTTGGTGACAGCGATATGACTGATCAGCGCAAAGGCAGCGATGCCGAACCCACCACTCACTTCGGCTTCAAGAACGTCCCGGAAAGCCAGAAAGCGGAAAAAGTCGCTGAGGTGTTCCACTCCGTGGCGGCCAAGTACGACCTGATGAACGATGTGCTCTCCGGCGGCATGCACCGCCTGTGGAAGCGCTTCACCATCGAGTTGTCGGGCGTACGCACCGGCAACCGGGTGCTGGACATCGCCGGTGGTACAGGCGACCTGGCGGCCAAGTTCTCCAAGCTGGTTGGCCCCACCGGCCAGGTGGTATTGGCCGATATCAACGGTTCGATGCTCAAGGTTGGCCGCGACCGCCTGCTCGACAAAGGCGTGGCCGGCAATATCGAGTTCGTTCAGGCCGATGCCGAGAAGCTGCCCTTCCCCGACAACCGTTTCGACTGCGTGACCATCGCGTTCGGCCTGCGTAACGTGACTCACAAAGAAGACGCGATCCGCTCGATGCTGCGCGTACTCAAGCCGGGTGGCCGCCTGCTGGTGCTGGAATTCTCCAAGCCGACCAACGCGCTGATGTCCAAGGTCTACGACACCTATTCGTTCGCCTTCATGCCACTGATGGGCAAGCTGATCACCAACGACGCCGAGAGCTACCGCTACCTGGCCGAGTCGATCCGCATGCACCCGGACCAGGAAACCCTGAAGTCGATGATGGTGGAGGCCGGTTTCGACCGCGTGACCTACCACAACATGACGTCCGGCATCGTCGCCCTGCACCGCGGCATCAAGCCCTGATGCTGCTGCAAGGTCTTCTCGCCAGCGTCGAGCACGGCCTCAACCGTGTACTGCGCCTGGACAGCACCGCCCTGGCGCGGCTCGCGCACCTGACCGGCAAAGTCATTGCCGTCGACTGCCGAAGCCCCGCCTTGCAGCTGTTTATCCTGCCCAGCGATGAAGGCCTGTTGCTCGCCACTCAATGGGCCGCTGAGGCCGATTGCACTCTGCGTGCGCCAGCCTCAAGCCTGTTGCACCTGGCACTGAGCCGCAACAAGACCGCCATCCTCCACAGCCCCGAGGTGGAACTGGAAGGCGACAGTGCGGTGCTGATGGACCTGGCCGCCGTGCTGCAAGACCTGGAGCTGGACTGGGAATACGAACTGTCGCGCTGGATTGGCCCCGTCGCCACCCAGTTGATCAGCGGGCACCTGCGCAGCCGCTCGCGCTGGTACCAGCAAGGGTTCGCCAGCCTCAACCAGAACCTTGCCGAATACCTGAGCGAAGAATCGCGCACCCTGGTCGGGCAACGGGAAGCGCAAGCGCGCTTTCGCGAGCTCGACAAGGCCAAAATCGACCTGGAACGCCTCGAGGCCCGCTTCGAGCGCTTGAGCCGTTCCCTTGATCCAAGCGATAACGCATGAAGCTGCTCGCCGTCCGCCGTTTGTTTCGTATCCAGCGCGTCGTAATCCGCTACCGTCTCGATGACCTGCTGTTTGCCCTGCCTTTGCCATGGTTCCTGCTGGCGGTGCGTTATGTGCTGCCGTGGCGCTGGTTGCCGCGCAAACCGTCACCGTTGAGCCGTGGCGCCAGCCTGCGCCTGGCGTTGCAGGATTTGGGGCCGATCTTCATCAAGTTCGGGCAGATCCTCTCCACCCGCCGCGACCTGTTGCCCGAAGACATCGCCGACGAGCTGATGCTGCTGCAAGACCGCGTGCCGCCGTTCGATTCGCAGCAATCGATGGCGCTGATCGAAGAACAGCTGGGCCAGAAGATCAGCGAGGTGTTCAGCCGCTTCGACGTCGAGCCCCTGGCCTCGGCGTCGGTGGCGCAAGTGCACGCCGCGCAGCTCAAGACCGGCGAAGAAGTGGTGGTGAAAGTCATTCGCCCAGGCCTCAAGCCGATCATCGGCCAGGACCTGGCATGGCTGTTCATCCTGGCCCGCGCGGCCGAACGCTTCTCTGCCGATGCGCGCCTGCTGCACCCGGTGGACGTGGTCGCCGACTACGAAAAAACCATCTACGACGAACTCGACCTGCTGCGCGAAGCGGCCAACGCCAGCCAATTGCGACGCAACTTCGAAGGCTCGCAACTGTTGTACGTGCCGCAGGTGTATTGGGACTGGTGCCGGCCCAAAGTGCTGGTGATGGAGCGCATCTACGGCGTGCAGGTCACCGACCTTGCGACCCTGGCCGACCAACGCACCGACATGAAGATGCTGGCCGAGCGCGGTGTGGAAATCTTCTTCACCCAAGTGTTCCGCGACAGCTTCTTCCACGCCGACATGCACCCGGGCAACATCTTCGTCAGCACCGTCAACCCGTGGAGCCCGCAGTACATCGCCATCGACTGCGGCATCGTCGGCAGCCTCACCCCGGAAGACCAGGATTACCTGGCGCGCAACCTGTTTGCCTTCTTCAAGCGCGACTACCGTCGTGTGGCGCAGCTGCACATTGATTCGGGTTGGGTGCCGGCGGAAACCAAGCTCAACGAATTCGAAGCGGCGATCCGTACCGTCTGCGAGCCGATCTTTGAAAAACCGTTAAAAGATATTTCCTTCGGTCAGGTACTGATGCGTCTGTTCCAGACCGCGCGGCGTTTCAATATGGAAGTACAGCCGCAGTTGGTGTTGTTGCAGAAGACCCTGCTGAACATCGAAGGCCTGGGCCGCCAGCTGTACCCGGACCTCGACTTGTGGAACACCGCGCAACCCTTCCTGGAACGCTGGATGCGCGAGCGCATGAGCCCCAAAACCATGCTGGGCAACCTGCACAGCCAGTTCGAACAGCTGCCGCACCTGACCAACATGACCCGCGACCTGCTGGAGCGCATGTCCCAGCCCCACGCCAAGGACCCTGAGCCACCGTGGCGCAAGCGCAAGGACGACTGGTTCCTGCGCCTGCTCGGCGCCGCGCACCTGGTGGGCGGTGTGATGCTGGCGATTGGTGGGCCATTGAACCAACTGGGCCACTGGCCAGCCGGCATCATGGTCGCCGTGGGTGTTTATCTGATCGTGCGTCGATAGCCCATCCGGTTATACACTGTCGCAAATTGCCGGAGCCGAACATGAAAGACTGGCTGGATGAGATCAAGTGGGACAGTGACGGCCTGGTGCCGGCCATTGCCCAGGACTACAAGACCGGGCGCGTGCTGATGATGGCCTGGATGAACCGCGAGGCCCTGAGCCTCACCGCCGCCGAGCAGCGCGCCATCTACTGGTCACGTTCGCGTGGCAAACTGTGGCGCAAGGGCGAAGAATCCGGGCACGTGCAGACCCTGCACGAGCTGCGCCTGGACTGCGATGCCGACGTGGTGATCCTCAAGGTCGAGCAGATCGGCGGCATTGCCTGCCACACTGGCCGCCACAGTTGCTTCTATCGCGTGTTCGAGAATGGCGAATGGAAGGTTGTGGAGCCGGTGCTCAAAGACCCGCACGCCATCTACCCAGCAGGACACTGAACATGAGCGATACCCTGAACCGTGTGGCCCAGGTGCTGGAAGACCGCAAAGGCGCGGATGCCGACAGCTCCTACGTCGCCAGCCTGTACCACAAGGGTCTGAACAAGATTCTGGAAAAACTCGGCGAAGAATCCGTCGAGACCATCATTGCGGCCAAGGACGCGCAAATCAGCGGTGATTACAGCGATGTAATCTATGAGACCGCAGACTTGTGGTTCCATAGCCTGGTGATGCTCGCCCAACTGGGGCAGCACCCACAGGCCGTGCTGGATGAACTGGACCGTCGCTTCGGCTTGTCCGGGCACGCCGAGAAGGCCTCGCGCCCGTCCGCCTGAATAACGTAAGACTTGAGGATTTGAAGCATGGGCATTTTTGACTGGAAACACTGGATCGTCATTCTGGTGGTGGTGGTATTGGTGTTCGGCACCAAGAAGCTCAAGAACCTGGGCACCGATGTGGGCGAGTCGATCAAGGGCTTTCGCAAAGCCATGAACGATGATGAAAAGCCAGCCGAGCCAAGCGCCAACCCGGTGCCACCGGCCCAGCCTGTTCACCCGCAGGCCACCCAGCCGATCACCGAGCGCCGTACCTTCGACGTGCAGGCTGAAAAGGTCCAAGAGCCGACCCGCAAAGACTCGTGAGCACTGACTAATGTTTGGTATCAGCTTCTCTGAACTGCTGCTCGTCGGCCTGGTGGCCCTGCTGGTACTGGGGCCGGAACGCCTGCCCGGTGCCGCACGCACCGCCGGCTTGTGGATCGGGCGCCTCAAGCGCAGTTTCAACGCGATCAAACAGGAAGTTGAACGGGAAATCGGTGCCGACGAAATCCGTCGGCAATTGCACAACGAGCACATCCTCTCGTTGGAGCAGGAAGCCCGCAAGATTCTTTCCCCGGTGCAAGAGCCGGCCAAGCCGGTAACGCCGGTGGCCGAGCACAGCATCGCGCCAGCCCCTGTGGCCGACGCCGCACCGGCAGCGCCCGCTCCTACGACGCCCGCGCCGACGCCCGTTGCGTCGCCCGCGCCCCATGACCCTACATTGCCGCCGCGAGCCCCATGAGCGCTGATAAACCGGAAAACGACCAGCATATGCCGCTGGTCTCGCACCTCACCGAGCTGCGTACCCGCCTGCTGCGTTGCGTGGCGGCGATCTTCATCATCTTTGCCGGGCTGTTCGCCTTTACCCAGCAGATCTACACCTTCGTCTCGACGCCCCTGCGCCAGTACCTGCCGGCCGGCGCGACGATGATCGCCACCGATGTGTCGTCGCCGTTCCTGACGCCCTTGAAGCTGACCATGATGGTCTCGCTGTTCCTGGCGATCCCGGTGATCCTGCATCAGATCTGGGGTTTTATCGCGCCAGGCCTCTACAAGCATGAGAAGCGCATCGCCGTGCCGTTGCTGGTGTCGAGCATCCTGCTGTTCTACACCGGCATGGCCTTCGCCTATTTCCTGGTGTTCCCACTGATCTTCAAGTTCTTCGCCGCCGCGACTCCAGCCGGTGTGGAAATGATGACCGATATCACCAGCTACCTCGATTTCGTGATGACGCTGTTCTTCGCCTTTGGCGTGGCGTTTGAAATTCCGGTAGCGGTAGTGTTGCTGGTGTGGATCGGCGTGGTCGACGTCAAGTACCTGAAGAAGATCCGCCCGTATGTGATCATCGGCTGCTTCGTGGTCGGCATGATCCTCACGCCACCGGACATCTTCTCCCAGACCTTGTTGGCCGTGCCGATGTGGATGCTGTTCGAAGTGGGCATCCTGTTCAGCGGCTTGATCAGCAAGCGTGGCGAACACCCGGATGACGCGCCTGTCGACGACGACCAGCCGCCTGCGACCCAGCCGTGAACCTGCTGCTGCTCGAAGAGGCCGACTTTATCGCGGCCGACCGCGTAGTGCTGCGTGATCGGCGCCTGGTGCATATGCAGGAGGTTCACCGCGCCGCCGTCGGTGACTCCCTGCGCGTGGGCCGGATTGGCGGGCTGATGGGCAATGCCCAACTGCTGCGCCTGGAAGCCGCTGAAGCCGAACTGCAAGTGAGCTTCGACCAACCGCCACCGAGCAAATTACCCCTGACCTTGCTGCTGGCCCTGCCCCGCCCGAAGATGCTGCGCCGGGTGTTGCAAACCGTGGCGGCCATGGGCGTGCCCAAGGTGGTGCTGGTCAACAGCTACCGGGTGGAAAAAAGCTTCTGGCAAACCCCGTTCCTGGAGCCGGAAGCGGTGCGCGAGCAATTGATCCTCGGCCTGGAACAAGCGCGGGACACGGTGCTGCCCGAGATCATTATCGAGAAACGCTTCAAGCCGTTTGTGGAAGATCGGCTGCCGGCCATGGCGGCTGGCACCCTGGGCCTGATCGGCCATCCGGGCGATTACCCAGCCTGCCCCCGAGCCCTCGAGGAACCGGTGACCCTGGCGATCGGCCCGGAAGGCGGCTGGATTCCCTATGAAGTGGACTTGCTGGCCAAGGCCGGTTTGCAGCCGGTGCAACTGGGTGCACGTATTTTGCGCGTCGAAACCGCCGTAACGGCCCTGCTCGCCCGCCTGTTCTAACCCCCCGACTGATCGTTCCCACGCTCTGCGTGGGAATGCCGCTCAGGACGCTCTGCGTCCGCCCTTGTGACGCAGAGCGTCACGCCATTCATTCCCACGCAGAGCGTGGGAACGATCAGCAGAGCGTGAGAACGATCAGCAGAGCGTGAGAACGATCAGCAGAGCGTGGGAACGATCATGTGCATAGCTACAGAATCTCGCGCCCGTGCCGATAGCCTTTGAATAAGTCCAAGCCTTGTTCCAGGGGAGTTCGCAGCATGTATCGTTGGTTAGCCGAGAAGTTGGGGAATGTAAGCGTCAACCGCAAGCTGAGCGTCGGCTTTGGCCTGGTATTGGTCCTGACGCTGTTGATCACCTTTACCGGCTGGACCGGCCTGGGGGATGTGATCAGCCGCGGCGACAAGCTGGGCTTCATTTCCAGCCTCAATGGCCTGACCAAAGACCTGCGCCTGGCACGTCTGGACTTCGATATGCGCCGTGGCGAGCAAGGCACGGACAAGGTCGACGGCCTGCTCGCCCACCTCGACAGCGGCCTGAAGACCGCCGCCGAGCTGATCGAGCAACCTGACGACAAAGCCCTGGTCGAGCAACAGCAGGAAGCCTTGAACCAATACAAAAAGGCCTTCGCGGCCATGGTCCAGGCGGGCCTCAAGCGTGAGGGTGCTCGCAGCAAGCTCGGCGACACTGCCGACAATGCTGTCGCCAAGATCAATGAAATCGAAAAAGCCCTGCTGCAAGGTGACAGCGTCACCCAGTTCAACAGCGTGGTGGAGCAGAGCAAGCTGATCCAGCAATCGCGCTTCCAAGTACGCGGCTACACCTACAGCGGCAAGGTCGAAGCCGAGCAACCGGCCCTGGATGCTATCGACAACGCCCTGAAGAAAATCACCGAACTGCAAGGCCAGCTGCCGGCCCAATACCAGGCCAACCTGCAAGAAGCCGGGGCTTCACTGCAAGCCTACCGCGCCGCCGTCAGCCAGTATCGCGATTCCCAGGTCGCCAGCGCGGCTGCGCTGAAAACCATGATCGCCCAAGGCGACATCCTGCTGGGCCACAGCGAAAAACTCACCGTCTCCCAGACCGCCGTGCGTGACGCAGATGCCGCGCAGGCCAAATACCTGTTGCTGCTTGCCACCGTGCTGGCGCTGATCGTCGGCATCTTCGCAGCCTGGGCCATCACCCGCCAGATCGTCATCCCCCTGAACCAGACCCTCAAAGTCGCCGAGCGTGTGGCCTCCGGCGATCTGAGCCACAACCTGGAATCGGGCCGCCAGGACGAACTGGGTCAATTGCAGCGTGCCATGCAAAGCATGACCGTAGGCCTGCGCGAGTTGATCGGCGGGATCAGCGACGGTGTCACCCAGATCGCCAGCGCCGCCGAGCAGTTGTCGGCCGTGACCGAACAAACCAGCGCCGGGGTCAACAGCCAGAAGGTCGAGACCGACCAGGTGGCCACCGCCATGAACGAGATGGCGGCCACCGTGCAGGAAGTGGCGCGCAATGCCGAAGAGGCCTCGGAAGCCGCCGTGGCTGCCGACCAGCAAGCCCGTGAAGGCGATCAGGTGGTGGGTGAAGCCATCGCCCAGATCGAGCGCCTGGCCACCGAGGTGGGTAATTCCACAGTGGCCATGGGTGAACTCAAGCGCGAGAGCGACAAGATCGGCAGTGTGCTCGACGTGATCAAATCCGTAGCCCAGCAAACCAACCTGCTGGCCCTTAACGCCGCCATTGAGGCCGCGCGTGCCGGTGAGGCCGGCCGTGGCTTTGCCGTGGTGGCCGACGAGGTGCGCAGCCTGGCCCAGCGCACGCAGAAGTCCACTGAAGAGATCGAAGAGCTGATCGTCGGCCTGCAAAGTGGTACCCAGCAGGTGGCAACCATCATGGACAACAGCCGCGGGCTGACCGAGAGCAGTGTTGAGCTGACGCGCCGCGCTGGCCACGCGCTGGGCAATATCACCCGCACCGTCTCGACCATTCAGGCCATGAACTCGCAGATCGCCACCGCCGCCGAGCAACAAAGCGCCGTGGCTGAAGAGATCAACCGCAGCGTGTTGAATGTGCGCGACATCTCCGAACAAACCTCGTCGGCCAGCGAAGAAACTGCGTCCTCCAGTGCCGAACTGGCGCGCCTGGGGATCTACCTGCAGACCCTGGTTGGGCGCTTCCGGGTCTGAATTACCCTACACGGCGGCTTACCAAAGCCGCCGTAACTTGTGAAATTTCCTACGCAGTTATCAGCCCTCCACGGCCCCGAATCGAATTAGCGTTTCATGTGTTGCGAAATGCTTTCTCTGATTCGGAGGTTCACCATGTTTTCTCGGCTAACCCGCGTGCTGGTCAATGCCAGCGTCCGCCTCAAGCTCGCCCTGGGTTTTGGCCAAGTGCTGATCCTCAGTTTCCTGATCGCCGCTACGGGCTGGCAAGCCTTGAACGCCGTGCTTTACCGATCCAATAGCCTGACGACCCTGGGTCAATTGGCCGTTGACGCCGAGGCCATGCGCGCCGACCGCATCGTGTACCGCACCCTGACAGACAGCGATAGCCTGAGCAAAATGGCCGCGAAGATTGAACGGATGGACCAGCACTTGGCCGACCTATCAAACCGCCTGAAAGACCCGGCTGACCTGCAGCGACTTGAAGAAGCCAAGAGCCTTGCAAGCCACTTCAAGGCGGCCCTGACGCAACTTCCGCCCTTGGTCGAACAGCGTGAGCGCATCCGCCCGGTGCTGAAAAAAGTCGCCCTGCAAGCCAGCGATACCCTCGCCCAATTTGCCAGTGACCTGCCTGATCAGAACGACGAAAAGGCCCTTGATGCCATTGAGCAACTGCGGCAGGCCATGGAGCTGGCCGAAGATCGCGCCCAGAGCCCCGCCTGGGCCGCGCAATCGCTGGCAATGTATACAGAGGCCATCGGCAAGGCCCTTGACGCCCTGGAGACCGCGCAACTGGCAGTCACAGCGCTGCCCGTGGACTCAGCACTGCTCAAGACCGACCTGGCTAACTATCGCGAGCAGTTGATCGAGCTCAAGGAAGCCCAGCTCAACGTGGAGACCGTGCAAAACCGCTTCGAACAGCAACTCGATGACCTGCGCGACAACAGTAACCAGTTGAGCCAAAGCCAGAACACCAAGCGCAACAGCGAGGCAGACCACACCCGCACATTGCTGATGAGCGTGACAGTGGCCGCCCTGGCCCTGGGCGCGCTGGCCGCCTGGTGGATCGCCCGGCAGATTGCGGTACCACTGCGGGAGATCCTTGGCGCCGCACGCCGCATTGCCGAAGGCGACCTCAGCCACGACATGGCGGTCGACCGTCGCGATGAACTCGGCCAGTTGCAGCAAAGCATCGGGCAAATGACCCGCAGCCTGCGTAGCCTGATCAGCAGTATCGGTGACAGCGCCCGGCAGATCGCCGGAGCGGCCACGCAGTTATCCACCGTCACCGAGCAGACCCGCAGCGGGCTCAACGAGCAGAAAGATGAAACCGACCAGGTGGCGACGGCAATGAATGAAATGCTCGCCACTGCCCAGGAAGTGGCGCGCCACGCCGAACGCGCCTCGCTGGCGGCCCAAGAAGCCGACCATCAGGCCGGCGCCGGTGAGCAGGTGGTCACCCAGGCTATGGAGCAGATTGGCAACCTGGCCAGTGAAATGGCGCTGTCGGGCCGTGCGATGCTCGCGCTGCAACAGGAGAGCCAGAAGATCGCCAGTGTGCTGGATGTGATCAAGTCTGTTTCTCAGCAGGCCAACCTGCTGGCCCTGAACGCAGCCATTGAAGCGGCGCGTGCGGGCGCTGCCGGCCAAGGCTTTGCGGTGGTCGCCGACGAAGTGCGCAGCCTGGCCCAACGCACTCAGGAATCGGCCGAGGAGATCGAAGGGCTGATCCTCGGCCTGCATAGCGGCACCCAGCAGGTGGCGGATATCATGGACAGCAGCCGTAACCTGACCGATAACAGCGTCACCCTGACCCGCGACGCCGGCGACGCCCTGATCGCCATTGCCCGCACGGTGTCGATCATCCAGGAAATGAACCCGCAGATCGCCGCCGCAGCGGAACAGCAAAGCGCTGTAGCCGAGGAGATCAACCGCAGTGTGCTGAAGGTACGGGACGTGTCGGAACAAACCGCCGCCGCCAGCGAGGAAACGGCGGCGGCGAGTGTTCAGTTGGCGAGGTTGAGCCTGGACTTGCAGACGCTGGTCGACAAATTCAAGCTTTGACCTGTGGCGAGGGAGCTTGCTCCCGCTGGGCTGCGCAGCGGCCCCAAAATCTTGGGAGCGCTACGCACTCCAGCGCGAGCAAGCTCGCTCGCCACAGAGGCAAATATTTCTACAGGACTTGGCGCAGGAAGGCTTGGGCGCGTGGGTCTTTTGGCGCATTGAAGAACTCCGCCGGCGCGGCGTCTTCCAGCAATTTGCCGTGATCGAAAAACAACACCCGGTCTGCCACTTCCCGGGCAAAGCCCATCTCGTGGGTGACGCACACCATGGTCATGCCTTCCAGGGCCAGGGTCTTCATCACGTCCAGCACTTCACCGACCATTTCCGGGTCGAGGGCCGAGGTGGGCTCGTCAAACAGCATCACCTTAGGCTCCATCGCCAGGGCCCGAGCAATGGCAACCCGCTGCTGCTGGCCGCCAGACAGGCGCGATGGAAACTCGCGGGCTTTCTGCGCTATACCGACCTTTTCCAGCAGCGCCAGGGCCTTGGCCTCCCGCTCTTGCTTGCCGCGCTTGCGCACGACCTTTTGCGCCAGGCACAGGTTTTCCAGCACGGTCATGTGAGGGAACAGGTTGAAGTGCTGGAACACCATGCCGACTTCACGGCGGTAGGCATTCACGTCGGTCTTCGGGTCGGCCAGTTGCAGGCCGTCGATGCTCACCGAACCCGAGTCGAATTCTTCCAAGCCGTTAAGGCAGCGCAGAAAGGTGGACTTGCCGGAACCCGAGGGACCGATCACCACCAGCACCTCGCCCTTGGCCACTTGGGTGGTGACATGATCCACCGCGCGCACCACCTGCCCACGGGTATCGAAGACTTTTACCAGATCGCGTACTTCAATCACTTTGGGCAAGCCTCCGCTCAAGCCGGCTGGCCATCTTCGACAGCGGCAGGTTGATCAGCAGGTACAAGCCCGCCACACAAAACAGGATTTCAAACGGCGAGAACGAGGTGGTGATCACTTCGCGGCCGCTCTTGAGCAACTCGGTAATCGCGATCACCGACACCAGGGACGTGTCCTTGACCAGGCTGATAAATTGCCCGGCCAGGGGCGGCAGCACGCGCTTGAAGGCCTGCGGCAGCACCACGTGGCGCATCGACTGGCTGGCACTCAAGCCCAGGGAGCGCGCCGCTTCGTCCTGGCCACGGGTGATGGACTGCACGCCGGCGCGCACGATTTCTGCCACGTAGGCACCCGTGAACAACGACAGCGCGGCAATCCCGGCAAACTCCCGGGACAGGTTGAGCACCGTGCCGATAAAGAAATAGAAAATGAAGATCTGCACCAGCAGCGGTGTGCCCCGCACCAGCTCGACGTAGATTGTCGACAGGTCGCGCAAGGTGGGGTTTTTCGACAGCCGGCACAGCCCGGTCGCCAAGCCAATCGCCAAGCCCAGGATGCCCGACACCACCGACAGCCACAGCGTGGTCCACAAGCCCCACATCAACGGCCCCAGTGCCCATTGCCGAGTCACGCCGACCACATCGCCTTCAGCCACATCATCGCCGCGCGCCACTTGCAGGCTGTTATCGGCGACTGTGAGCTTTTGTTCCACTCCGGCGTCGTTGCGCAGGGTGACTTCGGCCATATCGCCTTTGCGCACTAACTCGACCACGGTGGAAATATCCGCGGCGCGCTGGGAGGTTTCGGCTTGATAGGCGAAGTATTGGGGGACGCGGTTCCAGCGCCACTCGTAGGACATCAACGACGTGGCGTAGTACAAGGCACCCGCCAGGCCGACCAGCACCACCACCGTCAGCAGGTGCCAGGGCCATTGGGCTTTTTTATGTTTCATTTCACTTTCCGCATAGGTGTCGCCTGATAGGCCGCCATCGCGGGCAAGCCCGCTCCCACAGGTTGATGTGTGAATACAGTCAAATGTGGGAGCTGGCTTGCCTGCGATGCAGGCAACTCGGTGTCAGGCCTTATTCCATGTCCTTGAGCCACTCGGAGCTCTTGAACCACTTGTCATGGATGCGATCGTAGGTGCCGTCGTTACGGATCTGGTGCAGGAAGTTGTTGATGAAGTTGATGCTGTCGTAATCGCCTTTCTTCAAACCGAACGCCAGAGGTTCAAAGGTGAAGGGTTCTTCCAGGAACACCAGCTTGCCGTTCCCGACCTTCTTTTCGGCCACCACGTTGTACGGTGCGTCGTAGACGAACGCATCAGCCTTGCCGTTGACCACGTCGAGCACGCCTTCCTGCTCGTTGTCGTAGCCGTGGTACTTGGCCTTGGAGATCAGCTTCTTGGCAACCATCTCACCGGTGGTGCCGAGCTTGGAGGTCAGGCGGTATTTCTCGTCGTTCAGGTCTTTGTAGGACTTGATGGTGCCTTCCAGCTCCTTGCGGATCAGCAGCGTCTGGCCGACCACGATGAAGGGTTCGCTGAAGTTCAGGCGCAGGTTGCGTTCCTGGGTCAGGGTCATGCCGCTGCCAATCATGTCGAACTTGCCGGTCAGGAAGGCCGGGATGATGCCGTCGTACCCGGTGGACACCAGCTCCAGCTTGACGCCCATGGACTTGGCCATAGCCTTGAGGATGTCCACTTCGAAACCGATGATTTCGCCGCGCTTGTCGGTCATTTCGAACGGCATGTAGGTGGGGTCCATACCGACTTTCAACGTGCCGCGCTTGACCGCCTCATCAATGGCGCCGGCTTGGGCCGCAGTGGCGGCGACCAGCGCGGTGACACCGAGCATCAGCATCGAAAGATACTTTTTCATCATCAAGACCCCTGAACGATTCTTATAAGGTGGGCGCACAGAAGGGCTGCGCCATTTCGGGGTGCGATCCTAACCCACTCGTTGTCCGCCACAAAGGTTTCACCGGTAAATGTTATCGGCGTGTGTCGCAAAACACTGACAGCGAGCCGGCCAGGCACAGAGGCAGACGCTTGCGCGCGACCTCTCGATTAGGGATTGATGTGTAAGCAGTTATGACGATCAGTCGATCTCGGCTATCCAGGCCGTGTCCCTGAACCACTTGTCATGGAGGCGATCGTAGGTGCCGTCCTGGGCGATCTGGTTGAGAAAATGGTTGATCCAATTGAGGCTGTCGTAATCGCCTTTTTTCAGGCCAAACGCCAAAGGCTCAAAGGTGAAGGGTTGCTCCAGTACCAACAATGCACTGTTCTGCGGCCGACTCATCGCGATCAGGTTGTAGGGCGCATCATGGATAAAAGCATCGGCCTTGCCTTCAACGACCTGCCGCACGCCTTCTTCCGGGTTGGCCACACTGTTGAGCCGCGCTGATAGGAGAAAGCGCTGTGCCGCGGCTTCGCCGGTGGTGCCTTGGGTTGCAACGACGCGGTAACTGGGATCGTCCAGCTCTTCAATACTGGACACTTTCCCGCCCAGGCGCGGATGCAGTAGCACAGTCTGGCCCACCACGATAAACGAGTCACTGAAGTTGAGCTTGAGGTTGCGCTCCTGAGTGACCGTCATGCCGCTGCCAATCAGATCAAAGTTGTTCGCCATCAGCCCCGACAACAACTCCGTGTAGGGCACCGCTACCAATTCAAGCTCTACGCCCAGCGCGCGGCTCATGGCGTGGAGCAAGTCAATTTCAAAGCCGACGATGCGCCCCTGCTTATCGAGCATTTCGAAGGGCACGTTATTGGGGGTGGTGCCGACCTTAAGCACGCCGCGGTGCACAGCATTGTCCAGCGCGCCGGCGTAAAGCAGGCCTGCCTGTCCCCCCAGGAAAAAGCCCATCAGCAATGCCAAACAATACCTTTTGATCATGAATGCCCCCGTAGCGAGTCCAATTTGGGGGGCGATCCTAACCCAGCCGCAGGCACGGCAATACGCTTCGAACAAAGGTCTTTTGTTTCGAAATAACAAGGAGTTAGCGATAAAAGGAAGAGGCTAAAAACGCTGTAGGACCAACGTTTGAAACACCCCCGAAGTGAGCCTTCGGGGGTGCCTGAATCAGGCCGGCTGGGCCTGGGGCGACTGTGGTTGCAGGGGCAGCAATGGCGCGTGCGGATCGGCCTTGATCGAGGCACGCCAAGCGCCTAGCCACTCGGCGTGACCTTCGCTCCACACCTGCTCATGCAGACGAGCCAAGGCCACCGGATCGCTGAGCAAGGCCAGGCGTTCGCTGTTGTTGAGGCCAGCCGGGCCGACTTTCAACGCGTGGCGAACACGCTCCATGCGCAGGTACTCGATGGGCTCGGCCTCACGGTGCCGCGAGGTCGCCAAGGCGCAGGCCAGAGCGTTCTGCTGCGGGTCTACCACCGAACGCACAAAGCCGTCGTTGAGGGCGTGCCAACGGTTTTCGTGGGTGTACTTCTCGGTCGACAGCAGGGCCTGCGGCGGGTTGTATTCCTCAGGGATCAGGAACAGGCTCTCGTCGCGGGACTTGAGGCCCAACTTGACCCGGCTGGAAATCACCGACACCGGGATCGACAGCATCAGCGAGCCGACAATCGGCACCAGCCACCACAGGAAGCTGGGGTTCAGCCACACCACCAGCAGCGCCCACAGGAAGCCCAGCACGGTTTGCGGACCGTGGCGCTTGACCGCTTCGCTCCAGGGCGTGGAGTCGTCGTCACGTTGCGGCGAGTTCCAGGTAGCGGCCCAACCGAGGAACGCGGCGAGGACGAAACGGGTGTGGAAAATCATCCGCACCGGCGCCAGCAGCATGGAGAACAACATCTCCAGCAGCATCGACAGGGTTACCTTGAACTTGCCACCGAACTCTTTGGCGCCCTTGGCCCAGATCAAGATGATGCTGAGCAGTTTAGGCAGGAACAGCAGCACGATGGTGGTGGAGAACAGCGCCACCGCCTTGTCCGGGTGCCATTGTGGCCATAGCGGGTACAACTGGCGCGGGGCCATGAAGTACTGCGGCTCCATCAGCGTGTTCACCGCCAGCAAGGCCGTGGACAGCACCAGGAAGAAGAACCACAACGGCGCCGACAGATAAGACATCACGCCGGTCAGGAACACCGCACGGTGCACCGGGTGCATGCCTTTAACCAGGAACAGGCGGAAGTTCATCAGGTTACCGTGGCACCAGCGACGGTCACGCTTGAGTTCGTCCAGCAGGTTCGGCGGCAGTTCTTCGTAGCTGCCCGGCAGGTCGTAGGCAATCCACACGCCCCAGCCGGCACGGCGCATCAGCGCGGCTTCAACGAAGTCGTGGGAGAGAATCGCACCGGCAAACGCGCCTTTACCGGGCAGCGGCGCCAGGGCGCAGTGCTCGATAAACGGCTTCATACGGATAATGGCGTTGTGGCCCCAGTAGTGGGATTCACCCAACTGCCAGAAGTGCAGGCCGGCGGTAAACAGCGGGCCGTACACGCGAGTGGCGAACTGCTGCATGCGCGCATACAGGGTGTCCATGCCCGACGCACGCGGCGCGGTCTGGATAATCCCGGCATCCGGCGTGGCTTCCATCAGGCGCACCAGGCTGGTCAGGCACTCGCCGCTCATCACGCTATCGGCGTCGAGAACGACCATGTACTTGTAGTCACCGCCCCAACGACGGCAGAAGTCGTCGAGGTTGCCGCTCTTGCGCTTAACGCGGCGGCGGCGACGGCGGTAGAAGATCTTGCCGAAGCCACCGGCTTCGCGGCATACGTCGAGCCAGGCTTGCTGTTCGGCGATGCAGATGTCGGCGTCGTTACTGTCGCTGAGCACGAAGAAATCGAAGCGATCCAGGTCACCGGTCGCGGCCACCGATTCGAACGTTGCACGCAAGCCGGCGAATACACGCGGCACGTCTTCGTTACAGATCGGCATCACCAGGGCGGTGCGCGCATCTTTCGGAATCGGCTCGTCACCGGCACTTTTACCGGAAATACGGTATTTATCGTGACCGGTCAGCAGCTCCAGGAAGCCCATGAGCGCAGTCCAGAAACCGGCCGACACCCAGCAGAACAGAATCCCGAACATGATCAGGATGCTGGTTTGCAGCGCGTAAGGCAGTACCTGGGTAGCGGTTTGCAGCAGGGTCTGGTTGCGAATTTCGTCGAAGTCGACCAGCGACCAGCCCTGGTACGGCATGATGCCTTTCATGTACCAGCCGGCCACGATGGTCTGGCCCAGCATCAGCACCAGCAGGATGTAACGACGGATCGAGCCCACGGTACGCCAGCGCGCAGCCGGCAATACCCGCTCATCTTTCGGTGGCTTGGGCGGGTTGGTGCGGCCGGTCATCCGGCGCCAACCGCGCACCAGGATGTTGGTGCGCCAAGGCTCGGGCACCACTTTGGTCCGACGAATCGGCGGCGTGGCCTTGAGACACACACGACCGCTGGCATCGAGCGCCAGCATCTCGGCGTCTTGCAGCTCTTCGGCGCTGTTGAGGGTCAAGCGGCGGCCGACCGACGCTTGGGCAGCGTCGGTCGGTGCGTCGAAGGTCTTGGACGACAGACGTTCGTGCAACTCGCTGAAGGACTTGCAGCCCGCCAGCTCGGCGCGCTGCTCAGCCGTCATGGGTAGATGCGCCAGGTACTCGGACAGAGTCTCTGGCTTGACTTGAGAATTACTCATCGGCAGGCAACTGATAGCTCCAGGTTTCGGTCAGGACTTGCTCGGTCTTGATCGGCTCCGGTGTGGCTGGGGCAGCCTCAGGCTGTTTGGCTTCCTTGTCCTTGGCGTCTTTCTTGGCCTGCTTCTCATGCTGCTTGGCCAAGACTTTGTCGGCCTTGAGCACATGGTTGGAAACCGACTCAGGCTCAGGCTGCACGATATCCTGCACCAATGCCGCACGCATTTCGGTCGGTTTGCTTGCGTCCTTGATCTTCATACGCAGGGTCAGGCGCCAGCCTTTGGTGTGTTCGTTGTAGCGCACGCTGTTTTCAACCAGTTCAGCGTTATCACCCACGCTCACCTGGCTACGTACCGGAGCGTCCGGCAGCAGTTTCTTCAGGGACGGGCCCTCGAAATCTACCAGGTAGGCCACGCTGCCATCGGGCTGACGGATCAGGTTCGATTGCTTCACGTCACCGGTAGAACGCAGGGTCTGCTTGACCCAGGCACTGTCCGGCGAATGGAAGGCCGCGTCGTCCAATGTCCAGTGCAGACGGTAAGCCACGTCCAGCGGCTTGCCGACTTCCGGCAGCTCGGCCGGGCTCCAGAAGGCCACGATGTTGTCGTTGGTCTCATCGGCGGTCGGAATTTCGACCAGGTCGACGGAGCCTTTGCCCCAGTCACCTTCAGGCTCGATCCAGGCGCTTGGGCGCTTGTCGTAGTTGTCGTCCAGGTCTTCGTAGTGGCTGAAGTTGCGGCCACGCTGCAGCAGGCCGAACCCACGCGGGTTCTCGACGCTGAAGTTGCTGACCGACAGGTGTTTAGGGTTGTTCAGCGGACGCCAGATCCACTCGCCATTGCCGGCGTGAATCGACAGGCCGCTGGAATCGTGGAGCTCGCGACGGTAGTTGAGGACCTTGGACGGCTGGTTGGCGCCGAACAGGAACATCGAGGTCAACGGCGCAACGCCCAGCTTGCTGACCTTGTCACGCAGGTACATCTGGGATTTGACGTCCACCACGGTGTCGGTGCCAGGGCGCAGGATCAGACGATAAGCGCCAGTGGCGCGTGGCGAATCCAGTAGCGCGAAAATCACCAAATGCTTGTCACCCGGCTTTGGACGCTCGATCCAGAACTCGGTGAAACGCGGGAATTCTTCGCCAGACGGCAACGCGGTGTCGATTGCCATGCCACGGGCAGACAGGCCATACACTTGGTCCTTGCCTACGACGCGGAAATAGCTGGCGCCGAGCATGGTCATGATTTCGTCTTGCTTGTCGGCCTTGTTGATCGGGAAAAGCACACGGAAACCGGCGTAACCCAGCTGTTCGGTGGCTTTAGGATCAAATTTCACGTCGCCGAAATCGAAACGCGTCGGGTCGTACTTGATTTCGTGCACGCTATCGGCGGTGACTTCGTTGATTTTCACCGGGGTGTCGAAATGCATCCCCTGGTGATAGAAGGACAGCTTGAACGGGGTGTTCTGATCGGCCCACTCGGCTTTTTCATTGCGGAAACGAATTTTCTGGTAATCCGCAAATTTCATTTCGCGGAATTCGTTCGGCAGATTGCTGCGCGGAGCTTCGTACTTCTGCCCAGCCAGCTCTTTTGCCTTGGCCGACACATCATCCAGACTGAACGCCCACAGTTGACCCGCGCCGAACAGGCAAAACAGGGCAGAGCCCGTCACCAGTGCGTTTCGTAACCGTTTGGCAGACAATTTTGGTGCATTACAGGGACTAACAATCACGAGCAACCCTCGCCGAAAACAGATCAAAAAACCAACGGCCAGCTATCTATATGCCAGGTTGGCGAGCAATGTTCCGACTCCTCTGGGGCAAAATGATTCCCCATGCGGTTGTCGGACAAGGCTCTACCTAAGTCAAAAATGGACCAAACAACGCTGATCCCCGTAGCGCGCGATTATCTAGTAGCCCGCGAGACAACGCATCAGGGACAGTGAAGTATTTGTAGCGAAACCCTGCGTTTTTAGGCATTAACGTCGTTTTTCATACATTCATGTCTGTAAGAGGAAGGTCACAGGGCCATCATTGACCAAGTGCACCTGCATATCCGCGCCAAAACGCCCGGAAGCCACCTTGCCATGCAATTGTTGCGCTTGTAACAACAAGTGCTCAAAAAGCGCCGCTCCCAGGGTCGGAGGAGCCGCTGTGGAGAAGCTGGGCCGTAGCCCGCTTTTGGTATCCGCCGCCAGGGTGAACTGCGACACCAGCAGCAAACCGCCGCCGATGTCCTTGAGGGACAGGTTCATCTTGCCCTCCTCGTCACTGAACACCCGATAGTTAAGCAGCTTGTGCAGCAGTTTGTCGGCGCTTTCGGGCGTATCTGAAGGCTCGACGGCCACCAGCACCAGCAAACCCTGGTCAATCGAGCCTACCACCTCCCCTGCGACCTCAACCCGGGCGCCACGCACCCGCTGCAACAGGCCCTTCATGCTTCTTCAGGCGGCAGGTCGAGCAGGCGCCGGGCCATTTCGCCGGTCGCACGCACCAGCGCGTCGGTAATGCCCGGCTCGGACGCCGCATGCCCGGCTTCGCGGATCACCTGCAACTCGCTGTTGGGCCAGGCCTGATGCAGCTCCCAAGCGTTATCCAGCGCGCAGATCATATCGTAGCGGCCATGGATGATGACGCCAGGCAGATGGGCGATCTTGTGCATATCGCGAATCAGTTGGTTGGGTTCCAGGAAGGAGTTGTTGGTGAAGTAATGGCACTCGATACGTGCGATGGACAAGGCGCGCTGCGGCTCGGAAAACCGTTCCACATGCTGCGGGCTCGGGCACAGGCCCAACATACGGCCTTCCCAGCCCGACCAGGCTTTGGCCGCATGCATCTGGGCGATCTGGTCGTTGCCGGTCAGTCGCTTGTGGTAAGCGGCGATCATGTCGTGGCGCTCTTCCACCGGGATCGGTGCCACGTAGTCCTGCCAGTAATCGGGGAACAGGCGGCTCGCGCCCTCCTGGTAGAACCAGCGAATATCCTGGGGGCGGGCAAGGAAAATGCCGCGCACGATCAGGCCGAGCACACGCTCGGGATGGGTTTGCGCGTAGGCCAGGGCCAGGGTTGAGCCCCAGGAGCCGCCGAACAGCACCCACTTGTCGATGCCCAGGTGCTCGCGGATACGTTCAAGGTCGGCGACCAGATCCCAGGTGGTGTTGTTCTCAAGGCTGGCCCTTGGCGTAGAGCGGCCGCAGCCACGCTGGTCGAAGGTGACAATATGGTAGAGGTTCGGGTCGAAATAGCAGCGGCTCTGGGCGTCGCAACCGGAGCCGGGACCTCCATGGATGAACACGACAGGCAAGCCTTCGGGGGAGCCACTTTCATCGACATACAGGGTGTGGGTGTCATCGACAGCCAGATCGTGCCGGGCGTAGGGTTTGATCTGCGGGTACCAAGTCTGCATTGCGTGCTCCGTAGGGTGTCGGGTTCATCCCTGGGGGGACGTCTATTATTTTGCCGTCTGGCATCATAAACCCGAATTGTGCAATGAGCATGTCCTTGAGCACTTAGACCTGTGTCAGCAGTTCGCACCTCAGATAACCGAGCAGATAGTCATACAGCCGATCCACCTCCGGCACCTGGCCGCGTGCCCGCAAACAACCGTGGGCCAGCCCTTTGCCGGGATGGCGGTGTGTCAGTTGATAAAAGTGTTGCTGAACCACCGTTATCGCAGGCAAGCCAGCTCCCACATTTCGAGCGCATTCTCATGATAGAGCGCGGTCAAGCGGGCTTGCTCGCGAAAGCTATTGCAGCAGCACCAACAATTACCGGTAGTGCTTCTGTCCCCAAGCCAACAGCCCTTCAAGCAACTGCCTCAACACCACCCGAGTCGGCTCGGCCAAATCCGGGCGATAACGGAACGGTTCGAACTCCTCCATATAGGTGCTCTGGCACAACTCCAGCTGCACCGCGTGGATATCCTGCGCGGGGTTGCCATAATGACGGGTGATATGGCCGCCCTTGAAGCGCCCGTTCAGCACATGGGTATATTGCGGATGCTGAGCGCAGATGGCTTCCAGCTGGCTGGCTAGCTGCGGGTCGCACGCAGCGCCGTTGAAGGTACCCAAATTGAAGTCCGGCAATTTGCCGTCAAACAGGTGCGGGATCAACGAGCGGATCGAGTGCGCATCGAACAGCAACGCATAGCCGAACTCGGCCTTGAGACGTGCCAGTTCTTCTTGCAGTTGACGGTGGTACGGCCCCCAGATTTTTTGCAGGTAGCTGGCCCGCTCCTCCTCGGAGGGCGTTTGCCCTTCCCGGAACAACGGCACGCCATCGAACAGCGTCTCGGGGTACAGGCCCGTCGTAGCGCCGGCATACAGCGGCGTGTTGTCGGAAGGCCGGTTGAGGTCGATGACAAACCGCGAGTACTCCGCAGCCAGGGTGCTGGCGCCCAGTTCTTCGGCAAAGTCATACAACAGGGGGATATGCCAGTCGGTGTCCGGCAGGCTTTGCGCCTCGGGGATCAACCCGGCCTCCACCGCAGGGGTGAGCCGCAGGCCGGCGTGGGGCATGCTGATCAGCAGCGGTACGCGGCCTTGCTTGAATGTCAGAACCTTATCCACAACTGCATCCTCTCAAACAGTGACGTCGGCGCCGTGGCGCACAACGCGTTTATCCAGCTCGCCACCCAGCCAGTAGGCCAGGTCGGCTGGGCGATCGATCTGCCAGGCGACAAAATCCGCGACCTTGCCCACTTCCAGGGAACCATGGGTATCACCCAGGCCCAACGCGGTGGCTGCGTGTTGCGTGGCGCCAGCCAGGGCTTCTTCCGGGGTCATGCGGAACAGGGTGCAGGCCATGTTCAGCATCAGCCGCACCGACAGCGCCGGTGAAGTACCGGGGTTGAGGTCGCTGGCGATGGCGATCTTCACACCGTGCTTGCGCAGGGCCTCCATCGGCGGCAGCTGGGTTTCACGCAGAAAGTAGAACGCGCCCGGCAATAGCACAGCGACGGTACCGGCCGCAGCCATGGCGATGGCGTCTTCTTCAGTCATGAATTCCAGGTGGTCGGCCGACAACGCGTGGTAGCGCGCCGCCAGGCTTGAGCCATGCAACGACGAGAGTTGCTCGGCGTGCAGCTTCACCGGCAGGCCAAGTTGCTGGGCGACCTTGAATACCCGCTCAACCTGCTCGGGGGAAAACGCCAGGTATTCACAGAAGGCATCGACCGCATCCACCAACCCCTCAGCGGCCAGGGCCGGCAGCATCTGGCTGCAGATGTGCTCGATGTAATCGTCGGCGCGGTCCTTGTACTCCGGCGGTAACGCGTGGGCGGCCAGGCAGGTGGCACGCACGCTGACCGGCAGTGCTTCACCCAGGCGCCGGGCCACACGCAGCATCTTGCGTTCGTTGGCCAGGTCCAGGCCGTAGCCGGACTTGATCTCCACCGTGGTCACGCCGTCACGCAGCAAACTGCGCAGGCGCTTTTCAGCGCTCGAGAACAGCTCATCTTCGCTCGCCGCACGGGTTGCGCGCACCGTGCTGGCAATGCCGCCGCCCTTGGCCGCGATCTCGGCGTAGCTGACACCTTCGAGGCGCTGCTCGAATTCGCCACTGCGATTGCCACCAAACACCGTATGGGTGTGACAGTCGATCAGCCCGGGGGTGACCCACGCGCCTTGCAGGTCATGCACCTGGGCGTAATCCGCGGTTGGCGCCTGGCTGCGGGGGCCGACCCACTCGATGAGCGAGCCGGCAGTCACCATGGCGGCATCCTCGATGATCGAGTATTTGCCGTTGGCCATGGTTGCGACGTGGCAGTGTTGCCAAAGCGTTTTCATCAACGCCTCCCTAAGTTATCGATGAGACAAAACCGGGTCGTAATCGACCTTGGCCGTTTGCCCGGCGGCAGGCTTGACCCACAGCCAGTAGGCGATGATCAGCAGCACGATCCACACGGCGCCCACCATCAACGCCGCCTGGGTATCCGGGAAGTAACCGAGTACACCAAACACAAACAGCATGAACACAATGGCCGCTGCCGGCGCATAGGGCCAGAACGGCACCGGGAATTTCAGTTCGGCGACCTGCGCCTTGGTCATCGAGCGGCGCATGGCGACCTGGGTAAACAGGATCATCAGCCATACCCACACCGTGGCGAAGGTGGCAATCGAAGCAATCAGCAGGAACACGTTTTCCGGGATCAGGTAGTTGAGCACCACACCGCCGAGCAAAGCGGCGCCCATGACCACCACGGTCATCCATGGCACGCCTTGTTTGGACAATTGCGCGAAGCCCTTGGGCGCCTGCCCTTGTTGAGCCAGGCCGTACATCATGCGGCCGGCGCCGAAAATGTCGCTGTTAATGGCCGACACCGCCGCCGAGATCACCACAATGTTGAGGATAGTCGCCGCCGAGCCAATCCCCAGGTTGCTGAAGATCTGCACGAACGGGCTGCCCTGGCTGCCGATCTGCGGCCACGGGTAGATGGCCATCAACACGAACAGGGTCAGCACGTAAAACAACAGGATACGCAGCGGCACCGCGTTGATCGCCTTGGGGATCACCCGCTGCGGGTCCTTGGCTTCACCGGCGGTGATGCCGATGATTTCGATGCCACCAAAGGCAAACATCACCACGGCAAACGAGGCGATCAGCCCACCGATGCCGTTGGGCATGAAGCCGCCATGGGCCCACAGGTTACTCAGTCCGCTGGCCTGGGTTTCGCCCGCCGAGTGAATGCCGAACAACATGATGCCAAAGCCGCCGAGGATCATCGCCACAATGGCACCGACCTTGAGCAACGACAGCCAGAACTCCATCTCGCCAAAGACTTTGACGTTGCACAGGTTCAGGCCGCCGATCAAAAACACGATGCCCAGCACCCAGACCCAACGGGCCACTTCGGGAAACCAGAAGCCCATGTAGATGCCGAACGCGGTGACGTCGGCGAGGCAGACGATGATCATTTCAAAGGCGTAGGTCCAGCCGAGGATAAACCCGGCCATGGGCCCCAGGTAGGTGCTGGCATAGTGGCCGAAGGAGCCAGACACTGGGTTGTGCACGGCCATCTCACCGAGGGCGCGCATCACCATGAATACAGCAGCGCCGCCGATCAGGTAGGCCAGCAGCACGGCAGGGCCAGCCATTTGGATGGCGGAGGCGGAGCCATAAAACAGCCCGGTGCCGATCGCGGAACCCAGGGCCATGAAGCGAATATGTCGGGCGTTGAGCCCGCGTTTCAAACCTTTTTCTGGCTGGTGCATTTCTCTTCCCTAGTTATTCTTATCCCGAGAAAATTCAAAGCTGCAAACATTCAAACTGTGGGAGCTGGCTTGCCTGCGATAGCTGTCTAGCGGTGAATGCATCTGTGACTGATACACCGCTATCGCAGGCAAGCCAGCTCCCACATGGGTCAATGTCGCTCTTAGAGGCTTGGCAGCAACCTGGCCGGCACCAGCTCATTCAGGCAGCGGCTGGCGAGCAGTTCGCTGGCGGCGTTGATGTCCGGGGCGAAGAAGCGGTCCTTGTCATAGAACGCCACCTTGTCGCGCAGGATGCCACGGGCTTTTTCCAGCTTGGGCGAGGTCTTCAGGCCGTCGCGCAGGTCCAGGCCCTGGCACGCCGCGAGCCATTCCACCGCAAGGATGCCCCGGGTGTTCTCGGCCATTTCCCACAAACGCTTGCCCGCAGCCGGGGCCATGGACACGTGGTCTTCCTGGTTGGCCGAAGTCGGCAAGCTGTCGACGCTATGGGGATGGGCCAGCGCCTTGTTCTCGCTGGCGAGCGCGGCGGCGGTCACCTGGGCGATCATGAAGCCGGAGTTCACCCCGCCATTGCCCACCAGAAACGGCGGCAGTTGCGACATGTGCTTGTCCATCATCAACGAGATCCGGCGCTCGCTCAGGGAGCCGATTTCGGCAATGGCCAGCGCCATGTTGTCGGCGGCCATGGCCACGGGTTCGGCGTGGAAGTTGCCACCGGAAATCACGTCACCCTCGGCGGCAAAGACCAGCGGGTTATCCGACACTGCGTTGGCTTCTACCACCAGCACCTCGGCGGCCTGGCGCAATTGAGTCAGGCACGCACCCATGACCTGCGGCTGGCAACGCAGGGAATACGGGTCTTGCACCTTGTCGCAGTTCTGGTGCGATTGGGACACCTGGCTGCTCTCACCGAGCAGGTCGCGATAGGCCGCTGCCGAGTCGATCTGGCCACGCTGGCCACGCGCTGCATGAATACGCGCATCGAACGGCGAACGCGAACCCAGTACCGCCTCCACAGTGAGGCCGCCGCAAGCGAGGGCGCCGGCGAACAGGTCTTCGCCTTCGAACAGGCCACGCAGGGCATAGGCCGTGGACACCTGGGTGCCGTTGAGCAGGGCCAGGCCTTCTTTGGCGGCCAGGGTCAGCGGCGTGAGGCCGGCGATTTTCAGCGCCTCGGTGGCTTCCAGCCATTGGCCCTTGTGGCGTGCCTTGCCTTCGCCAAGCAGTACCAGGGACATGTGCGCCAACGGCGCCAGGTCACCGGAAGCACCCACTGACCCCTTGAGTGGGATGTGCGGGTACACCTCGGCGTTGATCAGCGCGATCAACGCGTCGATCACCTGGCGACGAATCCCGGAGAAGCCACGGCTCAGGCTGTTGACCTTGAGCACCATGACCAGTCGCACCAGCGCATCGCTGATCGGCTCACCGACGCCGGCGGCGTGGGACAGCACCAGGGAGCGCTGGAGGTTTTCCAGGTCTTCGCTGGCGATGCGGGTCGAGGCCAACAGGCCAAAACCGGTGTTGATGCCATAGGCGGTGCGGTTCTCGGCGAGAATCTGCTCCACGCAGGCAACGCTGGCTTCGATCTGGGCCGAGGCGCTGTCATCCAGGCTGAGGGTTACTGGCTGCTGGTAGATGGCACGCAGTTGGGCGAGGCTCAGTTGGCCTGGAATCAGGTTTAGCGCAGTCACATTCATTCTCCTTGTGAATTGTTCTTAGGTGTTCAGTGCAAATTCGGTAATGCGGTGTCTTTAAGCAGCTGGGCAGCGGCGGCAATATCCGGCGCCAGCCAGCGGTCCTGTTCATAAGCAGGGACCACTTCGCGCAGCAATCGCCAGGCGCGGTCGGTACCGGCACCGAAGCGCTGGTCCTTGAGAAACTCGAAAGCCTGGGCCGCCAGCAGGTATTCGATGGCAAGAATCTGGGTGACGTTGACCAGCACCTGGTGCAGCTTGAGCGCGGCGTTGGTGCCCATGCTCAAGTGGTCTTCCTGCAGGCCCGAGGTGACGAAATTGTCGAGCACCGCGGGTTGCGCCAACTGGCGGTTCTGCCCGCACAAGGACGCGGCGACGTACTGCACGATCATCATCCCGGAGTTGACCCCCGGGTTGCTCACCAGGAAGGCTGGCAGGCCGCTGACATGCGGGTTGACCAGGCGGTCCAGGCGACGCTCGGCCACCGAACCGATCTCGGCCATGGCGATGGCGAGCATGTCGGCCGCCATCGCGACGGACTGCCCGTGGGGGTTGGCCTGGGACACCACGCGGTAGCTGTCTGGCGTGCCCAGCACCAGCGGGTTGTCGGTGGCGCTGTTGAGTTCGGTCTCGATCTGGCGCGTGGCGTGTTCCACCTGATCGCGGGCCGCGCCGTGAATCTGCGGGATCGAGCGAATGCTCAAGGCATCCTGGGTGCGAATACCTTTACTGCTGGCAATCACCTCACTGCCGTCGAGCAGGGCACGCAGGTTGATACCCACTTGCTGCATGCCAGGATGCGGCTTGAGAGCAATGATTTCTTCGTCAAAGGCGTCGATCTGGCCGCGCTGGGCTTCGAAGCTCATGGCACCGATCACGTCGGCCCATTGCAGCAAGTGATGTGCATCGGCCAGGGCCAGGCAGCTCAGGCCGGTCATGCACGGCGTGCCATTGACCAGGCACAGGCCGTCCTTGGCGCCGAGCACCACCGGCTGCAAGCCTTCAGCCTGCAACGCGTGTTGCGCCGTGACGATCTGGCCGCGATAACTCACATTGCCGACGCCCAGCAGGGCCACGCCGATATGGGCCATGTGGGTCAGGTACCCCACCGAGCCTTGGGACGGCACTTGCGGGGTGATGCCGTGGTTGAGCAACGCCAGCAGCGCGTGCACCACCTGCGGATGCAGGCCGGACTTGCCATGGCTGTAGTTGATGATCGCCGCGCAGATGATCGCGCGGGTTTGCTCATCGCTGAGCACCGGGCCGACACCACAGGCATGGCTCAACAGCGTATTGCGCGACAGTTGGCTCAGTTGCTCGGTCTTGAGCGAGACGTTGCACAGCGCGCCCAGACCGGTGTTGACACCATAGGCACGCTCGCCGCTGGTGACGATGCGCTGCACGATGGCTTGGGCATTGTCGATGCGCGCCCAGGCGTGGCCCGACAGTTCGAGCATGGCGCCGTGGCGGGCGACGGCGACCACGTCCTGCCAGCGCAGTGGGGTGTCGGCGATGATGATTGTTGTTGCCTGGGACATCGTTGACCTCTTCATAATCTCTACAGCATTGCCGGCGTCATCGCGGGCAAGCCCGGCTCCCACATTTGAACTGTGTGAACCCAATCAAATGTGGGAGCTGGCTTGCCTGCGATGGCGTCCGTCAGACCACCGCCGCCCGCCGCTGAACAAACCGGTCCACATATTCATCCGCCGGCGAATGCAGGATCTCCCGCGGCGTGCCGACCTGGATCAGCTTGCCGTCCTTGAGGATCGCAATGCGATTGCCGATGCGCACGGCCTCGTCGAGGTCGTGGGTGATGAACACGATGGTCTTGTGCAGGGTCTTTTGCAGCTCGAGCAATTGGTCTTGCATCTCGGCGCGGATCAGCGGGTCGAGGGCGCTGAAGGCTTCGTCCATCAGGATGATATCGGTGTCGGCCGCCAAGGCGCGGGCCAGGCCCACGCGCTGGCGCATACCGCCAGAAAGCTGGTGGGGATATTTGTTTTCATAGCCTTTGAGGCCCACGGTTTCGATCCAGTGCAACGCACGTTCGGCGCAGACTTGCTTGGTTTCGCCACGCACTTTCAGGCCGTAGGCAACGTTGTCGAGCACGCTCTTGTGCGGCAGCAGGCCGAAGCTCTGGAACACCATGCTGATCTTGTGCCGACGGAATTGGCGCAGGGCTTCCATGTCCAGTTGCAGGATGTCTTCGCCGTCCACCAGGATCGCGCCACTGGTGGGGTCGATCAGGCGGTTGAAGTGGCGCACCAGGGTGGATTTGCCCGAACCCGACAAGCCCATGATGACAAAGATCTCACCGGTGCCGATGCTCAGGGACAGGTCATTGACGCCGACCACGCAACCGGTCTCGGCCAGTACCTGGTCCTTGGTCTTGCCCTGGCCGACCATGGCCAGCGCATCCTTGGCGCGTGCGCCGAAAATCTTGAAGACGTTTTTGACTTCGATTTTGCTGACAGTCGTCATTTGCTCGCCTCATGCCGTGGGCGGCCATAAGCCTGGGTAATGCGGTCGATGACCACTGCGAGAATCACGATCGCCAGCCCGGCTTCAAGGCCGCGGCCGACGTTGAGGGTCTGGATGCCGACGAGCACGTCTTCACCCAAGCCACGGGCGCCGATCATCGAGGCGATCACCACCATCGACAGCGCCATCATGGTGGTCTGGTTAATCCCGGCCATGATGCTCGGCAACGCCAGCGGCAATTGCACGCCGAACAGTTGCTGCCAGCGGTTGGCGCCGAAGGCGTTGATGGCTTCCATGACTTCGCCATCGACCTGGCGAATACCCAGGTCTGTCAGGCGAATCAGCGGCGGCGCGGCGTAGATCACCGTGGCGAAAATCGCCGGGACCTTGCCCAGGCCGAACAGCATCAGCACCGGGATGAGGTACACGAAGCTGGGCATGGTTTGCATGATGTCCAGCAGCGGCATCAGCACCGAACGCAGGCGATTACTGCGCGCCGACAGGATACCCAGGGGGATGCCGATCAACACCGAAATCACCGTGGCCACCATCATCAATGCCAGGGTTTGCATCAGCTTGTCCCACAGGCCAACCGCGCCCACCAGGAACAGCAGACCGACAATCACCGCCGTGGTCACCACCTTGCGGGTGGCATGCCAGGCAATACCGCCGACGATGGCCAGCATCAGCCACCAGGGCGCTGCGCGCAGCAGGCCTTCCAGGTTGACGATGGCCCACAGCAGCGTATCGGAGATGTGCCGGAACACATCGCCGTAGTGGGTGACCAGTGCGTCCACCCAACCGTTGACCCAGTCGGCGATGGAAAAGGTAATGCTCTCAGGAAACATATCGTGCTCTCGATCCAGTGGGTTGTGGCCAGCCGCCCGGCCACCCTTGAGGGTAGCCGTGCACACTTGACCTACAAGGCCGCGTCGATTTTCTTGGCTGCGTCGTCGCTCACCCAGGCGTGCCAGACTTCAGGATGTTCCTTGAGGAATATTTTCGCCAGTTTCGGCGACTCGATCCGCTCCTTGGCCATGCGGCCCAGGTTCTGGTTCAGCAGGTCGATGGGCAGGTTGACCTTTTCCAGCACGGCCACCAGTTCCGGGGCTTGCTCGTGGAAAGTCTTGGAGAGGCCGACCTTGATGCTCACGGTTTTGTCCACGCCGGGCTTTTCTTCCAGCTTGACCAGATCGACCTGGCCCATCAGCGGCGTCGGTGACCAGTAGTAGAACAGGATCGGCTCGCCACGCTTGTAGCTCGACAGCACCGCTGCATCCAGCGCCGGGCCGGTGCCCGGGCGGAAGTTGGTGTAGGTGCTTTCCAGGCCGTAGCTCTTGAGCATTTCGCTGTTGTCCAGCTCGCAGGTCCAGCCGGCCGGGCAGTTGTAGAAGCGGCCCTTGGACGGCTCTTCCTGGTCCTTGAACACCGAGGCGTACTTGGCCAGGTCGGCGATGTTTTTCAGGTCCGGCGCCTTGGCTTCCAGCTTGCGCTTGGCGTCGCCTTCGATCACATAGCGCGGCACGTACCAGCCTTCGACCGCGCCGACCACCGGAGCACCGACGCCCACGACTTTGCCGGCCTTCTCGGCTTTGTTCCAGACCTCGCTGCGACCTACCCACTCCTCGGCGAACACTTGGATGTCGTTACTGCCCAGGGCGTTTTCCATGGTGATGGAATTGCCCGGCAAGCTGTCGGTTTTGCAGTCGTAGCCTTTTTCCAGCACGGTTTGCAGGATGTCGGTGAGCAACATGCCGCTTTCCCAATTCAGGCCGGCGAATTTCACCGGTTTACCCGACTCGCACCAACCAGCCGCCTGGGCGCCGGCACTTGCCAGCACGCCAGCTGCGAACAAAGTAGCCAGCAAGGTCTTATTCATAGTCATTGTTGTGACGCTCCCAATCATGAAATGGATTACGGCAGTCAGTAGGCGTCCTGCCCTGTCCACGTCCCATCAGGCTTGTGCAGCCAGCCCGTTTGTTGTGGGTGAAGCGCCCTGCTCTTTTGGCAGGATCAGGTGATCGGGTACCGTGCCGTGCCATTTTTTTGCACACACGTAATACAGGGCCGCCGGCAGTACCAGGCCGATGATCCAGGAGATATCTACATCCCCCAGCGCGGCCACCAGGGGGCCGGTGTAGAACTTGGTGGAGATGAACGGCAACTGCACCAGCACGCCGAATACGTAGACGCTGATGCCCAGCAGGTTCCAGCGGCCGTAGCGACCGTTCGGGTCGGCCAGCGCCGGCACGTCATAACGCTCGCGGGTGATGCAGTAGTAATCCACCAGGTTGATCGCGCTCCAGGGCGTAAAGAACGCCAGCAGGAACAGGATGAACGACTTGAATGCACCGAGGAACGAATGCTGGCCGAGCAACGCGATCAGCGTGGCCGTGCCGACGATCATCAGCACAAACACCAGACGCTGCAGACGCGTGACCTCCAGACGCCCACGAAAGCCGCTGATGATAGTGGCGATGCACATGAAGCTGCCGTAGGAGTTGAGCGTCGAGATGGTGACCTTGCTGAACGCGATGCTGAAGTACAGCAACGCAGCGGTAGCCCCCGTGCCGCTCAAGCCAACGATGTACGCCACCTCGTGGCCGGCAAACTGCCCGTTGGACATGGCCGCGGCAAACACGCCGAGGACCATCGCCACTTGGGCACCGATGACCGAACCTGCGCCAGCAGCGAGAAAGGTTTTCACCGATGACGTGTGGCTCGGCAGGTAACGCGAGTAATCCGCCACGTAAGGGCCGAACGCAATCTGCCAGGAGGCCGCCAGCGACACGGCCAGCAGGAAACTGCTCCAGCTGAAGTGGCGGATCTGCAGGAGCGCGCCAACGTCGGTCTGGCTCATCAAGCGGCTGAACAGGTACACAAAGGCAACCACGCCAATCAGGCTGGCGACCCGGCCGATGAAGTGGATCACCCGGTAACCCAGCACCGTGACCAGCACGATGACACTGGCGAAGATCAGGATGCCGACGCTGTCGCTGACCCCGAACAACTGGCCCAGCGCCTGGCCCGACAGCACGGTGCCGGTGGCGGTGAAGCCCAGGTACATCAAGCACACCAACACGATCGGAATGGCCGCGCCGTACACGCCGAACTGCACCCGGCTGGAAATCATCTGCGGCAGGCCAAGCTTGGGCCCTTGCGCCGCATGCAGCGCCATGACGCCACCGCCGATCAGTTGACCGATCAGCAAGCCGATCAACGACCAGAACACATCACCGCCCAGCACCACGGCCAACGCCCCGGTGACAATCGCAGTGATCTGCAGGTTGGCACCCATCCACAGGGTGAATTGACTGAATAGACGACCATGTCTTTCCGCTTCCGGGATGTAGTCGATCGAACGTTTCTCGATCAACGGGGTGGTGTCGTTTGCAGCCATGTTGTTCAACCTCTGATGGATTGTTTTGTATGCATCTTGCTCTTCCGTGGGCGCTGGCTTGCTGTGGCGAGGGAGCTTGCTCCCGTTCGACAGCGAAGCTGGAGCCGGCTTTTTGGGGCTGCTTCGCACCCCCAGCGCAAGCAAGCTTGCTCGCCACACAAGCCCACCCCACATTGAGTTACTTGATCATCGGCAGGTTCAGGCCTTGTTCCTTGGCGCAGTCGATAGCGATCTGGTAACCCGCATCCGCATGACGCATCACCCCGGTCGCCGGGTCGTTGTGCAGCACGCGGGCAATCCGCTCGGCCGCTTCGTCAGTACCGTCGCAGACAATCACCATCCCTGAGTGCTGGGAGAAGCCCATGCCCACGCCACCACCGTGGTGCAGCGACACCCAGGTCGCGCCGCTCGCGGTATTAAGCAAGGCGTTGAGCAGCGGCCAGTCGGACACAGCATCGGAGCCGTCCTGCATGGCTTCGGTTTCGCGGTTCGGGCTGGCGACCGAGCCGGAGTCCAGGTGGTCACGGCCGATCACTACCGGCGCGGACAGCTCGCCGCTGCGCACCATTTCGTTGAACGCCAGGCCCAACTTGGCACGCTGGCCCAGGCCGACCCAGCAGATACGTGCCGGCAGACCCTGGAAGCTGATGCGCTCGCGGGCCATGTCCAGCCAGTTGTGCAGGTGGGCATCGTTCGGGATCAGTTCTTTGACTTTGGCGTCGGTCTTGTAGATGTCTTGCGGGTCACCGGACAGCGCCGCCCAGCGGAACGGGCCAATGCCACGGCAGAACAGTGGGCGGATGTAGGCCGGTACGAAACCTGGGAAGTCGAACGCGTTTTCCACGCCCTCTTCCTGGGCCATCTGGCGGATGTTGTTGCCGTAGTCGAAGGTCGGGATGCCTTGCTTCTGGAATTCGAGCATGGCTTTGACGTGGACGGCCATCGACTGCTTGGCGGCCTTGATCACGACGGCCGGCTCGGTCTTGGCGCGAGCGCGGTATTCGTCCCAGGTCCAGCCGGCCGGCAGGTAACCGTTGAGTGGGTCGTGGGCGCTGGTCTGGTCGGTGACCATGTCCGGGCGCACGCCACGCTTGACCAGTTCCGGCAGGATCTCTGCGGCGTTGCCCAGCAGCGCGATGGAGATGGCCTTGCCTTCCTTGGTGTACTTGGCGATACGCGCCAGGGCGTCGTCGAGGTCGGTAGCCTGCTCGTCGACGTAGCGGCTGTTCAGGCGGAAGTCGATGCTGACTTGCTGGCACTCGATGTTCAGCGAGCAGGCGCCGGCCAGGGTCGCGGCCAATGGCTGCGCGCCGCCCATGCCGCCGAGGCCGGCGGTGAGTACCCAACGGCCGGTGAGGTCACTGTTGTAATGCTGGCGGCCGGCTTCGACGAAGGTTTCGTAGGTGCCTTGGACAATGCCTTGGCTGCCGATGTAGATCCAGCTGCCGGCGGTCATCTGGCCGTACATGGCCAGGCCCTTGGCATCCAGTTCGTTGAAATGCTCCCAACTGGCCCAGTGCGGTACCAGATTGGAGTTGGCAATCAGCACGCGTGGGGCGTTGCTGTGGGTCTTGAACACGCCGACCGGCTTACCGGATTGCACCAGCAGGGTTTCGTCGTCGTTCAGATTAGTAAGGCTCTCGACGATCTGGTCGTAGCACTCCCAGTTGCGCGCCGCGCGGCCGATACCGCCGTACACCACCAGTTCTTTGGGGTTCTCGGCCACTTGTGGGTCGAGGTTGTTCATCAGCATGCGCAGCGGCGCTTCGGTCAGCCAGCTTTTGGCGGTGAGCTTGTTACCGCGGGCGGCGCGGATTTCGACGTCACGGTATTTTGTAGGCTTGGTCACAGCTAGGACTCCTCGGCGATCGATGCGCGAACAGGGATGGTGCAAAGTCTTACGCACACATCTTTACTTGTATGTACAAGCATATGCAATCGAGCGGCCAACTTTAGCCAGGAGTGGTTGGGTTTTTTTTGCACGGGGCGTGCGAGCCTTGTAAATCAAGGCTTCAAAGCTTGATGAAATTTCTTACGGAGGTTTGTTGCAGCGCGGGGAATTTGTCACGGCAGCGAAGCTTTGCGTCACGCTGGGGCATTCGGTAACAAATTGGTGCGCGGAGTGGAAACAGATTTTGTGAACAATGCAAAAACAAAGGTGGGAGCTGGCTTGTCTGCGATAGCGGTGTGTCAGTCAGCGCATCAACTACTGATATACCGCTATCGCAGGCAAGGCAGCTCCCACAGTTTTTAATCGCGTGCGGTCAGTTCGATGATGCAGCAGCGGCCAGTGACAGAGATATCCAGCAGGCCCGTGTTACCGTCCACTTGCAGGCAATCATGGTGGCCGAGCTTCTCGCCCAGCACCTTTACCTCATCCGCCACGCTGAACACCAGCACCGTCTGCGCGGTGCTGAAAAACTGCTGCACGCCATCCACCCACTGCAAGCGTGCGTGGTAACGCTGTGGCGAGTAGATCAGGTTGAAGTCGCGAATCGGCCCGGTGATCAAGCGGCATGACACCTGGCTTTCACCCTTGAACGCGAACGGCTGCAACGGTAACAACCCGCGTTGCTCCTCACCGTCTACGGTCAACACCATGCCGGCGCCTTTGATCACCGTAATCACGCGCTGGTAGCCAGCGAAGGTGGAAAACCCACCCGATTCGGCGATATCGGCAATCGACAAACGCCAGCCAAAACCCTCCAGGCCGGTGCCGGCGTCGCGACTGATTTCTTCGGTACTGCCGCCGCCGTTCTTCCACGGCATGCGCACGTAGTCGGCGGCACGCCAGACGTTGATCTCACTCATTTACTGAAGCGTCCTTCGAGGCTGTGACGGGAACCGGGGTGGATCAACCGCGCCGCAGTCACCGGCTGGCGACCCGACCAGGTGCGTCGGCGAATCAACAGGCACGGCTCGCTCGGCTCGATCTGCAACAATTTGCACTCGGCGGCATCGGCGAGGATCGCCTCAACCACATGCTCGCCCTCAGTCAACGGCGCGACCTGGTTCAAATAGGCATACGGGGTTTGCTGGGTGAAGTCCTGCTGCAAGTATTCCGGCGCGACCAGGGCGTTGACGAAACGGTCTTCTATTTGCACAGGAATGTCGTTCTCGTAATGCACGATCAACGAGTGGAACACCCGCCCGCCTTCGCGCATTTCCAAGGCAACGGCGCGTTCGGAGCCGGCGGCCTCTTCGCCCAGGGTGATCACCTGGCAAGTGTGCCGATGCCCGCGGGAGGCGATTTCATCGGCGATGTTATGCACTTCAAACAGGGCTGACTGGCTTTTCGGCTCGGCAACAAACGTACCCACACCCTGCATACGCACTAGCAGGCCTTCGGCGGTCAGCTCGCGCAGGGCGCGGTTGATGGTCATGCGGCTGAAGCCCAACTGGCTGACCAGCTCGCTTTCCGACGGCACGCGGTAATGGGGCGGCCAGTTGCCGTTGAGGATCTGCTGGCTGATCATCTGTTTGACGCGGGCATACAAGGGCGCCGGACTTTCGTCCATGTGGGCAGCCAGCGAAGACTTGGCGGGCGGAGTCGGCACAGGGAATCCTTGCAGGGGAAAAAGATGCATAGATTGCCGGAGTTTACCGAGCAGGCAAACGTCTGTATATGTATATACAAATAAACACACGACCGGGGTGCCTTGATCATGTCCGCTTTCTTTGCCGAACGCGCACTGCTGCCTAATGGATGGGCCAATGATGTACGTCTTGAAGTCAGCACCGATGGCCTGCTGACAAAGGTTGAGCCCAACGCCAGTGCAGAAGGTGCGGAGCGGCTCAGGGGCCCGGTGTTGGCGGGCATGCCGAACCTGCATTCCCATGCCTTCCAGCGCGCCATGGCGGGCTTGGCCGAAGTGGCCGGCAACCCCAATGACAGCTTCTGGACCTGGCGCGACTTGATGTACCGCATGGTCGGCAAGATCAACCCCGAGCAGTTACAGATCATCGCCCGCCAGCTGTATATCGAAATGCTCAAGGCCGGCTACACCTCGGTGGCCGAGTTCCATTACGTGCACCACGATCTCAGCGGCCAGCCCTATGCCGACCGTACGGAACTGTCCCGCCAGATCAGCCAGGCGGCCGCCAGCAGCGGGATCGGCCTGACCTTGCTGCCGGTGCTCTACACCCACGCGGGCTTTGGTGGCCAAGCGCCGAATGAAGGCCAGCGACGGTTTATCAACAGCACGGAACACTACCTGGACTTGCAAGCGCGCCTGCAGCCCATTCTGGCGGCACAACCGGCGCAGCAACTGGGTCTGTGCTTCCACTCCCTGCGCGCCGTCACCCCCGAACAAATCCATACCGTGCTGGCCGCCAGTGACAAGAGCTGCCCGGTGCATATCCACATCGCCGAACAGCAAAAAGAAGTCGACGACTGCTTGGCCTGGAGCGGCAAGCGCCCGTTGCAATGGCTGTATGACAATGTCGAGGTGGATGAGCGCTGGTGCCTGGTGCACGCCACCCATGCCGATGCCGACGAAGTGACACGCATGGCCAACAGCCGAGCGATTGCCGGTTTGTGCCTGACCACGGAGGCCAACCTGGGCGATGGGATTTTTCCTGCGGTGGACTTCCTCGCCCAGGGCGGCCGCATGGGCATTGGTTCCGACAGCCATGTGTCACTGAGCGTGGTGGAAGAACTGCGTTGGCTGGAATACGGCCAGCGCCTGCGCGATCAACGGCGTAATCGGTTGTATCGCAGTGACCAACCGATGGTGGGTCGCACGCTGTTCGATGCTGCGCTGGACGGTGGCGCACAAGCGCTGGGCCAGCCGATTGGTCGACTGCAAGTGGGCAAGCGTGCGGACTGGATAGTGCTGGACGGTAGCGACCCGTACCTGGCGACGGCCAGTGAGGATGGGATTCTCAACCGCTGGCTATTTGCCGGTGGTGATCGGCAAGTGCGCGATGTACTGGTCAATGGCAAGTGGGTGGTGCGAGATGGGCATCATGCTGGCGAAGAAGACAGCAGCCGGGCATTCACCCAAGTGCTGAAGGACTTGCTGAACTAACGGCCAACCCATGACAACTGTGGGAGCTGGCTTGCCTGCGATAGCATCAACCCGGTGCAACTGATGCACCGAGGTGCCTGTATCGCAGGCAAGCCAGCTCCCACATTGGGTTGAGAGTACTCAGGATTACTGAGAGGACTTTGCCATCTGCTTGTCCGACGTACGCCAGATCAGCCGCGTGGTGTCATACCCTTGCTGTCGCGCCCTGCTCAGCAGGTCTTCGCGGGTATCGGCACTCACCGTCGGCGTGCGCGACAGGATCCACATATAGCGCCGGCTCGGGCTGCCGACGATGGCGGTCTTGTAGTCATCGCTGACATACAGCACCCAGTAGTCGCCCTTGGCAACGCCCGGCAACAGTGATGTAAACCAGTTATTGAATTCCACCCACAGCTTGTCGGTCTTGCCTGGTACCTGCGGCGTAGCCGTGCCTTTGGCCTCTTGCCACTTCCACTCAGGCGTCAGGCAGCGGTTGAACACCGACATGTCACCATCAGGCAGCAAGGTATAGCGGGCTTCGGATTGCGCACAGTTGCGCTGAAAGTACATCGGCAACCGGGCCAACTCATACCAGGTGCCCTGGTAACGCTTGAGGTTGACGTTGCTCGCAGTCTTGGGTTGCAGATCATCGCCAGAATGGCTGGCGCAGCCCGCCAAAAACAGGCTGGCGCAAAGGAACAAAACAAAACGCATCATTCTTCTTCTCCCGCAGGCTCGCGCCCCGGTTTACTTCAGGCCTTGCCCGGAAAACATCAGAACTTTGTCACCGGCGTACTGCACGCTGATAAAGCTGTTTTTATCGCCCCAGGTGCAGCTGGACATGCCCAGTGCGCCGGAACAATCGGTTGGCTTGCCCAGCAACGACTCCACCTCGGCCTTGGCCATGCCGGCTGAGAGCTTTTGGTAGTTTTCTTGGGTGACCTTGCTGCAAGCGGCTAAGAGCACGCAAAAAGCCAGCAGGGCGAGACGGCGTATAGACATGGAAAAGCTCCTGGAGAGACAAAGCAGCTGGGGTATCTGCCAGAAGCTTAGAAGGGAAAAGGGGTGTCTGGTTCCCGATGGGGGGTGCTATTTATTTTTTATGTGAACTGGCCCCTTGAACCGTGTTTTCGAGTGAAAAATCACCGCCTTTCATCAGTTGCTGTCTAGCAAAGACCAAATTAAGACTAAAATCAGTCACACCTTGAGCAGGGGTCATCCCATGAAATTTTCTTCGCAGATAAAGCCGATCAGCTACTTGAAAAGTCATACCGCCGAGATCGTCAAAACACTCACGGAAAGCCGCGAACCCCTGGTCATCACCCAAAATGGCGAAGCGAAGCTGGTGGTGATGGATGTGAAGAGTTTTGAGGAGCAGGCAGAAACCATGGCCTTGTTAAAGCTATTGGCCCTGGGCAACCGGCAGATTGAATTGGGGCAGTTTCAAGACATGGAGGACGTGTTCGCCGAGCTGGACAAGGACGACGCTCAATGACATTCAAGGTTGTGATTCTTCACTCGGCAAAACGCGACCTTAAAGATATCAAGTCATACCTCATCCGGCAGTTCTCGACATCGACCTGGCAGCAGTCCTACGACGCGATGAAACAGGCCATGCGACTGCTTGAGTCTCAACCCTATGCTGGCTCGATACCGCAAGAGATCGAGAAGTTGAATCTCAGCCAATATCGACAGGTTGTCTGTGGCATGAATCGGATCATCTACGAAATTCGAGACCCGATCATTTACGTCCACATCATCGCCGACACTCGGAAAAACCTGCAGGCGTTGCTGCTGAAAAACCTTATTCAATAAAAACAAAAGCCCCGAAGCGCTGAGCGCATTTCGGGGCTTTTTTGTTACCGCAAGCTCTTACTTCTTGTGATAAGCCGTCACGCGCTCAACTTCTTCCTTCGAACCCAGGAACACCGCCACACGCTGGTGCAGGCCTTCAGGCTGGATGTCGAGGATGCGCTGGTGGCCGTCGGTAGACGCACCGCCTGCCTGTTCAACCAAAAACGACATCGGGTTGGCTTCGTACATCAGGCGCAGCTTGCCTGGCTTGGACGGCTCGCGGCTATCGCGTGGGTACATGAACAGGCCACCACGGGTCAGGATGCGGTGCACGTCGGCAACCATCGCGGCTACCCAGCGCATGTTGAAGTTCTTCTTCAACGGGCCTTCTTCGCCTTCCATCAGCTCGTTGACGTAGCGCTTCACCGGTTCTTCCCAGTGGCGCTGGTTGGACATGTTGATGGCAAATTCCTGGGTAGAAGCAGGAATCGAAATGTCTTCGTGGGTGAGTACGAAGCTGCCCATTTCACGGTCCAGGGTGAAGCCTTTGACGCCGTCGCCAAGGGTCAGCACCAGCATGGTCTGTGGGCCGTAGATCGCGTAGCCGGCAGCAACCTGCTCGGTGCCTGGTTGCAGGAAGGCCTTTTCGTTCAGGGCTTCGTTCTGGCTCAGGTATTCGTTGGGGCAACGCAGCACCGAGAAGATGGTGCCGACCGGTGCGTTAATGTCGATGTTGGACGAACCGTCCAGTGGGTCGAATACCAGCAGGTATGCGCCCTTCGGGTATTTGCCTGGGATCTGGTAGGCATTGTCCATTTCTTCGGACGCCATGCCGGCCAGGTGGCCACCCCATTCGTTGGCTTCGAGCAGGATTTCGTTGGACAGAACGTCCAGTTTCTTCTGCACTTCGCCCTGCACGTTTTCAGTGCCCATGCTGCCCAGGACACCGCCCAGTGCGCCTTTGGAAACGGCGTGGCTGATTTCCTTGCAAGCACGCGCCACCACTTCGATAAGGAAGCGCAGATCGGCAGGCGTGTTGTTGCTGCGGGTCTGCTCGATCAAATAGCGACTCAAGGTAACGCGGGACATGGACGGCTCCGGAGAATGGGGGGCTGAAAACCCGCGCAGTTTAGCGCGAGTCGAGGCTGATTTCCTCTAATCAGAGGATTTAACGCCAATAGAGTTCACGACCAGGCTTGATGTGGGAGGGGGCTTGCCCCCGATTGCGGTCATTCAGTCAATGCATGAGTGACTGATCAACCGCTATCGGGGGCAAGCCCCCTCCCACATTTTTAACCGCGGCCGTCAGTCGAGGGCTTTCCAGATCTCGGTGGCATATTCGCGGATGGTGCGGTCCGAGCTGAACCAGCCCATGCGCGCTGTGTTGAGCACGGCCGAGCGCCACCAGGCCTTGGAGTCGTGCCAATGCGCCTCGACCCGCGCCTGGGCGTCCCAGTAGGCGTCAAAGTCGGCACACACCAGGAACCGGTCGTAGTCGATCAGCCCATCGATCAGGCCCACATAGCGGCCCGGGTCGTCCGGCGAAAACACCCCGCCACGGATCGCTTGCAGCACATCATTCAAACGATGGGAGGCAGCGATATCCGGCCCGGCGTTGAACTCGCCGGCGTGTTTGCGGGCCTCCACCTGCTGGGCACTGAGGCCAAAGATAAACATGTGCTCGGCGCCGACACGCTCGTGCATCTCAACGTTGGCGCCGTCCATGGTGCCGATGGTCAGCGCGCCGTTGAGGCCGAACTTCATGTTGCTGGTGCCGGACGCTTCGAAACCGGCGGTGGAAATCTGCTCCGACAAATCCGCTGCCGGAATGATGCTTTCCGCCAGGCTGACGTTGTAGTTGGGCAGGAACACCACCTTGAGCAGGCCGCGCACGGTCGGGTCGTTGTTGACGGTGCGGGCGATGTCGTTGGTCAGCTTGATGATCAGCTTGGCCTGGTGGTAGCTGGCTGCCGCCTTGCCGGCAAAGATCTTGACCCGAGGCACCCAGTCGATGCCCGGCTCGGCACGGATCGCCTGGTACAGCGCCACGGTGTGCAGCAGGTTGAGCAGTTGGCGCTTGTATTCGTGGATGCGCTTGACCTGCACGTCGAACATCGCCGCCGGGTTGATCGCAATGCCCAGGCGCTCATGGATGATCTGCGCCAGGGCGCGCTTGCTGTGCAGGCGCTGCTCAGCAAATGCTTTGCGAAAGGCCGGTTTCTCGGCAAAGGGTTCCAACTCGATAAGACGCTGCTCGGGCTGGTCGAGAATATCCGGGCCCAGCGCTTCCACCAGCATATCGGTCAACTTGGGGTTGGCCTGATACAGCCAGCGACGGAAGGTAATGCCGTTGGTTTTGTTATTGATGCGTTCGGGGTAGAGCTTGTGCAGTTCGGAGAACACCGTGCTGCGCATCAGCTGGGTATGCAAACCGGACACGCCGTTGACGCTATGGGAGCCCAGGAACGCCAGGTTGCCCATGCGCACGCGGCGGCCGTTGTCTTCTTCGATCAGCGACACAGCGCGCAAAACATCGAAGTCGTGGATGCCTTTGGCACGCAGCGAGTCGATATGCTGGGCGTTGATCAGGTAGATGATCTGCATATGCCGGGGCAGCATGCGTTCCATCAAACCTACCGGCCAGGTTTCCAGCGCTTCGGGCAGCAGGGTGTGGTTGGTATACGAAAGGGTCTCGACGGTGACATCCCACGCGGCTTCCCAGGGAATGTCATGCAAATCGACCAGCTGGCGCATCAACTCGGCCACGGCGATGGACGGGTGGGTGTCGTTGAGTTGGATGGCGGCGTGCTCGCCCAGGCTCAATACCGAACCGTGCATGTTCTTGTGGCGGCGCAGCAAATCCTGCAGGGACGCGGAGACGAAGAAATATTCCTGGCGCAGGCGCAGTTCCTGCCCTGCTTCGGTGCTGTCGGCCGGGTAAAGCACTCGGGAGATGCTTTCGGCGCGGGCCACTTCGGCGACGGCGCCCAAATGGTCACCGGCATTAAAGCGCTCCAGGTGCAGGTCTTCTACGGCCCGTGCACGCCAGAGGCGCAGGGTGTTGACGCTGGCCCCGCGCCAGCCGACGACCGGCGTGTCATAGGCCACGGCACGTACGGTTTCGTTGGGCGACCACACCTGGATCATCTTGCCGGAGGCGTCCGCAATGGTTTCAACGCTCCCGCCAAACCCGATCGGGTAAATCACCTCGGCGCGCTCGAATTCCCAAGGGTTGCCGAAATCCAGCCAGCGTTCGGTCTGCTCCTGCTGCCAACCGTCGACAATGGCCTGGCGGAACAAGCCGTGTTCATAACGAATGCCGTAACCGTGGCCCGCAATGCCCAGCGTCGACATGCTTTCCATAAAGCACGCCGCCAGACGGCCCAGACCACCGTTGCCGAGCGCCGCGTCGGGCTCCAGCAGGCGGATGCGCTCCAGATCCACGCCCAGCTCCGACAGCGCTTCGCGAGCGATCTCCAGCACACCCAGGTTGCTCAGGCTGTCGTAGAGCAAGCGGCCGATGAGAAATTCTAGGGACAGGTAATAAACACGCTTCTGGCCTTTGCGATAAATACGCCGCGTGTGGTCCATCCAGTGGTCGACCATCTGGTCGCGGGCGGCCAGGGCAATGGCTTCGAACCAGTCATGATCGAAGGCGTGATCCGGGTCCTTGCCCACCGCGTAGGTGAGTTTGGTCAAGACAGCATCGCGGAATGCGGCTACCTCTGCTTCTCGTGCAAGCGGTTCCTGAGACATCGGTGCGACCTCGGGCGAGATTGAAGGAGTTGCTAGAGCCTAGTCGGTCTGACAGACGGTAGACGTGCTGGTTCGGCAGTTTTTTAACTCATTCGCCATGGACTGAATTTGATGCAGGGGTCGTGCCCGATCAGGCAGTGGCCAAACCTTTGAGCTGAAACCTGCAAAATATTGTTCAAAAAACCACCAATCCCGGTATGATCCCGCGCCCGTATACCGCCCCACCCTGGAACCCTGATGAAGCCTCAACTGATCGCCGCCGCGGAACTCGACCGTTTAGAGACCTGGCAGAAATATTCCGCCCACATGTGCGGCGGCTGCGTGTCCAGCTGCTGCACCCTACCGGTTGAGGTGAAGATCAAGGACCTGATCCGCATTGGCATCGTCGATGAGTTCGAGCGCGGCGATCCGCCGAAGAACATCGCCAAGCGTTTGCAGAAAGAAGGCATCGTCGAGCGGTACAACAACAAGTCCGAAATTTTTACCCTGCAGCGCATGAGCAACAACGACTGCCTGTACCTGGATCGTAAGACGCGCTTTTGCACTATTTATGACAAACGCCCGGATACGTGCCGCAACCATCCGAAAATCGGGCCGCGGCCGGGGTATTGCGCGTATAAGCCCAAGGAAGTGGTGCGCGAGACCAACTTCAAGACCCTCGACAAGTTCTAAGTTTTTGATCGTTCCCACGCTCTGCGTGGGAATGCAGCTGTGGACGCTCTGCGTCCGCTCTTGAAAGCAGGACGCGGAGCGTGGGAACGATCACAACGGCACAGTCACCACAAAACCTGCAGGCATAAAAAAACGCCCCCGGCCTTTCGACCGGGGGCGTTTTTCATTCAGCCTGAGTTAACTCAGTTCTTGGCTTTCTTGGCAGCGCGGGTACGCTCGCCTTCGTCCAGGATCTTCTTACGCAGGCGGATCGACTTAGGCGTGACTTCGCACAGCTCGTCGTCCTGGATGAATTCCAGGGCCTGTTCCAGGGTGAAGCGAACAGGTGGAACCAGAGCGATGGTTTCGTCTTTGCCCGAAGCACGCATGTTGTCGAGCTTCTTGCCTTTGGTTGGGTTGACGCCCATGTCGTTGTCACGGCTGTTCAGACCAACGATCTGGCCGTTGTAGATCTCTTGACCGTGTTCAACGAACAGCTTGCCACGCGCCTGGAGGGTTTCCAGGGAGTAGGTCAGCGCCTTGCCGGTTTCTACCGATACCAGAACACCGTTCTGACGGCCGGACATGTCGCCGGACTTCATGGTGTCGTAGCGATCGAAGATCGAGGTCAGGATGCCAGCACCGTTGGTCAGGGTCAGGAACTGGTTACGGAAACCGATCAGACCACGAGCAGGGATGTTGTATTCCAGACGCACACGGCCTTTGCCATCCGGCACCATGTTGGTCAGGTCGCCCTTACGCAGGCCCATCTCTTCCATGACCTTGCCCTGGGATTCTTCAGGGGTGTCAATGGTGACGTTTTCGAACGGTTCCTGCTTCACGCCGTCAACCTGACGGATGATCACTTCCGGACGACCAACACCCATTTCGAAGCCTTCGCGACGCATGGTTTCGATCAGTACCGAGAGGTGCAGCTCACCACGGCCGGAGACCTTGAACTTGTCAGCCGAGTCGCCTTCTTCAACGCGCAGAGCAACGTTGTACAGCAGCTCTTTGTCCAGACGCTCCTTGATGTTACGGGAGGTCACGAACTTGCCTTCTTTACCGCAGAAAGGCGAGTCGTTTACCTGGAAGGTCATGGAAACGGTTGGCTCGTCAACGGTCAGAGGCTTCATCGCCTCGACGTTGTCCGGCTGGCACAGGGTGTCGGAGATGAACAGCGAGTCCATACCGCTCACGCATACGATGTCGCCAGCGAAAGCTTCTTCAACGTCGATGCGGTGCAGGCCGTGGTGACCCATCAGCTTCAGGATACGACCGTTACGCTTCTTGCCGTCAGCGCCGATAGCAACAACCGGGGTGTTCGGCTTGACGCTACCACGAGCGATACGGCCAACGCCGATAACACCCAGGAAGCTGTTGTAGTCCAGTGCCGAGATTTGCATCTGGAACGGGCCTTCACGGTCGACTTTCGGTGCTGGTACGTTGTCGACGATCGACTGGTACAGCGGGGTCATGTCTTCAGCCATGTCGGTGTGGTCAAGACCAGCAATACCGTTCAGGGCCGAGGCGTAGATGACTTGGAAGTCCAGCTGTTCTTCGGTAGCACCCAGGTTGTCGAACAGGTCGAAGATCTGGTCCAGAACCCAGTCCGGACGCGCGCCTGGACGGTCAACCTTGTTGATGCACACGATCGGACGCAGGCCGGCTTCGAAAGCCTTCTTGGTCACGAAACGGGTTTGCGGCATAGGGCCGTCTTGAGCGTCAACCAGCAGCAGAACGGAGTCAACCATCGACATTACGCGTTCTACTTCGCCGCCGAAGTCGGCGTGGCCCGGGGTATCCACGATGTTGATGTGGTAGCCGTTCCAGTTGATAGCGGTGTTTTTAGCCAGGATGGTAATACCGCGCTCTTTTTCCTGGTCGTTGGAGTCCATCACGCGCTCGTCGTTGAGCTCGTTGCGCTCCAGGGTGCCGGATTGACGCAGGAGTTTGTCTACCAGGGTGGTTTTACCATGGTCAACGTGAGCAATGATGGCGATGTTACGTAGATTTTCGATCACTTGTGTATCTCGATCAGAGGATTCGGTGTGCTGACAGGTCGTGGCAGCGATTAACAGTAGAGTCAGGCCTTGCCGTTACAGCTTGACGGCAGAGTCGGGGGGCCGGTGACGCAGGCCACAGGCAAACAGCCCCGGGCTCTTAGCTCGGTCGATAAACGCGCACATTGGCATGCCCCTCACTGAGCAAATGGTGGGCATGCAGGCGACTCATCACGCCTTTGTCGCAATACAGCAGGTACTGACGGCTGTCATCCAGTTCCTTGAAACGCGCGTTCAATGCATAGAACGGCAGCGTTTGTACGTCGATGCCAGGAATCTCCAGCGGCTCGTCGTCGGCGGCATCCGGGTGACGGATGTCGATGATGATCTGGCCGGCCAGGGCTTCGCTGACTTCTTCGATCTGCACATCCTGGCCCAATTCGTCGATCACTCGATCGATTGGCACCAGCTTGGCGTTCTCGAGCGCACGCTCCAGAATCGCCATGTCGAATTCTTTTTCTTCATGCTCCACGCGGTGACGCTTGGCGTGGGTCTTGGGGTTCACCGAAATGACCCCGCAGTATTCAGGCATATGCTTGGCAAAGTCGGCGGTGCCGATTTGCTCGGCCAGGTCGATGATGTCCTGCTTGTGGCTGGCGATCAGCGGGCGCAGCACCAGCTTCTCGGTCACGCAATCAATGATCGACAGGTTCGGCAGCGTCTGGCTGGAAACCTGGGAAATCGCTTCGCCGGTCACCAGGGCGTCGATCTGCAATTGATCGGCGATTCGGGACGCAGCGCGCAACATCATACGCTTCAATACTACGCCCATATGACTGTTATCGACTTTGCCGAGAATTTCGCCCAGCACTTCCTCGAACGGTACGCTTACAAATAGCACGCGCTGGGAGCTGCCGTATTTCTTCCAGATAAAGTGCGCGACTTCCATCACGCCCAATTCGTGTGCACGCCCGCCCAGGTTGAAGAAGCAGAAATGGCTCATCAGGCCGCGACGCATGATCTGGTAGGCCGCCACCGTGGAATCGAAACCGCCGGACATCAATACCAGGGTCTGTTCCAGGGCACCCAGCGGGTAGCCGCCGATGCTGTTGTGCTGGCTGTGGATCACGAACAACCGTTGGTCGCGAATTTCCATGCGCACTTCAATTTGCGGCGCTTTGAGGGAAATTCCAGCGGCACCGCACTCGCGACGCAGCTTGCTGCCGACGTATTTCTCGACATCCATGGAGCTGAACGGGTGCTTGCCGGCACGCTTGCAACGCACCGAAAAAATCTTGCCTTCAAGCGCATTGCCGTAGTGCTGCTTGCACTTTTCGGTGATGTCGTCGAAGTCGCCCAGCGGGTACTCATCCACCTGCAGGAAATGCGCGATGCCCGGCATGCAGCTCAGGCGCTCGGTCATGTCCTTCAAGGCTTTGGCGTCGGTAATGCGGGTTTCCAGCTCGAGGTTGTCCCACACGCCGTTCACCACCACAGCCGGGTCCAGGTCACGGAGCACGGCACGGATGTTCTTGGCCAACTGACGGATGAAACGCGTCCGTACCGGTCGGCTTTTGATGGTGATCTCGGGGAAGACTTTAACGATTAATTTCATGGAAACAGCGCGCGCCGGGCCTGCTGAAAAAGGGGGGCGCGGATTATAGCGGAAATCGCTCAAGGTTTAACCAGTTAATATGCATTGCCTACGCAATGCACCAAAACGGGTCATTTACACAAATAAACGCTACATTGCAGTGCGCGATTTATGCCGTTTTTGCCGATTGCACCGTTATAGGGGCTATTTTGAGGCAGAACGGCCATGTTGGCGCACTGGCATGCAATTTGCTCTCTTGTGAGGCAGGTTGCCTTGGCGGAGTATCCGCGCCGGCATCACCCAAATTCTAAGGGCTAACTCCACTACCCAAGCCCGAAGCCACCCGGAGGACACCATGTCGAAGTCGGTTCAACTCATCAAAGATCATGACGTTAAATGGATTGATCTGCGCTTCACGGACACAAAAGGCACTCAGCACCACGTGACCATGCCGGCTCGCGATGCGCTGGAAGATGACTTCTTCGAAGTCGGCAAGATGTTCGACGGTTCCTCCATCGCCGGCTGGAAAGGCATCGAAGCCTCCGACATGATCCTGCTGCCAGACGACAGCACCGCCGTACTCGACCCGTTCACCGAAGAGCCAACCCTGATCCTGGTGTGCGACATCATCGAGCCTTCGACCATGCAAGGCTATGACCGCGACCCACGCGCCATCGCCCACCGTGCCGAGGAATACCTGAAGTCCACCGGTATCGGCGACACCGCATTCTTCGGCCCTGAGCCAGAGTTCTTCATCTTCGACTCGGTGAAGTTCAAATCCGACATCTCCGGCTCCATGTTCAAGATTTTCTCCGAGCAAGGTTCGTGGATGTCCGACCAGGACGTGGAAGGCGGCAACAAAGGCCACCGTCCAGGCGTGAAAGGCGGCTACTTCCCAGTACCACCGTTCGACTTCGACCATGAAATCCGTACCTCCATGTGCAACGCACTGGAAGAAATGGGCCAGACCGTTGAAGTTCACCACCACGAAGTGGCGACTGCCGGCCAGAACGAAATCGGCGTGAAATTCAACACGCTGGTGAAGAAGGCTGACGAAGTTCAAACTCTGAAATACTGCGTGCACAACGTTGCCGATGCCTATGGCCGCACCGCTACCTTCATGCCTAAGCCGCTGTACGGCGATAACGGCTCAGGCATGCACGTTCACGTATCGATTTCCAAAGACGGCAAGAACACCTTCGCTGGCGAAGGCTATGCCGGCCTGTCCGATACCGCCCTGTACTTCATCGGCGGCATCATCAAGCACGGCAAGGCCCTGAACGGCTTCACCAACCCGTCGACCAACTCCTACAAGCGTCTGGTCCCAGGTTTTGAAGCGCCGGTGATGCTAGCCTACTCGGCACGCAACCGCTCCGCCTCGATCCGTATTCCTTACGTCAACAGCCCTAAAGGCCGTCGTATCGAAGCGCGCTTCCCAGACCCGGCTGCCAACCCTTACCTGGCCTTCGCCGCCCTGATGATGGCCGGCCTGGACGGTATCCAGAACAAGATCCACCCTGGCGACGCCGCCGACAAAAACTTGTACGACCTGCCGCCTGAAGAGGCCAAAGAGATCCCACAAGTGTGCGGCAGCCTGAAAGAAGCCCTGGAAGAGCTGGACAAGGGCCGTGCGTTCCTGACCAAAGGCGGCGTTTTCAGCGACGACTTCATCGACGCTTACATCGCCCTGAAAAGCGAAGAAGAAATCAAAGTACGCACCTTCGTACACCCACTGGAATACGAGCTGTACTACAGCTGCTGATCCGGTAGCGCTGCTTGAGGCAGCGTGATGAAAAAGACCTCCTTCGGGAGGTCTTTTTTTTGCCTGGGCGTTACGCTACGCCAACTCTGCAAACCCAATCAAAGTGTGGGAGCTGGCTTGCCTGCGATAGCGCACTGCCGGCCACCTGCTGTATCACTGACACACCGCCATCGCGGGCAAGCCCGCTCCTACAGGAGATCACCTTTGAGATATCGACTTGTATTTGCCCTGCTGTTCATCAGTGCCAGTGCGAGCGCTGCGCCGCCTACGCTCGAACCCCTGCTCAACAGCATCGCCGAACGCCTTGAGATTGCCGACCAGGTAGCACTGAGCAAGTGGGACAGCCACAAGCCCGTGGAGGACGAGAAGCGCGAACAAGAGGTGATCGCCAGCGTCACTGCCCAGGCGCCGAGCTACAAGCTGGACCCGGCCGCTGCCGAGCAGTTCTTCGCCGCCCAGATCGAAGCCAACAAACTGGTGCAATATACCCACCTGTCCGACTGGCAGTTCCAGGGCAAAGCGCCCGACGACCCGCGCCCGGACCTGGTCCAGCAGATTCGCCCGCAATTGGACGCGCTGCAAAAAAGGCTGCTGCAGCAGTTGGCTGACTTCACGCCCCTGCGCACAGACCCCAAATGCCCCCAATGGCTGGCCGAGGCCGTGCACGAACCGCTGAATGATCCGCTGCGCCAGCTGGCGATGATCCGCGCCACCGCCGAGCTTTGCATCTATAAAGGTTAAAAGGACTGCAAATCCAATTAAAAATGTGGGAGCTGGCTTGCCTGCGATAACGGTGTTGAATGCACCACAGCTATCGCAGGCAAGCCAGCTCCCACACTGACTGCGATTTGCCTTCAATCTTCAGTGGCTGAACAACCTTCACAAAACCGCACTATATTGGTGCGATAGCCTGCACCCTTCTCAATTGCCCAGCCCATTTTGGTTCGAAACTTCCCGTTGAGGCTGGCAGAACGCCACAGTTTCGCGCCTGAACCCCTTATTTCAGGGCATTAGCGCTTCTTTTCGGAGCCTTGGTTTGGTTTTTGCATTTTCCTTGTATCAGCGTGTGCCTCAAGCCCGCGCCTTGCTCCAAAAGAGGTCCCGATGACCATCAGCGATGCACTGCACCGTTTGTTACTCGACAACCTGACCACCGCGACCATCCTGCTCAATGCCGACCTGCGCCTTGAGTACATGAACCCGGCGGCGGAGATGCTCCTGGCGATCAGCGGCCAGCGCAGCCATGGGCAGTTCATCAGCGAATTGTTCACCGAGTCGGCCGAAGCCTTGAGCTCGTTGCGCCAGGCCGTGGAGCAGGCACACCCGTTCACCAAGCGCGAAGCGATGCTCACCGCGCTGACCGGGCAAACGTTGACCGTCGACTACGCCGTAACCCCAATCCTGAGCAATGGCGCGACCCTGTTGCTGCTCGAAGTCCACCCCCGCGACCGCCTGCTGCGTATCACCAAGGAGGAAGCACAGCTGTCCAAGCAAGAAACCAGCAAGATGCTGGTGCGCGGCCTCGCCCATGAGATCAAGAACCCGTTGGGCGGCATTCGCGGCGCGGCACAGTTGTTGTCCCGCGAGCTGCCGGACGAGCACCTCAAGGACTACACCAACGTCATCATCGAAGAAGCCGACCGTCTGCGTAACCTGGTAGACCGTATGCTCGGCTCCAACAAGCTGCCGTCCCTGGCGATGACCAACGTGCATGAGGTGCTGGAGCGCGTCTGCCAATTGGTCGAGGCCGAAAGCCAAGGTTGCATCACCTTGGTGCGCGACTACGACCCAAGCATTCCCGACGTGTTGATCGACCGCGAGCAGATGATCCAGGCGGTGCTCAACATCGTGCGCAACGCCATGCAGGCCATCAGCAGCCAGAACGAGCTGCGCCTGGGCCGCATCAGTTTGCGCACCCGCGCCCTGCGCCAGTTCACCATCGGCCATGTGCGCCATCGCCTGGTGACCAAGGTCGAGATCATCGACAACGGCCCCGGCATTCCTGCGGAGCTGCAGGAAACCATCTTTTTTCCCATGGTCAGCGGCCGCCCGGACGGTACCGGGCTGGGCCTGGCCATTACCCAGAACATCATCAGCCAGCACCAGGGCCTGATCGAATGTGAGAGCCACCCCGGCCACACCACGTTCTCGATCTTCCTGCCATTGGAACAAGGAGCCCCCACGACATGAGCCGTAGTGAAACTGTCTGGATCGTCGACGACGACCGTTCTATCCGCTGGGTCCTCGAAAAAGCCTTGCAACAAGAAGGCATGACCACCCAGAGCTTCGACAGCGCCGATGGGGTGATGAGCCGCCTGGCACGTCAGCAACCGGACGTGATCATTTCCGATATCCGCATGCCTGGGGCCAGTGGCCTGGACTTGCTGGCGCGCATTCGCGAGCAGCACCCGCGCTTGCCGGTGATCATCATGACCGCCCACTCGGACCTGGACAGCGCTGTCGCGTCCTATCAGGGCGGCGCCTTTGAATACCTGCCCAAGCCATTTGACGTGGATGAGGCGGTAGCGCTGGTCAAACGCGCCAACCAGCACGCCCAGGAACAACAGAACCAGGAAGCGCCGCCGACCCTGACCCGTACTCCGGAAATCATCGGGGAAGCGCCGGCGATGCAGGAAGTGTTTCGCGCCATCGGGCGCTTGAGCCATTCCAACATCACCGTGCTGATCAACGGCGAATCGGGGACCGGTAAAGAACTGGTGGCCCACGCCCTGCACCGCCACAGCCCTCGGGCGGCCTCGCCGTTTATCGCACTGAATATGGCGGCGATTCCCAAGGATTTGATGGAGTCCGAGTTGTTCGGCCATGAAAAAGGCGCGTTCACCGGGGCAGCCAACCTGCGTCGCGGACGCTTTGAACAGGCGGACGGCGGCACACTGTTCCTTGATGAAATCGGCGACATGCCGGCCGACACCCAGACTCGCTTGCTGCGCGTGCTGGCTGACGGCGAGTTCTATCGTGTGGGCGGGCATACGCCGGTGAAGGTGGATGTGCGCATCATCGCGGCCACCCACCAGAACCTGGAAACACTGGTGCATGCGGGTAAATTCCGTGAGGACTTGTTCCACCGCCTCAACGTGATCCGCATCCACATTCCGCGCATGTCGGACCGCCGCGAAGATATCCCTACCCTCGCCCGCCATTTCCTCAGCCGCGCCGCCCTGGAGCTGGCGGTGGAGCCCAAGCTGCTCAAAAGCGAGACCGAGGAATACCTCAAGAATCTGCCGTGGCCCGGCAACGTGCGCCAGCTGGAGAACACCTGCCGCTGGATCACCGTAATGGCCTCCGGGCGCGAAGTGCACATCAGCGACCTGCCGCCGGAGCTGCTGAGCCTGCCGCAGGACTCGGCTCCCGTGACCAACTGGGAACAGGCGCTGCGCCAATGGGCCGACCAGGCCTTGGCACGCGGCCAGTCGAACCTGCTGGACAGCGCCGTGCCAGCGTTCGAGCGGATCATGATCGAGACCGCGCTCAAACACACCGCCGGCCGCCGCCGTGATGCCGCCGTGCTGCTGGGTTGGGGGCGCAATACCCTGACGCGCAAGATCAAGGAATTGGGGATGAAGGTGGATGGTGGGGATGATGACGAGGGTGATGAAGCCTGAACCCCAAGACCGCTGAAGGCCCCGTGTGGGAGCCGGGCTTGCCCGCGATGACGGTGTGTCGGTCACCCAGTATAGGGCTGACACGCCGTCATCGCAGGCAAGCCAGCTCCCACATTGGTTTTGTGCCTGCAGACTGTGCACCGCTTCAATGCACGATGAACCGGCATTGAGCACAGACCAGAAAACTCGCCTATCGCTTTTGCTACAAATTTCTTGGCAGTAGAAACAAACAAAGCCCCGTATTCCGGGGCTTTGCGCTTTTTGGCATTTTTTTCCAGCAGCAATTGCAAGTTTTGGCACGCCCCCTGCTATAACCCCAGTACCACCCAGTTTCGGGGACCTTGGTACAGGCAGGCCGAGAATCCCCCCTTTAACACCGAAGCCTCAGGCTTCACCCCGTTTTGGGAGCCCTGGTACAGGCAGGCCGGGAACTCCCTCTTTTATTGCTCTTGGAGATGGATCTCCAGCCGCCAGCGGCCATCGACCTCTGCACCGCTCCACTCCCCACGCAACGGCCGAGCCGCCACCAGGTTCAGCAGCAGGCCAGCATCGGTCTTGCGTATGCGCCAATTCACGTCCTTGTCATTGACCTTGAGCTGCCCGCTGGCAGCCTTGCCCTGGGCGTCAAACAGCAACGCCACGGTGCCGTCGATATGCTCGCCGTGCAGCTTGGGTTCGTCGTTGAACCACACCACCAAACCATCCGCCGCAGGTTCTACCTGTTGCAGCTCAAGCGGCTCGGGGGTGGTCAAGCGACCGAGCATCAAGCCAATCATCAAGCCGACAATCGCCAATGAGCCCAACACCCTCGGCAATAGCTTCGGTCTCGGGTCGTCTTCGGGGGTAGAATGCAGCGCATCTTTGCCTTCGGAGCCGTGCATGTTTCACGTCATCCTTTTTCAACCAGAAATTCCGCCGAATACCGGCAACGTTATCAGGCTGTGCGCCAACAGTGGCTGCCACCTGCATTTGATCGAGCCGCTGGGCTTTGACATGGACGACAAGCGCCTGCGCCGCGCCGGGCTGGACTACCACGAGTACGCCACCCTCAAGCGCCATGCCGACCTCGCCAGTTGCCTGGAGAGCCTGGGCCACCCTCGGCTGTTCGCGTTCACCACCAAGGGCTCGCGGCCGTTTCATGATGCCAGCTTTGCCGAGGGCGACGCGTTCCTGTTCGGCCCGGAGAGCCGAGGCCTGCCGGCCGAGGTGCTTGACGCATTGCCCGATGGCCATCGCCTGCGCTTGCCGATGCGTGAAGGCTGCCGCAGCCTGAACCTGTCGAACACCGTAGCCGTTGCCGTCTATGAAGGCTGGCGCCAACTGGGCTTTAAATAACACCGCATAACAAATGTGGGAGCGGGCTTGTGTGGGAGCCGGGCTTGCCCGCGATGCAGGCACCTCGGTGTGTCAGTCACACCGCAGTGATGCTATCGCAGGCAAGCCAGCTCCCACACAAGCCCGCTCCCACATTTTAGAACGGCATCGCTCAGCAAATTACTGAACGGTTGGCGCGCCTTCCTGTTGCATGCGCTGCAGCTCTTGGGCGTACAGGGCATCGAAGTTCACCGGGGCCAGCATCAGGGCCGGGAACGAACCACGGGTGACCAGGCTGTCCAAGGTCTCACGGGCATACGGGAACAGGATGTTCGGGCAGAACGCGCCCAGGGTGTGGCTCATGGACGCCTCGTCCAGGCCCTGGATCAGGAAGATACCGGCCTGTTGCACTTCAGCGATGAAAGCGACTTCTTCACCATTCTTGACGGTGACCGACAGGGTCAGCACGACTTCGTGGAAGTCACCTTCCAGGGATTTCTGACGGGTGTTCAGGTCCAGCGCAACGCTTGGGGTCCACTCCTGACGGAAGATGGCCGGGCTTTTTGGCGCTTCGAACGACAGGTCGCGCACGTAGATCCGCTGCAGCGAGAACTGTGGGCCTTGAGCTTCTGCTGCTTCGGTGTTCTGTTGATCAGTCATCGCAGATCCTTCTTTATCTTGGGTTCTTGAGGGTTTAGGCGTCAGGCGGACAGCAGCGCATCAAGTTTACCGGCGCGCTCCAGAGCGAACAGGTCGTCGCAACCACCGATATGCCGGGTGCCGATCCAGATCTGCGGGACCGACGTGCGGCCAGCCTTCTGGGCCATTTCGGCGCGCACCTGGGGCTTGCCATCGACCTTGATCTCTTCAAAGGCAACACCCTTTTTCTCAAGCAAGGCCTTGGCCCGCATGCAATAAGGGCAATAATCGCTGGAATACACGACAACCTGGCTCATATCACTTCACCAACGGCAGGTTATCGCCACGCCAGCTGCTGATACCACCCGACAGCTTGGCGGCGGTGAAGCCGGACTTGAGCATCTCACGGGCGTGGGTGCCGGAGTGCTGGCCCTGGGCATCGACCAGGATGATGGTCTTGGCCTTGTGCTTTTCCAGTTCGCCCAGACGCGCAATCAGCTTGTCCTGAGGAATGTTCAGGGCGCCAACGATATGGCCGGCGGCATAATCCTTGGCCGGGCGAATATCGACGACGACGGCCTCATCCTTGTTGACCAGCGCGGTCAGCTCCGACGTGCTCAGGCTGCGACCACCGCGGCTCAGTTCGTGAGCGATCAGCAGCGCCAGCAGGATGACGAAGGCGCCCACAAGCAGGTAGTGGGCAGTGGCAAATGCAATCAGGTGATCAACCATCAAGGAGGTTCCAGGGCGTTAAAATGGCGGTAAGTATACACAGCCGCCAGGGGGGGCCAACCCCCGTAAAGCGGTGACGTGGTTGGAACTTCGCTTTAAACTGCCACTCCCTTTTCAATTGTCTTCCTTTATTAGCGCCGCGAGAGGATCTATGACTACCACGCCTAAACCTTTGGTCCTGATAATTCTCGATGGCTTCGGACACAGTGAAAGCCACCACGACAACGCGGTGTACTCGGCCAACAAGCCGGTACTGGACCGCCTGACCGCCACCGTGCCCAACGGCCTGATCTCAGGTTCCGGCATGGACGTGGGCCTGCCGGACGGCCAGATGGGCAACTCGGAAGTCGGCCACATGAACCTCGGTGCCGGACGAGTGGTGTACCAGGACTTCACTCGTGTCACCAAGGCGATCCGCGATGGCGAGTTCTTCGAGAACCCGACCATCTGCGCCGCGGTCGATAAAGCCGTTGCCGCGGGCAAGGCCGTGCACTTCATGGGCCTGTTGTCGGACGGCGGCGTACACAGCCATCAGGATCACTTGGTCGCCATGGCCGAACTGGCGTTCAAGCGCGGCGCTGACAAAATCTATCTGCACGCCTTCCTCGACGGCCGCGACACGCCGCCTAAAAGCGCGCAATCCTCCATCGAACTGCTGGATACCACCTTCGCCGCTCTGGGCAAGGGCCGTATCGCCAGCCTGGTGGGCCGTTACTTCGCCATGGACCGCGACAACCGCTGGGACCGTGTCGCCCAGGCGTACAACCTGATCGTCGACGGCCAGGCCGAATTCAACGCAGCCACCGCCCAGGAAGGCCTGGAAGCGGCCTACGCCCGAGGTGAAAGCGATGAATTCGTCAAAGCCACCACCATCGGCGAACCGGTGAAGGTCGAAGACGGCGACGCCGTGGTGTTCATGAACTTCCGCGCCGACCGCGCCCGTGAACTGAGCCATGTGTTCGTCGATGAAGGCTTCAAGGACTTCGAACGCGCGCGCCAGCCGAAGGTCGAGTTCGTCATGCTCACTCAATACGCCGCCAACATCCCGGCCCCGTCGGCATTCGCCCCGGGCAGCCTGGAGAACGTGCTGGGCGACTACCTGTCCAAGAACGGCAAGACCCAACTGCGCATCGCCGAAACCGAGAAATACGCCCACGTGACGTTCTTCTTCTCCGGTGGCCGCGAAGAGCCGTTCCCCGGCGAAGAGCGCATCCTGATCCCGTCGCCAAAAGTCGCTACCTACGACTTGCAGCCGGAAATGAGCGCACCGGAAGTGACCGACAAGATCGTCGACGCCATTGATCACCAGCGTTATGACGTGATCGTCGTCAACTACGCCAACGGCGACATGGTTGGCCACAGCGGCAACCTGGAAGCGGCGGTCAAGGCCGTGGAATGCCTGGATAAATGTGTTGGCCGCATCGTCGACGCGCTGGAAAAAGTCGGCGGCGAAGCGCTGATCACCGCCGACCATGGCAACTGCGAACAGATGTCCGACGAATCCACTGGTCAGGCTCACACAGCACACACCACCGAGCCGGTACCGTTCATCTATGTCGGCAAACGTGACCTGAAAGTGCGTGAAGGTGGCGTGCTGGCGGATGTGGCGCCGACCATGCTGAAACTGATGGGGCTGGAGCAACCGAAGGAGATGACCGGGACCTCGATCCTGGTCTGATCCAAAGTACGCCACAAAACAGTGTGGGAGCGGGCTTGCCCGCGATAGCGGCTAATCAGTCGACATCTATGTCGCTGACCCACCGCAATCGCGGGCAAGCCCGCTCCCACATTGGTTTTGTGGTGTTTGATAGATGTCTTTTTGCCATACCATCGCCACTCGGCGGCTATCTTGCCCTACCGCCCCAATTGGGCGTTTTTTTTGCAGCGCTTGGCGGGCATACTAGGCCGTCCTTTTCCCCTGGTGTCGCCCGCCTCTATGCTTCGCGCCTTGATCACCCTTGCTCTTGTCTGCCTGCTCCAACCGGCATTTGCCGATGAGCGCGCACAAACCCAACAACAGTTGGACGCTACGCGTCAGGACATTACCGAGCTGAAAAAACTGCTCGGCAAGCTCCAGGAAGAAAAATCCGGGGTGCAGAAAGACCTGCGCGGCACGGAAACCGAGATGGGCAAGCTGGAGAAGCAGGTCCAGGAGCTGCAAAAAGAACTAAAGAAGAGCGAGTCGGAACTGGAGCGACTCGACGCTGAGAAAAAAAAACTCCAGAGCGCACGCGTTGAACAGCAACGCCTGATCGCGATCCAGGCCCGTGCCGCGTACCAGAGCGGCCGCCAGGAGTACCTCAAGCTGCTGCTCAACCAGCAGAACCCGGAAAAATTCGCCCGTACCCTCACCTATTACGACTACCTGAGCCAGGCACGCCTGGCGCAATTGAAGGGGTTTAACGAAACCCTGCGCCAATTGGCCAATGTCGAGCAAGAGATTGCCGACCAGCAATCGCAACTGCTCGACCAGAAAACCGCCCTCGACACCCAGCGTGATCAGTTGGACAAGGTGCGCAAGGAACGCCAGCAGGCCCTGGCCAAGCTCAACAGCGACGTAAAAGCCCGCGACGCCAAGCTCCAGGCCCGCGAGCAGGACCAGGCCGACCTGGCCAAAGTCCTCAAGACTATCGAAGAAACCCTGGCCCGCCAGGCACGCGAGGCCGAAGAAGCGCGGCAAAAAGCGCTGATCGCCCAGCAGGAAGCCGAAAAAAAGCGTCAGCGTGAGGCCGAACTGGCTGCCACCAGCGACGCTCCGGCCCCGCGCAAACCGGCGCGTGCAGCCCCTGGCCCGCTGGTTTCCAGCAGTGGCGAGTCCTTCGGTGGCCCTTTTGCTTCAGCTCGGGGCAAACTTCCATGGCCGGTTGATGGTCGATTACTGGCACGCTTTGGGGAAACCCGTGGCGATGACACCCGTGCCAAGTGGGACGGCGTGATGATCAGCGCCTCTGCCGGCAGCCAGGTCCACGCCGTGCATGGTGGGCGCGTGGTGTTCGCCGATTGGTTGCGGGGCGCCGGCTTGCTGGTGATTCTTGACCACGGTAATGGCTATTTGAGCCTTTACGGCCACAATCAGACACTACTCAAGTCGGCAGGTGATGTTGTAAAAGCCGGTGAATCCATCTCCACTGTCGGTAACAGTGGTGGTCAGGACACCCCGGCGCTGTACTTTGCTATTCGTCAGCAGGGCCGCCCGAGCGACCCTGCACAATGGTGCCGGTCCCAAGGATAGGGTCGCATCTACATTAGGAGTTCGTTCGACATGCTGCATTTGTCCCGCCTCACTTCGCTGGCCCTGACGATCGCTCTGGTGATCGGCGCGCCTCTGGCTTTTGCCGACCAGGCCGCACCGGCTGCACCTGCCATGGCTGCGACGACCAAGGCGCCATTGCCGCTGGACGAGCTGCGCACCTTTGCCGAGGTCATGGACCGGATCAAGGCAGCGTATGTCGAACCCGTAGACGACAAGGCCCTGCTGGAAAATGCCATCAAGGGCATGCTCAGCAACCTCGACCCGCACTCCGCCTACCTGGGCCCGGAAGATTTCGCCGAGCTGCAGGAAAGCACCAGTGGTGAGTTCGGCGGCCTGGGCATCGAAGTGGGCTCCGAAGACGGCCAGATCAAAGTGGTCTCGCCCATCGACGACACCCCAGCGTCCAAGGCCGGCATCCAGGCCGGCGACCTGATCGTGAAGATCAATGGCCAGCCGACCCGTGGCCAGACCATGACCGAAGCCGTCGACAAGATGCGCGGCAAGCTCGGCCAGAAGATCACCCTCACCCTGGTACGCGACGGCGGCAACCCGTTTGACGTGACCCTGGCCCGTGCGACCATCACGGTCAAGAGCGTGAAGAGCCAGTTGCTGGAGTCGGGCTACGGTTACATCCGTATCACCCAGTTCCAGGTCAAGACCGGCGACGAAGTGGCCAAGGCCCTGGCCAAGCTGCGCAAAGACAACGGCAAGAAGCTCAACGGCATCGTGCTTGACCTGCGTAACAACCCAGGCGGCGTGTTGCAGTCGGCGGTTGAAGTGGTCGACCACTTTGTCACCAAGGGCCTGATCGTTTATACCAAAGGCCGGATTGCCAACTCCGAACTGCGCTTCTCGGCCACCGGCAACGACTTGAGCGAAAACGTGCCGTTGGCGGTGCTGATCAACGGCGGCAGCGCCTCGGCCTCGGAAATCGTCGCCGGCGCCCTGCAAGACCTCAAGCGCGGCGTGCTGATGGGCACCACCAGCTTCGGCAAAGGCTCGGTGCAGACCGTATTGCCGCTGAACAACGAACGCGCACTGAAGATCACCACGGCGCTGTACTACACGCCTAACGGCCGCTCGATCCAGGCCCAGGGCATCGTGCCGGACATCGAAGTACGCCGCGCCAAGATCACCAACGAGATCGATGGCGAATACTACAAAGAGGCCGATCTGCAAGGTCACCTGGGCAATGGCAACGGCGGCGCCGACCAGCCAACCGGCAGCCGCGCCAAGGCCAAGCCGATGCCCCAGGACGATGACTACCAACTGGCCCAGGCACTCAGCCTGCTCAAGGGCTTGAGCATCACCCGCAGCCGTTGATCATGCGCTTTGCCCTGATCTTCGCTGTGCTGTGCAGCCTGGCAGGGGTCGCTCAAGCGGCCCCTGCCGGCGAACCGCACAAAGCCTACCTGACGCTTATCATCGACGACCTGGGGCAAAACCTGCCTCGGGATCGTCGCGTGCTTGCGCTACCCGGCCCGGTGACCGCCGCCATCATGCCGGACACGCCCCACGCCGCCGAATTCGCCCGTGAGGCCCACAAGGCTGGCAAGATCGTGATCCTGCACATGCCTATGGACCCGGCCACCGGCCCATTCGCCTGGCACCCGGAGCTGTCCATCGAAGAACTGGGCAAGCGCCTGGACGCGGCATTTGAAGCCGTGCCCTACACCGCCGGTATCAACAACCACATGGGCAGCCGCATGACTGCACAACCGGTAGCGATGGCCTGGCTGATGGGTGAGTTGCAACGGCGTCACAAGTTCTTCGTCGACAGCCGCACCAGTGCGCAAACCGTCGCCGCCGCCGAGGCACAGAAGATCGGTTTGGCCCATGTGTCGCGGGATGTATTTCTCGATGACGAACGCACCGAGGCAGCGATTACCACGCAACTGCAGACCGCGATCAAACTGGCACATAAGCAGGGTTCGGCAGTCATGATCGGGCATCCTTACCCACAGACGCTGGCGGTGCTGGAGCGCGAATTGCCCAAGCTCAAGGCCCAGGGCGTGGAGTGGATCGATATCAAGTTGATGATCAGCGTGCGCAGTAATCGGGCGATGGCCGGGCATGGCAAGGACGGTATTTACCGTTAAGGAAGATCGCAAAGATCTACTGTGGGAGCGGGCTTGCCCGCGATGGCGGAGTGTCGGTCACACAGGTATTGGCTGATCCAATGTTATCGCGGGCAACCCCGCTCCCACATTGTTGATCATGTTCATCCTGCCGACTTCAGAGGTAACGCGCCATGATTTCGTCTATACGGCCGCTGTTGCGTAACTCATCCAATGCGGCCTGGAGCCTGGCCACCACCTCATCCGGCACGTCCTTGTTCAACGCCAGGTAAAGCTGCGCACTGTTGAACCGCAACACCGTCTTGAGCCCGTTTACCCCCACCTGCCGCGCCAGGTAACGCCCGGCAGGATCGCCGGTGGCCCACAGGTCGATCTGGCCTTCCATGAGCTTTTGCGCATTGTCCTGGTCACGCAGGGCGACCATCGGCTTGAGCCCCTGCTTGTCGAGGCTTTCGGCAATGGCGTCGCCTTTGTAGGCGCCAATCTTGTAGCGGCGCGCTTGCTCCAGGCTTTCTAGCTGAATCTTGCTGTCGGCCTTGGCCAGCAGTACCCAATCATCCGGGCCGATGGGGCCGACCCATTTGAACAAGGCTTCACGGTCTGGCAGACGCGCCATCACAAACACACCGTAACCGGGTTTTTCCAGGGCGAGCTTGTAGATTCGTTCCCACGGGAAGCGCAGGGTCAGGTTGTAGGAAATGCCGGCACGCTGGAAGGTTTCGCGCATGATGTCTACGGCGATGCCTTCGATGTTCTCGTCCTTGGCGAAGTTCTTGCCGTTTTTCGCCATGTTGTAGGGCGGAAAATTTTCCGTCAGCAACACCAGGGAGGCGTCAGACGGTTGTTCGGCGTGTGCCGTAGCCGCCATGAACATGGAGGAACTGGCGAGGGCGAGCAGCAGGTGTTTGAACATGAAGGCTACCGGAATCCATGGCAAGCGCAGAGAGTGCCGCGAGCCTGCCATGGTGTCCAGCAGCGTTTAGCGCACGACGATACCGCGCGCCGCCATATAGGCCTTGGCCTCGGGCACGGTGTATTCACCAAAGTGAAAAATACTCGCCGCCAGCACCGCGCTGGCATGGCCTTCGAGCACGCCATCGGCCAAGTGTTGCAGGTTGCCGACGCCGCCCGACGCGATCACCGGGATGCCCAGGGCATCACTGATGGCGCGGGTGACGCCCAGGTCGAAACCGTTTTTCATGCCGTCCTGGTCCATGCTGGTCAGCAGGATTTCACCGGCGCCCAGGCCTTCCATCTTCATCGCCCACTCCACCGCGTCCAGCCCGGTAGGCTTGCGCCCGCCGTGGGTGAAGATCTCCCAGCGCGGGGTTTCGCCCGGGCCGGACACCTTTTTGGCGTCGATAGCCACCACGATGCATTGCGAGCCGAAGTGTTGCGCGGCTTCGCCGACAAACTCAGGGTTGAACACGGCGGCGGTGTTGATCGAGACCTTGTCCGCACCGGCATTAAGCAGGTTGCGGATGTCTTGCACGGTGCGCACGCCACCGCCCACGGTCAGCGGGATAAATACCTGGCTGGCCATGCGCTCGACGGTATGCAGCGTGGTGTCGCGGCCATCGACGCTGGCGGTGATGTCGAGGAAGGTGATCTCGTCGGCACCTTGCTCATCGTAGCGACGGGCGATTTCTACCGGGTCGCCGGCATCACGGATGTTCTCGAACTTGACGCCCTTGACCACACGACCGTTGTCGACGTCCAGGCAAGGGATGATGCGTTTGGCCAGCGCCATGGTCAGTCCTCAGCCGTTGTAGGCGTCGCAGTAAGCCTGAGCTTCGGCGACGTCCAGGGTACCTTCATAGATCGCACGGCCGGTGATGGCGCCGATAATGCCGGGAGCCTTGGCGTCCAGCAGCGACTTGATGTCACCCAGGTTGTGAATGCCGCCCGAGGCGATCACCGGAATCTTGGTGGCCGCTGCCAGGGCTGCGGTGAACGGAACGTTGCAGCCCTGCATCATGCCGTCTTTGGCGATGTCGGTATAAACGATGGCAGACACGCCGTCGGCTTCGAACTGTTTGGCCAGGTCGATCACCTGCACGGTGCTGATTTCAGCCCAGCCATCGGTGGCAACAAAGCCGTCTTTAGCATCCAGGCCGACGATAACCTTGCCGGGGAACGCGCGGCAGGCTTCGGCGACGAAGGCCGGGTCTTTCACGGCCTTGGTGCCGATGATCACGTAGCTCACGCCCGCCTTGACGTAGTGCTCGATGGTTTCCAGGGAGCGGATACCACCGCCGATCTGGATCGGCAGGTTCGGGTAGCGTTTGGCGATGGCGGTGACCACCTCGCCATTGACCGGCTGGCCTTCGAAGGCGCCGTTCAAGTCCACCAGATGCAGACGACGGCAGCCCCCTTCTACCCATTTGGCAGCCATGCTCACCGGGTCATCGGAGAACACCGTGGAATCTTCCATGCGGCCTTGGCGCAGGCGGACACAAGCGCCGTCCTTGAGATCGATAGCGGGGATAATCAGCATCTGGCAAACCTTATTCGATATTCAGCAATGCTTGGGAAATCAGGGTTTCTCAAGCGACCACAAGTCGCTTTCGATGCTTTCGAACCTTTCCTTAAGGAGCGTCTGCGTGTCGAAAACCGCCCTGTTGTAATAATGCGGCGCCACTTCGGTGGTGAACAGCTCAAGAATCTCGGCGACCTCGAACGAACCCAGCTTGAGCTCGAAGCGGTCTTCCATGAAACGTTTGATCTTGTCGGTGGCCGCACGCTCCTGCTCGGGCGTGAGGTTCAAGATCGGCGGCTTCGGTTTCTTGGCCATTACCAGCGACCATCCCACGCGGCGAAGTTCTGCAGCAATTGCAGGCCATGGGTATGGCTCTTCTCCGGGTGGAACTGCACGGCAAAGCGCGAACCATCGGCCAGCGCGGCGGCAAAATCGACGCCGTAATGCCCGCCACCCACCACCTGGCGCGGGTTACCGGCGGCGATATAGTAGCTGTGCACGAAGTAGAAACGCGCCATGTCCGGGATGTCGTGCCACAGCGGGTGGTCGACGGTGCGGCGCACTTCGTTCCAGCCCATGTGCGGGACTTTGAGGTGCTCGCCCTCTTCATGCAGGTCTTTGCCGAAGAACTTCACCTGGCCCGGAAACACCCCGATGCAGTCGACACCGCCGTTCTCTTCACTGCTGTCGAGCAAAGCTTGCATGCCCACGCAGATACCGAGGAAGGGGCGGTCCTGGCTGACTTCGCGCACCAGGCTGTCAAAGCCCAGGCGGCGGATCTCGGCCATGCAATCGCGAATCGCGCCAACGCCAGGAAACACCACGCGGTCGGCTTCGCGAATCACGTTGGCATCGCTGGTGATCAGCACCTTGCCGGCACCTACATGCTCAAGGGCCTTGGCCACCGAGTGCAGGTTACCCATGCCGTAATCGATAACCGCGACCGTCTGCATTACAGAACGCCCTTGGTCGACGGCATTTGCCCGCCCATGCGCTCATCGACTTCCACAGCCATGCGCAACGCGCGGCCGAAAGCCTTGAACACGGTTTCGATCTGGTGGTGGGTGTTGGTGCCGCGCAGGTTGTCGATGTGCAGGCTGACCAGTGCGTGGTTGACAAAGCCCTGGAAGAATTCCTGGAACAGGTCAACGTCAAAGCCACGGCCCACGTTCGCGCGGGTGTAAGGCACGTGCATCTGCAAACCCGGGCGGCCGGAGAAGTCGATGACCACCCGGGACAGCGCTTCATCCAACGGGACATAGGCATGGCCGTAGCGACGGATGCCTTTTTTGTCGCCGATGGCCTTGGCAAACGCCTGGCCGAGGGTGATGCCCACGTCTTCCACCATGTGGTGGTCGTCGATATGCAGGTCGCCTTTGCCGACGATATCCAGGTCGATCAGCCCGTGACGGGCGATCTGGTCCAGCATGTGCTCAAGAAAAGGGACACCGATATCGAATCGGGCCTTTCCGGTGCCATCCAGGTTGATCGAGGCTTTGATCTGGGTTTCCAGAGTGTCGCGCTCGACAGATGCCTTACGTTCGGCCATCACCAGCTCCGCAAAATCATTGGGCGAAAAAGGCAGCCATTATAGGGGCGCAGGCGCTAAACAGAAACAACGAAGGGGATAAGACTGACGAGTTGGAGCGAGGAATGTCGGGGATAGACATGTGCATACATGTGAGCATGGGCTTATGTGGGAGCTGGCTTTTGTGGGAGCTGGCTTGCCTGCGATAGCATCACTGCGAGGCAACTGGTACACCGAGGTGCCTGTATCGCAGGCAAGCCAGCTCCCACATTAGCCCGGCCCCACAGGAGCCGGGCCCACCCTTATTGCGGTGTCAGTGGAACAGTACCGCCGTCTTCTGCAGGGTCACCCACACACCCCACGCCAGCGGAATACCCACTACCAGCCACGCGGCAATCGCCAGCGGCTTGCTGGCGGCGGAGGCCTTCCACTCCAGCACGGTGGTGGCATCGGCACCTTTGTCATGGCCCAGCGCCTGTTCGGCGGCAAGTTCTGCATCAGTCATGAAGTACTTATCGGCCACCGGGCGCACCAGCAGGTTGCAGATGAAGCCCAGCACCAGCAAGCCGGCGAGGATGTACAAGGTGATGTCGTAGGCCGCGGCGCGTTCAACGCCGATGCTCAACTGGTATTCACGCAGGTAGTTCACCAGCACCGGGCCCAACACGCCCGCAGCGGCCCAGGCGGTCAACAGGCGACCGTGGATCGCGCCAACCATCTGGGTGCCGAACAGGTCGGCCAGGTAGGCCGGAACCGTGGCAAAACCACCGCCGTACATCGACAGGATGATGCAGAACGCCGCCACAAACAGCGCCACGTTGCCCAGATGCCCCAGGTTCGGGATCAGCGCGTACAGGGCAAAGCCCAGGGCGAAGAACACGAAGTAGGTATTTTTACGCCCCAGGTAGTCAGAGAACGAGGCCCAGAAGAACCGGCCACCGATGTTGAACAGGCTCAACAGGCCGGTAAAACCAGCGGCAATGGCTGCAATGGAGGCCAACTGGCCCGCATCCAATTGGCCGAATGGCACATCAACACCCAACAACTTACCGCCGAACACTTCCTGCAGCAGCGGCGAGGCCATGCCCAAGATGCCGATACCGGCAGACACGTTCAGGCACAGCACCAGCCATACCAGGCGGAACTGCGGGGTTTTCCACGCCACATTCACATGCACGTGACGGTGAGTGATCATCGCATTGCTGGCTTTTTTCGCCGGCGCGGTCCAGCCCTCAGGCTTCCAGCCGGTCGGCGGTACGCGATACAGCAGGGCGCCACCGATCATGAACACGAAGTAAATCGCCGCCATGACCACAAAGCTCTGCCATACGCCCACGCTGGTGGGCGAAGAGAAATGGCCCATCAGTGCCGCAGCCAGGGGCGCACCCACCATCGCGCCGCCGCCGAAGCCCATGATCGCCATGCCGGTCGCCATGCCGCGCTTGTCCGGGAACCACTTGATCAAGGTCGAAACGGGCGAGATATAGCCCAGGCCCAAGCCGATACCGCCAATGACACCGGAGCCGATCCACATCAGCCAGATCTGGTGGGTATAGATACCCAGCGCCGAGATCAGCAGGCCACCGCACCAGCACAACGCCGAGACAACGCCGGCCTTGCGTGGCCCGGCATGTTCCAGCCAGCCGCCCCAGATCGCTGCCGAGCAGCCCAGGAAGATGAAGAACAGGGTGTAGATCCAGCCCAGCATGGAGATGGGCCAGTCACATTGGGACGAGAAGACTTGGGCGATAAAGCTCATGTCCGGCGCGCAGGCCACCGGTGCGGTGATACCCAGCGCCTTGGACAACGGCAGCCAGAACACCGAGAAGCCGTAGGCCATGCCGATGCACAGGTGGATGGCCAGGGCGGCCGGTGGAACCAGCCAGCGGTTGAAGCCCGGCTTGGCGATGATGCGCTCCTTGGACAGGAACGCAGGCTGTGCGGCGGCAGTGCCGGCCACAGTGCTAGTGCTCATTGGTGTTTCCCCCAGTTATTGGTATGCGTCCGTCAGGCGCTCTCTCCCTCGGCCTTGCACGCAAAGCGTGGCCGTTTTGTTGAGTGAAGCTCCCTTTTAGGCGCGACCTTAAGTCGCAGAAGGCGGACGAACGTGCAGAGATTAGCACCAGTGGATGACAGAAAAATCAAACTGCCACTACCTTTTTTGGATTATCTGTATTTTTCTGACGTCAAAATCCCATTTCCACGCCGGTGGATACAATGTAACGATCCGTGAACTGACGCCGGCCTTCGGGCGTTATACTCTGCGGCTAAATTTTGAATTCGACATACAAGGACTCGCCCATGAAAGCGTTCGGCAAAATCCTGGGTCTGGTACTTCTGGGGCTGTTGCTGATCATTGTGGCGCTCGGCTTTGCCCTGACCCACCTTTTCGATCCCAACGACTACAAAGAAGAAATTCGCCAGATAGCCCGCGACAAGGCCCACATCGAGCTGACGCTCAATGGCGATATCGGCTGGAGCCTTTTCCCCTGGCTGGGCCTGGAACTGCACGAGGCCAGCGTCGCGACCCTGACCGCACCCACCCAACCTTTCGCCGACTTGCAGATGCTCGGCCTGTCGGTACGCGTACTGCCACTGCTGCGCCGCGAAGTGCAGATGAGCGATGTGCGTGTCGAGGGCTTGAACCTGCGCCTGAACCGCGACAAACAGGGCCACGGCAACTGGGAAGACATCGGCAAGAACCTGCCCGACGAAACCACAGGCACCCCCGCTCCCGCGCCAGTCGAACCCGTGGCTGAAACCAAGCCGGAAAAGCCGCCGCAGCCGATCCGCCTGGACATCGACAGCCTGACCATCAACAACGCTCGTGTTGAGTACACCGATGAACAGACCGGCAAGCAATTGAGTGCCGAGAGCATCCAACTGAGCGCCGGAGCCATCCACGAAGGCGCCAGCATTCCGCTGAAACTCACGGCGTTCCTGGGTAGCAACCAGCCGCTGATGCGGGTCAAGACCGAGCTGAACGGCAACTTGCGCATCCAGCGGGCCCTCAAGCGCTACCAGTTCGAAGACATGCGCTTAAGCGGTGAAGCCACCGGCGAGCCGCTGCAAGGCAAGACCGTGAGCTTCTCTACCCAGGGCCAACTGCTGGTGGACCTGGCGGCCAACGTCGCCGAATGGACCAACCTGAAACTGGCGGCCAACCAATTGCGCGCCTTGGGCGAACTGAAAGCCAATGACCTGGACAAAACCCCGCAGATCAGCGGCGCCCTGTCGGTTGCCCAGTTTGACCTGGCCAAGTTTCTTGAGAGCATCGGCCACCCACTGCCAGCCATGGCCCCAGGTAGCCTGAGCAAGGTCGAGCTGGTGAGCCGCCTCAAGGGCACGCCCACCAGCGTCGCCCTGGAAGACCTGAACCTGAAGCTCGATGGCAGCACCTTCACCGGCCGCGTCGCCGTGGATGATTTCGCCAAGCAGTCCCTGCGTGTGCAGCTCAAAGGCGATACCTTCAATGCCGACAATTACCTGCCGGCCAAATCCGAAGCCGCTAAAGGTGCAACCGCTGCACGCCAGGCCGAAGTACAGAGCAGCGAGGCCGGCGCCATGGCGGCAGGCGGCAACACACCATTGCCCGAGGCGCCGACCAAAGGTGCCTGGAGCAATGACAAACTGCTGCCGCTGACGCGCCTGCGCAGTCTGGACGTGAATGCAGACCTGACCTTTGGCGAGCTGACCCTTAGCCAATTGCCCATTCAAAATGCGGTGCTTAAAGCCTCCGGCATTGACGGGCAACTCAAGCTCGACACCCTTAGCGGCGGCCTCTACAACGGCACGTTCCAGGCCAACGGCACACTCGACGTGCGCCAGGACACGCCAGTGCTGGCCCTGCAAAGCCACATCAAGCAGGTACCTGTTGAACGCATCCTGCAGGCCCAAGGGAAAACTCCGCCGGTCAAAGGCCAGCTCACCCTCGACAGCAACCTCAGCGGCCGCGGCAACAGCCAGAAGGCCCTGATCGACAGCCTCAACGGCAACGCCAGCCTCGTGATCAACAACGGTGTGCTGCTCAATGCCAACATTGAGCAGCAACTGTGTACCGGCATCGCCCTGCTCAACCGCAAGACCCTGAGCACCACGCCAGGCGGCAAGGACACGCCCTTCCAGGAACTGCGCGGCAACCTCACGTTCCGTAACGGCGTGGCCAGCAACCCCGACCTGAAAGTGCGCATTCCTGGCCTGACGCTCAACGGCAACGGTGATGTGGATTTACGTGTGCTGGGCATGGACTACCGCGTCGGCATCATCGTTGAAGGCGACAAGCGCGACGTGCCGGACCCGGCTTGCCAGGTCGGCGCCAACTTCCAGGGCATTGAGGTACCGCTGCGCTGCCGTGGCCCGCTGGAGCTGGGCGCCAAGGCCTGCCGTCTGGACAAGGACGGCCTGGGCCAGGTCGCCCTCAAGGCGGCCGGCAATCGCCTGAACGAGAAGCTGGAAGAGAAACTCGACAAGGTTAATCCCAAGCTCAAAGACGCATTGAAAGGCCTGTTCAACCGATGAAAAACGAGCAGTTTTCACAGGCGGTGCTGGACTGGTACGACCGCCACGGCCGCCACGACCTGCCCTGGCAACAGGGCATCACGCCGTACCGAGTGTGGGTGTCGGAGATCATGCTGCAACAGACCCAGGTCAGCACCGTGCTCAATTATTTCGACCGTTTCATGGCGTCTCTGCCCACGGTCAAAGCCCTGGCCGCCGCGCCGGAAGACGAAGTGCTGCACCTGTGGACGGGCCTGGGCTACTACACCCGGGCGCGTAACCTGCAAAAAACCGCCAAGATCGTTGTCGCCGAATACGGCGGTGAGTTTCCCCGCGACGTCGAAAAGCTCACCGAGCTGCCGGGCATCGGCCTGTCCACCGCTGGCGCGATTGCCAGCCTGAGTATGGGCCTGCGCGCGCCGATCCTAGACGGCAACGTCAAACGCGTGCTGGCGCGCTTTACCGCGCAAGAGGGTTACCCTGGCGAGCCCAAGGTGGCCAAGCAGCTGTGGGCCACCGCAGAGCGCTTTACACCCCATACCCGCGTCAACGCCTACACCCAGGCAATGATGGACATGGGCGCCACGCTCTGCACCCGCAGCAAACCCAGTTGCTTGTTGTGCCCGCTGGAAAAAGGCTGCGAAGCCCACATGCTCGGCCTGGAGACGCGCTACCCGATCCCCAAGCCGCGCAAGACCATCCCGCAAAAGCGCACGCTGATGCCGATGCTGGCGAACGCCGAGGGCGCGATCCTGCTTTACCGTCGCCCGTCTACGGGCTTGTGGGGCGGCTTGTGGAGCTTGCCGGAGCTGGATGACCTGGGCGACCTTGACCACCTGGCCAACCAGCATGCACTCGCGCTGGGCAAGCATCAGGAACTGCCGGGGCTGATCCACACCTTCAGCCACTTCCAGTTGGCCATCGAACCCTGGCTGGTCCAGGTCGAGGAAACCGCCCATCACGTGGCCGAGGCCGACTGGCTCTGGTATAACCTCGCCACCCCGCCGCGCCTGGGCCTTGCCGCCCCGGTAAAAACATTGCTCAAGCGCGCGGCCGACGTATTGAACGCAGGAGTTTCGTCATGACCCGCACCGTTATGTGCCGTAAGTACAAAGAAGAACTGCCAGCCCTGGAACGTGCCCCTTTTCCGGGTGCCAAAGGCCAGGACATCTACGATAACGTTTCCGCCCAGGCGTGGGCCGACTGGCAAAAACACCAGACCCTGCTGATTAACGAAAAACGCCTGAACATGATGAACGCCGAAGACCGCAAATACCTGCAGGGCGAAATGGACAAGTTCTTTTCCGGCGAGGAATACGCCCAGGCCGAAGGCTACGTCCCACCTGCTCAATAATTGATCAAAAACCGGGGTCGGCACGTAAGCGACGGTAATAATTAAATATTTTTTGAAAACTTGCTTGACGACCCCCTGAAAAACCCGTTTAATGCGCCCCGTTGCCCAGATAGCTCAGTCGGTAGAGCAGGGGATTGAAAATCCCCGTGTCGGCGGTTCGATTCCGTCTCTGGGCACCATGAATTCTTTTCAGGTGCTTCCGAAAACACCTGAAACCCTTAGAAAACCGGCCCTAGCGCCGGTTTTTTATTGCCTACGATTCCCCATACCTACCTTGCCAGCCCAAAGTTTTGGGGGCAGAGTTGGGGGCATGACCGGTTCGGTCATCTCGCATGCCCCCAAAATGGTGCTCCATGGCCCTGAAAGTCACGCCTCTGACCGATTCCGCCCTCAAGGCTGCCAAGCCCAGGGAGAAACCCTACAAACTCGCTGACGGCGAAGGCTTGTACCTCGAAGTGATGCCCACCGGCTCCAAGCTCTGGCGCCTCAAGTACCGGCACCTAGGCCAAGAGAATCGCCTGGCGTTCGGCTCCTACCCGGAAGTGACATTGCTGCAGGCCCGCCGTAAGCGATCTGAGGCACGTCAGTTGATTTCCGAGGGCAAAGACCCAGCCCAGGAGCGCAAATCCACCAGACAGGCGCAGAAGGTCGAAGGGCTGACGTTCGAGACGCTGGCGCGAGAGTGGTTCGCCTACAACGCACCGCGCTGAGCAGAGAGCACCACCTACAAGGCCAAGCTGTACCTGGAGAATGATTTGATCCCGGGCATTGGCTCGCGCACGCTCAAAGACATCACCCGGCCCGACCTGGTGGAGCTGGTGCGCAAGGTCGAGGCCCGAGGCACGCTCAACGCCGCCGGCAAGATCCGCCAATGGCTGCACCAGATATTCCGCTACGGCCTGGCCAAGGGTGTCGTAGAGACGAATCCAGCCACAGACCTGGACGTGGTGGCCGCGCCTGCACGAGCACCCCGCCATCACCCCCACGTCGCCCTATCTGAACTGCCTGAGCTGCTGACCAGGTGCGAAAGCGCCAACATCAACACGCTGACCCGTTACGCCATCCGCCTGCTGGTGCTGACAGCCGTGCGGCCGGGGGAGCTGCGCGCGGCGCCCTGGTCTGAGTTCGATCTGGAATCCGCCACCTGGACAATCCCGAAAGAGCGGATGAAGGCTCGCCGGCCGCACGTCGTCCCACTGCCAAGCCAGGCCGTGGAGATCCTGCGCCAGATCAAGCCGATCACCGGCGAATACCCGCTCGTCTTCGCCGGCCAGCAGAACCCAGATCGTCCAATGAGCGAGAACACCGTGAACAAGGCGCTGCGCATCATGGGCTACGAGAACCGCCAGACCGGCCACGGGTTCCGGCACCTGCTCTCCACCGAGCTGAACGGACGTGGCTACAACAAGGATTGGATCGAGCGGCAGCTGGCCCACGGCGACAGCGACGGCATCCGCGACACCTACAACCACGCCAACTACCTGGAGCAGCGCCGCGGGATGATGCAGGCATGGGCTGACTCAATCGACGCGCTATGTGCTGGCGCAAACTCAAATATAAAATTGATGAGGGCGTGCTAATGCTTTGCGAATACTTCCGATATATAGACCTTGAAAAACTTTACGAGCAGCTAGACTCATTCAATTCATTTGAAAGCTCTAACCTTTCGAATATTCAAGATCAATTTACAGACACTCTATCGTTCTGCTTTGAGGAGCTGGCACACATTGCATTAGGCTTGGAGGATGAAGACGCTTGGAAGAATGTACCTGCGATCCAAGTTGGCGCAAACGTAGGCGATATCATAGAGGCAGACTTAGAGCTAATCGCAATAGCTGCTGAGATAACCCTTCCAAGCCGCCGCGCATCCGCGACGACAGCCATTGAAAAGTTAACCACGTTATCTATCCATGCCTCGTTTGGAGATTTTGACTACTGGCAGAAAACAAGCCTATTGGTATATCAATACGATTTGATGTGTTGGCTATATAGTAAAGATAAGATCAAAGAAGCGTTTGAAGTATATGAACTGATTCTGAGAACATATGGAGAGCTGGCCTCCATATACGCGCTAAACCGATCTTTTGAAAGGCAAGGACAAATCGCATCAAACATAGCCAGTGAACGAGCGAATAAACGTCATGCCTCGACGAACAAGGTAAAGACCACGCTGCTGGCGGAGTGGGACGAAACATCTTCAGCGTACAAGAACCGCTCCGACTTCTGCCGCATCATAGCCAGGCGAGACGGAATCAAAGAGCGGACACTACAAGAATGGATTCGAATTCACGAAAGCATTCGCTCGTGAGTTGACTACGGCCTGCACTGCAAACCGTACATTATGCTTGGCAAACTGTACGGTTTGCGCGGCACACCGATCTATCAGCACCGCCTCCTACCAGCCAGCATTGCCATCGTCGATTACCAATACCGCCCCAGGAGGCGCAGACGATGGCAAACGCTACCAACACCACCGCCCCAGCACGCCGCTTTATCAAGCGCCAGGAAGTAGAGTCGATCACCGGCCTATCCTGCACCGAGATTTACCGCCGTGTCGCCGCTGGCAAATTCCCCAAGCAGGTCACCCTAGGCCCCAAGAGCGTCGTCTGGATCGAATCCGAGGTGCTTACCTGGTGCGACGAGCGCATTGCTGAATGCCGCTCCGAGGTTGCGTGATGAATGCCCTTTCCTCCATTCGTGCCCTTTTTTTCCATTCGTGCCCTACTTTTTTCTCCGGCACGAATGGGGCACGAGAGGGCACGAATGAAAAAACCGCCCTAAAGATCGGCGACGAACGGTCGATAGATTCGGTTGCAAGCAATCATGGTCCTCGGTATGGTTTGCCCGTCACTGCAAATTCAGTGACCGGGTTTGGCGACCCGATGAATTCAAGGCGCACAGGCGCCCCCATCACGATTGCAGGCGCTTTTTTTGTGCCCGCACATCCTGTTTATGGTGGCTGTGCGCGGGAGACCTTCGGGTCTGCCGGGTTCCTTGATTCCCGGTTCGCCAACCTGCGCACAGCTGCCACCTTTAATCGTTTGGCGACGATCAGTGGCAGCTCCCCAAATCAAGGAGCTCGACCATGACCACTATTGTCACATCCAAAATCCGCGCACTTGCTCACCGCCGCATGGCACTGAGCGCGCTTCGCGCAAACTCGTCCTTATCCGTCCGTTTGAAACGCTACAACCACCACATGGCCCAGGCCCGCACCTTGGAATGCTCAGGGGGTGCCCAATGAACAACCTCCCGGCTATTTTGCTGCTCGAAGGCGACGTAGTACGCGAAGTGCTCATAAGCCCCGAAGACATGGCAAGGATGAATGATGCTCGCGCCACTTTCAAAGAGCTTTACTCAATCCTCATGGGTCAAGTTATTCCGGAACTTGGGGGTTTCAATAATCCGGTAGCTACTGAGATTGAGCGTCGTCTTGAATCTATCATGTTCGATAGTCGTAACTTCCTCTGGCCACATCGTTACACGGGCGCTGCTCATGCTGCCGTAAACGTTGGAGGTGTCCAGTGAGCACTCAAACTAAGCCAGGCAGCATTTCACAAGTTGCCGTCGATGCGGAATTTCAACTTTATGTAGCCCGTGGATACTCCGAGTGGATAGAAGCCTTGGCAATGTCGATTGAGGCATCTATTACAAGTCAATGCGAAATAAAACCCGACATTTTAACGCTGGCTAACCTCATACGGCATCTAAGTAACGAATCCGCCGGACATGCAGATGATGCCCGCCTTCGATTCAAATCCTTAGCAGAACAACCCATCCTTAAAAGGGGCTGATCATGAATATTCAAAACGGCGCACTTGCGCCGGCGGGATCGGCTTGCCTGGATAAAGTACTTAGTTGCCTCGACAAAGTTAAACCAGCTGGCGCCAACAAGTGGAAAGCGTGCTGTCCGGCGCATGACGACAAGAGCCCGAGCCTGGCAATTACTGAAACGTCGAAGGGAACAGTTCTGCTCAAGTGCTGGGCCGGCTGCACCACGCAAAGCATTTTGACGGCCATCGGCCTGGAGTTCCGGGATCTGTTTCCGGGCTCGTCCACCGCCCGACGCGGACCCAGTGCCGCCGCCGTTAAGCATGAGCGGGCCGTCTACCTGATCGGAAAGGCCCTGCTCGACAAGGGAACGCTGGAAGGCGACGACCTGCAGCGCTTCAACCTCGCCAAGCAGCGCCTGGGGGTCAAATGAACAAGGACCGATTTGCAGAGCAATGGACCGATGCCACGGACCCACTCCAGGCGCTTGGGCTGAAAGCTGTGCCCACCACCCCGGCGGTTTGGAAGGTGAACGCGGTAAGCGCCGCAGACATAAAGCCTCTGGCCATTCGTTGGCTATGGCCTGGCTGGTTGGCGAAAGGGAAGCTGCACATTTTGGCTGGCGCGGGCGGTACCGGGAAAACCACGCTACTCATCAGCCTTATTGCAACCATCACCACTGGAGGGCGCTGGCCAGACGGAGAGCTCTGCCAGGAGCGCGGCAATGCGCTTATCTGGTCGAGCGAGGACGACCCGGCGGACACACTGGTGCCGCGCCTGATCGCCGCCGGCGCCGACCTGTCCCGCGTCCACATCATCCAGGGCCGCACGAATGCCCAGGGAGAGGCCGATCCATTCGACCCTTCAAACGATATAGGGCTGCTACGAGACACGGTTCGCGACCTGGGCGGCGTGTCGCTGCTGATGCTCGATCCCGTGGTCAGTGCTGTGAAGGGGGATATGCACAAGGCCAATGATGTTCGGCGCGGCCTACAGGGCGTGGTGGACTTTGCTGAGGCCAATCTCTGCGCCGTGGTCGGCATCAGCCACTTCGCCAAGGGCGGTGCCGGTTCATCGCCGGCAGATCGGGTGATCGGATCGCAAGCGTTCTCGGCGCTCGCCCGGACGGTACTGGTTGCCGCCAAGCAGCAAGATTCTGACGCCCGGGTGCTGGCGCGGGCCAAGTCCAACATCGGCACCGACGAAGGCGGCGTCTCGTACACGATCGAGCCCTGCACCATTCCTGGGGAGATCGAGACAACGCACGTTGCCTGGGGCGATCTGATCGAGGGATCGGCGCGGGAGATCCTTGGCGACGTGGAAGGCCCCGACGATGACACGCACATAGATGACGACGATCCGTCAGAGGCATTGAAACGAATCCTCAAGGACGGGCCGATGACCGGCAAGCAAGTGAAAAGCTTGATGGCGGAGAACGGATACAGCGCGAAACAGACTCGCACCGCTCGCGAAAAACTGTCAGTAGTGACAGCACGTGAGGGTTTCGGAAAGGAGATTAAAACCCTCTGGTCTCTGCCACAGGCCGCCGGTCCTTTCTCGGCATTTCCTCCACTCGTGCCCTCGTGCCCCGACTCGTGCCCAGCCTTAGACATGGGCACGAATGGAGAAAAAGGGCACGAATGGGAGAAATCTGGTGATGGGGCACCAATGCCAAGCTTTGCAGACGACGACGCGGAGGAGGTCTGATGGCCGCCCTCGCCTACCTGCTCAACCTTGGATTTGTGGCGAAATTGAGCGGAAAGCGTGTCCGGGTATCGCCGGCCAGCAAGCTCAATGACCAGGTGCGGGCCTACATCAAAAACCACCGCCTCGAGCTGCTGGCGGAGCTGGCATCGAATGACGGCATTGAGCGGCGCTGCCACTGGCAGGTGACGCTCGACGGCAAGCCTCTATGCACGATGATCGGGGAGCCGATGACGCGTGCTGAGGCACTGGAGGTGGTGCGGTGGCGATGGCCTACCGCTGACCTGTCGTGATGGCTCAAATCCGAGCCAGGCACGGGGTGCAGATCCTGCGGGGGTAACGGACAAGTAACGCTCGCACCGTTACTTACCCATAAGCAGCAGTAGGGGGGTCGTGCCTGGAAACGACACCCCCCGGTTTTAACGTTAACAACCCGTTAAAGCACCGTTAAGCAGTCGGTAGGTGCGCTCAGGTGTGAGCAGATTTGCTCATATCTCGATGGAGCAGATCTGCGCCATTGCTGGATTGACCCGCTATTGATGAGCGTTCATGCGCTTATCGCTACAGGCCACGGGGCGTATGGCGCGCAGGCCGATCACCACTCCACCAGCTGCGAGGAATAGAAAGTTAGATCGGAAGGTGTTTTGAGCAAGTCCCGACCAGACGGGCGTTAGATTTCAAGATTCACATATTCCGCTACAGGCCACGGGGTGCGCCGCCTGCACCCCGTATCCGCAAATTGTGATTATGGAGGTTTGAAACGATGAAAGACGACTACGCCAGGCCTAAGCACGCGCCCTTCCCCGCTGCGCTGGCCGCCATGATTGCCCGGAAGGCTTCGATCATGGCGGACAGGCTGGAGGATCAAGCGATACGAGCAATGGTTCGCGATGCCCAGCGCGCACTAGACCGAGGGCTGGCCGTGGCAGATATCGCCCGCGAGATGGAGTTACTGCCCGCCGGCGCCGCGAAAGCAAAAAACACCGAGAAAAACAGTTGAAAACACCCAAATGAGAGCGATTCGCGCCGTAAGGGTGGGGGCGGGTCGAAAGTCTGGGCCTTTCCGCTTCTAGACCGCGCCCTCAGTCGTTTTTTCACACCCGCGAAATTAAAAACCCAGGAGTTGACCATGAAAAGAGATATTCCAATGCTGCGAGCACTCGAGCGGTACCTCCGATCAGTCGGTGTTCCTCGATCGCTCGCCGTTCAGTTCACCGGTCTTGTCCCAGATCACGTAATTCGCCGTCTCCTGCCGTGGCGCCTTCGCTTTCGACTTGCCTTAAACGGTTGGGCAGTTAGAATTGGCTTGTCGGCTAGGCCAACTGCCACCGACGCGACAACTTTGAAATCATCGACGGCGCGAGGCTGCGCGATGATAGATGAGGCCAGATCCGGAGCGAGTCCGGCGGGACGCGAAAGCAAACACCAGCGCAAGAGTCACGCACCCCGTGCGGACAAAGCGCGTCCCCCATTCCGGAAATAAAGGTCATCATCATGATTAACGCTATGAGCAACAACGCCCGCCGCGAACTCCGCACCAAAGCCGGCGGGAGCAACGATCAAGTTGGCGAGCTCCTCCTCAAAGAGCTCCAGGACCGCGACGTTGAAATCAAGAATTTCAGCGAGAACGCTGTCAAAGAAATCACCGCCTTGAAAGACCGCCTGCAAGACTTGGAACAGAAGGGTCAGCGCCGTGGTAGCAATGTTACGGCGGGTGGCGATGACGCGGTTGGCAAGATGGCAGAGGAGTTCACGAAGTCGGGCCAGTTCGCCGCTATGAAGTCTGGCGGCCCAACTACCGGGCGGGTCACTGTCGATAGTGTCAGCATCAAAGCGCTGACCAACGCCGGCCAGGGTGTCGCCGGTTCTACCAGCTACTCCGCCACCGCCCAGCGTCAGCCAGGCCTGCATAACGATCCACGCCGGGATCTCTCCCTGCTGGACTACCTGCCCTCCCTGCCCGCAACCTCCAGCACCTTCGAGTATATGCAGCTCAAGGACTACGTGAACAACGCCACGGAGCAGGAAGAAGAAGGCCAGCAGAAGGCAGAAAGCAAGATCGACGCGGAGCTGGAAACCGCCAACATCGCCACCGTCGCGCACTGGACCAGAGCGTCTAAGCAAGTGCTGGACGACACCCCGGCCCTGGGCCAGCAGATCGGCAACCTTCTGGACTATGGCTTGCTGGAGAAGCTGGAAGCCCGCTTGATCGCCGGCCCGGGTGGGAAGGGCAAGATCAAAGGCTTGCTGGGTTACGCCGTACCGCACACTGTCGTCGGCACTCTTCTGCCCGTAGATGCAATCGGCCAGGCGGTTACCGCGATGAAGACCAGCGGCTGGCAAGCCCGTCTGATCATCATGAACCCGAACGACTGGTTCAATATCTCCAGCGAGCGAGATGCCGACGGCCAATACGTGCTGGGCTCTCCACGCGATCCAGCGCCGCCTGTTCTGTGGGGTGTGCCGCTGATCACGTCTGGTTCGATGCCGGCGGGTACTGTGCTTCTCCTGGACACGTCCCAAGTGGCGATGCTAGACCGCGAACAGCCGACGCTGATGCTCAGTCGCGAAGACGGCAATAACTTCACCAGCAACATGGTCACCTTGCTGGCAGAGCTGCGCGCCGGGCTGGCGGTCTTCTCAACTGGTGCGGTTCGATCGGTTGATATCACGCCTCCCGCTGGCGGTTAACCATGTCTGTGGCCCGCAACGATGCGGGCCACAGATCAGCGATTGCCAACCCTTCCCACCCGAACATCCAATTCAGGAGGGGGCCATGAGCACCCACCAAGAACGCTTCGCCGAGGCGTGCAAATCTCAGCAGTTCCAGCCGTATGCGCTGATCCAAGGGCCCACCGCCGGCTACCTGACGTGGGAAGTTCAGCACGTCAGCCAGGGGCAGACGGTAACCATCGACGGGCCTTACTTCACTGAATCCGAGGCCCGCGTCTCCGCCGATCTAATGCGCGGGACATTCCGTGGAGCCAGGGCCAGCGAAGTAATTCACAGTCGGGTATGGAACTACGACGCGCGCCAGGAACAGTTGACCATCGACCAAGCGCTTATGGCCCGCTCGCTGCTCGCTATCCGCCTCGGCCTGCCAGCCCCGGCCACCAACACATAGGAGGTCACTCATGGCCGCACTTTCGGTTGAATATACCCCGATGAGAAACGTCAGGCTGTGCGCGCAGTTGCGCCAATTCGGGAAGTCTTACCCGCTGGCCGTCCGCACACCAGCGGAAGCCATAAAAGCCTTATGCGTGCAGATCCCTGGGTTTGAAAGATTTATCTCCAACGCCAAGTCGAGAGGCCTGGTATTTGCAGTGTTCGTGGGCAAGAAGAATGTCGGAGAGACGGAGCTGGGTTTCCAGGGCTCAGGCGACATCATCATCGCGCCCGTGATCACCGGCAGTAAGCGCGCAGGTGTCCTGCAGACCATTGTGGGAGCGGTACTTATTGTCGCGTCGTTCTTCTCGTTCTGGGCGCCACCCGTCGCTGCTGGGCTGTTTGCCTCTGGCGTTGGTATGGTCGCCGGCGGCGTGATCCAGATGCTCAGCCCTCAAACTGGAGGCCTCAAGACCAGCGCAGCGCCGGAGAATACTCCCGGCTATGCCTTCGGCAGCGCGAAGAACACCACTGCGTCGGGCAACCCGGTACCTCTCTGCTACGGCAAGCGGCGGGTGGGCGGTGCGATCATCAGCGCCGCCATCTACGCTGAGGACCAGATGTAGGAAAGAAATTACCGGAGGTCGATATGAAAATGATCACTCTAAAGGCATGGGCATCATTAAATTTCGACCCGGTACCTAGCGTAAACACGGTGAGGAGGTGGGCAAGGGATGGCCTGCTGTTCCCTGCGCCAACTAAGCACGGACGTAGCTATTACATAAACCCTGACGCTCGATACGTACCAGTGGATAAATGCCCTGTGCCGCGCGGCAATCTCTTGGAAAGAGTTCATGCGGCGAGAGGCATTTCCCCGGGCAGTACATAGGGGCACTGGTTTTTGGGGGCAGATTTGGGGGCATCCCCAACAATCAAACTGTACACACCCAGCCCAGCCATGGCTCAGGAGGACCGGTTCGATTCTGTCTCTGGCACCAAAATACCGAGAAACCCCAAGGAACAATGTGTTCCTTGGGGTTTTTTATTGCCTGCGATTTAATGCGACTCACGCATTTACGGACACGATGTCGCAGCAAGACGATTGAGGGTTATTTTTGGCTGGACTCAATCGTTCAGCCTTTACCCAAATCTCAGTTGTAAGGTTTTTTCATGACCCGCTTCTTGCTTTGCACCCTATTCATACTGGCCGCCCTGCTCAGTGGGTGTGCCACGCAGCTGGACGTAGCGATCAACGCGACGCCTGATCCCGACTATCACTTCGACCGACAGGCAGCCGTGCTGGTGACCTCCACTGGCGGCAGTGATGAAAACTCGCTCAACGCCCGCTACTACTTGCGTGACATGGTCCGCGCCATGCAGGACCAGGGCTTTCGCAATGTCTTCACCGACACCACGCTGCCCAAGAACCATGCACCGATCAAAATGACCGTCACCCTGGATGTCGACAGCAAGCAGGTGACTTATCGCTATACCGCCACCGAATACGGGCAGGTGGCAAACAGCACCACCACCCAATGCAAGAAGAACAAGAAAAAGACCGACCAACTAACCTGCACCAGCACTCCAAACACCTCCTACGGCCCGGTAGGGACCTCGGAGCGCACCGGCTACACCACGCTCACTACCTTCCGGGTCACCGCTCGTGATGAAGTGAGCAGGCGCGCGGTCTACCTGCTACGGGCGTCGTCCTATAACGACGATTGCCAAGCCGCCAAGGTAGAAGCCTTCCTGGTACAGCAGGGTTTGCAGAATCTGAATTTCCAGGACCGCGTGCAGCGCAACTATACGGTCACGATGCCTGAAGGCTTCCGTTGCAAGTAATCAGCTGCTCGGCAGGCCCTTGGCTCAAGGGCCTTCTTACCTGAGCAAAAACACCATCAATGGGTTGTCATTCAAGCGCCCTTGATAGCTCGGCGCCAAGTGCTCCACCGGCGACCCCTTCAACAGCGCGGTCTCCTTGCGCGACACGATCACCCACGAGGGCCGGGGCAGCACCGCCAATTTCTCAAGCTCGTGTCGCCCGACAAACAGCGGCTGTTCATCGTGATCCAGGTTCATCATGTAGCGCACCGCCCAGGTATCCCGTGCCAGGTCGACAAATACCAAAGGGCCCGGCTGCGCCTGGCGCAACGCCTCCACCTGGCTGACAAACCGCCGAGTATCGAATTGCAGGTCCTTGGCCGGCTCTATCACCGTCACCAGCAACAGCCATTGCGCCGCCAGGGCGATCAGACTGAGCCACACCAACCGCCATGCTCGCTGCCAGGCAATCAACGCTGCGGCTTGCAGCACCACCAGCACGCCGATCATCAACGGCAAGGAAATCTCTGGCCAGTAGCCCTGCTTGTGCCAGGCGTGTCGACACACAAACAACACCACCACGCACAACGCCGGCAGCGCCGCGACCAGCCATTCGTAGCCACGACGCACGCCCACCAGCCAGCCTTGCGCATGCAGCAGTCCATAGGCAGCGACAGCCGCAAACATCGGCACCATCGGCAGAATGTAATAAGCGCGCTTGAAGTGCGGTACCGACAGGCCGAGCAGAATCATCAAGCCGCAGCCCCCGAACCGCACCAGCAATTGCAGGTGCTCATTGCCCCAACGCTCGGGCCAGCGATGGCGCAACGCAAACAGGGTTGCAAACGCCAGCGGTACCACCGGGAAGTAGCGGTACAAGCTCAGTTGGAAGTAAAAGTAAAACGGCTCACCCGACTCATCCAGACGCCCACCGACTTGCATCTTGAAGACTTCATCGGCAAACGCATTGCCACCACTGAACCGCGCAAGCTTCATCAGTAACCACCAGCACGCGGCGAGCAACACCAGACCGACAACGCCGTGGATCAGGATCTGCCGGACACGCACCCCCGGTTTGCCCAACGCCCAATACACACACACCACCCCGCAGACTTCAATCAACCCCAGCGGCCCACGTATGGCGAAACCCAGGATGAACAACGGGAACACCGCCAGTTGCCTCAGCCGTGACCCGAGGCGTTCGCCGGTGTGCAGCAGATAGAAACTGCCCACGCATAACAATGCGACCATCTGGTCCAGGCACACCGAGCGCGACTTTTCGAGCAACTGGGCGGTGAGCAGCGTGAGCAGCATCGTCAGCAGCGACCAGGCACGGCTGTAGGGTGCCAGCAGACGATACATCAGCGCGATCACACCCGCCGAGGCGAGCGCCGTGGGCAGCACATTCGCCAAGTGGTTCGGCGCGTCGAACAAGCGGGCGAATAGATAACTGAAGAAGGTCGCGGTGCCTGGGTAATCCGCATAGGGCTGGCCGTAGGTGGTGGGGAAAAGACTCGCGCCATGGCGATACATCTCCTGCAGGAACAGCGCCCAACGCCCGTCAAAACCCTGGGGCTGCTGATCCCAGATACCTACTGTGAACAACAAGAGAGCGACCAGGAAAATACCCAGTGACTCCAGGCGAAAACGGTTGCGGTGATCCATCGGGTGACCTGTCAGGTGGGAAGCGCTGGCGTATGGTGCCGAACGCGCCCCTGAATGGCGCCTGAACAGACCTGAACATTCACGCGGTTACCGACTGGAGGGCCACACCACTGCCGGGATCAGGCGAACGTAGGCCAACTCGGCAACCAACTCGATCAGGGTCTGCAGGACCACCACCGCTGCGGCCAAGCCGCGCACATCCTCCGGCAGGGCCAGCGCCAACGGTAAAACCACCAGCGAATTACGGGTCGACGCACTGAACGTTACCGCCCGCGCCGTCAAAGCTGGCAGTGCGAACAGGCGCGCAGCCCCAATGCCCATCAACGGCGCCAGCAACACAAAGGCCACGTAGACCGGAATAACTGGCAGCAACACATTGATATCCTGCATTACCGCCGTGATGTGCGAAGCGAGCACGACAAACAGCACCAACGCCATCGCCGGCACCGGCAACCACGCCCAGGCACTGTTCCAATGACTGATTATGCTCGACCGCCGCGCAAGAGTGCTGGTCAAAACCGCCAGAAGCATCGGCACCACAATCAGCCCCAAGAACGCCTCGACAAACGGCCTCGCAGCCACCACCACGGCCGATTGCTCGCCCAACATCAGCCCCAGGTATACCGGCAACAGCAGCAGTTGCAGCAACAGCAGCAGCGGGGTTGCCGCCAGCATCGACCGCGAGTCGCCCTTGCCGATATGGGTAAACACCACCACGTAGTCGATACAGGGCGTCAGCAACACCAGCAGAGCGCCCACCAGCAACGCCGGGCGCTCCACCAGGCCGCGGGTCAACCCCCACACCAGTAAAGGCACCAGGATGAAATTGGCCACCAGCAAAGCCCCCATGAAGCGCTTGTTGCCCAAGCCTTGGCGCAGCTCAAGAAAGGGTATCTGCAAAAACGTCGCATACATCAGCACGGCGATGGCAGGGGTCACCCAAAGACTGAGGCCCTGCGCCGACAAAGGCCAGAGCAGGCCAAACGTGACGGCCGCAAAGACGGCAACGAAGTAGATCGGGACCTGATGGTGTTCCAGGGTGTCACGGGTCATGGGCGGGCTCTGGTGGATCCATAGACTGTCAGCCTAAGTACCCGCGCAGATAAGGTCGAGCACTACAGCAATCATTGCCGCCCGAGAAACCCTTGGGATTTACCCCAACCTGCGCTTCAATACACCCTCTAAATCCAGACCCCAAGGACGTTAAGCCCATGGCCTCGCCAAACAAGCAGCAAAAACGCGCCCACCGGGCAAAAGCCAAGGCCAAGCAAAACCGCACCCAGCGCGCCGTGGCGCACAAGCCGGATGCTTTTGCTGGCGACGACAGCCGCATCGACCTTGAGTCGGTGGATTTGACTGAACTGTTCGTCGAAATGCGTACCGCCGGCGAGATCAGCCAGCAGGCGCTGTGTGCGGTGTTCCTGGCGCACCCGTTGCTGGCGTTGGTGCTGGAGCAGGAAGGCGAAGAGGAAGCGACCGACTTTATCCTGGCGGCGCTGATCGAGTATCGGCAGTGGGCGACGGACAGCGATGATGAAGCCGCCGCATTGGCGTGGATTGAGTCGCCGCAGTTCCAGGCCGACTACGTGGCGGCGTCCCAGGCGCTGGCCAACGCCCCCGACTGACGCAAAATAAAAATGTGGGAGCGGGCTTGCTCGCGAATGCATTCTGACAGTCACTCAATTATTGACTGGTCTAGCGCATTCGCGAGCAAGCCCGCTCCCACAGTTTCAATAGCGGCGTATCAGTTAAGCGCCGCAGCCCCCACTCTTTGAGCCTTGCGACGGCTCGCCACCACCAACCCCGCCAACACCACCAGCAAGCTCAGAATCCCGGTGGCGATGATCTCGACCCGGTGCGCTTCCTGGAACAGCATGATGGTCAACGTACCGACGATAAACACCATCACCGCGTACGTCAGGCCAGGAAACAACCACATCTTGAACACGATCTTCTCGCCCGCCGCCGCACGCTTCTGACGCATGCGCAGTTGCGACACGGCAATCACCAAGTACACCAGCAACGCAATGGCGCCGGAGCTGGCCAGCAGGAATTCGAACACGGCCGCCGGGGCGACGTAGTTGGCAAATACCGCCAGGAACGCAGCGCCGGTAGACAGCAACACTGCCCAGTAAGGCGTGCCGCTCTTGTTGGTACGCTTGGCCACGGCCGGTGCGTCACCGCGACGGCCCAGGGAGAACAGCATGCGCGACGCGGTGTACAGCGCCGAGTTGAGGCAGCTGGTCACGGCAACCAGCACCACCAAGTCGACAATCAGCTTGGCGTTCGGAATGCCCATGCGTTCCAGCACAGTCTGGTAGGAACCTACGGCAGCCAAGGTCGGATCGTTCCAAGGCACCAGGGAGACCACGATGAAGATCGACAACAGGTAGAACAAACCAATCCGCCAGATCACCGAATTGGTGGCCTTGGTGATTTGCTGGCCAGGGTTCTTCGATTCGGCGGCAGCAATGGTGACAATCTCAGTGCCCATGAACGAGAACATGGTGGTCAGGATCGCCGCCAACACCGCGCCCATGCCGTTGGGCATGAACCCTTGGGTATCGAACAAGTGCGAAACACCGCTGACCTGGCTGGTGGGCAAGAAGCCGAAGATCGCGGCCAGGCCGAGGATCACAAAGCCGACGATCGCCACGACCTTGATCAGCGCAAACCAGAACTCGAACTCACCGTAGTTCTTCACACTGAACAGGTTGGTTGCAGTCAGCAACAACGTAATGATTAGGGTAAACGCCCAAATCGCCACGTCGGGGAACCAGGCGTGCAGGATGGTCGCCGCTGCGTTGGCCTCCAACGGAATCACCAGCACCCAGAACCACCAGTAGAGCCAGCCAATGGTGAAACCGGCCCAGTGGCCGATTGCCCGGTCGGCATAGGTAGAGAACGAACCGGTATCGGGTGACGCAACGGCCATCTCGGCCAGCATGCGCATTACCAAGACCACCAGTGTACCGGCGGCTGCATAGGCCAACAGTACAGCCGGGCCGGCAGCAGCGATCGCATGGCCGGAGCCGACAAACAAACCGGCGCCGATGACGCCGGCAATCGACAGCATGGTGACGTGCCGCGGTTTGAGCCCCTGTTCGAGGTCATTGGAGCTTTGCGTACTACTCATTGACACACCTTTGCGAGGAATTGCGAAAACGGTTCGCCCGGCCTGCAGCCTTTCTCGTGAAAAGAATCCAACAGGGCGTTCTTTATTTTTTACGCAAGATTTGCGCCAAAATATTTCAGAGCCAGAGTTGACGGGGGCTGTAGGACAATTCGCCATCTATCGCAAGTCATTGAGAACAATGGCATTCCGCTATAGCGTTACCGTGCGACTCACATTCACGGCACACCGACGCACCAAAAACACACACAAAAAGTACGTGACGCCCCATAAACGGGCTGATATGGACCGTTTGCCCGGTTAACCCTTCCAACACCCGGCCAAAGCTGGCACCATCGCGCCCTTTTTTACGCGAAGCCTGTGGATCTTTCCGGTTCAAACGTCTGTAGGTTGTTGATGGCGCGACACGCTACTGCGCCGATGCGACACCCTGCCGCAGACCATCGGTTAACCGTCCGCAGCGCTGTTGGCTGTCATCCAAACGCTATGCTAGCTTGGCGCCTCGCCAGGAAGGCGGCCCAACAGCGAAGATCGCAACGAACACAATGAGGACCGCACATGGCCGAGGCCACGCCCGCGCTTGAAATCCGCAACTTGCACAAACGCTATGGTGAGCTTGAGGTACTCAAGGGTATCTCGCTGACCGCTCGCGACGGCGATGTGATCTCGATCCTGGGTTCCTCCGGTTCCGGCAAGTCCACCTTCCTGCGCTGCATCAACCTGCTGGAAAACCCGCACCAGGGCCAGATCCTGGTGGCCGGCGAAGAACTCAAGCTCAAGGCCGCGAAAAACGGCGAACTGATGGCCGCCGACGGCAAGCAGATCAACCGCCTGCGCAGCGAAATCGGGTTTGTGTTTCAAAACTTTAACCTGTGGCCGCACATGAGCATCCTCGACAACATCATCGAGGCCCCTCGTCGCGTGCTCGGCCAAAGCAAGGCAGAAGCCATAGAAGTGGCCGAGGCCCTGCTGGCCAAGGTCGGTATTGCTGACAAGCGCCACGCTTACCCTGCGCAACTCTCCGGCGGCCAGCAACAGCGGGCGGCGATTGCCCGCACCCTGGCGATGCAACCTAAAGTCATCCTGTTCGATGAGCCGACGTCGGCGCTTGACCCGGAAATGGTTCAGGAAGTACTTAATGTGATCCGCGCACTGGCCGAAGAAGGCCGCACCATGCTGCTGGTCACCCACGAAATGGGTTTCGCCCGTCAGGTATCCAGCGAAGTGGTGTTTTTGCACCAGGGCCTGGTCGAAGAGCAAGGATCGCCACAGCAGGTGTTTGAAAACCCGCTTTCGGCGCGCTGCAAACAATTCATGTCCAGCAACCGCTAACGGAGCAACATGCATGCAGACCTATAAGAAATTCCTTCTGGCCGCGGCCGTCTCGATGGCGTTCAGCGCCACGGCCATGGCAGAAACCTTGAAAATGGGGATCGAAGCGGCCTACCCGCCGTTCAACAATAAAGACGCCAGCGGTAACGTTGTCGGCTTCGACAAGGACATCGGCGACGCCCTGTGCGCCAAGATGAAAGTCGAAAAGTGCGAAGTGTATGTGTCCGACTGGGACGGCATCATCCCGGCCCTGAACGCCAAGAAGTTCGACTTCCTGGTGTCCTCGCTGTCGATCACCGACGAGCGCAAGCAGGCGGTGGACTTCACCGACCCGTACTATTCCAACAAGCTGCAGTTCATTGCGCCCAAAGCCACTGCGGATTTCAAGACCGACGCCACTTACCTCAAAGGCAAGGTGATCGGTGCACAGCGCGCAACGCTGGCCGGTACCTACCTGGAAGACAAGCTGCCGGACACCGAAGCCAAGCTCTACGACACACAGGAAAACGCCTACCTCGACCTGACCTCCGGTCGCCTCGACGGCATCCTGGCTGACAAGTACGTGCAGTACGAATGGCTCAAGAGCAAAGACGGTTCGGCCTATGAATTCAAAGGCGACCCGGTGGTAGAAAGCGACAAGATCGGTATCGCCGTACGCAAGGGCGACCCGCTGCGCGAGCGCCTGAACAAAGCCCTGGCAGAGATCAAGGCAGACGGCACCTACAAAAAGATCAACGACAAGTACTTCCCGTTCAGCATCGAATGATCTGAACGGCCTGCCCGGCGCGCTCCTGCGAGCGCGCTGGCTTTTAGCAATGCCTGCCGCGATATGAAAACACCATGAATTTCGATCTCTACGGATTCGGCCCGGCGCTCGCCGCCGGCGCGCTGATGACCGTCAAACTGGCGCTCACGGCCCTGTGCCTGGGGCTGGTGCTCGGCCTTGCCGGCGCCTTGGCCAAGACTTCGCCGTACAAGCCGCTGCAATGGCTGGGCGGTGCGTATTCGACCATCGTTCGCGGTATTCCCGAATTACTGTGGGTGCTGCTGATTTACTTCGGCACCGTCAATCTGATGCGTGCCCTGGGTGAGTTCTTCGGCAACCCAGACTTGTCCCTGAGCGCCTTCGCCGCCGGCGTCATCGCCCTGGGCCTGTGCTTCGGCGCCTACGCAACGGAAGTGTTCCGCGGCGCGATCCTCGCCATTCCCAAGGGCCACCGCGAAGCCGGTGTGGCGTTGGGGCTGTCGAAGTTTCGGATTTTCACCCGGCTGATCATGCCGCAAATGTGGCGTATCGCCCTGCCGGGCCTGGGTAACCTGTTCATGATCCTGATGAAAGACACCGCGCTGGTGTCGGTGATCGGCCTGGAAGAAATCATGCGCCACGCGCAGATCGGCGTGACCGTGACCAAGCAACCCTTCACCTTCTTCATGGTCGCGGCGTTCATGTACCTGGGCCTGACCGTACTGGCGATGACCAGCATGCACTTCCTGGAAAAACGCGCCGCCCGCGGCTTTGCAAGGAGCACCCAATGAGCGGCGACTACAGCTGGCTATCGCACTTTGACCTGGGCCTGAACTGGGCCGTGATCATCAAGTGGCTGCCGAAGTTGGCCCAGGGCGCAACCTTGACCCTGGAGCTGGTGGCAATCGCCGTGATCGCCGGTCTGCTGCTGGCGATCCCTCTGGGCATCGCCCGCTCTTCGCGCCGCTGGTACGTGAGCGCCCTGCCCTACGGCTACATTTTCTTCTTCCGTGGCACGCCGCTGCTGGTGCAGTTGTTTTTGGTGTATTACGGCCTCGCGCAGTTCGATGCCGTGCGCAACAGCTTTATGTGGCCGTACCTGCGCGACCCGTTCTGGTGCGCCACCGCCACCATGACCCTGCACACCGCCGCCTATATCGCCGAGATCCTGCGCGGCGCGATCCAGGCCATTCCGCCGGGGGAGATCGAAGCAGCGCGGGCATTGGGCATGTCCAAACCGAAAACGCTGTTCTACATCATCCTGCCCCGCGCCTCGCGCATCGGCCTGCCGGCCTACAGCAACGAAGTGATCCTTATGCTCAAGGCCAGCGCCCTGGCCAGCACCGTGACCCTGCTGGAACTGACCGGCATGGCGCGCACCATCATTGCCCGCACCTACCTGCCGGTCGAAATCTTCTTCGCCGCCGGACTGTTCTACCTGCTAATGGCCTACGTGCTGGTGCGCGGCTTCAAACTGCTGGAAAAATGGCTGCGCGTCGATGCGTGCCAAGAACGTTGAGGCACGCTTCCAGGCACTGGATGCATTCCTGATCGAGCACCAAGGGCTGTGGCGACCACGGCCCTTTACCCAGTTGCAGTTGCCCTGGGAAACCGAGCATCCGGAATTATCCCGGTGGTTGCGTCAGCGCTCGCTGGCCGAAGCTGAAGCCAGTCATAACCAACCCCACGACCTGCCCGCGCCCGCACCGTTTCCACAGCTGGCCGCTCGCGCGCTGCGCCTCGGCGCTGTGGATAAGTTACCCACGCACACCCTTGAGCCCGCTCGCCATCGCCTGAATGTCGACGTGCCCGGGCGCAAATGGCAACAGATCGAAGCCTTCGGCGCCGCGCTGACTTTTGCCCAAACGCCTGTCCACTGGCTGGACTGGTGCGCCGGCAAAGGCCATCTAGGCCGCCGCCTGCTGCAACCCGGCCAACAGCTGACCTGCCTGGAACACGACCCCGCCCTCATCGCCTCCGGCCAAGCCTTGAGTGATCGCCACGACCTCCACGCAACCCATCACCTCCAAGACGTCATGGCGGATGTCGCGATCCAGCCCGAACACACACCGGTCGCCCTGCATGCCTGCGGCGACCTGCATGTGCGCCTGCTGCAATTGGCCAGCGCTGCCGGCTGCAAACAAATGGCCCTGGCGCCCTGCTGCTACAACCGCATCACCGCCGACCGTTATCAGGCCCTCTCCGCTGCCGGGCGCGCCTCACTGCTGCAACTGTCGATTGATGACCTGGGCCTGCCCCTGAGCGAAACCGTCACCGCCGGCAACCGTGTACGCCAACAACGAGACACCTCCATGGCGCGGCGCCTGGGTTTTGACCAACTACAGCGGCAAGTGCGCGGCTGCGACGACTACCTGCCGACACCCTCCCTGCCCGCCAGTTGGCTGGATAAATCCTTTGCCGACTACTGCCAGGAACTGGCGAGCCTCAAGGGCTTATCCACAGGTGTTCAGGACTGGCAGGCCCTGGAAGCCCACGGCTGGCAGCGCCTGGCCGAAGTGCGCAACCTTGAGTTAGTGAGAGGCTTGTTTCGACGCCCATTGGAACTGTGGTTGGTATTGGACCGAGCACTGTTCATGGTGGAACAGGGCTACAACGTCGAGGTCGGCAGCTTCTGCGAACCATCGTTGACCCCTCGCAACCTGATGGTGCTGGCCGAGCGCGAATAAAGGGCAAAAAAACCTACAAGCGCCTTGTGGATAACTCTGTTGATGAATAGTTTGCAGAGGCCCTAGATATAGGCACTTCACACCCAAAGCCGGCCTGGTCATTTTTTGTTCACAAAATAAAATGCACACAAAACAGGCAGTTGCAGCGTGTTGAGAACTGCTGCACAAAATGGCTGTTTCGGGACAACCGTTACCAACCGATTGTGCATAAACATCTGGCGCCAGACGCATAACGGGCTCTTTGTGCGGGCTGTTTGGCGCGTTTGGCAGGGGGTAAAGCCCGTTGTGCATCAGGTTACGAGAGGGTCTGTCCAAGGGATGCTTGAACCCTATCGATCTCGTCTACTGCATGGAGTTGGACCCGTACTTTGCACGCGCTCTTCAACCTTTGAAGACACGGGGAAAACGCCCTAATCGCGAGAAACCTCCGACTTTGCAAAAATAGTCAGAATTCAGGGGTTTACAGAACCTTTCCAATCGCTATAATCGTCGCCCTAACACGCCGGTATAGCTCAGTTGGTAGAGCAACTGACTTGTAATCAGTAGGTCCCGGGTTCGACTCCTGGTGCCGGCACCATACAAAACAAAGCCTCCACAGAAATGTGGAGGCTTTGTTGTTTCCGCATGTCCACATCCTGTCCACACCTTGCCATCCTGCAGCGCAAGCCTCATCGCGGTGAGATCGACAAATCAACCGACTACCAGGGTGGCAAATACAAAGACTGCCTTTTCGCACTCCTATTTCCAGGAGATGAGGGAGGTGATGATTGAATAGCCCAGGAACGTTGAGCAATAGCGAAGTGATGTGGTGCCTAGGCTGGCCGCCCGAAGCCCACGGAATAAAACCCCGGCCTGGACACGCCCGGGCTTTTTTACGAATGACGATCCATGCGCCCATCGCGATATGGCACTTAGCCACTTTTCCAATTGACACCCCCTCCCCACTCCGTTAAAAACCCCGCCTTGCTTGCGTTTTTATCGAGACATGGATGTTGTCCAAACCCCCGCTATTCAAATACCGCCGCTATTGGCTGGCGGTCATCATCGTGTTGCTGGCGATTCTTGATCCTTTCGGCCTGGCCAGTTCCAGCGACAAGGCGTCGGCGCAGTGGCTCAATCGCATGTTCGCCAGTCACTACCCGAGCCTTGGGCAGCAGCGGGTGGCGGTGGTGTTGATCGATGATGCCTACCTGATGCGCAATAACAGTTCATGGCCCATGCCGTATGGCGAGCAGAGTAAGTTGTTCAAGCGGTTGCTGGCGTACAAGCCCCAGGCGGTGTTTGTGGATTTGCTTTATAGCCACGACCACTCGCTCGGTGACCCTGCGCGGGGCAGTCAGTTGCTGGCGAATGTGTTTGAGCGTTATCAGCGCCAAGGCATCCCGCTGTGGCTGGCCAATACGGGGTTGATGCGCGCAGAGGCGGGCCAGGCGAATACGCTGGCGCCGTTTATGCAGGTGAGCCAGCCGGCCCTGGTGGTGTGGGAAGGCGTGGATGACAAATATCCACTGGCGATGAAGACACAGGCAGGGTTGTTGGAAACCCCTGCCATGTCGCTGTACCGGGTGTTCTGCGCCACGCAGCACTGCAAGCCGCCGCCGGTGGATGCGCAAACCGCTGCGCAACGCCAGCCCATTGCAGTGCAGTGGGGATTGAAGCTGGCGCCGGAACAGGCGCGTATCGCCGATATCCGCCACTGCGCGCCCGCGCGGCATTTTTTGCTGGATGGGGTGGCGCAGTTCTTCCAGGCGGTGTTCTGGAAACTCGATGACTCGGCCCAGGCGCGCTGCCCTTATACGCTGACGTTGTCGGCCAGTGACCTGGAGGTCAGCGACCCCGACGACCAGGCACTGGTCGCCGAATTGCTGCGCGACCGCCTGGTGTTGGTGGGCGCCAATATCGCCTCGACAGGGGACTTGGTGGAGTCGCCGGTGCACGGCCAACTCCCCGGCGTTTACCTGCACGCCATGGCGCTGGACAACCTGATCAATACGGGCATGGACTACGATCATGAACCGGCCAATTTCCCCCACCTGCCGTTCAATTGGCTGGACCTGCTGGAGCTCGGGCTGCTGGCGTTGATCGCCGTGCTCAAGGCGCTGCACGCACGTCGCCTGGCGGGCCATCGCCCCTGGAGCCGGTGGCGTCGCCAGGAAATCTGGTTTTTTACCTCGCCATGCCCGTCGTGGCTGTTGGTGATGTCGATGTTGGCGGGGGTCAGTGTGTTGCTGAGCCTCAATGACATCACCCCGGTCAACGTGCTGGGCATTGTGTTGCTGTCGTTGGTGCTGTTCAGCGAGCGGATCGAAGCCTTCTTCGACCGCGATCGCCGAGTGCACCGCTCTGCTATCTGACTCAAGGAAACCAAGGATGAACAGAAGCCTCATCGTCTTGCTCGCCGCCCTCTTCACCCAGGGCGCCTGGGCAGAAACCCACAGTATCAAGGCGTTCCTCGCCGACCCGGTGACCGTACTGGACGAGCAAGGCAAGCAACAACGTGAGCTGGCGAAAAAGGACGCGCCCACCCAGCCCCTGCCGGTGTTGCAGTACAACCAGGCGCTGGACCTGGTGCAGGTAGAACTGGCAGGCCAGAAGGTGTGGCTGGACACCATGGACCTGCGCATCGAGCCACCGCTGAACGTCGTGGACCTGCCCTGCCAGGGCCTGACCAAAAGCCAGGCCAAGGACAGCCGCAACAACTCCACCATCGGTTTTGGTGCCGGCTGCAATCAATAAAAGGAGCGTTGCGGTGAAGGGATATCTAGTAGCAGCCAGCCTGTTGGCCAGTTCGGTGCTCAGTGGTTGCGCCACCTTGAAAGGCGCAGACCAGGCATTTCTGAACCTGGTGGGGCCCTCGACCCAGTCCCGGGTTCAGGGCCACTACGTGGACAACAGCGACGTACGCCAGTATTACAAGCTCGACCCACAACGCCAGAGCAAACAGCGCTTGAGCTACGACGGTCGTGCGGTGCCGGCCGCTGAAGCGCGCCAGCAGAACCTGGTGGATATCCCCATGCTGCAAGCCTACCTGCAGGGCATTGTCACGCGCTTGTCCAAAGGCTGGCCGGGGGAGTTGCCGCCGCTGCAGGTGAAGATCACCGACAGCTATGGCTTCGGGCCGTCGGCAGACCCTTACGGCAATCTGTTCGTGCCGCTGGGCATGCTGGACAACGTCGCCAGTGAAGATGAAATCGCCGCGATGCTGGGCCATGAAATGAGCCACGTATTGCTGCATCACCATGACCGCATGGCCGCTTTCCAGCAGCAGAAAGACATGTTCACCACCGTCGCCTCCACGGTCGCCTTGGCCACCATGGCTGCCGATACGGGCGTGGACCGCAGCTCCGGTACGATGAAACTGTTCAGTAAAGACCCGGCCGGCACCCAGAAGACCATCGGTAATACCGTGCTGTACACCGCCCTGGCCAATACCTTTTCCGATCAGGTATGGAGCACCGCCTGGGGCCGCAGCCAGGAAGACCAGGCCGACTTGCTGGGCACCGACTTGATGATCCGCGCCGGTTACGCGCCGCGAGCCGCCACCCATAGCCTGGAGCGCCTCAACGACTTCCAGGGCAAGCAGAAACCCTTGCTCACGGGGTTCCTCACCGCGCGCAAGAATGCCATGCAGGATTCGCTGCAGCAGTTCAATCTCAACCAGTTCACCAAAGAGCTGGACGTGCTGGTCAAGGATGGCTTGACCACCGGCCTCACCGCGACCAGCCAATATTTCAACCGCTCACATATGTCGGCCATGGACCGCGATACCGAACTGCGCCAGTACTTGCAACGCGAATATCGCCAGGAACGCCGCGCCCGGGTCAACCCGCAAAGCTGGGCGAAAATGAAGAGCACGCCCCAGGTGGCGAAGGCTTTGCAGGGCTATAAAGACGCGTACTTCGCGATTGATGCCCTGGAGAAAAACAAGGTGCCAGACGCTGACGCTTTCATCCGCAAGGCCCTGGCTTCGCCGGTAAAAGACCAGCCGAGCATTCGGCGCACTGCCTATACCGTGCGCCTGGCCCAAGGCAAAAACAGCGAAGCGGTGAAAGAGTTGCAGGCGATCAAGGACTGGTCCCTGGCCGGGCCTTCCACCTATGACTTGATGATCAGCTACCACCTCAAACGCGGTGACGGGCAATCGGCACTGGCGATGATCGACAAGGCAGAACGCAACCTGGGCTCGGAGGAACTGTTTATTACCGAAAAGCTGCTGGCCAACCAGCAACTGCAGAATGCGCAGCAGGTGCAAACGGTGTTGCGCAAGTGCGAGCAGTACCCGACACGCAAGGAAAACTGCAAGAAACTCGCGCCAGCCAAGGCCTAGGTAGCAGCCTCCAGGCATAAAAAAACCCCGAACCAGTCGGGGTTTTTTATGGCCTGGCATCAGGCACGACATTCGATCAATTAGAAAACGTTGATCGGGTAGTCGGCAAACAGACGGATTTCGTTACCGCCTACGTTGTACTCGCTGGCGTTGTTGGAAACGCGCAACCACGAGGCACGAGCACGCAGGCTCAGGTCTTTGGCTGGGCCGCTCTGTACCACGTACTTGAACTGGTTCCAGATTTCACGCTCGGTACCATCGCCACGGTTGGTACCGTCGTCGATGTTGGTACCGCGCACGTAGGCAATGTTGTAGGTCAGGCCCGGTACGCCGAAGGTGGCGAAGTCGATGCCGTAACCTGCTTGCCAGGAGCGCTCGTCCTTGCCGTTGAAGTCGGACCAGTAGGAGTTGGCCAGCAAGATGGTATTGCCGCCGTCGCCGATACCGCCGGCGTTGCGGTAGCCGCCGTACAGGTAGCCAGTGTCACCGGTGCTGCGCTGGTGAGCGATGGTGAAGCTGTGCGGGCCAACGGCCCACGTGGCGCCCAGGCTCCAGATTTTGTTGTCGCGCGCGTCAGCGTCTTTTTGGTTTTCCAAGGCGAAGCTGCGATCCAGCTTGGTCTTGTAGCCATTGAAGTCAAACGTCAGCGACTGCTGCTGCGGCAAGGCCAGCACGTAGTTGACGTTGACGTATTGCTTCTTCAACACGTCCTGCATGTCGGAGGCGTAAAGGGCAGCCGACAGGCTTTCGGTGAATTTGTAGCTACCACCGATATAGTCGATGCTTTTCAGGCGGCCGCTGTCGGTGCCTTCCATGCTCTTGCGCGCTTCTTTAGTGAAATGACCCGCGTCCAATTGCAGACCGGCGATTTCTTTAGAGACGATCGAAGTACCGGTGTAGGTTTCCGACAACAGGCGAGAGTTGTCGTACTGCAGCACAGGCACAGCCGGGAACTGATCACCGTACTTGAGTACAGTGTTGGAAACGCGGAACTTAACGGCAGCGCCGCCTTTGGCCAGGTCGTGCGGTGCCGAGCCTGGGTTTGGCTTGCCGTTGTCATCAAGAGTGCCGTTGCCCTGCTTGAAGAAGTCGATACCGCCGGCGCCAGCGCGACCTTTACCACCGTCCAGGCGGATAGCGTATTGGCCAATCACATCCACACCCACACCCACGGTGCCTTGGGTGAAGCCGGACTCGAACTTGCCGATGAAGCCTTGGCCCCATTCAGCTTTGTCCTGCTTGCCGTTTTTGTAGTCACGGCTGATGTAGGCGTTACGTGCTGCGATGTTCAGGTGGCTGTCTTCAACGAAACCCTTGGATTGCTCCTGGTCGTTTGCCATTGCTGTCGATGCGCTCAAAATCCCCAGAGCGATCAGACTCATCCGTTGCTTCAACATTTTCTTATATTCCTTATTACGGGTTGAGTACGCGCTGTGACACCAGGCTCCTATTGCTTTTTCTGGTGTCGACTTTGCCGGCAAAAAGAAGGCCCGCGGACGACTGAACTGCCGCAGGCCTTTTTTATTGGGATTAGTCATGGTGGTTAGCCACAGGCGTTGGGCGCAATCCTATGCGGGCGTTGAACTATGTGTCAATTTCGTGAATCGTCTGTATTTAGGCGATATTCGTCTAAGCGGCGAGCGGAGGCGCAGGGATGAAAGCCTGAAAAGCGCCTTGAATCCCCCTCGAAACACATTAAGTAACAAATCCGACAGAGCGGACGTTAGGGAATAGATAACACGCGCAAATGCAAAGCATTACCATTCGCGCACAATTTTCCTGTCACGTCATTTGGATACGCTCCCATGCCTGCCCCTCGCCTGACGCCCCTCTCCCTTGGGCTCTCTGTTCTGCTGTCTGCCGGTTTTGCCGGTGCGGCCACGGTCTTGCCTGAAACCTCGATCAGTGTGGAAGCAGACGAAGACGACCCACGGGTCAAGGAGACCAGCACCGCCACACGCACCGCGACGGCTGTTCGCTATGTGCCCCAGGCGATCGACTCAGTCAAAACCGAAAGCCTGCGCTCCTATGGCACCAACGAGCTGGGCCAGGCGTTGAGCGGTATCCCCAACGTCAGCAGCGGCGCCGATACACGCTTCGACAGCCTGCGCATACGTGGTTTCGACGCCAGCAATGACTTCTATCTGGATGGCATTCGCGACGACAGCCAGTACGTGCGCGACCTGCATAACATCGAGCGTATCGAAGTACTCAAGGGGCCGGCTGCGGTGCTTTACGGGCGAGGCGGCCAGGGCGGCATCGTCAACCGGGTGAGCAAAATGCCAACCCCAGGGCAAAAATCCAGCATCGAAGCCCAAGGCGGCAGCAACGATTTGCGCAGCCTGTATGCCGACCTGAGTACCGACCCCACCGATAACATCAGCCTGCGCCTGAACATGGGCAACCAGGATAACAACAGCTTTCGCGATGGCGTCAGCGGCAACCGTCAGTTGTTCGCGCCGTCAATGAGCTGGCAGCTCACTCCAGAGCTGAACTGGCTGGTGCAATACGAATACAGCCGTTACAACCGCACCCCAGACCGTGGCATTCCGGGCGTCAACGGGCGCCCGGCGGATGTGAGCCGCAGCACCACTTACTTTGATCACGGCGATTACATCGACGATAAATCCCAGTCCCTGCGTTCCAAACTCGCCTACGAGCTCAACGCCGACTGGCAACTGCGCCACACCCTTGGCGTGTTCAAGCTCGACAGTGATTTCGACAATACCTACCAGACCGGCTATGAGCCGAAAACCAACAGCGTCACCCGCCAACACTGGCAGCAGGACCTGACCACCCGCAACGTGTTCAACAACCTGGAACTGGAAGGCGGTTTCGACACCTTTGGCCTGGAACACCGCCTGCTCACCGGTATTGAGCTGGGCAGCCAGCGCCGCGATCCGAAGCTGTACTCCGCTCGGGATGGCAGAACAGTGCCGAGCCTGGACCTCAACCAACCCAATCGCCGCCTGAGCCACACCGGGAGCATGCGACTGTCGAGTAACAACCACACCGAAGTCGAAAGCCGCGCCCTGTATGTGCAGGACCAACTGCGCCTGAACGACCAGTGGCAACTGCTGGGCGGGCTGCGTTATGACCGTTTCGAAGTGGACACCACCAACAAGCTGCTCGACATCCAACAGAACGTGAAAAGCCACAGCACCAGCCCGCGGGTCGGCCTGGTGTGGACGCCCCTGGAACACCACTCGTTCTATGCTTCGTGGAGCAAGACCTTCACACCAGCCGGCGGCGGCCTGATCGGCATCACGCCGAACGCCACCGGCAACGCCAACGACCTGAGCCCGGAGCTGACCAAGCAAAAGGAAATCGGCGTGAAGAGCGACTGGTTCGACGAACGCCTGAGCACCACCCTGGCCGTGTACGAACTGGAACTCTACAACCGCCGCACCAGCGACCCGCTGGACCGCACCATTACGCTGCTCACTGGCGAGCAACGCTCACGCGGCGTGGAGCTGACCGCCACCGGCAAGATCGTCGACAACTGGTATGTGCGCGGCGGCGTAGGCCTGCAGGACGCCAAGGTCGAGAAGGACAACAATGGCTTTGAAGGCAAACGAATCAGCGACGTGGCCAAGCGCAACGCCAGCCTGTTCATCACCTGGAAACCGCAGATGGGCTGGTACGCGGAAACCGGTTTGACCCTGGTGGGTGATCGATATGCCGACAACCTCAACACCGTGGTGTTGCCGGGTTATGGCCGCTGGGACGCGCTGGCCGGGTTCCGTCAGAAAGAGTGGGACGTGAGGGCGGCGCTGAACAATATTGCCGACAAAAACTACTACGCCTCGGCGACCAGTGCGGCGCAGATTCAACCGGGGGAGCCGCGAAGCCTGGTGGTCACCGGTACCTACAGCTTCTGACACGCCTCATGTGAAACAAAGCCAGCCCCCACACTGGTTAGGCATTGCCCACAACATCAGCGCCTGGCGCAGATCCCTGTGGGAGCGGGCTTGCCCGCGAAAGCGGTGTGCCAGTCACTGGATGTTTAACTGAACCACCGCCATCGCAGGCAAGCCAGCTCCCACACTGGTTAGGTAGTGCCCACAACATCAGCGCCTGGCGCAGATCCCTGTGGGAGCGGGCTTGCCCGCGAAAGCGGTGTGCCAGTCACTGGATGTTTAACTGAACCACCGCTATCGCAGGCAAGCCAACTCCCACAGTTGGTTTCAGGTGTTCTTTAGTTGCTCATTACCTCGCACAACGCCTGCACTTCATCCTCCGTGAACAACCCCAACGGGTAGCGCTCACTCATCACACTGCGCAAGTCAGACGCTTGTCTGGCCTGTCGCGAGCCGTTCGCCTTCAACCAAAGGGCCAACGCATGGATGGCGTCACCGTCGACCCGCAAAGGGTGGAACGTACGCGTGTTCATCAGGTGGACATCGGCATTCATTTCAGCGCTCTCTCCTGCTGCGTGAGCGGCTAACTTACTCAAGGTTTGTGACAGAACTACGCGGTCATCCCCCTTGGGCCACTGTAACCACAGCGATACAAGAGCTATGCCAATGTGCCCTGTTCACCGGCATGCAGGCATGAAAAAGCCCGCGACCGGGCTGGGTCGCGGGCTTGCGGGGAACACTGCAAACGCGCGGTGCTCGTGCGCCATCAAGGCGCTGTTACAACTGCACTCACTTTCGCTGCGGAGCTGGCTGCTGCTGGGTCAGGCAATGGATATTGCCCCCACCCAGTAACAGTTCGCGGCCCGGCACCATCACCACTTCATGCTGTGGGAAAAGGTTCTGCAGGATCTGCTTGGCCTGGTCGTCCAACGGGTCATCGAAGCTCGGCGCGATGATGCCGCCGTTGACGATCAGGAAGTTGACATAGGAACCGGCCAACCGCACGGTCGGATTACGCTCCTGGCTGCCCTCAACCAGGTCTACCCCGGCGCATTCCTCCTCAGTGGCATACAGCGGACCCGGGATCGGCATTTTATGCACGATGAACGAGCGGCCCTGGGCATCGGTGCTGCTTTGCAGCACGTCCATGGCAGCGTGGCAGCGGGGGTAGTTCGGGTCTTGCGGGTCATCGGTCCAGGCCAGCAACACTTCGCCCGGGCGCACGTAGCAGCAGAAGTTATCCACATGGCCGTCGGTTTCGTCGTTGAACAGGCCATCCGGCAACCAAATGATCTTATCCACAGCCAGGTTATCGCTGAGCACCGCCTCAATAGCCGCACGATCAAGGTGTGGGTTGCGGTTGCGGTTCAACAGGCATTCTTCGGTGGTGATCAGGGTGCCTTCGCCGTCGACATGAATCGAACCGCCTTCAAGCACGAAGCCTTCAGTGCGGTAACGCGGTGCGCGCTCCATCTCGAGGATCTTGCCTCCCACTTGGGAATCGCGGTTCCACGGGGAATACAGGCCGCCGTCAAAACCACCCCAGGCGTTGAAGTCCCAGTTCACACCCCGTACTTCACCACTGCCGTTGATCACGAAAGTCGGGCCGGTGTCGCGAACCCACGCGTCGTCATTGGACATTTCCACCAGGCGGATATTGGGTACGTCCAGGCGGGCACGGGCGTTTTCGTACTGGCTGGCGGAGACCGCGACGGTCACCGGCTCAAAACGTGCGATAGCCTTGGCCACCGCCACATGGGCCGCCTGCGCTGGCTTACCGCCCAGGCGCCAGTTGTCTGGGCGCTCGGGCCAGATCATCCAGGTCTGGGTCTGGGGCGCCCATTCGGCAGGCATATGAAAGCCATCGGCGCGAGGTGTGCTGTGCAAGGTGGTCATGGCGATCAGGGCTCCGAATGGGGTGAAGGGCAACTTTATAATGGATAAAAATCGGCTTTAACAGACTAAAAACATGATAGGTGCTCGGGTCTGCAAAAAATAGCCGATAACAATCGATAAATCACAGTTGTTCATCCAGCACTTTGGACAGCATGTCCACAAAGAAGTCCACGCTGCGCCTGGACGTCACCATCGGCGGCTTGATTTTGAGGATATTCAGATAATCACCGGTAGGTTGCATGAAAATCCCCAGCTCCCGCAGGCGATCACACAACAAGGCGGTTTCTGCCGTCGCAGGTTCCAGGGTGTGGCGATCACGCACCAGTTCAAGGCCCAGATAGAAGCCCGAACCGTGCACGGCACCGACGAGTGGATGGCGATCAATCAATTCCTCCAGTCGTGCCTTGAAATGCCCGCCTACCACTTGGGCGTTTTCCCACAGCTTTTCCTCTTCCATCACGTCCAGCACTGCCATGCCGATCCGGCAACTGACCGGGCTGCCTCCCGATGACGAGAAGAAGTAACCCTCGGCCTCCAGCGCCTCGGCAATCTCTCGGCGGGTAATCACTGCGCCCAACGGCTGGCCGTTGCCCATGCCCTTGGCCATGGTAATGATGTCAGGCACCACACCCTGCTGTTCAAACCCCCAGAAGAAATGCCCCATGCGGCCGTAACCCACCTGCACTTCATCGGCGATGCACACGCCCCCCTGGGCACGCACCAAGCCATACACCTGTTGCAGGTAACCCGCTGGCAGGGAGATGCCACCGGCGTTGCCGTACACCGGTTCACAGATAAACCCGGCCAATTGACGCTGGCTCGCGGCGATTTTCGCCAGGTTATGCTCAACACTTCGTACATAGTCCGGCGCGCTGTCCGGCCCGCGGAATTCACCGCGGTAAGTATTGGGCGCGGTCACCGGGTGTACCCAATCCGGGCGGCTGCTCAAGGCCTGGGGGTTATCGGCAATCGAGGTGGACACGGCATCCGCCGCCACCGACCAGCCGTGATAGGCCTCCAGCACGCTGAGCATGTCGCGCCCGCCGCTGTAGGCCCAGGCCAAACGAATCGCCAGGTCATTGGCCTCCGTGCCGCTGTTGACCAGGAACACCCGGTCCATGCCCTGTGGCGCCAACGCCAGCAGGCGCTCGGAGAACTCGGCAATTGCCGCATAGTGAAAGCGCGAGTTGGTGTTGAGCAACGACCATTGCCGAGCCGCCACCTCAGCCATGCGCGGGTGGCCATGGCCCAGCACGGCCACGTTGTTGAGCATGTCGAGGTAGGATCGGCCCTGCATATCGATCAGGTGGTTACGCCAGCCGCGCTCGATACGCGGTGGGTCGGCGTAGTAGTGCTTCTGGGAGCGGGCAAAGCTGGCATCCCGCCGGGCCAGCAGGGCCTGCGGGTCCAGTTCCGGCTCAGCATCACAGGCCAGGCCCAACAGCGCCGAGGGTGACGGGCACAACGCCTGCCACGCCAACGCCCGGGAAGGTGTGCAGAACAGCGGCGGCTCAAGGTCGGCGCGGCATAACTGCACAGTCAACGGCGCCTGCACCTCGCCCAGCACCTGCCCTTTGACCAGCGTTGCGCCGGGCTTGAGTGACGTGCGCACGCCCCACAGGCGCAGGCTCAGCTCACTGTCGTGCAAGCACAGCAAGCCGTCGGCACCTTCGCGCAGCGTTCCCGCAAAGGGTGCTTCCAGAACCGTGCCGTGAGGCAGGTGCAGTTCGACATGCAGGGGTAATGTCTCGGGCTCTAGCGCACTGTCGGGGCGGGTGCGCGACAAGCGGTATTGCCCATAACGACTGGCCGCCAGCCCATGCACCGTCGCCGCTTGATCCAGCAAGCGCCGATCGATGCCGGGAGTTTCCCAATTGCCAGCCTCGAAATGCGGGCTGAGTACGCCCAGGTCGATCAGCGCGAACTCGCGCCCCACCAAGCCTGGCAATAAAGGCGCGAAGTCTTGGTTGGCGACGGGCGGTAATGTTTCACCGACGCTGCACAGAATCGCTGCTTGCATGAGTTCAAAGGGCACCGACGTGGCGATATGGAAGATTTCCCACTCGTGTTCGGCGTTTTTCTTTAGATAAACGTTATCCGGGTCCAGGCATTGCTGCTGCTCACTGCTGAGCACCAACACTGCCGCGCGGGCGACGATCAACGGCCACAACACCTCCAACTCTTCGCGCTGCAACGGCGTGACCGCGTGGCAGGCCTGGATCGCCGGCAAGAGGGCAAACGGATCACCGTCGGCATGGTGCAACAGCGCCGCGCAGGTCACCGACAGGTCGGCAACTCGCCAGGTACGCACCAGATCGCCAAAATCGATCACGCCTTGTATACGCCAGTGCCGCTGGGCATCACGCTGCCACACCACATTGTCATCGGTGATATCCATGTGCACCGCTTGCCACGGCAGGTGTGCCGCCAACGGCTGGACATGCGCCTCGACCTGCCTGGCCACCTGCTCCAAAGCAGCACGCTGCGGCAGGTCGGGCAAGGTTGCCAGCAGGTGGGCGATCAATGCCTGCGCGTGGCGCGGGTCCCATTGCAGGGTGCGCGCAAGGCCAGGGTGCTCGAAATCTGCCAGCGCGAGGCTCATCTGCCCGCACAGCTCACCAAAGCCTTCGATCACGGTGCGGCTCAGGTGGGGTAAATGCGTCAGGGGCTGGCCGTCGATGTAGCCCAATAGCCGCAGGTGCAGGGTTTGGCCATCGACGTTGACCGTCAGTAGATCCTCGCCCTCCACGGTCGGGATGACCTTGGGCACGCGCAGGCCGGGATGCGTGCCCAGGCTGTTAAGGGCCGCATGCTGGGCCTGGAGTTCAAGCGCGGCGTAGTCACCTCGGCAGATCTTCAGAACAAAGCGGCCCCGAGTGCTGTCAACTCTATAGTTGAGGTCTTGTTGACTGCCCAATGAGCGTAATTTGCCCGTCATTCCATAATGTCGCTCGAGCAGGTGTGCTGCCTGCTCGAGGGTTACTTGTGGGCAAGGCAAGCTGGCACGGTGGGTCAACGTGGCTAACGACATTGTGACGACCTTTGTTTTTTCAGGCGTCTATATCGCCATTGTTCAGGGGCGATAATCAACCCCTTATGCTCACGGCGCTTGCGCCAGCCCGATTCACAACTCAAGCTATGCATCTTTCGCTTTATGTCCGTCTAAGGAAAAGGCCCTCGACATGCGCATTCTCATCACCGGCGGTGCCGGATTTATTGGCTCGGCCCTGATCCGGCACTTGATTCAACACACTGAGCATGAAGTGCTCAACCTGGACAAGCTGACTTACGCCGGCAACCTCGAGTCGCTGACCAGCATCGCGTCCAACAGCCGCTATGAGTTTGTCCAGGCCGATATCATCGACCAGGCCACCGTCAGCGCCGTGCTCGCACGCTTCCAACCCGATGCGATCATGCACCTGGCGGCCGAGTCCCATGTCGACCGCTCCATTGACGGTCCGTCGGATTTTATCCAGACCAACATCGTCGGCACCTACAGCCTGCTGGAAGCCACGCGCGCCTATTGGCAGAAGCTGGCAGAGCCGGCAAAAAGCGCGTTCCGTTTCCACCACATCTCCACTGATGAGGTGTATGGCGACCTGCATGGCGTGGACGACCTCTTCACCGAAACCACGCCTTACGCCCCCAGCTCGCCTTATTCCGCGAGCAAGGCGGCGTCCGACCACCTGGTACGCGCCTGGCAGCGCACCTATGGCCTGCCGGTGCTGTTGACCAACTGCTCGAACAATTACGGGCCGTTCCACTTCCCCGAAAAATTGATCCCGCTGGTGATTCTCAATGCCCTGGCGGGCAAGCCACTGCCGGTGTATGGCGATGGTCTGCAGGTGCGTGACTGGCTGTTCGTCGAGGATCACGCCCGTGCGCTGCTCACAGTGGTCACCACTGGGGTTGTGGGCGAAACCTACAATATTGGCGGCCACAACGAACAGAAGAACATCGACGTGGTACGCGGCATCTGCGCCCTGCTGGAAGAACTGGCGCCGCAACGCCCAGCCGGCGTGGAGAAATTCACTGACCTGATCACCTTCGTCAAGGATCGCCCAGGCCACGACCAACGCTATGCCATTGACGCCAGCAAAATCGAACGCGAACTGGGCTGGGTCCCGGAAGAAACCTTCGAGACCGGCCTGCGCAAAACCGTGCAGTGGTACCTCGATAACCTGGAATGGTGCCGCAGGGTCCAGGACGGCAGTTATCAAGGTGAACGACTGGGCAATACTGACGTGAAGGATTTGATCGCATGATGAAGGGAATTGTATTGGCCGGCGGTTCCGGCACCCGTTTGCATCCCATTACCCTGGGCGTGTCCAAACAGTTGTTGCCGGTATATGACAAGCCGATGATCTACTACCCGATCTCGGTACTGATGCTGGCGGGGATTAAGGACATCCTGGTGATCTCCACACCAGTGGACTTGCCCCAATACCAGAACCTGCTGGGCGATGGCAGCCAATTCGGCGTGCGCTTCACCTACGCGGAGCAGCCTTCGCCGGATGGCTTGGCCCAGGCGTTTATCATCGGCGAAGAGTTCATTGGCGATGACCCTGTGTGCTTGATCCTGGGGGACAATATCTTCCACGGCCAGCATTTCGGCGAGCAGCTGCGCACTGCGGCGGAACGCCCCTCAGGCGCTACCGTGTTCGGTTACTGGGTCAAAGACCCTGAGCGTTTCGGTGTAATTGACTTCGATAGTGAAGGCCGCGCCCTGTCCATCGAAGAAAAACCGGCTAAGCCTAAGTCCCACTACGCCGTGACCGGCCTGTACTTTTACGACAACGACGTGATCAAGATCGCCAAGGCGGTCAAGCCGTCGCCACGCGGCGAGTTGGAGATCACCGACGTCAACAATGCCTACCTCCAGCGTGGCGATCTGCACGTTGAACGCTTCGGTCGTGGTTTCGCCTGGCTCGACACCGGCACCCATGACAGCCTGTTGGAAGCCTCGACCTACGTTCAGACCATCGAGCACCGCCAGGGCTTGAAAGTGGCCTGCCTGGAAGAAATCGCCTACGAAAACGGCTGGATCGATCGTGACTATCTGCTGGAACGTGCCAAGTACTTTGGCAAGACCGGCTATGGTCAGTACTTGTACTCTCTCGCTGGGAATCCTAAATGAATGTGAACGCCACTGAACTGCCCGGTGTATTGATCATCGAGCCCAAGGTTTTTGGCGATGAACGTGGCTTTTTCTATGAAAGTTTCAACGCCCGGGATTTTGCTCAGGCCAGCGGTCTGGAACTGCAGTTTGTGCAGGACAACCACTCGCGCTCGCAAAAGGGCGTGCTGAGAGGCCTTCACTATCAGGTAGAACACGCCCAAGGAAAATTGGTGCGTGTGACCGCCGGAGAGGTACTGGACGTTGCGGTGGATATCCGCCGCAGCTCACCACATTTCGGCAAATGGGCCAGCGTGCGCCTATCGGCCGAAAATAACCGCCAGCTGTGGATTCCTCCGGGCTTCGCCCACGGTTTTGTAGTACTCAGCGAATACGCAGAATTCCTCTACAAGACCACGGATTACTACACACCGTCTGCGGAGAGGTGCATTCGCTGGGACGAACCTGAACTGAGCATTGATTGGCAGTTGGCGGGCCCACCCACCTTGTCTGCCAAGGATCAAAACGGTAAAAACCTGAAAGACGCGGACCTGTTCCCGTGACAGCCTCCCTAAAAATCCTCATCACCGGCCAACACGGCCAAGTCTCCCAGGAGCTGCAACAGCGGCTCCAGGACCTGGGCGAACTCATCGTCCTGGGCCGCGACCAGCTTGACCTGGCAAACGCAGACCTTATCCGCCAACAAGTGCGCGCCCATCGCCCCGGCCTGATCATCAACGCGGCGGCCCACACCGCCGTCGATCTGGCCGAGAGCGAGCCGGACGCTGCGTTCGCCATCAATGCCATCGCCCCCCGCATCCTCGCCGAAGAAGCCAAGGCCCTGGGCATCCCGCTGATTCACTACTCGACCGACTACGTGTTCGACGGCACTAAACCTGCCCCGTACACCGAAAGCGACACGCCGAACCCATTGGGCGTCTACGGCCAGAGCAAGCTGGCGGGTGAGCAGGCGATTGCGGCTGTTGGCGGCCAGTACCTGATCTTGCGTACCAGCTGGGTCTATTCGGGCCATGGCAAGAATTTCCTGCTGACCATGCAACGCCTGCTGCAGGAAAAAGCGCAGATGCGCATCGTTGCCGACCAGATCGGTGCGCCGACCTGGGCCGGGACTATCGCCAACAGCACCCGCGTGCTGATCGAGCAGTGGCAGGCCGGTAAGGCAGGGGATTGGGGTGTTTACCACCTCACTGCCCAGGGTGAAACCTCGTGGTTCGGTTTTGCCGCGGCGATTGGCGAGCAACTGCGCGCCGAAGGCAAGGCCTGCGCCGAGCTGGAACCGATTCCTTCCAGCGCCTACCCGACCCCCGCCAAGCGCCCGCTGAACTCGCGCCTGGACTGCACGCGCCTGCAACAGCAATGGCACGTCAGCCAGCCACAATGGCAAGACGCATTGCACGAGTGTCTTGCACAGCAGCACTAGGCATAATGCGCCTGTACTCACAGGCGCGACTCCCATGACCCCACCCCTTGCGCGAAGACCCCGCTGGCGCAGCCTAGCCCTGCTGGCTCTGTGCCTGGCACCGCTGTTGTGGCCGCTGGAGCATTTGGCCGAGCGCTATTACCGCAGCGAACTGGCCGGGCAAAATCGCCAGACCCTCGACCTCTACGTCGCCAACTTGCTGGGCACCCTGCACCGCTACGAAATACTGCCGCAGATCCTCGGTGACTTACCGGCCCTGCGTACTGCATTGGACGCTCCCCATGTCAGCACCCACCTGGTCAGCGCCAACCAGTTGCTCAAGGATGTCGCCGCCCAGGCCGGGGTAGAGGTGATGTATCTGATGGACACCACCGGCAAGACCCTCGCCGCGTCCAACTGGGACAAACAAGACAGCTTTGTCGGGCGCAACTTTTCCTTCCGTCCGTATTTCAGCGAAGCCATGGCCGGGCGCCTCGGCCGGTTCTTCGGCCTGGGCACCACCTCGGCCAAGCGCGGCTACTTCTTCGCAGCAGCGGTACGTGACGGCGATACTATCATCGGGGTGCTGGTGGTGAAGGTCGACCTGGACCACACCGAAAGCCTGTGGGGCAATACCCCCGAACAACTGTTGGTCACCGACCACAACGGCGTGGTGATCCTCACTTCGCGCCCGCAATGGCGATTCCGCGCCACGCGGCCACTGACCGCCGAAGAACGCCAGGCCATCATTGCTATCCAGCCCTACCCCACCCGCGACCCGCAGCCACTGAGCCTCAGCAGCAGCGCTTGGCTGCGCCAATCCACAGCCATCGCAGAGACCGGCTGGAACGTGGAAATCCTCGCGCCGCGCTCGCTGATCAACCGCCCGGTGCGCACGGTCGTTGCCGTGGGCGGCGCCACGTTGTTGGTGCTGATGCTGTTGCTGGGGTTGCTGATGCAGCGCCGCCGGCACTACCTGGAACGCATCGCCTTCGAAGCCAAGGCCCGCCGCGAGTTGGAAATGCGCGTGGCCGAGCGTACCAGTGACCTGGAGGGCCTGAACCGGCGCCTGAAGCAGGAAGTGCTGGAGCGCGAACACGCCCAGCAAGAACTGGTGCGCGCTCAGGACGACTTGGTCCAGGCCGGTAAACTGTCGGCGCTGGGCACCATGTCGGCGAGTATCAGCCATGAACTGAATCAGCCACTGGCGGCGATTCGCAGCTATGCCGAAAACGCCGAAATCCTGCTCGACCATGAGCGCACCAACGATGCCCGTGGCAACCTCAAGCTGATCAGCGAATTGACCGGGCGCATGGCTTCGATTATCGCCCACCTACGCGCCTTCGCCCGTCGCGACCGGCATGCGCCGGAGAGCGTGGCTTTGCAACCGGCGCTGGACGACGCCCTGGCATTGCTGGCCAAGCGTCGGCGTTCGATGGAGGTGGAGTTGATCCGCGACCTGCCAGAGGCAACCCTGTGGGTGCAGGCTGGTGAAACCCGCCTGCGCCAGGTGCTGGGGAACCTGCTGGCCAATGCCTTGGACGCCCTCACCGAAAAAGGCCCGCCACGCAAACTCTGGCTGAGTGCCGAAACCACGCCCCATGGCGTCAACTTGTATATTCGCGACAACGGCCCGGGCTTTTGCATGGAAGCCCTGGGCCGCGCCAGCGAGCCGTTTTACACCACCAAGACGCGCACTCAGGGCCTGGGCCTGGGCCTGGCGATCTGCGACACGCTGATGCGCGCCTTTGGCGGCGAACTGTTGTTCGCCAACCACAAGGAAGGCGGCGCGCTGTTAACCTTGAAATTACGTGCCGGCTCGCCGGGCGTCAGTCTGCAACCGTCCGAGGACCGCAGTGTATGAGTATCGACAACTCGATTCAGGTGGTATTGATCGACGACGATCCACACCTGCGTCAGGCCCTGTGCCAGACCCTGGACCTGGCCGGCCTGAACGTCCTGCCCCTGGGAGAAGCCAACGGGCTCACCGCACGTCTGTCCCGAGACTGGCCGGGCGTGGTGGTCAGCGACATCCGCATGCCCGGCATGGACGGCCTGGAATTGTTGGCCGAACTGCACGGCCAGGACCCCGACCTGCCGGTGCTGCTGATCACCGGCCACGGCGACGTACCGCTGGCGGTGCAGGCCATGCGTGCTGGTGCCTATGACTTCCTGGAAAAGCCCTTCGCCAGCGACGCGCTGCTCGACAGCGTGCGCCGCGCCCTGGCCCTGCGCCGGCTGGTACTGGACAACCGCAGCCTGCGCCTGGCTCTCAGCGACCGCCAGCAACTCAGTACGCGCCTGGTAGGGCACTCGCCACAGATGTTGCGCCTGCGCGAGCAAATCGGTGCACTGGCCGCGACCAAGGCCGATGTGCTGATCCTCGGCGAAACCGGCGCTGGCAAGGAGGTCGTCGCCCGCGCCCTGCACGACCTCTCAAGCCGACGCAGCGGCCCGTTTGTGGCGATTAACGCCGGAGCACTGGCGGAATCGGTCGTGGAAAGCGAACTATTCGGCCATGAACCGGGCGCGTTTACCGGCGCGCAAAAGCGCCGTATCGGCAAGTTCGAGTTCGCTAATGGCGGCACGCTGTTCCTCGATGAAATCGAAAGCATGAGCCTGGATGTACAGGTCAAGTTGCTGCGCCTTTTACAGGAGCGCGTCGTGGAGCGCCTGGGTGGCAATCAGCTGATCCCGCTGGATATCCGCATTATCGCCGCCACCAAGGAAGACCTGCGCCAGGCCGCCGATCAGGGCCGTTTCCGTGCCGACTTGTATTACCGCCTCAATGTGGCGCCGCTGCGCATTCCCCCGCTACGGGAACGGGGTGAAGATGCGCTGATGCTGTTCCAGCACTTCGCCGACGAGGCCAGCAGCCGCCACGGCCTGCCCTTGCACGAACTGCAACCGGGCCAGCGCGCGCTGTTGCTGCGCCACAGCTGGCCGGGCAATGTGCGGGAACTGCAAAACGCCGCGGAGCGTTTCGCCCTCGGCCTGGAGTTGGCCCTGGATAACGCCCAGGACCATCCCGCCGCCGGCGTGCTGACCTCCACGCCCGGAGGCCTGAGCGAGCAAGTCGAACAGTTCGAAAAAAGCCTGATCGCCGCCGAACTGACCCGCCCCCACAGCTCCGTGCGCAGCCTCGCCGAAGCCCTGGGCGTGCCGCGCAAAACCTTGCACGACAAACTGCGCAAACACGGCCTGAACTTCGCCGACAGTGCCAGCCAGAGCGCCGATGACGAATGACATCGTCCACCTACGAAGAGGCCGCCATGAGCCGCGATAGCCGTTACCTGGAATCCATCCTTCACCATGACATCCCACTCACCCGGGAAATGGGCCTCAGGGTGCTCGACTGGCAACAGGACCAGCTGCAACTGCACCTGCCCTTGCAAGCCAATATCAACCACAAGAGCACCATGTTTGGCGGCAGCCTCTACTGCGGCGCCGTGCTGGCGGGTTGGGGTTGGCTGCACCTGAAGCTGCGTGAAGCCGGGATTGAAGACGGGCACATCGTGATTCAGGAAGGGCAGATCAGCTACCCGCTGCCGGTGACCCAGGACGCGACAGCCATTTGCGCGGCGCCGGATGAAAAGATTTGGAAGCGCTTTATGGCGACCTATCAGCGCTATGGGCGGGCGCGGTTGGCGCTGCAGACGTGGATTGTGAATGAAGGCAGTGCAGCGCGTGCCGTAGTCTTTACCGGCCAGTACGTCCTGCACCGCTAGCAGCCATTACATAAAACAAATGTGGGAGCTGGCTTGCCTGCGATAGCGGTGGATCAGTCAATACCTGTACGACTGACACTCCGCCATCGCGGGCAAGCCCGCTCCCACATTTTGCTCTGCAGTGATCTTAAGATCTGGCCAGGGTCAGCAGCCGATCACGCCAGGCGGCCTTGGCTGGCAATGCCAGAAAGAACGGGTTCAGCAACGACTCCCGCGCCGGGTAGCTGAACGGCTTGCCATCCAACTCCAGCACTTCGCCCCCCGCCCCTTCCAATACACCCTGGGCCGCTGCGGTATCCCACTGCGAGGTCGGCGCCAGGCGCGGATAACAATCGGCACTGCCCTCGGCTAATAAGCAAAACTTCAACGAGCTGCCGATATTCGCCAGTTTCAACTCGCCCAAGCCCTCGCTCAAACCATCTAACAGACGCTCCTGCTCAGGGCTGGTATGACGACGGCTGGCCACCACGGTAAAGGCTTCGCCCGCAGCCCTGGCCTGGCGCACTTGAATCTGCTTGGGCGCGGCATTGACGTCCGAACGCCAAGCCCCCAGGCCCGCGCCGCCGAAGTAGCAACGGCCAGTGGTCGGTATCGACACCACGCCGAACACCACGCGGCCCTGTTCGATCAATGCAATATTGACGGTGAACTCTTCACTGCCAGAAATGAATTCCTTGGTGCCATCCAGAGGGTCCACCAACCACCAACGCTGCCAGCCGGCACGCACGCTCTGATCGATATCGGCGTCCTCTTCAGACAGCACTGGAATGCTTGGGTCCAGCGCGGTGAGGCCAGCGAGAATCAGATGGTGGGCAGCCAGGTCAGCAGCCGTCACGGGAGAATCATCCGCCTTGGACGTCACGGCTACCTCGGCACGCCAGTACGGCAGGATGGCTTCACCCGCCTGCCGAGCCAGTTCAATGACCGGAGCGATAAACGGGTGGCCTAAAAACAGTTCGCTCATGCGGTGAACGCTCCACGCTGGGTCAACAGGTCTCTTACCAGATACAGCGCCGCCAGGGCACGACCTTCGCTGAACTGCTCGTTTTGCGCCAGCGCCGACAGCTCACGCAGGTTGACCCGGTCTACCCGCATTGGTTCGGGCTCATCACCTTCAAGACGCTCTTCGTAGAGATCGGTAGCCAACACCACCTGGATCTTCTGGCTCATATAGCCGGGCGACAATGACAGCTCGGTGATGTGCTCCAACTGCCGTGCGCCATAGCCGGCCTCTTCCTTGAGTTCGCGGTCTGCCGCTGCAAGCACGTCTTCGCCGGGCTCGATCAGGCCTTTGGGCAACGACAATTCATACTCGTCAGTGCCGCCGCAGTATTCTTCCACCAGCACTGCATGGTCTTCATCGATCATCGCCACAATCATCACGGCGCCGTAGCCCGTACCGCGCCCGACAAGACGCTCGTAGGTGCGCTCAACGCCATTGGAAAAGCGCAATTGCACTTCCTCCACGCGGAACAAACGGCTACTGGCGACTATTTCGCGGGCGAGGACAGTGGGTTTCTGGCGCATAAACGGCTCCTTGGCGTGATCGGGTTACTATACCGTGGCTTTTCCGATTGTCTGTGTCGGATATCTTTACTTACGTGAGACCCCACCATGCCCTCTTTGCCCTGGCACGCCATCGACACCGTTCTGCTGGACATGGACGGCACCCTGCTCGACCTGCATTACGACAACCACTTCTGGATGGAGCACCTGCCCCAGCGCTACGCCGAACTGCACGGTGTGAGCCAGGCCATGGCCGAGATGGAGCTGCAACCGCTGTTTGAGCGTAACGCCGGACAGTTGCAATGGTATTGCCTGGATTTCTGGAGCGCCGAGCTCAAGATCCCGGTGCGCGAACTCAAGCTGGAAACCGCCCACCTGATCGCCCTGCGTCCGGATGCCGATACGTTCCTGGCGGCCATCAAACAGGCCGGCAAGCGCGTGATCATGATCACCAACGCTCATCGTGATTCGCTGTCATTGAAGTTGGAACGCATTGAACTGGCGCCGTATTTCGAGCGTTTGATCAGCTCTCACGACTACGGTTTTCCCAAGGAAAACCCGCAATTCTGGCAAGCCTTGCAAGCGGATATCCACTTTGACCCGGCCCGTAGCCTGTTTATAGACGACACTTTGCCGATCTTGCGCAGCGCCCGGGATTTCGGGGTCGGTCATTTGCTGGCAGTGAAAGAGCCTGATAGCAAGAAAGGACCAAAGGACACCGCAGAATTTTTAGCAGTGGGGGATTATCGAGATCTCATTGCCGGACTTTGATCAAGTGTGGGAGGGAGCACGCCCCTTCCCACATTTTGCCCTGCGTATTACTCAGGGATGCGCAGTGTCTGGCCGGGGTAGATCTTGTCCGGGTGCGACAGCAGCGGCTTGTTAGCCTCGAAAATCTTGTTGTACTGGTTGGCATTACCGTACACCGCCAGGGAAATCGCGCTGAGGGTATCGCCCTTTTTCACTACGACGAAGCGAGCAGCGGTAACCGCAGGGCCAGTAACAGTGATCTGGTCATCCACACTTGCCACGCCGGCAATGTTACCCAGCGCCAACAGGATCTTCTCTTTCTCTTCCTGCGTGGCCACTTCACCGGTCACCGTGACCTTGTCGCCATCCACCGTGGTCTGCACGTTTGGATTACCCAGGCCCACCTTGCTCACATGCTCCTTCAACTGCTCACTTGCGTTCGCATTACCCGGCGTCAACAGGTCGACAATCTTTTCGCCGGCTTCTTTGATAAAGCTAAAAATACTCATGGTGCGCTCTCCTTGGGATTTAATTTCCAGATGCCCAAGACTAGACCAGTCCTGCCGACTTGGGTTCCAGACTGGCTAAAGACTCAAAAGTATCCAACTCACCCCTGCCTGGAATAAGCCCGACGCAAACGCCGGTGAACCTTGATCGACGCCCTCTATCAATAGATCAATACTGGCGATTAGACGTGACCCTTTGCCGCGCCTAGTCTAAACACTGATCAATCCGCCGGTGGTACTGCCCCATGAACGCCAAGCGCCCTCACTGCGCGGCGCCCGCTCTCGAATCGACCGCGCCCGTCGCTAGCCAGAGCTATCACTATTGCAATCTTGAACACACGGAAGTCGCCAGCACTGCGCTGGCCGAAGAAGTGGCGTTGGCGATTGCCTACAACGATATCAGCCAGGCGGTGATGCTGGTGACGCCTACGGACCTGGAAGACTTCATTGTAGGTTTCAGCCTCGGCAGCGGCATTATCACCGACGTTAACGACATTTATGACCTGAAAATCAGCGGTTCAGGCGCAGCCCAGTACGCTCAGGTACAGGTTTCCAGCCGTGCGTTCTGGAACCTCAAGCAGCAACGCCGCCAATTGGCAGGCACCAGCGGCTGCGGTCTATGTGGCGTTGAAGCGGTAGAACAAGCATTGCCCGACCTCCAGGTACTGCCCGGCGCACCCTTGCCGCCCGCGCAGTGGCTAGATGGCCTGCGCCAGCGTATCAGCGCATTCCAACCCCTGGGCCAGCACAGCGGCGCCGTGCATGCGGCGATTTTTATGGACAGCCAGGGTGAATTGCTGATGGGTCGCGAAGACATCGGCCGGCATAACGCCCTGGATAAGTTGATTGGTGCGTTGATCCGCCAAAAGATTCCGACCGACGGCGGCCTCGCGATTGTTACCAGCCGCTGCAGCCTCGAATTGATTCAGAAAGTCTTGCGCGCGGGCATCCAGACCCTGGTCAGCCTGTCGTCGCCTACCGGCCTGGCCTTGCAATGGGCGCGCCGGCACAACCTCAACCTCATCCACCTGCCGCAAAAAAGCGCGCCACGGGTCTATAGCCCTGCGATGGAGCACCAGCCATGAGCCTTCACCACCAAGCCGACCAGACCCCAACCCCACGCTACAAGCCCTATAAAGGCCCAGCCGGTGGCTGGGGCGCTCTGATCAGTGTGGCGCAAGCCTGGCTGACCAGTGACAACGCCCTGAAAAACCTGCGCATGATGCTCAAGACCAATCAGAACGGCGGCTTCGACTGCCCGGGCTGCGCCTGGGGCGACTCGCCGGAAAGCGGCATGGTCAAGTTCTGCGAAAACGGCGCCAAGGCGGTCAACTGGGAAGCCACCAAGCGCCGCGTCGATGCGGCCTTCTTCGCCAAGCACAGCGTCACAGCGTTGCTGGAGCAAAGCGACTATTGGCTGGAATACCAGGGCCGCCTGACCGAGCCGATGCGCTATGACGCCGAGACCGATCGCTACACGCCCATCAGTTGGGAAGCCGCCTTCGACTTGGTCGGCAAGCACCTCAACGCACTGCCCAGCCCGAACATGGCCGAGTTCTACACCTCGGGCCGCGCCAGCAACGAAGCCGCCTACCTGTACCAGTTGTTCGTACGCGCCTTTGGCACCAACAACTTCCCGGACTGCTCGAACATGTGCCACGAAGCCAGCGGCGTAGCCCTGGCGCAGAGTGTCGGCGTGGGCAAAGGCACTGTGACCTTTGATGACTTCGAACATGCCGATGCCATTTTCGTCTGGGGCCAGAACCCCGGCACCAACCACCCACGCATGCTCGAGCCGCTACGCGAAGCGGTGAAACGCGGCGCTCAGGTGGTGTGTATCAACCCGCTGAAAGAGCGCGGCCTGGAGCGCTTCCAGCACCCGCAACATCCGCTGGAAATGCTCACCAACGGCGACAAGCCGACCAACACCGCCTACTTCCGCCCGGCGCTGGGTGGCGATATGGCTATCTTGCGTGGCATGGCCAAGTTCCTGCTGCTGTGGGAACGCCAAGCCCTGGCCGAAGGCAAGGAAGCGGTGTTCGACCACGACTTCCTCAACGAGCACACTGCCAACGTCCTGGAATACCTGGGTCAGATCGACGACACCTCGTGGGAGGAGATCGTCGAGCAGTCCGGCCTGACCCTGGTGGAGATCGAGCAAGCGGCACGCATGTACGCCAAAGGCAAGAATGTAATCATGTGCTGGGCGATGGGGATTACCCAGCACCGCCACTCGGTGCCGACTATCCAGGAAATCGCCAACCTGATGCTGCTGCGCGGCAATATCGGCCGCCCAGGTGCCGGGCTGTGCCCGGTGCGTGGCCACAGTAACGTACAGGGCGACCGCACCATGGGCATCAACGAACGCCCACCGGTGGCGTTTCTGGACGCGCTGGAGCGTCGTTTCCAGTTCCAGGTGCCGCGCGACAATGGCCATAACGTGGTGGAAGCAATTCACGCCATGCTTGAAGGCCGCTCCAAAGTCTTTATCGGCCTGGGCGGTAACTTTGCCCAAGCCACGCCAGACAGCACGCGCACCTTTGAAGCGCTGCGAAATTGCGACCTGACCGTGCAGATCAGCACCAAGCTCAACCGCAGCCACCTGATGCACGGTAAAGATGCGTTGATCTTGCCGTGCCTGGGCCGCACCGACATAGACATCCAGGCCGACGGCCCGCAAGCGGTGACGGTGGAAGACTCGTTCAGCATGGTCCACGGCTCCAACGGCCAACTGCAACCGCTGTCGAAACTGATGAAGTCCGAGCCGGCGATCCTGGCGGGCATTGCTGCCGCTACCCTGGGCAGCAAGCCCGTGGATTGGAACTGGCTGGTGGCCGACTACGGGCGCATCCGCGACCTGATCGCCGACACCATCCCAGGCTTCAAGGACTTCAACGAAAAGATCAAACATCCAGGCGGCTTCTATCTGGGCAACTCCGCCGGCGCACGCCGCTGGAACACCCCCTCAGGTCGCGCCAACTTCCGCCCCAACATCTTGCCCAAAGACCTGATCCATGAGCGCACCCACGCCACGGGCCGAGTGCCGGACCTGATCATGCAGTCAATGCGCTCCCATGATCAGTACAACACCACCATCTACGGCCTGGACGACCGTTATCGCGGGGTCAAAGGCCAACGTGACGTGCTGTTCGTCAACGAAGCCGACATCATCCGCCTGGGCTTCAAGCCGGGGCAGAAGGCAGACATCGTGTCGCTGTGGGAAGACGGTCGTGAGCGCCGCGTGAAGGGTTTTACGTTGCTGGCATTTGATATTCCGGCGGGGCAGGCGGCGGCTTACTACCCCGAAGTGAACCCGTTGGTGCCGTTGGAAAGCACTGGCGACGGTAGCCATACGCCAACGTCCAAGTTTGTTGCGATTCGCTTGGAAGCGGCGAGTGACAGTGGGTTGATCATGGCGCGCTCGGCCTGACTCGATCCGAGATATGTGTTGCTTGAACTAACGCTTTCGCGGGCAAGCCCGCTCCCACACTGGGATGGGTTCACCATTGAGACTGTGTGGACCGATCTGATGTGGGAGCGGGCTTGCCCGCGAAGAGGCCAGCACAAGCACCACACATTCGACAGGCACAAAAAAGGCCGCTTTTGCATAAAAGCGGCCGTTCCGAAGTAGCTAAAGACCCGTAAAAACGACTTAAGTTCCCCATACAAAACAGTAACTTAGCAAATTGTATACAACCTCTGCCGCCGGTCGGATTTCGATTGTCAGCGCCTCGATACAACCTCAGGATCGCGCCGTCATCCCTTGAGGTTTCCCTGAATGAAGTTCTCCTCGATTCTCTTGTTGTCCCTTGGCCTGGTCAGTGGCGCAGCCATGGCAGGCGGCACCACCGAAGCCGGTGTAGGCGGCGCATTGGGTGGGGTTCTAGGTTCCGTTGTCGGCCAGCAGCTGGGCGGCAACACCGGTTCGACCATCGGCGCGGCCCTCGGCGGCGCAGGCGGTAGTGCAGTCGGCGCCGACAAACGCAGCCGTGGCGAAGCCGCCATTGGTGGCGCATTGGGCGCAGCCGGCGGTAACGTCGTGGGCCGCAGCGTCGGCGGCAGCACCGGCGCACTGATCGGCTCCGCGGCCGGCGGTGGCGCGGGCGGCGCGCTAGGCAACTACATGGGTAACGAAAGTGATCGCGACAACCGCCATTACCGCGATCGCGACCGTGACGATCGTCGCTACTACCGCGATGGCCACCCAGGTCGCGGCCATGCCTATGGGCATCGCAAGAACAAGCATCGTTATCGCGACTGATAAACCCGCGCTCTGACGAACACATCCGATGTGGGAGCCGGGCTTGCCCGCGATAGCAGTGAATCAGGTTTTAGACGTACTGCCTGATACTGCGCCATCGCGGGCAAGCCCGGCTCCTACATTTGGGATGCTTTGCTTATAGGTGCGTCAAACCAGCAGCCGCTGCATCGCTTCGCGCAACATTCCCGGAATCGGCACTGGCTGGTTCGAGGCTCGGTCCACAAACACATGGACAAAGCGCCCCGCCGCACACGCCTCCTGCTCGCCCGCCTTGAATACTGCCAGCTCATACTGCACCGAACTATTGCCCAGCTTGCCTACCCGCAGGCCGATTTCAATGCGCTCGGGAAAAACGATCGAGGCGAAGTAATCGCAGGCCGAACTCACCACAAACCCCACCACCTCACCGTCATGAATATCCAGCCCGCCCTGTTCGATCAGGTAGGTATTAACGGCTGTGTCGAAGAAGCTGTAGTAGGTGACGTTATTCACATGGCCGTAGGCATCGTTGTCGTGCCAACGCGTGGTGATCGGTTGGAAGTGGCGGTAGTCGTCGCGCACAGGCGTTGAGTCAGGCATCGGCAAGTCTCATCAAAGTTGATCCAATTGAGCATGGGCCCAGTCGCGCACCTCGGCGTAGGGGTAGTCTTCCAGCGCAGCAAAACCGGGAATGCCCCGCGCCTTCAACTTGGTAAACAACGGTACGCTGATACCGCCAAGGAAACGCGTCAAACGCTCCGCATTCGGCAAGTGCCCCGTGTGCTCATGATGCCTGTGGATAAAATCACCGCACAGCCCCATGAAGTTTTTATCCACAAGCGGCGGCAGGCTCGGCGGCGCCGGCAGATGGGCGACCTGGCCGTGGCATACCGAACAATGCCCGCAACGCTGGGGTGCATTATCATCACCAAAGTAGTGCGCCAGACGCTGCCCCAGGCAGTGGTCGGTGGCGAACAGGTCGAGCATGGCGTGAATCCGCGCGACCTCCGTCACCTCATGCTGCTTGAAGCCTGTGTATAACTCGGCGCTTAACGCGTGCGGGTCGAAATGGGTGTCGAGCAAACTGTAGACCTCAGTCATCTGCTTGCTTTCGAGCTCGATCAGGCCCTGCTCCTGAAAATAATCCAGTGCCTTCACCACCCGGCTACGCTCGGCATTGTGCTGTTGATAAAGCGCATCGAAATCGACCGTCGCCCAGGTTTTAGCGCGCTTGCACACCTGGATGATCGCCGCGACAAACTGCTGCCGCTCGCCGGAAAAACGCGCCAGCAAGGCTTCGGGTTCGATCAGGTATTTGAAACGGTATTCCGCATAAAACGCATAGCGCGGCGCGATCATGCCCTTGAGCTCCAACTGCACCAAGAGCGTCTTGAGCGGCAGCTCGCGAATATTGCTGTGGTCCGACAGCGACCTGAGCAGGAACTCCCACTGCCCTTCACTACGCGCGGACTGCAACTCCTCCAATACGCGAAAAATGCCGTCCTGCTCCGGCGTATCACCGTACACGAAGTTTTCCAGCACATTGAGGCTGTCGCGGTTGGCCAACACCAGGCAATCCGACGGCTGCCCGTCACGCCCTGCGCGGCCGATTTCCTGGCTGTAGTTCTCGATGGACTTGGGCAGGTCGAAGTGCACGACATTGCGGATGTCACTCTTGTCGATGCCCATGCCAAACGCGATAGTTGCGACAATGCAATTGGAACGCCCGCCCATGAAACGCTGCTGGATACCTTCGCGTTTTTCATGGGGCAGCCCCGCGTGATAAGCCTCGGCCTGAATACCGTGGCGGTTCAGATGCTCGGCAATCTGCTCGGCGGTTTTCTGCAAGGTGACGTAGACGATACTCGGCTGGTTGGCCCGCGCTTTCATCCACTCCACCAGCCTGCGGCGCTTGTCATGGCCGCTGACCGGTTCCACCAGCAGGTTGAGGTTGGGCCGATAGAAGCCCGTGGTCACTACATCTTCGGCAGCAATGGCGAACTTGGCCTGCATGTCAGCAATCACCTTGGGCGTGGCCGTGGCCGTCAGCAACAGCGCCTGAGGGATGTTGAACTGGCGCTGGTAGTCCGGCAGCTTCAAATAATCCGGACGGAAGTTGTGGCCCCATTCGGAGATACAGTGCGCCTCGTCTACCACCAGCAACGAGATCTGCACGCTGTTCAGGAAATTACGGAAACGCTCGTTCTTCAAACGCTCCACGGAAATCATCAGAATCTTGAGCTCGCCCGATCGCGCACGGGCCATTACATCATTGGCCTCATCACGGCTCTGGGCCGAGTCGATACTGCCCGCCGAAATGCCATGGCGCTGCAGGAAACCCAATTGGTCCTGCATCAACGCCAGCAACGGCGACACCACCAGCGTCAGGTGCGGCAGCAACACGGCCGACAACTGGTAACACAAGGATTTGCCCGAGCCCGTAGGGAAAATGGCGGCGGCAGATCGCCCAGCCAGCACGGCGCTGACCGTCTCTTCCTGGCCCAAGCGAAAGTGTGGGTAACCAAAGACCTGCTGGAGGGTGTCGTGCATAAGGCTGTCACTCCATTGACCGCTGAGTTGGCTCAAAAACATAGCCCGGGATTCTCAGCGAATCGAGAAAGGTCGCATGGAAAAAAGAGACAGGATGATACACAGGGGGAGGGATGGCTCAGGGCCGAAGTGGGAGTTTTCTGAGAAAGTAACAGGAAGCAGCAGATTAAAAATGTGGGAGCTGGCAAGCCCTCCCCCACATTTCACAACCGAGCTACTGCTGAATCAGCGGTTCTGCACCCGCTCGATCGCCGTGTCATACACCGGGTTGGCCTTTTGCTCCTTGGCCAACTGGTAATGACGCAACGCATCCGGGAACTGCCCAGCCGCTTCGTAGATGCGTGCAATGTTGTAGTAGGCACCGGCACGCACGGTCGCGGCATTGGTACCGGTCGCCAGGGCGATAGCCTTGCGGTTGGCCCAGATCGACTCCGCAGTATTGCCGGCTTTCTGATACGCCAGGCCAAGGTTGCCGTAAGCCTTGCCGAAGCTGTTATCCAGCTCGATGGCTTGACGGAAGAAGTCGATGGCCTGGTCCAGGTTACCGGCCTGGTAGGCCGCTTCGCCCTTGAGGTTCAGCTTCTTCGCATCGGCCTGTACCGACGAGCTCACTGTCACGGCGGTGACGGCCACGCTGTCGTCCAGCAAAGGCTTGACCTCGTTGAGTACATCTTCGGCGCCAACTCTCACGCCGGTGAAGGTGTTGATGTCCTGGAAGTCGCCACTGCCTGTCATGCGGAACACGGTCCACAGGTTGCCCGTGCGGTTCTGCGGCACATAGTAAGTGCGCACCAGGGATTGCCCCATGTACACGAACACCTTGGCCTCACTGTTGGACAACTCGCTGGAGGTGGGAGAGCCGCTGTTGGAATAGTCATGCACGGCGTAGACGTAGCTTTCGCCGTAATGCTTTTTCTGCAGGGTGATGGTTTCCGGGCCATAGCTGTCGGTGTCATCCACGTCCAGTTCGGCGTCGGTGCCCTTTTTATTGTTGAAGAAGATGTTATTGCCGGGGAAGATCATATGGGAGTCGAGGTCACGTGGAGCCTTGCCCCAGGTCAACACCACACGCAGGCCGTCGAGATTTTCCATCACCGGGCTGACGGCATAGGTCATGCCTTTGCACGGGCACTTCACCACCAGGTTGGAATAGCCAGGCTTCTTGATGATCAGCAGGTTGCTGGCATCATCAGCCGCCTCGCTGGTCAGCGTTACCTGGCCTTGTGCGTTGGTACGGCCCACCACGTTCTGCGCGCCATTACGTTGCAGCAACACTTCGGCATCGGCGATTTTCTGGTCCTTGACCACCGCGCTGAGCACCTCAATTGGCAATTGCTCGGCTTGGACGGAAAACGCCACCGCACACAAAGACATCGCCGAGGCGACACGAAGCAAACCCATGCTTAACTCCCTTTAAGTAGTGGGCGGAATCGCCCTACAAGATTTTGCGGTGAAACATACGCTGAATTGAGCTCGCTGGCAGATTTTTTATACAAGTTGTGACGGGCGTTTTATCCCGCCTACCGAGCTACGCATTGCGCTACAATCAAGCCTTGCTTTCCAAGAGGACGCAGCGATGAGCGAACTGACGTTTGAGCAAAAACAGGATCACTATCACAAGATCCGGCGTTCCAATTACTTGGCCAGCCTGCGCCTGGAAGGGTTCGATACCCAACCGACCGACGTCGAAAAACCCCTGCCGACACGCGAAGCCGTCCTTGCCAAGTACCGCAACACCTCTAGCTGATGCTCGACAAATACGGGGTGGGCCAGGACCCATACTGCTACCCCGGTAGCAGTACTCTGCGCAACCGCCTCGATTTGCTCGATGAAGAACGCCTGCACCAGGCCGAGCGGGAATTATCCGAAATCGCCGTAGCCAACCTTCCACTCTTTCCGCCGCCCTACGACCTTGATCGCCTGCAACACATTCACCGCATCCTGTTCGGTGACATTTATGACTGGGCCGGCGAACTGCGCAGCGTCAACATCCAGAAAGGCGACACGCTGTTTTGCACCCCGGAGCGTATTCCACCGGAAGCGGCAAAAATTGTCCGGCATATGCAAGACGCCAATTGGTATGTCGGTGCGACTCAGGCTGACCTTGTGCGTCAAATCGCTGAAGCTTATGGCGACCTGAACGTCATTCATCCCTTCCGCGAGGGAAATGGACGGGCGCAGCGGATCCTGTTTGAGCAGATCATCGTAAACGCGGGGTTTTCGGTGAATTGGTGGTTGGTGAAACACGCGGCGTGGATACCGGCAAATATTGATGCGGTGGCGTGTGACTATCGGGGATTGGAAGCGATTTTTGAGCGGTGTATCGGTAGGCCTCTGAGTGCTTGATCGAACTTCGAACGACTAAACTATCTGTTTATTGCTCGAGAACAAACTCACTTTTAAGGTTCGGCTCGTCGCTGCCAATTCAGCGACCGGGTTTGGTCACCTGAAAACAGCTCACATAAGTGCCATTACTTGCCTTGCGAGCGTCTATCGTCTCGTAACGCACTGCTATGGCGGCTGTGTGTGGGACGTCTTCGGACGTGTCGGATTGCTGTTTCCGGCTGGCCAACCCGCGCACAGTCCGCCACCCACCGTTTGGCCACGGTGATGTCGGTTACCTAACAGCAAACCGAGTACGTTCAAATGCAAATACCTGAAACGAGGGACCGCTATCGTCAGTTACGCACCAACTTCACCGATACCCACCCTCTTGTCATAGACACCGCAGCCAAAGCTGAAGATATCCAATCGGCCGCCCACCAGCGTATCCGCGCTGCCAGCGACTTATTGGAAACCTTCTCCTGCCTGACCTTCGACCACGCCGACCTCAAAGACATTTCCCACATCATTAATGCGCTGTACCTGCTCGTTCAGGACGGCTGTGATTTGTTGGAAGCCGCGCAACACGTTCAGCTGCAACCTGAACAAGCGCAAGTCTAAGCAACACCTGTGTAGGAGCGAGCTTGCTCGCGAAAATCGCCAACGATGACGCGGTAAATCAGAAAAAACGCGGCGCCCCTGAGTTTTTCGCGAGCAAGCTCGCTCCTACAACTGATCAGCTTTACCTATTACATCGTTGCAAGCCATAAATGCCGGAGGCTTTTGTAAGACACCGCCAAACGTCACGCCATCCGTTTCCCAAACTGCTTCAAATACCCGCTCAACCCTCTATACGAGTTACGCGTAGCCGACTGAACATAACCTCCTATCAACTGTCTCGGAAAAAACCGTGAACATCGAAAGGACTCAATATATCGGCCACTATGGCATCACTTTCACGGTAATTCGACTCACCGTGATGCCAAACAATCAACAAGAGCTAGCCACACTTTGCTTGCTGGAAGTAAAAGCTTCAGCGATAGAGGTCCGCTTGCGGCTTCAGAAGTTGTACGAAAAGATGCTCGCCCGAGATCTACCCTGCGTCATGACAGTGGCCGTCTCAAAGCCACTGACCAGGAAGCAGGCAGATAGCTTGAACAATCGGAACAACCTCATAAAAGAAATCATTTCTGGCGCAGTTGCAGCCCCTGTCGGGATCATATCCAGCAAAGCAGAATCGATAGTCGAGAACGCTATCAGCGATTTGATTTCTCGCAGGATCCGCAACTTTCACAGCGCAGACATCGTCATTGGCCTGGATGCTCAGGTCAGCGGTGGCATAGGCCCGCAGCGCTCAAGCGTCTCAATGCATGTGTACTCCAGATGAACTTTAGTCAATGGCTTTACCTACAAACAGCGCTATTATTCGCTCTCCATCTGCTGCTGTATTACAAAATCACTGACTGCACGTTAAGAACGCGTTTCGCCGTTACCTTCATCGTAACGGGACTGCTTCTGTTGTTCTGGCTACCCTACATTGCCATTGTCCTGAACATTCAACTTCTTCCCCTGGCCTTGTTCTTGATAGGCTTGGCTCTCTTCGTCACGCGAAACAAATACCGCCTGCAACGTAAAAGGCCCCCTCACCCACTCCTACGCACCCCCACTATGAACCTGGCCCCCAACTTCCCCGAAGATCCAGTCATGCAGCAGCTCCTGCAATTGCTGCATGAAGAAATCGGCTTGCCAAAACACAAGACCATCGGCCTGCACACCTCACTGAACTTCGACCTCGGGTGCGATGGCGCTGAGGCCAAGCAATTCATGGAGGCGCTTGAACAGGATTTCGGGGTCGACCTGGGCGACTACGACGCTTATCGTTACTTCCAGCCGCCGGTGTTCGACGTGTTCCTGAAGCGTCGCGCCAAGGGCCGTGGTGACAAGATCCCGCTGACCATCGGCATGCTCTACCTGGCGATCAAGACCCACCGCTGGGACACGCAGATGCTGGAAAACCTGAGCTGATTCCAATGAAGGTTTTTTTGTAGGAGCGAGCTTGCTCGCGAAAAACTCACAGGCGCCGCGTTCATTCAGCAAGCACGCGTTATCGTTGACGTTTTTCGCGAGCAAGCTCGCTCCTACAGTATTAGGGCAAGCCCGCTCCCACAGTGGATCTGCGCTCATCTGACGAGCCGTATAAATAACAAGGACCTTACATGGACGTGACAATGGGCCTGCTGGCCGCTCTGCTCTGGGGTGGCACGGACTTTCTGGTGGGCCTCAACGCCCGCGCCGTTGGCGTAAAACGCGCGGTGTATTTCGGCCAAGCCCTCGGTTTTTTGATCATGACCCTCCTGCTGGTCATTTTCCCGGCCTTCCTTTTCAAATCCCTTGATGCGCCGTTAAGCGTTTGGCTCCTGGGCGTCGCCGCCGCTCTGCTGACGGTGTCCGGCGCCCTTGCGCTGTCCAAAGCCTTTGCCTTGGGCAAAGCGGCCATCGTCGCGCCATTGGTGACGTCCTATGGGGTCGTGACCACCTTGCTGTCCTGGGCCAGCGGTGAACACATCAGCCTGATACAACTGGGCTGCATCGCCCTGTGCGTGATCGGCGTTGTGCTGTCCAGCGTTCACAAGGACAACGGTACGCCTCACAACAACCCGCGCCTGTCCATTGCCTACGCCATGTTCGCTGCAACCTTGTACGGCACCAGTTTCTGGCTGCAAGGCCGCTACACACTGCCAGCGCTGGGGCCAATCACCATGTTGTGGCTGGGTTACCTGGTGGGCTTGTGCGTGCTGGTGGTGATGGTGCTGAAGATCAAGGATGGCTTGAAGATCCCGCAACTGAAAAACTGCGCGACTTTGACCGGGGCGAGCTTGATGAACCTCGGCGGTTTCTCGGCGTTTTCGTGGGGCGCAATGGCCGGCTCGGTGTCGGTGGTGACGGTGATCAGTACGCTCTCTGGAGGGATCGCGGCGATCCTGGGGTTTGTATTTTTCAAGGAGCGGTTGTCAGCGGTGCAGGTGGCAGGCGTCGTACTGGTGCTGGTCGGTGCAGTGGTACTGCACATGGCCGACTAATCGTTCGCACATAAAAAAGCCGCCTACTTAAGAGGCGGCTTTTTTACAACCGACGAATCTTACAACTTAGGACCCGCCGCCTTGATCGCATCGCTCACTTCAAACTTCTTGAAGTTCTCGATGAACAGACCCGCCAGCGCCTTCGCCGCTTCGTCGTAGGCAGCCTTGTCAGCCCAGGTGTTGCGCGGGTTCAACAGGCCGGTTTCAACGCCCGGTACGGCCAATGGCACGTCGAGATTGATGGTGTCCAGGTGTTCGGTTTGCGCACCGATCAACGCGCCGCTCTGGATCGCTGCAATCACGCCGCGAGTGGTCGGGATGTTGAAGCGTTTGCCGACGCCGTAGCCGCCGCCGGTCCAACCGGTGTTGACCAGGTAGACCTTGGAGCCGAAACCACGGATGCGCTTGATCAGAAGCTCTGCGTATTCGCCAGCCGGACGTGGGAAGAACGGCGCGCCGAAGCAGGTGGAGAAGGTCGACTTGATGCCGCTGCCCGAACCCATTTCGGTCGAGCCCACCAGAGCGGTGTAGCCGGACAGGAAGTGGTAGGCCGCCTGTTCTTCGCTGAGGATTGACACAGGCGGCAGTACGCCAGTCAGGTCGCAAGTCAGGAAGATCACCGCGTTTGGCTCGCCGCCCAGGTTCTTCTCGGAACGCTTGGCAACGTGCTCCAGCGGGTAGGCGGCACGGCTGTTCTGGGTCAGGCTGACATCGGCGTAGTCGGCGTGCTTGGCCTCGTCGATCACGACGTTTTCCAGCACCGCGCCATGCTTGATGGCTTTCCAGATAACCGGCTCGTTCTTCTCGGACAAGTCGATGCACTTGGCATAGCAACCGCCTTCGATGTTGAACACCACGCCTTCGCCCCAGCCGTGCTCGTCGTCACCGATCAGGTAACGGCTTTCGTCGGCGGACAGAGTGGTCTTGCCAGTGCCGGACAGGCCGAAGAACAGGGTCACATCGCCTGCTTCGCCGATGTTGGCGGCGCAGTGCATCGGCAGCACGTCGGCAGCCGGCAGCAGGAAGTTCTGCACCGAGAACATGGCTTTTTTCATTTCACCGGCGTAACGCATGCCGGCAATCAGTACTTTTTTCTGGGCGAAGTTGAGGATCACGCAACCGTCGGAGTTAGTGCCGTCACGCTCTGGCACGCACTCGAAGTTGGCCACGTTGAGCACTTGCCACTCTTCACGACCGGCCGGGTTGTACTGGGCCGGGTTGATGAACAGGCAACGACCGAACAGGTTCTGCCAGGCAGTCTGGGTAGTCATTTTCACGGCCAGGTAGTGGTCTTCTGCAGCCCCTACGTGAACATGGGAAACGAAATGCTCTTGCGCGTTATTGAACGCCTCGACGCGAGCCCACAGGGCATCGAACTTGTCGGCCGGGAACTTGCGGTTGATCGGGCCCCAGGCGATGGCGTCCTGGGTGGAAGGCTCTTCAACGATGAAACGGTCAACCGGCGAACGACCGGTGCGGTGACCGGTTTCTACGACCAGCGCGCCAGTATCGGCAAGCACGCCTTCACCGCGCTGCAGGGCTTCTTTGACCAGATCGTCAACACTCAGATCGGTGTATACGGCGTTATTGGCTTGCGTCATGAGGTTCCCCGTCGGCCTATGGCCGAGTGCTCCAAACGTTTTGTAGTAGAAAGTTGCGCACTACTACCGCGAAAAAAGTGGGCCGGATTATGCCAGAAAAGCCCAAAAAGAGTAGGGCCCTCCCGTCAGAACACCTCTAATCCGGCGTTTGTCAGGTGATTTACCTGTGCTTAAACGTTTTAGTGGCGGGTGTCGGAAGGGGTGTCGATGCCTGCTCCAGCGAACAATTGCGCTACATCAGCCGCATCGAACAGGTAGCGCTGGTTGCAGAACTGGCAGTCGATCTCGATATGGCCGCCATGTTCCACCACCAGGTTTTGCGCATCTTCCAGGCCCAGGCTGACCAGCGCGTTACCGGAACGCTCGCGCGAGCAACTGCAGCGAAAATGCAGGCCCTGTGCGTCGAACAGGCGCACGGCCTCTTCGTGGTAGAGGCGGTGCAGGATGGTTTCGTTGTCCAGGCCCAGCAGTTCTTCGGCCTTCAAGGTGTCGGCCAAGGCGATGATATGCCGCCAGCTTTCGGCACGATCATCCTCATCCTTGATGCGATCGGCCGGCAGTTGTTGCACCAGCAAACCACGGGCGCGCTTGCCGTCGGCGTTAAGCCAGAACTTGGTGCCCACTTGCTGGGACATAACGAAGTAGTTGGTGAAGCATTCCGACAGGGTCTGACCGTCGAGGTCGACAATACCCTGGTACCGCTGGCCCTCGGTCGGGTCGACAGTCAGTGCCAGGACGCCATTGGGCATCAGGTCGGCCAAGGTGGCATCTGCGGCAATCTGGTCAGGCTCGTAACGGGCCAGACCACGGATCTCGCGCTCGCTCGAGCACTCGATCATCAACATGGGCACTGGCCCTTCGGAACGAGCCTGCAAGATCAGCAAACCGTCGAACTTCATGGTGCCCACCAGCAGCGCCGCAGCGGCCATCAACTCGCCGAGCAATTGCGCGACCGGCTCCGGATAGGCGTGTTTGGCAAGGACTTCGGCATAGCTGAGCTCCAACGAAACCATCTCGCCGCGGGCATCGCTCTCATCGAAGATGAAGCGTTGGGTGAAGTCGGTATCCGGTAGATCAGTCATAGGTCTGGGTATCTGAAGTGATGACAAAATGATTACAAGGTTTATAAAATTAAACGCTTTAGCACCATCTTGGTGCGACTTCTCCTGAATTCAAGGAGCTGAATAGAGCGATGAGGGACAGTTTATGAACAATCCGGGTTTGTTCCAAGCCAACTGGAACCTCCGGCGATGGGCTCTTTGCAATCTACTCGCTATCGGGCTGCTGTGTTTTTGGCTGTGGCCCACGGGCCAGATGCTCTGTGTGATTTTCGACGAGTGGCTGTTTCATCTGCTCAATGGCCCATTGGCCACGAACTCGACCTGGTTGCATATATGGGCCGTGGCCAGCCTGCGGCCGTTTGATGCAGTGGTCGGCGTGATTTTGCTGGCACTGCTGATTCGCGGCGACTGGGTGTTCAAGGCCGTGCAGGTGCGCCAGGCGTTTTTTGGCTTCCTCGGCATTCTGCTGCTGTTGCTGTTTATCCGCATGCTGTTCTCCAAACTCTCGGCGCACATGGGCTGGCAGCACAGTAGCCCGTCGATGGTCATCAGCGGCGCGATTCAAATGAGCGACTTTTTCCCAGGGCTGGAGAAAGCCTGGGAATTGAAGGACCGCTCGAGCCAGAGCTTCCCCGGCGACCATGCTTCGGTGCTATTGATCTGGGCGATGTTCATGAGCGTGTTCGCCCGGCGCATCGGCCAGGTGCTGGTGATCTGGGGCCTGGCGCTGCTGTTGATGATGCCGCGGCTGGTCGCGGGCGCGCACTGGGGACAGGACGACTACATCGGTGGCGTACTGCTGGCGCTGTTGGCGTTGGGCTGGGGGTATTACACGCCGTTTGCGGCGAAGGTGTCGGGCGCTTTGTTGCGGATGACGGCGCCGCTTTTCGGGCTACTGAGCAAGTTGCCCGTTATTGGGCGGTTGAGTGTCATGCGCACAACTCCGTAACCCCCAGGGCTAAAAGTGGGAGCGGGCTTGCTCGCGAATACGGGGTGTCAATCAATGCATCTGTGCCTGACCCACCGTATTCGCGGGCAAGCCCGCTCCCACATTTGATCGAGTGTGCATGGGCGACTCGTGCAATCAATCGTCATTGCCGCTGCCGCGAAATTTGAATAGATCGCGGCGCTGCTTCTTGCTCGGCTTGCCGTCAGTGGTCAGGCCTGAAGCACCTGCTTTGCGCATGGCTGCAGCGTTTTCGCGCTTGGCGATGCTGGCTTCGGTCTCGGCATACAGTGCCTGCGCTTCAGGCGCGCCGCGGCGTACGATGGAAAGTGCCTGCACCACGATGGTTTTTTCATCAAACCCTGTACGAATCTGAAACTCGTCGCCGACGCGCGGCTCCTTGCCCGGTTTGCAGCGCTCGCCGCGATGATGCACCTTGCCGCTCTCGATAGCGGCCTTGGCCAGAGCGCGGGTCTTATAGAACCGCGCTGCCCACAACCACTTGTCCAGCCGGACCTTCTCTTCCTCTTCCTGCTTTTGAGCCACTTGAATTCCTCGCTCTGAAAAATGTCGCAACTTTACCGTTGAAACCCTTCGACGCATAAACCCCAAGGCTCACCTAAGATACGCCAGGTAGCACCCTGTTTTCGCGAGGATACGCCGTGACCGACTTTCCCCTTTCCCTCACCTCGCCCAACCAGGGGTGCGTGGGTTGCCAGCAAAGCGAGCCTCTGGGGTTCGATTTTGCGTTCGCCTACCAGCCTATCGTAGACCTGCGTGACCATTCGATCTTCGCCAACGAAGCCTTGGTGCGCGGCCCCCTGGGAGAAGGCGCGCTGTCGGTGCTGGCTCAGGTCAACGCAACCAATCGCTACCGCTTCGACCAGCGTTGCCGGACCAAGGCCATCGCCGGTGCCGCGGCCCTGGGCATGCAGACTCACCTTTCCATCAACTTCATGCCCAATGCGGTATATCGCCCGGAACTGTGTATCCGCAGCACTCTGGAGGCCGCCCGAGCGCACAATTTCCCGCTGGACCGGCTGATTTTCGAGACTCTGGAAAGCGAGCACGTAGATAACTATCGCCATTTGACGAATATTCTGCGTGAATACCGCGAATTCGGCTTCAAGACCGCCATCGACGATTTCGGCGCGGGCTATTCGGGGCTGAACCTGCTGGCCGATTTCCAACCTGACTTGATCAAGCTCGACATGGCGCTGATTCGCGATGTCGACCAGGATCGTGTCCGCCAGGTCATCGTCCGAGGGATTGTCACAATCTGTGAGCAGTTGGGGGTTACTGTCATCGCCGAAGGCATCGAAAGTGCCGGCGAGCGCGACTTCCTGTCCGACTGCGGAATATTTCTGATGCAGGGCTTCTGGTTCGCCAAGCCTGCATTCAAAGCGTTGGCTGAGGTATCTCCTCAAGCCTGGGCGAATTGACCGGTTAACCATATTGAAGACATTTGACCATTTGACCGTTGTGGGTCTGCGTGAGTGGGTGGCACTTCCCGACTTGGGAGTCGCAGGCCTGCGCGCGAAGATCGACACCGGTGCCAGTACCTCAAGCCTGCACGCCACCGATATCGAGCCCTTTGAGCGCGACGGTGAAAAGTGGGTGCGTTTTACCGCGCACCTGGGCAGCGTGGTGCAACTGCGTCACCGGCGCTGTGAAGCGCCCCTGGTGACGATGAAAACCATCAAGAGCTCCAACGGCCATGCGCAGGTGCGCTACGTGATCAGCACCACCCTGGCCCTGGGTGATCGGGTATGGCGGGTGGAGTTCACCCTCGCCTGTCGCAAAGCCATGCGTTACCGCCTGCTGCTGGGCTCCAAGGCGCTGATTGACGGCCAGCTGGTGGTCAATCCGGGCCTCAAGTACGTTCAAGACAAGCCGGTGTTCCCGGTCTCCACTATTTCTGCCCCAGGTGCTGCATGAAGATTGCTGTGCTGTCGCGAAACCCGCGTCTGTATTCTACCCGCCGCCTGGTCGAGGCCGGCACTGAACGTGGCCATGAAATGGTGGTGATCGACACGTTGCGTGCCTACATGAACATTGCCAGCCACAAGCCGCAGATCCACTACCGGGGCAAGCCCCTGGAAGGCTTTGATGCGGTGATCCCGCGTATCGGCGCTTCTGTGACGTTCTATGGCTGCGCGGTATTGCGCCAGTTTGAAATGATGGGGGTGTTTCCGCTGAATGAATCCGTGGCCATTGCACGCTCGCGGGACAAGCTGCGCTCCCTGCAACTGCTGTCGCGCCGGGGCATCGGCCTGCCGGTCACCGGTTTTGCCCACTCCCCGGATGACATTCCCGACCTGATCGAGATGGTCAATGGCGCACCGCTGGTGATCAAGGTGCTGGAAGGCACCCAGGGCATCGGCGTGGTGCTGTGTGAAACAGCAACGGCAGCGGAGTCGGTGATTGAGGCGTTCATGGGCCTCAAGCAGAACATCATGGTGCAGGAATACATCAAGGAAGCTGGCGGCGCGGACATTCGCTGCTTCGTGGTAGGCGACAAGGTGATTGCGGCGATGAAGCGCCAGGCCAAGCCCGGTGAGTTCCGCTCCAACCTTCACCGTGGTGGCAGCGCCAGCCTGATCAAGATCACCCCGGAAGAACGCATGACCGCGCTACGGGCAGCCAAGGTGATGGGGCTGAGCGTGGCGGGTGTGGACATCCTGCGCTCCAACCATGGCCCCTTGGTGATGGAAGTAAACTCATCGCCGGGCCTGGAAGGAATCGAGACCACCACCGGTAAGGATGTGGCAGGGATCATCATTCAGCATCTGGAAAAGAATGGCGGGCCGAATATGACTCGGACCAAGGGAAAGGGCTGAATACCCACATCTGCCACACGCCGCAAACCACTGTGGGAGCTGGCTTGCCTGCGATGACGCCGGTACATTCAACATCGTCGTTGAATGAACTACCGCTATCGCAGGCAAGCCAGCTCCCACATTTGCATTCATATTGCTTGTTAGACGGCGTCTCTAGGCAGCATCAACCCCAACGGCAGCCGCACCCGCGCCTCCAACCCGCCGCCTTCCCGGTTGCGCAACTCAACATTGCCGCCATGCATCGACGCAATCCGCCGCACAATCGCCAACCCCAACCCGGTGCCCTTGCCTCCTCGGGCTCGGTCGCCACGGGTGAAGGGGTTGAAGATACCTTCCAGTTCCGCCGGGTCGATTCCTGTGCCACGGTCCATCACGCTCAGCACCACGTAAGGTGCGGCACTGTCGCCAGAAACGTACGCCGCCACTTCCACATCGGAACCAGCATGGTGCAAGGCGTTGCCAATCAAGTTGTTCAGCAGGCGCTTCATCGACACCCGGCGTAATGCGAACGGCTGGATCGGCTCCAGGCGCGTGCGCACCTGCTCACCGTTCTGGTTATAGGGCGCAACCACCTCACGCACGAGCTCCGTGAGGTCGACCTCCTCGACCACCTCATCCCGCCCGTCGCGGATGAACGCCAGGAACTGGTCCAGGATGGCGTCCATGTCTTCGATGTCGCGCACCATGTCATCGGTGAGGTCGGTATGGTCACCCATCAATTCCAGGGACAAACGCAATCGCGTCAGCGGCGTGCGCAAGTCATGGGACACCCCCGCCAGCATCAACTCGCGTTCGCGCCCGGCCTGTTCGACATCTTCTGCCATCTGGTTGAAGGCGCCGTACACCTCGGTCATCTCACTGGGCGTGTCGCTGACCGGCAGACGCACACTACGCCCCTGGCCCAGTTGGCGAGCGGCAAACACCAGGCGCTTGAGGGGTTGGTTGAGCTGGCGGACGAAGATCCACGCCGACGCCGTTGAGAGCAAGCCAATGGCCAGGAACCAACCCAACACGTTCCAGATTTTTTGCCCACGCAGCGGGTGCGGATAAAGCGGAACCTTGATCCACGCATCCCCCAGGCTTGGCGCTCGCACCCACAACGCAGGCGAAACATGCATACGAAGCCGCACCTCGGTATCGGCGCCCAATTCGGCCTGCATCTGGCGCTGGTAAATCTCGCTGTAGGGCCAATGTTGCTCGCCTTCAGGCACACCGGCGCCGTCAACTCGAGTGAGGGTCGATGCCTTGGCTACCTTTTCGCGGTTCTCAGGGTCTACCGCCCAATAACCACGCAATGTCAGGGCGACGCCATGGCTGTACTGCCGATCCACCAGCACGTCTTCGTTCATCAGCAGATAAACCAACGTGAGTGCCTTGGAAAACAGAACGACAATAAGCACCAGCCAGAGGGTGCGGGAGAAGAAACTTTGCGGGAACCACAGCGGGGTTTTCATAGATGAAAGCTGCACACCTTGCAGGAACGAGCGGTGCTCGCAGAATTGCAGACGCCGGGCATCCCGTCGACCCTCATGGGGTCAAACGCCAGGATACCCGCCCCTGCAAATCATCGGTCACTTGGTTGCGGTGCCATCCGGCACAAACACATAACCCACACCCCACACCGTCTGGATATACCGCGGCTTGGACGGGTCTGGCTCGATCATCCGACGCAGTCGGGAAATCTGCACGTCGATGGAGCGCTCCAGTGCGTCCCATTCCCGGCCACGGGCCAGGTTCATCAGTTTGTCACGGGTCAGCGGCTGGCGAGCGTTCATGACCAAGGCCTTGAGCACTGCGAATTCACCCGTGGTGAGCATGTGCACTTCTTCACCGCGCTTGAGCTCACGGGTGGCCAGCGACAGTTCGTAGTCGCCAAAGGTGACGCTTTCGTCTTCGCTGCCCGGTGCGCCCGGTACCGCCGGTGCCTGGCGACGCAATACGGCCTTGACCCGCGCCATCAGCTCATCGGGGTTGAAAGGCTTGGCCAGGTAGTCATCAGCCCCCAGTTCCAGGCCCTTGATACGGCTCAGTTCATCGCCCTTGGCGGTGAGCATGATGATCGGGATCTGGTTGTTAGCACCGCGCAGGCGTTTACAGGCAGTAAGGCCGTCTTCGCCGGGCAGCATCAGGTCGAGGACGACCAGGTTGAAGACTTCACGCCCTAACAGACGATCCATCTGCTCGGTGTTCGGCACCGCCCGGGCACGATAGCCCTTGGAGTTGAAAAAACGCTCCAGCAGGCTGCTCAGCCCCGGATCGTCATCAACGATGAGAATTTTTTCGCCTTCAGCAGTTTGTGCGGTGCTGCTCATTGGATGCTCCTCTTATCTCGGCGCGCATTATGGCGTAGCTGCCGTTATACGCACCGTGTGCATTGTTAGCAGATTTTTCATCTACTGCCAGCGAACCCGCGCCCTACAAGCTGCGGCGCAGTAGCCCCCAAGGGCGGAACGCTGGTTATAATGCGGCGCCTCCGTGCAGGGCAACGTCAGATCGTTACCGTTTGCTGCCGGGCTTTTTTTACCCGCTTGTCGTGACTTTTTCGATTTCGAGGGTCAATAGCCAGCCTCTTGACCCAGGCAGCGGCGCCAGTCGGGCCGCTCAACCAGCCTCGCCGAGCCTTGTTTTTACGGGCCGGCGCGCTGATTTTAAGAATTTCAGGTGGTTTTATGGACAGCATCAACAGCCGCATCGCCGAGGAACTCGGTGTACGCCCACAACAGGTCGAAGCGGCCGTCGCTCTACTGGATGAAGGCTCCACCGTGCCCTTCATCGCCCGTTACCGAAAAGAAGTAACCGGCAGCCTCGACGACACCCAACTGCGTCACCTGGAAGAGCGCCTGCGCTACCTGCGAGAACTCGACGAACGGCGTATCAGCATCCTCGCCAGCATCGAGGAACAGGGCAAGTTGACTCCTCAACTGGAACGCGACATCAAACTCGCGGATACCAAGACCCGCCTCGAAGACCTTTACCTGCCATACAAACAGAAACGTCGTACAAAGGGCCAGATCGCCCTGGAAGCCGGCCTGGGTGATTTGGCCGACGGCCTGTTCAACGACCCATCGCTGACCCCGGAAACCGAAGCCGCGCGCTTCATCGACGCGGAAAAAGGCGTCGCCGACGTCAAGGCCGCCCTCGAGGGCGCCAAGTACATCCTGATGGAGCGCTTTGCCGAAAACGCCAGCCTCCTGGAAAAACTGCGTACCTACCTCAAGCAAGAAGCCATCCTCAGCGCCCGCGTTATCGCCGGCAAAGAGGAAGAAGGCGCCAAGTTCCGCGACTATTTCGAACATGACGAGCCGCTCAAAAGCATGCCGTCCCACCGCGCCCTGGCGATTTTCCGCGGCCGCAACGAAGGCATTCTCAGCTCCGCGTTGAAAGTCGGTGACGAGTTGCCGGGCACCATGCACCCGTGCGAAGGCATGATTGGTCAACAATTCGGCATCCAGAACCAGAACCGCCCGGCGGACAAGTGGCTCGGCGAAGTGGTGCGCTGGACCTGGAAGGTCAAGCTTTACACCCATCTGGAAACCGACCTGCTGGGCGAGCTGCGCGACGGCGCCGAAACCGAGGCGATCAACGTGTTCGCCCACAACCTGCACGATCTGCTGTTGGCCGCACCGGCCGGCCCGCGCGCCACCCTGGGCCTCGACCCGGGCCTGCGCACTGGTTGCAAGGTCGCGGTGGTCGATGCCACCGGCAAGCTGCTGGACCACGCCACCGTGTACCCACACGTACCGCACAACAAGTGGGACCAGACCCTCGCGATCCTGGCCGCCCTGTGCGCCAAGCATGCGGTGGACCTGATCGCCATCGGCAACGGCACCGCCAGCCGCGAAACCGACAAGCTGGCCGCCGAGCTGATCAAAAAATACCCAGCCATGAAGATGACCAAGGTCATGGTCTCCGAAGCAGGCGCTTCGGTGTACTCGGCGTCGGAGCTGGCCTCCAAGGAATTCCCGGACCTCGATGTGTCGATCCGTGGCGCGGTGTCCATCGCCCGTCGCCTGCAAGACCCGCTGGCCGAACTGGTGAAGATCGACCCTAAATCCATCGGCGTCGGCCAGTACCAGCACGACGTGTCGCAGCTGAAACTGGCACGCGGCCTGGATGCGGTGGTGGAAGACTGCGTAAACGCCGTGGGCGTGGATGTGAACACCGCGTCCGTGGCCCTGCTGGCGCGAATCTCCGGCCTCAACGCCACCCTGGCGCAGAACATCGTCAGCCATCGCGACGAAAATGGCGCGTTCAAAACCCGTGCTGCACTGAAAAAAGTCGCACGCCTGGGTGAAAAAACTTTTGAACAGGCTGCTGGTTTCTTACGCGTAATGAACGGTGACAACCCGCTGGACGCCTCTGCGGTTCACCCGGAAGCCTACCCATTGGTGCAACGCATTGCCGCCGAGACCGACCGCGATATCCGTTCGTTGATCGGTGATGCCGCGTTCCTCAAGCGCCTGGACCCCAAGAAGTACACCGACGAGACCTTCGGTGTGCCGACCATCACCGATATCCTGCAAGAACTGGAGAAACCGGGTCGCGACCCGCGCCCGGAGTTCAAGACCGCCGAGTTCCAGGACGGCGTCGAAGACCTCAAGGACCTGCAACCGGGCATGATCCTCGAAGGCGTGGTGACTAACGTGACCAACTTCGGCGCATTCGTGGACATCGGCGTGCATCAGGACGGTTTGGTACACATCTCCGCGCTTTCGGAGAAGTTCATCAAGGACCCACGTGAGGCGGTCAAAGCCGGTGACGTGGTCAAGGTCAAGGTCATGGAAGTCGACATCCCGCGCAAACGCGTCGGCCTGTCGATGCGCATGAGCGACACCCCCGGCGAAAAAATCGACGGTGCACGTGGTGCTCGCCCCGGTTCGGCGCCGCGCCAGTCGCAGAACAACGCGCCGCGCAAGGAAACCGCGACTGCCGCGCCAAGCAACAACGCCATGGCGTCGCTGTTTGCAAACGCTAAACAGCTGAAGAAGCGTTGATGGAGATTCCGGCCGGTTTGACCCAGAGCGCATTCAGCGAACTGATCGGCTGCCGCCTGCAACGCCTGGAAGAGGGCGTTGCCGAGGTGGCCCTGACCCTGGAGCCGCACCTGCGCAACCGCGCGGGCAAGCTCCATGGCGGGGCGATTTTCAGCCTGGTGGATATAACCATGGGCCTGGCGTGTTCCAGCGCCCACGGTTTCGACCAGCAGAGCGCCACCATCGAATGCAAGATCAACTATATTCGCGCCGTGGAAGACGGTGATGTGCTGTGCACCAGCCGGGTGATCCACACCGGTCGCCGCACCCTGGTGGTCGAGGCCGACGTGTACCAAGGCGAAAGACTTGTCGCAAAAGCACAGGGCACGTTCGCTGTCCTATAGCTCCCCACCCCCGATTTGAGTTAATTTCGGCGCTGCGATAACAGCGTCGGAATTTTCTCGCTGCGCTGTAGCCCAATTCATGGAGTGAAGTCGGCAAATTCAGAGCGGGTCAAATCGACTCAAAACCAGGCGATCACGCCAGTTTCCACTTCACCCTTGTAGACCGTCCTGCCCACCCCCATATTGGGGCGACTGACGCGTGAAGGAATCCAACTTGAGCGAACTTCTCAACCGCCGCCTGGCCCTGCTCGGCAAGCGCGAACACCTCTCCCTGCTAGAGCAATGCTTGCACGGCATCGAGCGCGAATGCCTGCGCGTCACCAGTGAGGGTCGCCTGGCGCAAACGCCACACCCCGAAGCATTGGGCGCCGCGTTGACCAACGAACAGATCACCACCGACTACTCGGAATCGCTGCTGGAGTTCATCACCCCAGCCCTGCCGAACCCGGCCGATACCCTGAGCAGCCTGGACAAGATCCATCGCTTTGCCTACACCAAGCTGGGCAGCGAATACCTGTGGAGCCCCTCGATGCCGTGCCCGTTGCCGGCCGAGGAAGATATTCCGATTGCCTACTACGGCACCTCCAATATCGGCCAGCTCAAGTACGTGTACCGCAAGGGCCTGGCCCTGCGTTACGGCAAGACCATGCAGTGCATCGCGGGCATCCACTACAACTTTTCCCTGCCGGAACAGTTGTGGCCATTGCTCAAGGAAACAGAAGGATTTGTCGGCACCGACCGTGACTATCAGTCCACGGCCTACATCGCGCTGATCCGTAATTTCCGTCGCTACAGCTGGCTGTTGATGTACCTGTTCGGCGCCTCGCCAGCCCTGGACGCCGGCTTCCTGCGGGGGCGCTCGCATCAGCTTGAAGTCCTGGATGCCGACACCCTGTACCTGCCCTACGCCACCAGCCTGCGCATGAGCGACCTGGGTTACCAGAGCAACGCCCAGGCCGGTCTGACGCCGTGCTACAACGACTTGGCCAGCTACACCGACAGCCTGCGCGAAGCGGTGGCAACACCCTACGCGCCGTACGTTGAAGTCGGCACGCACAAGGATGGCGAGTGGGTGCAGCTCAATACCAACATCCTGCAGATCGAAAACGAGTACTACTCCAACATCCGTCCCAAGCGCGTGACCTACACCGGCGAGCGGCCGATCCAGGCGTTGATGGCCCGCGGCATCCAGTACATCGAAGTACGCTGCCTGGACATCAACCCGTTCTTGCCGATGGGTATCGATCTGCCGGAATCACGGTTCCTCGACGCATTCCTGCTGTACTGCGCACTGAACGACAGCCCACTGTTCGCCAACAACGAGTGCGGCAACGCCACCTCCAACTTCCTCAGCGTGGTCAAGGAAGGTCGCCGTCCTGGCCTGCAATTGCAGCGTGACGGCCAGCCGGTGGACATGAAGGAGTGGGCGGCCGAGTTGCTGGAGAAGATTGCCCCGCTGGCCGCCCTGCTCGATCAGAGCCACGGCATCACCGAACACAGCGAGGCACTGGACGCCCAGTTGGCCAAGGTCAAGGACCCGTCCCTGACACCGTCGGCTCAGGTGTTGGCAGCCATGGCTGAGCGCAAGGAAAGCTTTGCGCAGTTCTCTCTGCATCAAAGCGAAGTGCATGCCGAGTACTTCCGCAAGGAGCCTTTGGCGCCTGAGGAACAAGCGCACTTTGAAGAACTGGCCCGTGCCTCGCTGGCGCAGCAGGCGGAGCTGGAACAGAACGAAGTGGGCGATTTCGATGTGTTTGTCGGCTCGTACCAGGCAAGCATCCTGGCCATCAGCAACTAACCTCAGGCTCGCTCTCCTGTGGGAGCTGGCTTGTGTGGGAGCTGGCTTGCCTGGGATATCGGTGGGTCAGCAACCCACCTGTTGACAGATACACCGCTATCGCAGGCAAGCCAGCGCCCACATTATTTTTGCCAGCCTGAAAACAGGCTTCGCCATTTCCCCTCATAAGCTAATTCGAAAAAGTTATTTATTTTCGAATTCTTAGATCATTTAGTCTCCTCTCACGCCGACCCTCGGCCGCCTGATTGAGGAGCTTCCCCTTGAAACTGTTGACCCCTCTGCGCCTGTTGGCCGCATTGTCCCTGGCCGGTGCCAGCCTGTTTGCCCAGGCGGCGGATGTGACCATTGCGTACCAGACCACCGTGGACCCGGCCAAAGTCGCCCAAGCCGACGGCGCCTATGAAAAAGCCACCAACGCCAAGATCGACTGGCGCAAATTCGACAATGGCGCCGACATCATCGCCGCCATCGCCTCGGGCGACGTGCAGATCGGCTACCTCGGTTCCAGCCCGCTGACCGCCGCAATAACCCGCAAAGTCCCGGTGCAAACCTTCCTCGTCGCCACCCAGATCGGCGGCGCCGAAGCCTTGGTGGCGCGTAACGGCTCGGGGATCAACAGCCCGCAGGACCTGGTCGGCAAAAAAATCGCTGTGCCCTTCGTTTCCACCGGCCACTACAGCCTGCTCGCTGCCCTGAAGCACTGGAACATCGACCCGGCCAAAGTCACCATCCTCAACCTGGCCCCGCCCGCCATCATCGCCGCCTGGAAGCGCGGTGATATCGACGCCACCTACGTGTGGGACCCGGCCCTGGGCGTGGCCAAAGAAACCGGCAAGGTGCTGATCACCTCCGGCGAACTGGCCAAGTTCGGCGCGCCGACGTTCGATGCCTGGATCGTGCGCAAGGATTTTGCCGAGAAGCACCCAGAGATCGTCACCGCCTTTGCCAAGGTCACTCTGGATGCCTACGCCGCCTACCGCAAAGACCCACAAGCCTGGCTTGCCGATACCGGCAACGTCGACAAACTGGTGAAACTCTCCGGCGCCAAGGCCAGCGATATCCCGTTGCTGCTGCAAGGCAACGTCTACCCGTTGGCCGCCGACCAGGTAACCCTGTTGGGAGCGCCGACCACCAAGGCCGTCACCGACACCGCTGCGTTCCTCAAGGAACAAGGCAAGGTCGAGGCCGTGCTGCCCGACTACGCCCCTTACGTCAGCGCCAAGTTCATTACCAACTGACCCAGGAGTTCACTGCGATGGCCTTGCTACAACTGGAGCGCATCAGCGCACAGTACCCAGGCGCCCCGGAACCGGTACTGTCCGATATTTCACTGGAGCTTGGGCCCCAGCAACTGCTGGTTGCCCTGGGCCCGTCCGGCAGTGGCAAGACGTCGTTGTTGAACCTGATTGCCGGCTTTGTCGAGCCGTCTGCCGGGCGTATCACCCTCGATGGCGAGCCGGTCAAGGGCCCCAGCGCCGAGCGCGGCGTGGTGTTCCAGGACGACGCCCTGCTGCCCTGGCAGGACGTGCTGGCCAACGTCGCCTTTGGCCTGGAACTGGCCGGCGTGCCCAAGGCGCAGCGCGAAGTGCGCGCCCGCGAAATGCTCGCGCTGGTGGACCTGGCCGGTTTCGACAGCCGGCGCATCTGGCAGCTCTCGGGCGGCCAGAAACAGCGCGTCGGCCTGGCCCGCGCCTTGGCGGCCGACCCTCGCGTATTGCTGATGGACGAACCCTTCGGCGCGCTGGATGCCTTTACCCGCGAACAAATGCAGGAGTTGCTGCTGCAAGTGTGGCGGCGCACGGCCAAGCCGGTATTCCTGATTACCCATGACATTGAAGAGGCGGTGTTTCTGGCCACGGACCTGATCCTGCTGGCGCCCAACCCCGGCCAGATCGTCGAACGCCTGCAGCTGGATTTCGGCCAACGTTACGCCGCCGGTGAATCAGCCCGCGCAATCAAGTCCGACCCGCGCTTTATCGAAACCCGTGAACATGTGCTGGGCAAAGTGTTCTCCCAACGGCAGGTGTACGCATGAGCAGCTACGAACTTCCCGCCACGGCCAGCAAGGCGGTGGCACCTGTCGTTATTCCGGTACGCCGCAGCCTGAGCACGCGTTGGATCAGCGTGCTGACCCTGGTGGCCTTGCTCGCCCTCTGGTGGGCCGTCACCGCCACCGGTTTGATCGAACCTCTGTTCCTGCCGCCACCATCGGCAGTGTTGCAAAAAGGCTGGCTGCTGGCGACCACCGGCTACATGGATTCCACCTTGTGGCAGCACCTGGGCGCGAGCTTGAGCCGCATCGGCCTGGGCCTGGGCTTTGCGGTGCTGACAGCCGTGCCGGTGGGGATTGCCATCGGAGCCAACCGCATTGCCCGAGGCATTTTCGATCCGTTGATCGAGTTCTACCGGCCAATTCCGCCGCTGGCCTACCTGCCGCTGATCGTGATCTGGTGCGGTATTGGCGAGCTGTCCAAGGTGCTGCTGATTTACCTGGCGATTTTCGCCCCGATTGCCATCGCGACCGCAACCGGGGTGCGCACCGTCGACCCTGCCAAGCTGAGGGCCGCGCAGTCGCTGGGCGCAACCCGCGCGCAACTGATTCGCCATGTGATCCTGCCCAGCGCCCTGCCCGACATCCTCACCGGTGTGCGTATCGGCCTGGGTGTGGGCTGGTCGACCCTGGTCGCCGCCGAGCTGATTGCCGCCACCAGCGGCCTGGGCTTCATGGTGCAGTCGGCGGCGCAGTTTCTGGTCACCGATGTGGTGGTTCTGGGCATCCTGGTCATCGCCCTGATCGCCTTCGCCATGGAAATGGGCCTGCGCGCCCTGCAGCGTAAATTAGTGCCCTGGCATGGCCAGGCACACTGAGTGAAGAATCCACAATGAGCAGCCTGACCGTTACCCCATTAAGCACCGCCCTGGGCGCCCAGATCAGTGGCGTCGACATCACCCAGCCGCTGAACCCTGAACAGCGCGACGCCATTGAACAGGCGTTGCTCGACTATTCGGTGCTGTTCTTCCGCGACCAGCCGATCACCCCGCAGCAACAGGCACGCTTCGCGGCCAATTTTGGCGACCTGCACATCCATCCGATCTACCCCAACGTGCCGGAACAGCCCGAAGTGCTGATCCTCGACACCGCCGTCACGGATGTGCGTGATAACGCGGTGTGGCATACCGACGTGACCTTCCTGCCCACGCCGGCCCTGGGCGCTGTGCTCAGCGCCAAGCTGCTGCCAGCCTTCGGCGGCGATACCTTGTGGGCCAGTGGGATTGCGGCGTATGAGGCATTGTCCGAGCCGTTAAAGCGCATGCTCGATGGCCTCACCGCCACACACGATTTCACCAAGTCGTTCCCGCTGGAGCGCTTTGGCAACACCGCCGAAGACCTTGCGCGCTGGGAAGCAACCCGCAAGAAAAACCCGCCGCTATCGCACCCAGTCGTGCGCACACATCCGGTGAGTGGGCGTAAATCGCTGTTCGTCAGCGACGGATTCACCACCCGAATCAATGAACTGGAACCGGCCGAAAGCAAGGCCATTCTCAAGCTGCTGTTCGCCCACGCCACCCGCCCGGAATTCACCATCCGCTGGCGCTGGCAGGAAAATGACGTTGCGTTCTGGGATAACCGCGTCACCCAGCATTACGCCGTGGATGACTACCGGCCGCAGCGGCGGGTGATGCACCGCGCGACGATTCTTGGGGATGTGCCGTTCTAACGCTTGGCGACAGATCGTTCCCACGCTCTGCGTGGGAACGCCTCCTGTGACGCTCTGCGTCACGACTTTAAAGCGGACGCCGAGCGTCCGGGGCTGCATTCCCACGCAGAGCGTGGGAACGATCAACCAGTGGTGTAAGGTTATTCGGCGGTGGACGGTTTTTCCCACAGGTTGATCCCACCTTCCTGCGCAAACCGATCAATCTCCGCCAGTTCTTGCGCACTGAAGCTCAAGTTCTTCAACGCCCCGACGTTCTCGATAATCTGCTCCGGCCGGCTTGCGCCGATCAGCGCACTGGTTACCCGTGGATCACGTAATGTCCACGCCAACGCCAACTGGGCCAGGCTCTGGCCACGGCGCTTGGCGATTTCATTCAGGCCGCGTACATGGGCGATGTTGGCTTCGGACAGGTGCTGGGCCTGCAACGAGCCACCACCCGGACGATTGACCCGCGCATCGGCTGGCACCCCGTTAAGGTATTTATCGGTCAACAAACCCTGGGCCAGCGGCGTGAAAGCGATCACCCCGGCGCCGAGTTCTTCAGTGGTCTCCAGCAGGTCTTTTTCCACCCAACGGTTGAGCAGGTTATAGGCCGGCTGGTGGATCAACAGCGGCACTTTCCACTCTTTGAGCAGCGCCGCCATTTCGCGGGTTTTTACTCCGGAGTAAGACGAGATACCGATGTACAACGCCTTGCCTTGCTGCACGGCGGTGGCAAGGGCGCTGGCGGTCTCTTCCAGCGGCGTGTCGGGGTCGAAACGGTGCGAATAGAAGATATCCACATAATCGACGCCCAGGCGTTGCAGGCTCTGGTCCAGGCTCGCCAATACGTATTTACGCGAACCGCCACCCTGGCCGTAAGGACCGGGCCACATGTCCCAACCGGCTTTGCTGGAAATGATTAATTCGTCGCGGTAGTGCTTGAAGTCTTCGCGCAGCAAACGGCCGAAGTTGATCTCGGCGCTGCCATAGGGCGGGCCGTAGTTGTTAGCCAGGTCGAAGTGGTTGATGCCCAGGTCGAACGCCGTGCGCAGCAACGCGCGCTGGGTGTCGATCGGGGTGCTGTCGCCAAAGTTGTGCCACAACCCCAGGGACAGGGCTGGTAGCACCAATCCACTGCGGCCTACGCGGCGATAGGGAATAGATTCATAGCGGTTTTCGGCAGCAATGTACGTCATCGAATCCTCTCTTGATCTAGGGCAAATAAGGCCCGGGAATAAGCATATTCCCGGGCCTTTTAAGCAGCTGAATCGCTTAAGTCTGCCTCTTCCTTTTACAGCAAAGACCTACTTGAGAGGAACGCTATCAGCGCACCATGTGCAAGAACTGCAGATGGCGCTCGTACTGGTCGAGGATGTCATTGATGATCTGCTCCTTGGTGTAGCCCACCAGGTCATAGTCCTGGCTGCCCTCACTCAAGTGCACTTCGGCCCGATAGTAGCGGCGGTTGTTGATCTCTTTCTTGCCGATGCCGCCCAAGGCGAACGACGGCGTGAAGTAGCCACGCATCTGCACCTGGTAGATGAACGGACGTTCTTCGCCATGGCCGATTTCGAGGCTGACACTGTCGTTGGACGGGTCGGGCTGGGTCACCACCGTAAGGCCCTTCTCGACAAACACGGCGGTCACTTCTTCAATCGCGGGGCGCACCGTGGTGTCGAGGAAACGGTACACCTCGTCACGCGACGGAAAATGCACGGCCTGGCTCAAGCGCTGGCGCCAGCCGCCTCGACCTTTGCGTGAAGCCGATATCGGCGCCAGGGAATGCAACTGCGCGATCTGCTTTTGCGACTCCAGGTAGAACGCCTTGTGCAGCCCCCACATCATCAGCAGCAGGATCAGCGAGAACGGCAGCGAGGTCAGTACCACCGCAGACTTGAGCGAGTCGATACTGCCAGCGAACAGCAACGCACTGGTGACCAGGGCGGTCATCGCGCCCCAGAACACACGCAGCCACTTCGGCCCGTCTTCATCCGCGTTGCCGCCTTTGGACGAGAGGGTGGAGAGCACCACAGTGCCGGAGTCAGCCGAGGTCACGAAGAATACAAAGCTGATGAACACCGTGACCGCGATCACGGTCTTGCTCCACGGGTAGGTTTCCAGCAGCAGGTAGAGGCTCATCGATGGGTCATCGATAGCCGACTGGCCCAGTGCAGCCATGCCATGGTTGAGCACCTGGTCGATGGCGCTGTTACCGAAAATCGACATCCACGCCAGGGTGAAGCCCAGCGGAATCAGCAGCACGCCAAACACGAATTCGCGGATGGTACGGCCACGGGAAATGCGCGCGATAAACAGGCCCACGAACGGCGACCATGCGATCCACCAGGCCCAGTAGAACACCGTCCAGCCGCCCAGCCAGTCGCTCGGCTCGTTGTAGGCGTACACATCAAAACTCTTGGTGGGCAACGCGCCCAAATAGTCACCGATGTTCTGGATCAGGGTGTTGAGCAGGTGCTGGGTAGGCCCGGCGAACAACACGAACAGCAGCAGCGCACAGGCCAGCAGCATGTTGATGTCGGACATCACCCGCACGCCTTTGTCGACGCCGGCCACGGCCACGATGATCGCCGCGCCCATCATCAGGGTGATCAGGCCCACCTGGATCCACTGGGTATGGGCAATGCCAAACAGGTAGTCCAGGCCAGAGTTGAGGTGCAGTACGCCAAAGCCCATGTCGGCGCCCAGGCCGAACACCGTGGCAATGATGCCAAAGCCATCCACCGCATAACCGATAGGGCCATTGATGCGCTTGCCGATCAGCGGGTACAGCGCCGAGCGCAATGCCAGCGGCAGGTTATGCCGGTAGGCGAAATAGGCCAGGGCCATGCCGACAAACGCGAACACGCCCCAGCCATGCAGGCCCCAGTGCAGGAACAACACCTGCATGGCCTGGCGCGCCGCATCGGCGTTCATTGCTTCGCCCTGGGGCGGCTGCACCAGGTGCGTCAGCGGCTCCGAGACACAGAAGAAAAACAGCGTGATGCTGATCCCGGCGGCGAACAACATGCCGGCCCAGGACAGGTAACTGAATTCGGGCTCGTCGTGGTCGGCACCGAGTTTTATCTTGCCGTAGCCCGATAGCGCGGTGACCACCACGAAGACCAGATACAGGGTCATCGCCAGCATGTAGTACCAGCCGACCGTGTTGGCCGCCCAGTTTTGCGCCGCCAGCAGCCAGGCACCGGCCTGTTGCGGGATAGCGATGACCGTGATGCCAAACAGCAGGATGACGGTGGCGGCAAAATAGAAAACGGGCGCATTCATGCGCACCATGCCGCTGGAAGGGGTGGACGATGCACTCATGAACGATGCACCTCAAGGTTGCGGGATATGGCTGTAAAAAACGGACTCAGCAAAGGTAAGCCTCCTGTTGTGAGCGGGCAGCGAACCACCGGTTTAACTTGAACGAACGTTCAAGTTAAACATGAATAGGCGGTCTGGGACTAATCGCAAGGCTGAGTGGTAGGTGTTTCCTACACTAGCTCAGGGATTGGTATGACGGATGAAGAAGGCAAATCGTTCAGCGACCCCACGTTGAAATACATTCGAAATGTGGGAGCTGGCTTGCCTGCGATAGCGCTGGGTCAGCCACCCATCTGTTGACTGATACACCGCTATCGCAGGCAAGCCAGCTCCCACACTGACCGGCGTTTGGCTCAGGTATTACTTCTGCGCCCCATCATCATGCTGCAAATTCGCCTGGGTGATATTCGCCCCGGCCGGCACGCTGCGGGTCAGCCACACATTGCCGCCAATGGTCGAACCCTGGCCAATGGTGATCCGCCCCAGGATCGTCGCCCCGGCGTAAATCACCACATCATCTTCAACAATAGGGTGACGCGGGTGGCCTTTCTGCAATTGCCCATCTTCATCCGCCGGAAAGCGTTTGGCGCCCAGTGTCACGGCCTGGTAGATGCGCACGCGCTCGCCGATGATCGCCGTCTCGCCAATCACCACGCCTGTGCCGTGATCGATAAAAAAACTCGGGCCGATCTGTGCGCCGGGGTGGATATCAATGCCGGTGGCCGAGTGGGCGATTTCTGCACTGATCCGCGCCAACAGCGGCAGGCCGGCACGGTACAGGTGATGGGCCAGGCGATGGTGGATCACCGCCAGGATGCCCGGGTAGCACAACAGCACCTCATCCACACTGCGTGCGGCCGGGTCGCCGTGGTAGGCGGCCAGTACGTCGGTGTCCAGCAGGCTGCGCAAGGATGGCAAGGCCAGGGCGAAATCCTGGATCAGGCGAATGGCGTGGGCGTTGACTTCGCTGTCGTCCTCACCGCTCTGGCGCGCGGCATAGCGTAACTCCAGGCGCGCCTGGGCGAGCAAGGCGTTGAGCGCGACGTCGAGGGTGTGGCCCACGTAGAAGTCTTCGCTTTCTTCGCGCAGGTCCGCCGGGCCCAGGCGCATCGGAAACAGGGCGCCGCACAAGGCCTCAAGAATCTGTGCCACCGCCTCGCGGGACGGCAACTCGCGGCCACCATGCTCGCCACTCAAGCGCCCATTGCGCGTTCGCCACTGGTCGCGGGCGCCGCGCAGCTGGCTGACGATGGTCTGCAATTGCCAATGACTGGAACGCTCACTCACGGTATTCACTCCTGACGAAATGGCCATCACTTTACGGTATGCACCCAGGCAGCTCTTAAGAACCAATGGTGTGAACATAAGAACCTTTCGTCATAAGCGATTGACGGTTGCCCGATGAAAAGTGCCTGCCTATAGTCCCCCCATCACTCAGCCACCGTGCGTACCCATGATCAAACAACAGCTCGACCGTTTTAACCGTCTGGAACTACTGGGCAGTGCCACGGCCCTGGAAAAACTCGAGCGGCTGTCGGCTTGGCTGGGCAGGGACATCTACGTCAAACGCGATGACACCACGCCGCTGGCCATGGGCGGCAACAAGCTGCGCAAACTCGAATACCTGGCCGCCGACGCCATCGCTCAGGGCGCCGATACCCTGGTCACCGCCGGCGCGATCCAGTCCAACCATGTGCGCCAGACCGCCGCGCTGGCTGCCAAGCTCGGCCTGGGCTGTGTTGCCCTGCTGGAGAATCCTACCGGCACCGACGACCCCAACTACCTGGGCAACGGCAATCGCCTGCTGCTGGAGTTGTTCGACGCCAAAGTGGAGTTGGTGGAAAACCTCGACAACGCCGACGACCAACTCAACGCCCTCGCCGACCGCCTGCGCAGTAACGGCAAGAAGCCGTACCTGGTGCCTATCGGCGGTTCCAATGCACTCGGCGCGCTGGGCTACGTGCGCGCCGGGCTGGAGTTGGCCGCGCAGATTGAAGACAGCGGCATTGAATTTGCCGCCGTGGTGCTTGCCTCTGGCAGTGCCGGCACCCACAGCGGCCTGGCCCTGGCCTTGAGCCAAGCACTGCCGCAATTGCCGGTGATCGGCATCACGGTGTCGCGTACCGAGCAAGCGCAATTGCCCAAGGTGCAGGGCTTGGCCGAGCGCACTGCCGAGTTGCTCGGCGTGGCTATTCCGCAAGCCTTCAAGGTCACCCTGTGGGACGAGTATTTCGGGCCGCGTTATGGCGAGCCAAACGCTGGCACCCTCTCGGCGATCAAACTTTTGGCCAGCCAGGAAGGTCTGTTGCTGGACCCGGTGTATACCGGCAAGGCCATGGCCGGTTTGCTGGACGGCATCGGGCGCCAGCGCTTTGAAGAGGGGCCGATCATTTTCCTGCATACCGGTGGCGCGCCGGCATTGTTTGCTTATGACTCAGTTTTCAACTGATTGAATACGGTCGATGTGGGAGCTGGCTTGCCTGCGATTGCGGTGGGTCAGCCAGAAACTTGGCACTGACACACTGCAATCGCAGGCAAGCCAGCTCCCACACAAGCCGCACATATTTCCAAAAAGAATATGAAATTGTATTTTTATTATTTTCAAGACTTAAAAACCCGCTTTATCATCGCGCCGAAGGCGAAGACGCGCTTCGCACTTTAGGGCAGGATACGACTACCGCGTCACCTGCTTCGCTCACCATAAAAACACAGGGGCTCTCCATGACTATTTCCGCATTTCGTCGCACGCTGTTGGTTGGCACTTTGGGCCTGGCGCTTGGCGCTGGCTGGCTGGGCCAGGCGGTTGCCGGCGAGCAGTTGAACACCATCAAAAAGGCCGGCGAGATCAAGATCGGCCTGGAAGGCACCTACCCACCGTTCAGCTTTGTCGATGAAAGCGGCAAGCTCAGCGGTTTCGAAGTGGAATTGTCCGAGGCACTGGCCAAGGAGCTGGGCGTCAAGGTCAAGCTGCAAGCCACGCCATGGGACGGCATCCTTGCCGCGCTGGAATCCAAGCGCCTGGACGCCGTGGTCAACCAGGTGACCATCTCCGAAGAGCGTAAGAAAAAATACGATTTCTCCAAGCCTTACACCGTGTCCGGCATCCAGGCGCTGGTGCTGAAAAAGAACGTCGACTCGATCAAGAAAGCCGACGACCTGGCCGGCAAGAAAGTGGGTGTGGGCCTGGGCACCAACTACGAACAATGGCTCAAGGACAACCAGCCTAAAGCTATTATCAAGACCTACAACGACGACCCGACCAAGTTCCAGGACCTGCGCATCGGCCGCATCGACGCCATCCTGATCGACCGCCTGGCCGCGCTGGAATACGCCAAGAAGGCCCCCGACACCGCCGCTGCCGGCGACGCCTTCTCCCGTCAGGAATCCGGTATCGCCCTGCGCAAAGGCGAGCCTGAATTGCTCGACGCAGTCAACAAGGCTCTGGACAAACTGCGCGCCGACGGCACCTTGAAGACGCTGTCCGAGAAGTACTTCAACGCTGACGTCACTCAATAATGGAAGCAGGTTTCCAACTCGCGCTGGACTCCGCGCCCTTTCTGCTCAAGGGCGCGTACTACACGGTAATCCTCAGCCTCGGCGGGATGTTTTTCGGCCTGTTGCTGGGCTTCGGCCTGGCCTTGATGCGCCTCTCGCGCTTCAAGTTGCTGAGTTGGACGGCCCGGGTCTACGTGTCGTTCTTTCGTGGCACGCCGTTGCTGGTGCAGCTGTTCCTGATCTACTACGGCTTGCCGCAAGTGGGCATCGAGCTGGACCCTATCCCTGCTGCCATGATCGGCTTTTCGCTGAACATGGCTGCCTATGCGTGTGAAATCCTGCGGGCCGCCATCGCCTCCATCGAGCGTGGCCAGTGGGAAGCTGCTGCCAGTATCGGCATGACCCGTGCGCAGACGTTGCGCCGGGCCATCCTGCCCCAGGCGATGCGCACGGCGTTGCCGCCTTTGGGCAACAGCTTTATTTCACTGGTCAAGGACACGGCGCTGGCCGCCACCATCCAAGTGCCCGAGCTGTTCCGCCAGGCCCAACTGGTGTCGGCGCGTACCTTCGAAATTTTCACCATGTATCTGTCCGCGGCCCTGATCTACTGGATCCTGGCGAGCATCCTGGCGCATCTGCAAAATCGTCTGGAAGACCGGGTCAACCGGCATGACCTGGAGTCTTGAAGCATGATCGTGGTTGAAAAACTGACCAAACAATTCAATGGTCAGGTGGTGCTCAACGGCATCGACCTGGAGGTCAAGGAAGGCGAAGTGGTCGCCATCATCGGCCCCAGTGGTTCCGGCAAGACCACCTTCCTGCGCTGCCTGAACTTCCTCGAAGAACCCACCAGCGGCCGTATCAAGGTGGGTGACATCGAGATCGACAGCAGCAGGCCGCTCAACCAGCAACAGGGCCTGGTGCGACGCCTGCGCCAGCATGTGGGCTTTGTGTTCCAAAACTTCAACCTGTTCCCCCACCGCACCGCACTGGAAAACGTCATCGAAGGCCCCATCGTGGTCAAGAAGATGCCACGGGAAGCGGCGGCCGAACTGGGGCGCAAGCTGTTGGCCAGGGTCGGCCTGGCAGGCAAGGAAGCGTCCTACCCAAGGCGGCTGTCCGGCGGCCAGCAACAGCGTGTGGCGATTGCCCGCGCATTGGCCATGGAGCCGGAGGTGATCCTGTTCGACGAACCCACCTCGGCCCTCGATCCGGAACTGGTGGGTGAAGTATTGGCGACCATTCGCAGCCTGGCCGAAGAAAACCGCACCATGGTCATCGTCACACACGAGATGAGCTTTGCCCGTGATGTGGCCAACCGGGTGATCTTTTTCGACAAGGGCGTGATCGTCGAACAGGGCGAAGCCAAGGCGCTGTTTGCCAACCCCAGGGAAGAACGTACCAAGCAGTTCCTGAGCAAATTCCTCGCCCACTGATGTTCTGTGTGGGAGCTGGCTTGCCTGCGATGCAAGCGCCTCGGTGTAGCAGTCCAACCGGGGTGATCCTATCGCAGGCACGCCAGCTCCCACATAAGCGAGGCCCTACAGGGAGTCGCCATTCCACCCCGTAAAAGACCCCGCCGCCTGCCCCCTGAGGTCCCCCCTCCCCGTCAGACCCGTCTGAATCTCGCCAAACCCACCGTTTAGCCCTTTGCCTCCATTGACGCTCCTTGGCCAACCCTCTTATCTAGCGCCTTGAGGATTGGATCCTATCCCGGCTACTGACTGAATCGTGCCTTTCGACCCCCCTTGCGCCTGTTCGTCGAGGTTTCGGAACGATTGCTGCTGGCTGCACCAAGGAGATTACTTATGACACACGCTCAAACCTCGGCCACGCTCCGTGCCCCAAGGCTGCCCCAGGCTATTGGAAACGGCATCAGCGCCCTGGCCTCCGCCCACTTGCAGGTCGACATTTCACCCTACCCGAGCATGGAAGAAGGCGACCTGATCGAACTGTTCTGGAACAACTGCTTCGCCGCCTCGCGCAAGGTGACGGCGTGCAAGATCGGCACGTGCACCCACCTGTGCGTACCGCAGAGTTTTGTGCAGGACGGACCGGCACGCGTCCACTACCAGGTCTTGCAGATCGGCCATGGCCCGATGCGCTCGGCGGTGACCCTGGTGCGGGTCAAGACCAACTACCCCGGCGGTCAGCCTTCGCCGCGCCTGAACCCTGAAGGCAGCGATGAAAACCAGAACCTGGCGCCCGTGAACCTGCCCGAGACGATCCGCCGCCATGGCGTCAACAGCAGCCAGGTAAGGCGCGGCATTCCGCTGACCATCGAGCCTTACCTGAACATGAGCACGGGCGATGCCATCACCTTGCGCTGGGGCGATGTACGCCTGGACCTGCCCCGCATTCAGGCTCAAAGCGTCGGCCTGGCGGTGCAGGTGTGGGTGCCGCCCCACGTGATTGTCGAAGCCGGCGACGACTGCCGGTTGGAGGTCACCTACTGCATTCTCGATCGCGTGGGTAACAACTCCCGCTGGGCGCCCGCCCGCACGCTGCGCATCGCGGCCTGCACACCGCCCCGCCCAGCCTCGCCCGCGCCAGGCTATCAACCGCGTCGCTTCGGTTCACCCTGTGAACCGGGGTGACAGCCCTTCTATGCATATTCCTAAAAGTTAGTTTATTTAAATAATTAACACGCTTAGGGTATATGCACCGGACCACCGGACATTCCTGATTTTTCTGTTTATTTCATTGAATGCGAGGTCGGTATGGTCAGAATTACCCCGGTGCGCAACGCCAGGGCATTGCGTGCAGCCAAGGAGCGGCGCTGATGTCTAACTTGGCTCTAACATCCCCCCAGAGTGATGTGGACGTAGCTCCCCTGCTGTTGCCCGCCACGGTGCTGCGCAACGACGCCCAGGCGCTGAGCGCCGCCCACGAGCTGGCCCAGGCTGCGCGTGCGCAGGCCGCCCAGCGCGACCAGCAACGCAAACTGCCCTGGGCGCAGCTCGAACAGTTCACCCGCAGCGGCTTGGGCAGTATTTCCATTCCCCGCGAATACGGCGGCCCCCAGGTGTCGTTTGTGACCCTGGCCGAAGTCTTCGCGATCATCAGCGCGGCCGACCCGGCACTCGGGCAGATCCCGCAGAACCATTTCGGCATCTTGCACGTATTGCAGGGCACCGCCACCGAGCGTCAGAAAAAGCAGCTGTTCCAGAGCGTGCTCGACGGCTGGCGCATCGGCAACGGCGGCCCGGAACGCGGCACCAAAAATACTCTGGAGCTCAAGGCGCGCCTCACGGCCGAAGGCGACGGTTACGTGCTCAGCGGCCAGAAGTTCTACTCCACAGGCGCCCTGTTCGCTCACTGGGTGGCAATCAAGGCCCTGAACGATGACGGCAAGCAGGTCATGGCTTTTGTACGTCGCGGCAGCGAAGGGCTGCGCATCGTTGATGACTGGTCCGGCTTTGGCCAACGTACCACCGCCAGCGGCACCGTGCTGCTTGATCGCGTAGCGGTGGACCCGGACCTGGTCATCGACAACTGGCGCCTGGGCGAAAGCCCGAATATCCAAGGGGCCGTGTCGCAACTGATCCAGGCCGCCATCGACGCCGGCATCGCCCGGGGCGCCCTCGACGATGCCATCGCCTTCGTGCGTGAGCGTTCGCGCCCGTGGATCGACGCCAAGGTCGAGCGAGCCAGCGACGACCTGTATGTGATCGCCGATATCGGCAAGCTGAAGATCGAACTGCACGCCGCCGAAGCCCTGCTGCGCAAGGCAGGCCAGGTGCTTGACCAGGTCAGCGCCGCGCCGATCACCGCGCAATCCGCCGCCCACGCCTCGATTGCCGTGGCCGAAGCCAAGGTGCTGACCACCGAAGTGGCGTTACAAGTCACCGAGAAGCTCTTTGAACTGGCGGGCAGCCGCGCCACCCTGGCCGAATTCAACCTTGACCGTCACTGGCGCAACGCCCGGGTTCACACCCTGCACGACCCGGTGCGCTGGAAGTACCACGCCATCGGCGCCTATCGGCTCAACGGCACCTTGCCGGCTCGTCATTCGTGGATTTAACCAACCAGAACACTTTTTCCACGAGCTTCTGGAGAAACTCATGACCCTTTCTCACCCCGTCGCGGTCATTACCAGCGACGAACAAGCGCTTATTGTCGCCAGCGATCTTGCTGAAGACTTGCGCCGCGACAGCGCCCAACGCGACCGCGAACGCCGCCTGCCGCTGCCCGAGCTGGACGGGTTTTCCCGCTCTGGCCTGTGGGGCATCAGCGTGCCCAAGGCCTACGGTGGCGCGGGCGTGTCCAACGTCACCCTGGCCAAGGTCATCGCACTGATCGCCCAGGCCGATGGCTCGTTGGGCCAGATTCCGCAAAACCATTTCTATGCCCTCGAAGTACTGCGGGTGAACGGCAGCCCCGAACAGCAGCAACGCCTGTACGCCGAGGTATTGGCTGGCCAACGCTTTGGCAACGCCTTGGCGGAGCTGGGCACCAAGACCGCACACGACCGCATTACCAGCCTCACCCGCGACGGCGATGGTTTTCGCATCAACGGGCGCAAGTTCTACGCCACCGGCGCGATCTACGCCCAGCGCATCCCCACCTCGGTGGTGGATGCAAATGGCGTGCAGCAACTGGCCTTCGTACCGCGTGACAGCGAGGGGCTGACGGTGATCGATGACTGGAGCGGCTTCGGCCAGCGCACCACCGGCAGCGGCTCGGTAGTGTTCGACAACGTGTGGGTCGCGGCGCAAGACGTGGTGCCGTTCCAGAGCGCCTTCGAACGCCCGACTACTGTCGGCCCGCTGGCGCAGATCCTTCACGCAGCCATCGACACCGGCATCGCCCGCGCAGCCTTTGAGGATGCCTTGCATTTTGTGCGCACCAAGACCCGCCCGTGGATCGACGCCGGCAACGACAAGGCCACCGAAGACCCGCTGACACTCAAGAGCTTCGGCCACCTGAGCAGCCGCCTGCACGCCGCCGAAGCCTTGCTGGAACGCTCGGGTGAATTCCTCGACCGCGCCCAGGCCGACAGCAATGCCCAGACCGTCGCCGCAGCCTCCATCGCCGTTGCCGAAATACGCGCCCTGAGCACCGAGATTTCCCTGGCGGCCGGCAGCACCCTGTTCGAACTGGCCGGCAGCCAGGCGACCCTGGCCGAACACGGCCTGGACCGCCACTGGCGCAACGCCCGGGTGCACACCCTGCACGACCCGGTGCGCTGGAAATACCATGCGGTTGGCAACTACTACCTCAACGATGAAAACCCGCCGCTGCGGGGGACCATCTGATGAGCAAAAAAAAGATCCTGCTCAATGCTTTCAACATGAACTGCATCGGGCACATCAATCACGGTTTGTGGACTCATCCACGGGACAACTCGACCGAGTACAAGACCCTCGAATACTGGACTGAACTGGCGAAGATCCTGGAGCGCGGGTTGTTCGACGGTTTGTTCATCGCTGATATCGTCGGCGTGTATGACGTGTATCAGGACTCCATCGACGTGCCGCTCCAGGAGTCGATCCAGTTACCGGTCAACGACCCGTTGCTGCTGGTGTCGGCCATGGCCGCCGTTACCCAGCACCTTGGCTTCGGCCTTACCGCCAACCTCACCTATGAGCCGCCGTACCTGTTCGCCCGGCGCATGTCGACGCTGGATCACCTGAGCCGTGGCCGGGTGGGTTGGAACATTGTCACCGGCTACCTCGACAGCGCCGCCAAGGCCATGGGCCTTACCGAACAGGTCGAGCATGACCGGCGCTACGACCAGGCCGATGAATACCTGCAGGTGTTGTACAAGCTCTGGGAAGGCAGCTGGGAAGACGACGCGGTGCACAACGATCGCCAAGCGCGGGTGTATGCGCAACCGGGCAAGGTGCACAAGGTAGAGCACCACGGCGAGTTCTATCAGGTGGAGGGTTACCACCTGTGCGAGCCATCGCCGCAGCGCACGCCGGTGCTGTTCCAGGCCGGCAGTTCCGAGCGCGGCTTGCTGTTCGCCGGGCGGCATGCCGAGTGCGTGTTTATCAGCGGGCAGAACAAGGCCGCGACCAAGCGCCAGGTGGACAAGGTGCGCGCCAGCGCAGTGGAGGCTGGGCGCAACCCGGACGACATCAAGGTGTTCATGGGCCTGAACGTCATTGTGGGCGCCACTGAAGCGTTGGCCTGGAACAAGCACGCCGAGTACCTCAGCTACGCCAGCGCGGAAGCTGGCGTGGCGCACTTCTCGGCCTCGACCGGGATTGATTTTGCCCAGTACGCGTTGGACGAACCGATCCAGTACGTCAAGAGCAACGCGATCCAGTCGGCCACCCAGAACCTGCAGAACAACGACTGGACCCGGCGCAAATTGCTCGACCAGCACGCCTTGGGCGGGCGCTATATCACCCTGGTGGGCTCGCCTGAACAGGTGGCCGATGAGCTGGAATCCTGGATCAGCGAAACCGGGCTGGATGGTTTCAACCTGACGCGCATTGTGACGCCGGAGAGCTATGTGGATTTCATTGAGCTGGTGATACCGGAGTTACAACGACGGGGCTCGTACAAGACGGAATATGCGCAGGGAACGCTGAGGGAAAAAGTCTTTCATGACACGGCTCGCTTACCCAACCAACACACCGGCTCTACCTACCGCCACGTTGTTTGATCGTTCCCACGCTCCGCGGGGGAATGCCTCTTGGGCGCTCTGCGTTCGCTTTGGGGACGCGGAGCGTCCCTGGCTGCATTACCACGCGGAGCGTGGGAACGATCTCGCTACCTAAGACCTTATGACTGGAAAACCACTATGAAAAAGACATTCTTAAACAACCCAGTCAAAGCACTGGCCCTGGCCTTCGGCTTATTCAGCTCGGCGGTATTCGCCGCCGATGCACCGTTGAAAATCGGCACCACCGCTGCCTTCGCCATTCCGTTGGAAGCCGCCGTAGAAGAGGCCGGCAAGCAGGGCCTGAAGGTCGAACTGGTGGAGTTCACCGACTGGATCGCGCCCAACGTCAGCCTCGCCGCCGGCGATATCGACGTGAACTACTTTCAGCACATCCCCTTCCTGGAAAACGCCAAGGCCGCCGCCGGGTTTGACCTGGTGCCGTACGCGCCGGGCATCATCAACAACGTCGGGCTGTATTCGAAAAAATACAAAAGCTTCAACGAGCTGCCCGCAGGCGCCAGCGTGGCGATTGCCAACGACCCGATCAACAGCGGTCGCGGCCTGCAACTGCTGGCCAAGGCCGGGCTGATCACCCTCAAACCGGGCGTGGGCTACAAGGCCACAGAAGAAGACATCATCGCCAACCCGAAAAACATCAAGATCCTGCAAGTGGAAGCGGTGCAACTGGTGCGCGCCTATGACGACGCCGATCTGGTGCAGGGCTACCCGGCGTACATCCGCCTGTCCAAGACCTTCGATGCCGAGTCGGCACTGCTGTTCGACGGCCTCGATCATCCGGAATACGTGATTCAGTTCGTCATCCAGCCCAAGAGCAAAACCGACCCACGGGTGATCAAGTTCGTCGATATCTACCAGCACTCGCCAGTGGTGCGTGCAGCCTTGGACAAGTCCCTCGGCAAGCTCTATCAGGTTGGCTGGGAAGCTAAACCATGAGTGCCGCCAACGCCCGATTGCACGATCTGGCCCCTGCGCCCAGCCACGCGGAACAGACTGAACTGCACCCGGACTTGAACCGCGCCCATGTGCGGTTCATCAACCTGGGCAAAACCTATGACGGCACGGTGCATGCGCTGCAAGGCATTGACCTGGCGATCCAGCGGGGCGAAGTGTTCGGCATCATCGGCCGCAGCGGCGCCGGCAAGTCATCGCTGATCCGCACCATCAATCGCCTGGAACAACCCAGCAGCGGACGGGTGCTGATCGACCAGGTGGACATCGGCAGCTTCGATGAAGACCATCTGGTGGCGCTGCGGCGACGCATCGGCATGATCTTCCAGCACTTCAACCTGATGTCGGCCAAGACCGTGTGGCAGAACGTCGAGTTGCCGCTCAAGGTCGCCGGTGTGCCCCAGGCACAACGCGCGCGAAAGGTGCATGAACTGCTGGAGCTGGTAGGCCTGCAAGACAAACACAAGGCGTACCCGGCGCAGCTGTCCGGCGGGCAGAAGCAGCGCGTCGGCATCGCCCGCGCGCTGGTGCACGACCCCGAGATTCTGCTGTGCGACGAAGCCACCTCGGCCCTCGACCCGGAAACCACCCAGTCGATCCTCGGCCTGCTGCGCGAGATCAACCAGCGCCTGGGCCTGACCATCGTGCTGATCACCCATGAGATGGCGGTGATCCGCGACATCTGCGACCGCGTAGTGGTGCTGGAGCACGGGCGTATCGTCGAGCAAGGCCCGGTGTGGCAGGTGTTTGGCGATCCGCAACATGAGGTCAGCAAGACCCTGCTCGCACCGCTGCAACACGGCTTGCCGCCAGAGTTGCAACGCCGCCTGCAACCCACGCCCGCCTCGGCCGACGCCGCACTGGTGCTGCGCCTGCAGTTCACCGGCAGCGACACCCTGGAGCCAGACCTCGCGGCACTGTTCAGTGCCCTCGGCGGCCGTGTGCGTTTACTACAAGGGGGCGTGGAACGCATCCAGGGGCATGCCTTGGGGCAACTGCTGCTGGCGGTGAATGGATCGCCGCACAACGCCGAAGAACTGCGCAAACGCGCGGCCAACTGGGCACAACAGGTGGAGGTGCTGGGCTATGTGGTTTGATCGTTTAGTGCAGGGCGCCATCGACACCTTGTTGATGGTGGGGGTGTCATCGCTGATCGCGCTGCTGGTGGGCATTCCGCTGGCGGTATTCCTGGTCACCAGTGACAAGGGCGGCATCTACCAGGCACCGGCGCTAAACCGCGTGCTGGGAGCGTTCGTGAATCTGTTCCGCTCCATTCCGTTTCTGATCCTGATGGTGGCGCTCATCCCGTTCACGCGCCTGATCGTCGGCACCACCTATGGCGTCTGGGCGGCAGTGGTACCGCTGACCATCGCCGCCACGCCGTTCTTTGCACGCATCGCTGAAGTGAGCCTGCGCGAGGTCGACCATGGCCTGATCGAAGCCGCGCAGGCCATGGGTTGCCGCCGTTGGCACATCATCTGGCATGTGCTGTTGCCAGAGGCGTTGCCCGGCATCGTCGGCGGCTTCACGATCACCCTGGTGACCATGATCAATTCATCGGCCATGGCCGGAGCAATCGGCGCCGGTGGCCTGGGCGATATTGCCTACCGCTATGGCTACCAGCGCTTCGATACGCAGATCATGCTCACCGTGATTGTGTTGCTTGTGGTGCTGGTGGCGGTGATCCAACTGAGTGGGGATAGGTTGGCGCGGGTGTTGAACAAGCGCTGACGTCACGGGCACTCATCCAGTTGGGCAACACTGGCACGGGGCACGAAGGTGATGGTTTTTTCCTTGGCCTGCCAGGGCCGCACGATATAGCTGCCATCCGAGTCGGCCATCACTCGCAATTTTACGCTGCGCTTGGGGTTGTCGGCGTCTACCAGCGCGCCGGGAACCTGGGCCTGCGCCGTCCAGGTCATCAAGGTACAAACGCGCCCTCCCGAGGCGGATCCTTGCAGCGGCAGGCCGCCCAACTTGGCCCCACTCGCCGGGATCAGCCCGAGTAAAACGATGAGCGCAAAGGCTACCAATGAGGCGAACGCCACCGGTTTTTTCTGGACGCGCATACGCACCACCAGGCAGGCGGCGCTTCCCTGGATCAGGAACAACACGGCCATTTCGGCGGCCATGAACGGCGCAAAGAACACGGCGCTGTCGGAGTACTCGCTGAAGGCGCGGGAGACCGGCACCGTCACCATCAGAATGACCACCATTTGAACCACCCCGGCGCCAGCACTGGCCAGCCAGAACTCGCCGGACAACTCACGCAGGGCAACATGGGCGGGGCGCGCACGAATGATGATGCCGACATAGGCCACTACCGCCGCCATGATCGCCACGATCCAACTGAGCGTCAGCAAAAACCCACTTTCGGCGTTCACGGACAGGTATACGGCGGACATCCAGAACACAAACATCACCAACAGGCTGGCCGCCCAATGTCCCAGTAACCTCCTGTGCTGGGCCGTCTCTTGCGGCGACTGCGGGCTGAGATTGAGTTGATCACTCAGACGCACACCTGTGCCGTTCAGGCGTGTGAACAAGATGAACGTGGGCACCAGGATCGATGCACCCATCATGCCGATCACAAATACCAACATGGCGAACATCGCTGGCAATGCGGTGAACGCCGACGCCGACAAGATACTCAGCGGCACCTTTTCCATCTGGATGTACTGGTACAGGTATAGGCCTGCCACCGAGAGAATCCCCACCGTCAGCGGCCAGGCACGCTCATTGAGCCAGAACAGCCCATTGCTCAATCTCGTGGCGTATTGGTCGACCTTGTTCGGCGCGGTGTGGTTGCCAACGGCGGGACGTTTTTCCTCTTCCATGGATGTATAACCCTCTGCAAATGAAGGCCGAATCTTACCCACAATTTCCCGTGACGGTCTGTCGGATGCGCACACTGCGAGCGCCATGAAGTGCCCTACAGCGGATACACGGTTTTCAACTCAAGAGTGGGCCGGGGTATAGTCCAACCACCTCAGCCGCAGCCGTGCGCCATGCCATGAAACTTGCTCCCGACGACCTCAACCAGATCACCTCCACCACCCTGGGCCATTACAACAAGGTGGCCGAAGACTTCCGTGAAGGCACCCGCGATCACGATGTGAGCCAGAACATCGACGCGCTGCTGCGGCATATCCAGGGCACGCCGCCGTTTACCGTGCTGGATTTCGGCTGCGGGCCCGGGCGGGATTTGCAGACGTTTACGCGCATGGGGCATATCGCCGTGGGCCTGGATGGCTCCGAACGTTTTGCGCAGATGGCCCGCGAAGACAGCGGCTGTGAGGTGCTGCAGCAGGACTTTCTCAAGCTGGACCTGCCCGCCGAACGCTTCGATGGCGTGTTTGCCAATGCGGTGCTGTTTCATATTCCCAAGCAGGAGTTGCCCCGAGTGCTCAAAGAGCTGCACGGCGCGTTGAAGCCTGGGGGCGTGCTGTTCAGCTCGAACCCTCGGGGCGAGAACCAGGAGGGCTGGAATGGGCCGAGGTATGGCTCTTATCACGATCTGCAGGCCTGGCGGGCCTTGCTGACCGCAGCCGGGTTTGAAGAGTTGGAGCACTACTACCGGCCGGCCGGGTTGCCGCGGGAACAACAGCCTTGGTTGGCGAGTGTATGGCGTAAGATTTAGTGCTGCATCGCCTGTACCTGCCTCATCGCAGGCAAGCCAGCTCCCACCTTTGGAATGCATTCCCTTGTGGGAGCCGGGCTTGCCCGCGATGACGCCGTAACGGGCAGCGTTATTTCACCTGATACACCACCGGCTCCCACCTTTGGAATGCATTCCCTTGTGGGAGCCGGGCTTGCCCGCGATGGCGCCGTAACGGGCAGCGTTATTTCACCTGATACACCACCGGCTCCCACCTTTGGAATGCATTCCCTTGTGGGAGCCGGGCTTGCCCGCGATGGCGCCGTAACGGGCAGCGTTATTTCACCTGATACACCACCGGCTCCCACCTTTGGAATGCATTACCCTGTGGGAGCCGGGCTTGCCCGCGATGGCGCCGTAACGGGCAGCGTTATTTCACCTGATACACCACCGGCTCCCACCTTTGGAATGCATTCCCTTGTGGGAGCCGGGCTTGCCCGCGATGGCGCCGTAACGGGCAGCGTTATTTCACCTGATACACCACCGGCTCCCACCTTTGGAATGCATTACCCTGTGGGAGCCGGGCTTGCCCGCGATGGCGCCGTAACGGGCAGCGTTATTTCACCTGATACACCACCGGCTCCTCCCCCTCCACAAGCACCGTCACACTGCGCCCGGCATACCCCTGTTTATCCACCGCCGAGAAATTCGCCACCAACCGCGTCCCGTCTGCGAAGGTGGTTTGCTGCAGCTGCTTGTCCACCGTCAGCCAGCGGAAATCCGTCATTTCCTGGGTTGCCAGGCGCTGGTGCAACGGCCGGAAAAAGCGGTCCTGGCGCTGAATAATCGGCAGCCGCGCCTTGAGCGTCGCCGCACTGAGGTGGTACAGCGGCGGCACGTTGTAGAGCAGTTGGGTCAGCTCATTGTCGCCCTGCACATTGCTCAGTTTGAGGCTGTCGAACAGCCAATGATGGGTGGTGATCACCGAGCCGTGGAACACCGCCTGATACAACGGCACGCGCATCGTCGGTTCGAAATACAGCGTGCGAAACGGCTCCTTCAACGGCACTGATTTGAAGAACACCGCCGGTTGCTCCGTGGGGTACCAGTTGCCTACGAAGTACGGCGACTGCGGGTCCTGGGTCATCTCGCGGTCACCCCAGCCGATCACCGGGGTCTGCATGCCGTGGGCAAACAGGATGCCTTGGGCAGTGATCGCGTTGCCGTCTTCGGAGCCTGTGACCAGCTTCGGCACGGTGTTGATCCAGCGGGAAGCATCGATATTGCCTTCGGCGTTTTGTGCCTGAGTCATGCTGGCGTTGCTGCGATAGCTGTCGAACAACATGCTGGTGGCGTAGGCATCGAGAAACCAGGCATTGAAGCCAGCCTTGGCGTGTACTGCCTTCACGCGTGCCTCCAGCAGCGGCCGCACACAACGTGGATCCGTGTAGTGGCCGGACTTCTGGAAACCGGTTTTCAGCTTGCCGTCTTTCAACACGATCGCGCAGTCGCGGTAGGCCTTGGCGCCCAGGTGGGCAGTGGTCCAATCGGGGTTTTCCGTGGCGGACAGGGCCGTTTCGTAGGAGTCGTAAGGCGCCATCAGAAAACCGGCTTCCACCCCCGCGCGAATCGCTTCGGGATGCCAGAGGCCACCCTCCCAACCTTCGCCCAAGGTCAGCAGCAGACGCTGCAGCCCGGCGTCGCGCAGGGTTTGAATGGTGCTACTGCCCCAGGTCTGCGGGCTGTCACTCAAGGCTCCCGCAAAGTCCACGGCCAGTTCACTGCGCAGCTCACCATAACGGGCGGCAAGGCGGGTCATATCTGGCTCTTGCACTTGCCAGGCCTGCCGGGCCTTGGTGTTGATCGCCGCGTTGAGGCCGCGCAGGAGCACGGTTTGTTCATAGCGATTCAGTGCAGCGGACTGCGCCAGCAGCTGTGCGCTCTCTTTGTCCATCAGGCTCTTGAGTTCATGGCTGCGCAGCCGTTGGATCAGTCTTGGCCAATCACGCACATCGCCCAAAGCCAGCAGGCCGTTGTCCCAGAGGTACACATGGCTGGCGCCCAGCAGTTTCTGGGCTTCGGGTGTTTGCCGCAGTTTGTCCGCCAACGGCTCATAGCGGCCCTGCTCCAGCAGCCACTGGCGGTAGCGCTTGGCACCAGCCAATGGGTCGGCATCGCCCAGGTACAGCCGCAGCGTCATCGGCGCATCAGGCGCCAGCGAGGTGAATTCATGGGCCGCGGAGAGCGCCAGGCCGTTGCCGTCGGCTTGCCATTGCAGGCGGTTGTTGTAGGGGTTGGTCAACAGCCAGCTCAAGGTGAAGCCACCGTGATCCACGCCCCACAGCGGCAGGCTCAGGTCCTGGGTGGTATTGAACTCGCCCCGCTCCAGCAGAAACGTCTTCCAGATGGCATTGCCGGCAGGCACGTAATGCCCCTCGGCCAAGGGCCAGATCAACCCTCGCCCCATGGCCTCGGCAGGCTGACGCAGCAGGGCCAGCTCACCGGGCTCGCGGGCGTTGATGGTCAAGGCCAGGTCGCGCTGTTGCAGGCGGGCGGTCAGGCGATAGGCGCCGTTGTCCCATTGCCAAGTGGCTTGATCAGGCGTGTTCTGCAATTGGCTGACGGCATGCGAGGCCACACCACTGGATGCCTGCACTGAAGCCTGGCCTGCGGGTGTCACGCGCAGCGCCAGGGTGGCGGGGTCGAGTTCGACGCGCCACAAGGCATTTTCCAGTACGGTGGCGGCGAAGGCAGACGGTGCAAGGAGCAACGCGCAAAACAGCAAGGTGAAACGCAGGCACTGCATGAGGATCGACCTGGGTTTGGAATGAGGACCAGAGGGTACAACATGCAGTAGCGAGCCAGGACGACATGGGGATTTTTCAGAAACTTCACACAGTCTCAACCAGAATGAAGATCCAAATGTGGGAGCTGGCTTGCCTGCGAAAGCGACAGTTGAGTCACAGATGCAGCGACCGATACACCGCCTTCGCGGGCAAGCCCGCTCCCACAGGGGGTTTGCGCTTAACCGGCAGCCCCCTCTCTCAGTGTTAATCCTGTTGTGGCTGATGTTCGTGTTTCGGCTCGCGGATCTTGTACCAGGCCACATACAGCGCCGGCAGAAACAGCAACGTCAGCAACGTCGCAATGATGATCCCGCCAATCATCGCGTAGGCCATCGGCCCCCAGAACACTTCCCGCGCAATCGGGATCATGCCCAGGCTCGCGGCGGCGGCCGTCAGCAGAATCGGCCGACGCCGGTGTTCGGTCGCTTCCACCACCGCGTCCCACGGCGTGTAGCCGGCCTCTTCGTACTCGTGGATCTGTGTGACCAGAATCACCGAGTTGCGGATGATGATGCCGATCAGCGCCAGGATCCCCAGGATCGCCACAAAGCCCATGGGCGTGCCCGTGGGGATCAACGCCAGCACCACGCCGATCAGCCCCAGTGGCGCAACGCTGGCCACCAGGAACATCTTCTGCACGCTGTGCAACTGAATCATCAGGAACGTGGCCATCAGGAACAACATCAACGGCACCACGCTGGCAATCGGGCCCTGGGCCTTGCCACTTTCTTCCACGGTACCGCCGGTGGCGACTTTGTAGCCCACCGGCAAGCCTTCGCTGAATTTCTCGATGGTCGGCGCCAACTGCTTGACCAGGTCGGTCGGCTGCATCTCATCGCGCACCGCGGCCTTGATGGTAATCGTCGGCTTGCGGTCACGACGCCACACCAGCGGCTGCTCCAGTTCGTAACGCACCGTGGCAAAGGCCAGCAATGGAATCGAGGTGCCATTGGGCGTAACAATCTGCAGGTTCTGCAAGGTTTCCGGCGTACCGCGCTCGGCATCCTCGGCGCGGCCGACCACGTTGATCAGGTAGATATCGTCGTGCACCTGGGTCACCGCCGCGCCGCTGACCACGCTGTTCATCAACTGCGCCACGTCTTCCGACGAAAGCCCCAGTTGTCGCGCCTTGTCCTGGGCGATGTCGACGCGCAGCACTTTGCCCGGCTCGTTCCAGTCGTAGATGATCTCGCCCAGGTGGGTGTTCTGATCCAGCAAGGTCGCCAGTTCAATGGCGTGCTTGCGCACCTGGTCGGTGTCTTTACCAGAGACGCGGTACTGGATCGGCCGCCCGACCGGCGGGCCCATTTCCAGCGGCTGCACGTAGCTGCCGATACCGACAAAATCATCGCGCAAGCGTTTCTGCAATCGAGCGATCAGGGCGCCACGCTCTTCCAGGCCCTTGCTCACAATCACCAGCTGCGCGTAGTACGGGTTCTCCAGTTGCTGGTCCAGCGGCAGGTAGAAACGAATCGCGCCCTGGCCGATGTAGGTGCTCCAACGGGCGATATCCGGGTCGTCCTTGATGATCGCTTCGAGGCGGTCTACCGCCTTGCGCGTCTCGTTGATCGAGGCGTTTTGCGGCAGGTTCAGGTCGACGAGAATTTCCGGACGGTCCGACGACGGGAAGAACTGGTTCTGCACAAATTGCATGGAAAATACCGAGGCCACGAACAGCGCCACGGTGATGCCAATCGCCCACCAGCGGTTGCGCATGGCCCACAGCATGCCGCCATTGAAGGCACGGCCAATGCGCCCTGGCTCGGCGTTGTGCGGTTTCACATTGGCGCTGAGGATATGCACGCCGATCACCGGCGCAAACAGCACCGCCACCACCCACGACACCAGCATCGCCACGGCAATCACCGCGAACAGGGTAAAGGTGTACTCGCCTGCCGAACTGGCGTTGAGGCCAATCGGTACGAAACCGGCCACGGTCACCAGCGTGCCGGTGAGCATCGGGAACGCCGTGGAGGTATAGGCGTAAGTCGCCGCCTGTTCCTTGGTTTCGCCTTTTTCCAGGCGCGTGATCATCATCTCCACCGTGATCATCGCGTCATCCACCAGCAGGCCGAGGGCGATGATCAACGCGCCCAGCGACACGCGCTGCATGGTGATGCCGCTGTATTCCATGAACACGAATACCAGCGCCAGCACCAACGGAATCGAGCACGCCACCACCAACCCGGCGCGCATGCCGAGGCTGATAAAGCTCACCACCAGCACGATGATCACCGCCTCGAACAATGCGCTGGTGAAGCCGCCGACCGCCTCTTCCACCACTTCGGCCTGGTCGGACACCTTGTGCACGCCGACGCCCACCGGCAGGTCGGCGGTCAGCTCGTCCATGCGCCCGTGCAGGGCCTTACCGAACGACTGGATATTGCCGCCCTTCTGCATGGCGATGGCCAAGCCAATCGCCGGTTTGCCGTTGAAGCGAAACATCGGCCGCGCCGGGTCCACATAACCACGGCTGATGTCGGCAATATCCGCCAGCCGGTAGAAGCGGTCATTGAGGCGCAGGTTGACGTTGGCCAGGTCTTTCTCCGAGGCGAACTGCCCGGAGGTGCGCACGGAGATGCGTTCCGGCCCGGCCTCGATCACCCCGGCGGGGGTCACGGCGTTTTGCGATTGCAGGCTTTGCACGACCTGGCGCTGATCAATCCCCAGGGCCGCGAGTTTGCGCGTGGAGAAATTCAGGTAAATCACTTCGTCCTGCTGGCCGATCATCTCGACCTTGCCCAGCCCTGGCACCGAGCGGATTTCGGCGCGCACCTGTTCCACGTAGTCACGCAACTGGCGCATCGACAGGCCATCGCCGGTAAAGGCATACACCGAGCCGAACACGTCACCGAACTCATCGTTGAACGATGGCCCCTGCAAGCCCTGGGGGAAGGTCCCACGAATGTCATCGATCTTTTTGCGGACCTGGTACCAGATCTCCGGGATGGCCTTGGCACTGGTGGTGTCCTTGAGGAACACGAACACCGTGGACTCGCCGGGCCGGGTGTAGCTTTTCACATAGTCGAGAGAGTCGAGTTCCTCGAGTTTTTTCTCGATACGGTCGGTGACCTGCTTGAGGGTTTCTTCCTGGGTCGCGCCCGGCCAGCGGGTCTGGATCACCATGGTCTTGATGGTGAACGACGGGTCTTCTTCACGGCCCAGGTTCATGTACGAGAACACGCCCATCAGCAGCGCGACGAACATCAGGTACCAGACGAAGGACTGATGCTTGAGGGCCCAGTCGGATAAGTTGAAGCTCCCTTTCATCGCGGGCTGTCCTCGTCGATTTTGACTTTTTGCCCAGGTTTCAGGCTGTTCACGCCGGCGGTGACAATGCGCTCGCCGGGTTTGACGCTGCCATTGAGCAAGGCGCTGCGGGCATCACGGCTGATAACCGTGACCTCGCGGGGTTGCACGGTCTGGCTCTGGGTGTCGAGCAGCCAGATACGGGTCTTGCCGTCCACTTCCTGCAAGGCGCTCAGGGGCAGTTCGATACGCGGGGCGATGGCGGTGCTCAACGTCACGCTGATTGCCGTGCCCAGGCGGAACGCGGGCGGGGTTTCGGCCAGGCTCAGGCGTGCGCGACGGGTGCGCGTGGCGCTTTGGGCCTGAGGCTCGATCTCACGCACCACGGCGGTGGTGTGCACGCTGGGGTCCAGTTGCCCGGCGACCAGGAACACCACATCGGCAGGCAAGCGTTCAGCCAGGCCGGCGGGCAGGTCGATCACCGCTTCCTTGATGTCCGGACGGGCCAGGGTCACCACCTGCTGGCCGGCGCTGACCACTTGGCCAGCCTCAGCGTTCCAGGCAGTGACGATGCCGGCATGGTCGGTGCGCAGTTCGGCGTAGTTGAGTTGGTCCTTGGCCTGGTTGACCGAGGCACGGGCCTGGTCAAGGGTCGCCTGGGTGGTTTTCAGGTCGGTCTGGGCCACATCCAACTGAGCCTGGGCGCCGACGCCACGGTTGAACAGCTCCTGTTGCCGCCGAGCGTTGGCCTGGGCGTTGATGAACTGCGCCTGTACGCGCGCCAGGTCGCCCTGGGCAGCGCGTAATTGGTTCTGCTGGTCGGTGGGGTCAAGCACGGCGAGCAAGGCGCCCTTCTCCACCTCGGCGCCGACATCCACGGCGCGACGGGCGATGCGGCCAGGCACACGGAAACCCAGGTTGCTTTCATAGCGGGCCTGGATGGTGCCGGCGAAACGACCGAGGTTTTCCTGGTCTTCAGCCTTCACTTCCATGGACAGCACCGGGCGTATGGGTTCGGGCGGCGCCTCTTCCTTGGAGCAGGCCATCAGCAACAGGCTGGCGGCGACAATCAGCGTCAATTGCTTCATGGCTGCGCTCCGGGTTGGGCGATCTCGACGACCATGCCGGGGTGCAGCAATTGCCCACCGGCTATCACGACTTTTTCACCGCCTTTGAGGCCCTCGCCGATGATCACTTTGCCGGTGAGGTAGCGCGCCACGGTGACCTTGTGCAACTGCGCCTTGCCTTCACCGTCCACCAGCCACACGGCTGGCTCGTTGAGGTCTTTGGTCAGCGCTGACCAAGGCAGCTCGATGCTCGCCTTGGCCGGGCCATTGGCGGTGGCACTCACCACCGACCCCAGCTCCATACCCTTGGGCAGGCTTTGCAGGGCGATCTTCACTTGGACGGTGCCGGTATTGGCGGCCACGGCGGGCGTGACTTCGCGGACTTTGCCCACGGCCTTGATGCTCGGGTTGTCCAGCAGGCTCACCGTAATCGGCGCGTCGGGGGGCGGCTCCACCAGCAGGGACTCATACACGTTGAACACGGCGTCACGCTCGCCATCGCGGGCCAGGCTGAAGATCGGCACGGTGGCTTGTACCACTTGGCCGACTTCGGCCTGGCGCGCCGTGATGATCCCCGGGGCATCGGCGATCAACGCGGTGTAGCCCAACTGTTCGCGTGCATTGGCCAACTGCGCCTGGGCAGCGGCCAGGGCACTTTGACTGCTGCGCAGCGCGGCCTGGGCGGCGTCGTATTCGCTGCGGCTGGTATAGCCTTTGGGCAAGAGTTTTTCCTGGCGCACGAAGGCGGCGGAGGTCTGCTTGACCCGCGCCTGCTCGGCCACAACCTGGGCCTGGGCCGAATCGACGTTGGTTTGCAGGTCCTTGGGGTCGAGCTTGGCCAAGACTTGCCTGGCCGTGACGCGGTCGCCTACGTCGACCATGCGCTGGATGATCTTGCCACCCACGCGAAAGGACAGATCGGTTTGCACGCGCGCCTGGATATCGCCGGTCAGCGTGACCGCCGCGGCAAAATCCGCTGACTGCACGGTTTGCACGAATACCCGCGAATGCTGCTTGGGCTCGGCTTTGTCCTGGCCACAGCCGCTGAGCAGCGCCAGGAGGCCAAGGCTGAAAATAAATGTCGAGGTGCGACCGCCCATGCAGGCTCCTTTTGCGTGATGCCGACGTTCAAGTGTGTATGCGACTGTGAGCTTAGATCAGGGTTCCTTATCTGCATGGAGGATCCCATACTCCAATGGTTCCCATGCTGACTAATTACACATGCTTAAAACCCTCGCGGTGGCCAATTACCGCTCGATCAACAAATTGGTGGTGCCCCTGGACCGGCTGAACCTGGTGACCGGGCCCAATGGCAGCGGCAAATCCAACCTGTATCGCGCCCTGCGCCTATTGGCCGAAACCGCCCAGGGCGGGGTGATCAATGCGCTGGCCCGCGAAGGCGGGCTGGATTCGACCTTCTGGGCCGGGCCGGAAACCATCAGCCGGCGCATGCGCAATGGCGAAGTACCGGTCGAATCTACTGTGCGCCAGGGCGTCAAACGCCTGCGCCTGGGGTTTGCCGCAGAGGATTTCAGCTACGCGATCTCTTTGGGCTTACCCGAAAAAACCCTCTCGGCCTTCAAACTGGACCCCGAAGTAAAAAAGGAGTGCATCTGGGCCGGCCACGTCTACCGTCCGGCCAGCCTGCTGGTGCAGCGCTCAGGGCCGATGGTGCGTGCCCGCGAAGGCCGTGCGTGGGATGTGCTGGCGCATCACACACCGAACTACCACAGCCTGTTCGATCAGGTCGGCAGCCTGCGTGGCTCGCCGGAAGTGCTGCTGTTGCGTGAAAGCATTCGTGGCTGGCGCTTTTACGATCACTTTCGCAGCGACGTGGACGCGCCAGTGCGCCAGCCACAGTTGGGCACGCGCACGCCGGTGTTGCACCACGACGGCCGCGATCTGGCGGCCGCGTTGCAGACCATCCGCGAGATTGGCGATCCCGAGGCGCTACAACGCGCCGTGAGCGATGCATTTCCGGGCGCGCGTCTGCACATTGAACCGTTGCAGGGCGGACGCTTTGCCATCGAGTTCTATCAGGAAGGCTTGCTACGCCCATTGTCGGCGGCGGAGCTGTCGGACGGCACCTTGCGCTACCTGCTGCTGATCGCCGCGCTGCTGACCCCTCGGCCACCGACCATGATGGTGCTGAACGAGCCGGAGACCAGCTTGCATCCCGACCTGTTGCCGGCACTGGCCCGCTTGATTATCCAGGCGTCGAAGCAGTGCCAGGTATGGGTGGTGAGCCATGCCAGCCGCTTGATTGCGGCGTTGCAGCAGGATGAGGGGTGTAACTCGATTGTGTTGGAGAAGGTGTTGGGGGAAACGCGAATTGTGGGGCAAGGGATGCTGGATGGGCCGGCCTGGCATTGGCCGGAGTAGGCGGTGACTGCACTGGCCTCACCGGGGGCAAGCCCCCTCCCACATTTTGATGTGTGAATACATTCAAAGGTGGGAGCTGGCTTGCCTGCGATAGCTATCTCAGCCCTGCCACTTACCGCCTTCAACAATCACACTCTCAGGCTTGGTGTCATCGCTCAGCTCTTTACGCACATATTGGTCATAGAGCTTGAGCAGGAATTTCTCCTCCCCCAACTTCGCCAGCTCAGCGTTCACCCAGTCACGCAGCTCGATATTGCCCTTCTTCACCGCCGGGGCAATGGGTGCTTCATCACCGAGCTTCTCTTCCAGCACGCGGTAGCCAGGGTTCTGCTTGGCCCAACTGAACAGCACCAGGTTGTCTTGCGCATAGGCATCCCCACGGCCAGCCGACAGCGCCTGCAGCGACTCGGAGTTCTTCTCGAACTTGAGCAGCTTCCAGTCCGGATGGTTCTTGGTCAGCCAGATATCCGCCGTGGTGCCGGTGGTGACGATGGTCGTGCGGGTTGCCAGGTCATCCAGGCTTTTGACGGCGCTGTCATTCGGCACCAGAGCCTGCACCGCCACTTTCAGGTTGGGGTTGGTGAAGTCCACCGCGTCCTTGCGTTCAGGCGTCACGGTCATGTTGGCGAGAATCAGGTCGACCTTGTCGCTTTGCAGGAAGGGAATGCGGCTGGCCGGTTCCACGGCGACAAACTCCACCTTGTTTTCATCGCCCAGCAGGTCCTTGGCGAATTGCCGGCCGATGTCGGTATCGAAGCCGACATAACGACCCGCTTCGTCCACAAAGCCGAATGGCGGTTTATCGGTAAACACGCCGACAATCAGCTTGTCCCGCGCTTTGATTTTGTCGATGTAGCTCACAGCCGCAGGTTTTACCGGCTCTTCGGCCTTTTTATCGCAGCCGGCCAGCAAGGCGACGGCAAACAGTGGCAGCAGTAACTTTTTCATATCAGCTCCAGTTCCTTGATCTTTTTGGGCAGTGTTGAAACAAAGGAGAACTTCTCCAGGAACTGCTGCGCGCGTGCGGTCTGCGGGTTCGTAAAGAATGCCTCGGGGGTGTTGTGTTCGAGGATGCGACCGGCCTCCATGAACACCACGCGGTCGGCGACGGCGCGGGCGAAGGCCATTTCGTGGGTGACGATCAGCAGGGTCATGCCATCGCGGGCCAAGTCCTGGATCACTTCCAGCACTTCCTTGACCATCTCCGGGTCGAGGGCCGCGGTGACTTCGTCAAACAGCATGACCTGAGGGTTCATGCACAACGAGCGGACGATGGCGATGCGTTGTTGCTGGCCACCGGAAAGCTGGCGTGGGAAGGCGTCGCGCTTGTCGGCAAGGCCCACGCGCTCCAGCAATTTTTCCGCCTGCTCACGGGCTTCACGCGGGTCGCGCTTTTGCACTTTCAGCGGGCCGAGCAGGATGTTGTCGAGCACGCTCATGTGCGGGAACAGGTGGTAGCTCTGGAACACCATGCCAATGTCCTGGCGTACCTGGCGCCAGTCGGTGGTTTTATCCAGCAGCTCTTTGCCGGCAAAGCGCAGGCTGCCGCTGTGCGCGATTTCCAGCCCATTGAGGCAGCGCAACAAGGTGCTTTTGCCACAGCCGCTGGGGCCTAAGATCACCACCACTTCGCCGCGCTGCACGCTCAGGTCGATGCCCTTGAGCACCTGCGCCTCGCCGAAGAATTTGTTGAAACCCTGGAACTCGATCAATGCGCTCATGCTTGGGCCCAGCGCCGTTCCAGCAGCTTGGAGGCGGCCGACAACGGGTAGCAGATAAAGAAGAAAAACAGGAACAGCGCACCGTAGATCAATACCGACTCGTAGGTGCGCTCGATGATTTGCTGGCCGACCTTGATCACATCCACCACGCCGATCAGCACCGCCAGGGAGCTGGTCTTGATGATGCGCGTGTACACGTTGATGGTCGGCGGCGTCATGCGCCTGAGGGCCTGGGGCAGCAGTACGTAGCCGTACAACTGCGGGTCGGACAGGCCAATCGACAAGCCTGCTTCGCGTTGGCCACGGGGCAGCGAATGCAGCGCGCCACGCACCACTTCGCCCACCTCGCTGGCGCCCCACAACGACAGCACCAGCACCGCGCACCAGAAACTCGGGATGCTCAGGCCGAAGAAGATCGGCACGCCAAAAAACAGCAGGTACAACCACACCAGCACCGGAATGGCGCGGAACAGTTCCAGGTAGACCCGCAACACGCCGTTGATCGCCTTGTTATTCAAAGTGCGCAGCACGCCGTAGAGCACGCCGCCAACCGTGCTGAAGCCGATGCTCAAAAACGAAATTGACAGGGTTTGCGCAGCGCCCTTGCCCAGTTGCGGCAACGACACCCAGAGCAACTCAAGACCCGAACTGGCCATGCTGGAGCCTCCTTTCCAGGCGGCTGAGCAACAGCGACAACGGCAAGAACAACAGCACGCAAATCAGCGTCAGCACGGCGAGCATTTCGTAGGTTTTATAGTAGAGGGCGATATAGCTCTTGGTGGTATAGAGAATCTCCGGCACCGCCACCGCCGACACCACGGTGGTTTCCTTGAGTAGAAAAATGAAGTTGGCGAACAGCGCCGGCAGGCTGAGGATGCCGGCCTGGGGCAGGATCACATGGCGCAACAGTTGCCAGTCGGACAGGCCAATGGACTTGCCCGACTCGATTTGCGCTTGCGGCACCGCTTCCACGCCGGCGCGCAGCACCTCGGTGAGGTAGGCGCCGCCCAGAAAGGTCATGGTGATGATCGCCGCCCAGAACCCGGAAATATTGAAACCCAGGGCCGGCAGCGCGAAGTAGACGAAGAACAGTTGGATCAACAGCGGCGTGTTACGCGCCAGCTCCACATAGAGCGCCACCAGGCGCGACAGGTAAGGCGTACGAAACACCAGCAGCGCAGCGTTGATCAGCGCCACCAGCAAGGACGTGGCAATGGCGATCAGGCCGACTTGCAGCGTCACACCCACGGCCTTGAGAAACGCCGGCAGGGTGCTGAGGATAAAAGCGAAATCGAAGGTCATGTGCAGTCCATATCGCCGCATGGGTAATGCCGCGAGCGCAGTCCGTGCCGACGTGGATAACGTCAGCTAGCGCGAACTTTAAAGGTATAAAAATCAAAGTTTAAATACCGAAATAGCATATTGATATCACCCAAAAACCTAACCTCTGTGGGAACGAGCAAGCCAGCTCCCACAGTTTTGACTGTATTTCAGATAAAAAAACGCCGACGCTGTAGGAGCCGTCGCCGTTGAAACCTTGAAGGGGGTTTTGGCTTACATCAGAACGCTGGCACCACCGCGCCGTTGTACTTCTTCTCGATGAAAGCTTTGACTTCCGGGCTGGTCAGGGCCTTGGCCAACTTCTGGATAGCATCGCTGTCCTTGTTGTCCGGGCGCGCCACCAGGAAGTTCACGTACGGCGACTTGGCGTCTTCGATGATCAGCGCGTCTTTGGCCGGGTTCAGGCCAGCTTCCAGGGCGTAGTTGGTGTTGATCAGGTCGAGGTCAACCTGGTCCAGCACCCGTGGCAGCAGGGCCGATTCCAGCTCTTTGAACTTCAGGTTCTTCGGGTTGCTGGCGATGTCTTTCGGCGTGGCCAGGGCGTTTGTCGGGTCTTTGAGGGTGATCACACCAGCCTTTTGCAGCAACAACAAAGCGCGGCCGCTGTTGGAGCCTTCGTTCGGGATAGCCACGGTGGCGCCGTCTTTCAGATCTTCGATTTTCTTGATCTTTTTCGAATAGCCGCCGAAGGGTTCAACGTGCACGCCCACCACGGTAATCAGGTTGGTGCCCTTGCCCTTGTTGAAGTTTTCCAGGTACGGCAGGGTCTGGAAATAGTTGGCGTCCAAGCGTTTCTCAGCGACCTGCACGTTCGGCTGTACGTAGTCGGTAAAGACTTTGATCTGCAGGTCCACACCTTCCTTGGCCAGGGTCGGCTTGATCAGCTCGAGGATTTCGGCGTGCGGGATCGGCGTAGCGGCCACCACCAGTTTCTCGTTGGCCTGGGCAAAGCCAGCAGTCAGGGCAGCCGCCAGAGCGGTAAACAACAGAACCTTTTTCATGCAATGTCCTTCTAACGACCGTTTTTATGTGAGGTGCCAGCGAAGTGCTATCGCGGCGTGGAAGGGACAATACCTAGATTTTTTATTCCCGAACAATATCTTTTATTCACGTTGATATTCCATTTTATTCATACAGGAATTTACGCACCGATTCCGCCTCGGCCGGGCTGGCGCTGGCCAAAATTCGTCGTACTTGCTCCAGCGGTGAGCCTGCCGTCGGTAGGTTCAAATGTTCGGGCAAGATTTCATCGCCGCTGCTCACCAGCAAGGCAAAGTGAATAACGTTTTCCAATTCTCGCGTATTGCCCGGCCACGTGTGGTGTTCCAGCACCTGCTGGGCGGCGTCGCTGATCAGTGGCACCGGAAGGTCCAGGCGCTGGCTGTAGATGCCGAGGAAATATTCGGCCAGAGACAAGATATCCCCCACCCGCTCGCGCAACGCCGGCAGGTCCAACCGGCCCTCACTCAAATAATGGAACAGACGCTCATGAAACTTGCCCACGGCCACGGCCTGGGCCAGGTCGATGCTGGTCGCGGCCACTAGGCGCACATCCACCGGGCTGGGCTGGTGGGCACCGACGCGGGTGACTTCGTGGTTTTCCAGGGCCGCGAGCAATTTCACCTGGATCGGCAGCGGCAAGTCACCAATTTCATCCAGGTACAAGGTGCCGCCATTGGCCGAGCCAAACCAGCCCGCGCGGCTGCTCGCCGCGCCACTGTGACTGCCGGCGGCATAGCCAAACAACTCGGCATCCGCATAGGTGGGGCTGATGGCGCCACAGTTGACCGAGACAAACAGGCCTGTACGGTCACTGCCACGGTGGATGTGCCGCGCCAGCAACTCTTTACCGCTGCCGGTTTCTCCTCGAATCAATACGGGTAAGGCGCGCGGCGCAAGGCTTTCCAACTCTTCACGCAGTTGGCGTGAGCGTGGGTCGACGAACACCAGCGCCTTGGCGCGGATGCTCAACGGGCTTTTTTCAGCATCTGGAAAGGTCAGCAGCGGCTGGCCGAAGGTTTCATGCAGACTCATGGCAGGCTCCCGCCCCAATCCACACAGGGACGGGGCGTTGAAAAAATATTAGGCGCTGCGCCGAGCATGGTGCTCGAGGCGATGTTGCAGGCGATAGAGGTAAGCAAACCCTTGCTCCCAGCGGCGGTGGCCGGACTTCACATTGATATGCCCGGCGCCCGCCAATATGCCGGCTTCGGCGCCCCACTGACGCGCCAGTTCCAGAGCCCTGGGGGCGCTCACGGCGCTGTCGTTGTCGGAGCTGACCACCTGACTGGGAAATGGCAGCAGGTCAGTTGGAATAGGTGCGAAATTGCGCAGTGCAGGGGCACACGCAGGGCGCTCGACATCCGCCGGTGCCACCAGCAACGCGCCGCGTACCTGCCGCAAGAAGTGCACGGGGGCAGTGGCGGCCCAGTGGGCCACGGTGATGCAACCCAAGCTATGAGCGATCAGGATGACCGGCGTGCTGTCGGCAGCGATGGCCTCGGCCAGTGCGGCGACCCAATCCTCGCGACGCGGTGTCAGCCAATCGGCCTGTTCCACGCGGGCGCTGTTGGGCAGGCTGTTCTGCCAATGGGTTTGCCAATGATCTTCTGGCGATCCTTGCCAGCCCGGCACGATCAGATAACGAATCGACTCGCTGTGCATGGGTGTGCCCTCCTGCAGCGTTTAACGTTGCTGACCAGTATAGGGGCGACCCAACAATCAAATAAGGAATAAAAAGGAATTTATTAATAACCAAATTGCATTTTCGACATCAGGTCACGTTATCCTCATCCGAGGCGATCGCCGTCACTGAAGCCAGTCGCTGAGGCGGATAAACCCGCTCCTCAGCGACTGCAATCGACACCAGGTTTGTTTTACCAATCAGCGGGAATGATGCATAGACTGCTCTGAGCCAATGGAGACCCCGAACTTATGATTCATCGGCATGTAATAATCTCGCGCGCTCATATAGTTGGCGCCATAGTCCTTGGGAAGTAAAAGACAAGCGTTCAACAGTTCTGTCACCTCTTCAACTACCGCGAAAAACCCATACTCCTTTTTTGCCAATACATCCCCAAACATTTTCGGCCCGGTGATTTCAAAAATTTTCTTCTCGTATTCTTTATAAGCGTGCTGTTCGGCGGCTGTCGAACTGTCACTCAGGAAAGCACGATTACTTTTCAACCACTCCTCATTGGCCTTATAGCGCTCATAGGCCTCTTCCAGGATCTCATCCAGCAAAGGATTATCGGCATGACTGGCGAAATTACTGGTATTGAAACCACTGAAGTCTGCTGGTTCATAAGTCACTGGCGAATTCATCAGGATATCGTTCGGTGTGGCTTTCAACGTGACGTTTCCCACATTGAAAGTAAGTGTATCGTCCGCATCCAGATATATTCCACCGTACTTCTTAAGCAATGCAACGCGCATCACATCCGATGAGGCCGCTAGATTTTGCCCTTGGCCGGCACGAAAGTACTGATACATTTCCCCATACTTGCCAGCCTTCAGCTCCCTGAAAGCCTCATCTGCCTGCAAATCATGCACTTCCAGACCGCCTACTTTGTGATCCAATGCAGACTTTATCTTTTGAAAAACACTCGCATTATTGGCATCTACATGAACGATCGACTTATAGCCCGGACTTTTCCTGGAGTTCTCAACAATATTGTTGAGCAAGTTCTCTGGCATCTCATTGCCAGCCCAAAAATAGTGGATAACCTTGGGCACCTCAGTGGCGCCGGAGGGTAACGATGGCAGTCTCGGTAACTTCAATGTCTTATTTATCATTGAAGCCGGTGCATTTTTATTCCCTTCGATCGCTTCAGCTTTTGTACCACTCATCCAGTTTTCTTGGCCTTTACGCCAATAAAACACGTCATTCACTCGACCGTTTTCGCTGACCCCACGCCATAGGCGGGCCTCTACGTCATACGTCACTTTAGTGCCGTATCGATCGACGAAAATCATGTAGTCTTTCGAGACCATTTGATGGACATCGTCCATGGGGACTGTGAACGCCTCATGGAGTTTCGGGGGCGAAACAGGGCTCATCGGATAACCAATCTGCCCATTGATTCGCCGTGGCGGATTGAAGAATGGGCGCCCTTGTTCAGTCACTTGAGTAGAGGCCTGGGCTGCAGCATCCGCTCCGGCTGCGACGCCCCCGCTGGCAAACCTTTCTGTTATCACTTTCGCCAGCGGCGCCCCCGCATGAGTGGCTAACGGCGGAGCAGCGTTCAATACCCCAAAAACAATTCGGTCCGCACCGGTCGATTTTCCTTTGATGGCATCATCAATACCAATACCGGCCTCGGCGCCCCCGGCTGCCAGGAAGAAAACATCCAGGCCTATTGCGACTTCCGGCATGACCAGGGCCAGGGGCGTCATGAACATGGCGACTTTGGTGGCCTCTTCCACCCCTTCCAGCACTTTGTTCTTGGTGTAGTCCCCATCACTGACGATCGCATTATCCGCGTCCGAATAAGATCGGGCCTTTTGTCGAACCTTGACTGCTTCGAAAGGGTCGCCCTGCAGCTGATCCACTGTGATAAACCGATCCGGCACCCAGCCGTTGAGCCCTTTAAGGAAAGCATTACCCGACGCCTGCGCGTCCGACCAATTTCCCATCCCTTCCAGAGACTGACGTACACCGTCTGAAAACGACTTGTCAGCTTGATCCTTGAGAGAAAAGTGCGTCAGCAGCGATTCGCGCTTAACGGGGTCTGACGCCTGCCCCGCCAGCCACGTTTTCATTTGCTGCGGATTATCGAACCGATGAATGGGTGAGGAATTGCCAGGGATGTATAGCAACGTCAGCTGGGTTTTCCGATCGGTCACACACATCAAGTCGGTCGACTGCAAGCCGTTGATGCTCAGCAAGCCGATCTCCAGATTCGGATCCTTGACGGCAGGCTTGGTAAAATCCTGAACCGTCAGCTCGGACCAATCCTTTTGCGCAACCGCCCCCAACGCACGCTGAGCGAGTGCCGCCTCAACCGGTCCAAGTGTTCCTTCCAGACGCTGTAGATTGATCGCTTTAACAAAGGATATTTTACTCAACGATGCATACGAGGCGCTGTGTTTGTCCCAGAATCCATCAAGCGTATTCTTGTAAAGTTGGGTGCGGTCTGTATCCCAGACCAAGGCTTTGAAATCTTCAACCGGAATGGGCACCTCAGTGGCCGCACTGTAGAGCGCAGAGCCCGGAGAACTCGGTTCCCGGTAAATAGCTTGGCGACTGCCTGCTTCCTGCACCCAGCCGTCAATTTTGTTGTAAACATACACTGCCGGCGAAAAATACTTGGCGATTTTTCGAAACCAGCCCTCATTATCTTCAATCGTAACATCTTGCCTGTTTTTCAAAGCCGCCTGGGTCAGCGTTATTTTTTCCACAACATCCTTTTCGTCATCGCCATTATCCTTGAACGTCACCAGATACGTTTTATCAGGATCAACTTCAATGCCCCACTGTTGTTTTATCTTCGCGGACAAAATAGTGGCAATCTCTTTTTCAGGAGACATAAAATCAGACGCATGCGTACTGATATAAGCATCTATTACAGGATTTGGCTTCAATACCTTGGGCCCGGCATTGGGTGCGTTAATGTGCTGATAACCGGCGCGATTCAAAGATAAACTTTGCCCTAACGGATGCCGTGGGCCAGGCCTATCGGACGGCCCAGAAAAAGCGACAGGTTTTTTTTCATCGGGCTGAGAAACCGGTTGTTGCGGGCTGACGAATGTATCTACCAAACGAATCGGAAAACGTACCATTCTATAAATTCTCCATTTATCGAAACTTTCCATGCGCCAGCCAGAATAATCATACGGTCATGAATTGCACGCTCAGAAACATTTAAAAACGTGTGAATTCTTTTCCTTTACTAACGCTATACCCTTCCAATAAAAAAAGGGCCGCACCCTGCCAAGGAAACGGCCCAAAAACGTGTCGCGGCTCTTTGAAACTAACGTGCAGTAATCACCGACAATTTGGTAATGCCTGCGCGCTCGATCGACGCCATGGCTCGCGCCACTTCGCCGTAGTTCACTCCATCGTCGGCCTGCAATTGCACCCGCACGTCGGGGTCCTTGGCCTTGGCCGCCTGCAGGTTGAATTCCAACAGGTCCGGCTGGATTGCGTCCTTGTTGATAAACAGTTTGCCCGCGCCGTCGATGCTCACCACCAACGGGTCTTTCTGCTCAACCGGCGCTACGGCCTGGGTTTTGGGCAGGTTGATCGGGATGGAGTTGGTCAATAGCGGCGCGGTGACGATAAACACCACCAGCAGCACCAGCATCACATCCACCAGAGGCGTGACATTGATCTCGCTCAGCACCTCATCGCTGTCTTGCGTGGAGAAGGCCATTCAGGATGCCTCCTTCACTTTCTGCGGGCTGCCGGCGTTGACCTTGGCCAACGTCGGGTGCAGCAGCACGCGGAACGCGTTTTTCTGCGCCAGGCTGTAGAAGTCGTGGGCAAAGTCATCCAGGTCTGCCGCCGTCAGCTTCAGGCGACGCAGGAAGTAGTTGTAAACCAGCACCGCAGGCACCGCGACGGCGATCCCCACGCCGGTCGCCACCAGTGCCGCGCCGATGGGCCCCGCCACGGTTTCCAGGCTGGCGGACCCGGCAGCACTGATCCCCTTCAGCGCTTCCATGATCCCCCACACGGTGCCAAACAGGCCGATAAACGGCGAGGTGCTGCCGATACTGGCGACCACAGCCAGGCCGGTTTCCAGGGAGCGACGCTCACGCACGATTTGCTGGCGCAGGGCGCGTTCGAGGCGGTCCTGGTGATTGATCGCCTGGCTCAAATCCGCAGCGTGGGGGGTATCGCCCACCTGGATCGCGGCATAGCCGGCCTGGGCTACACGGGCGGCGGCGCCAGGCTGGGTTTCGGCGAGTTCGGCGGCCGAGTCGAGGCTCGATGCCGCCCAGAACTGTTTGTGAAACTTGCGATCCTGGGCCTTGAGGCGACCGAACTGCACGCCCTTGAGCAAGGCCAGGCCCCAGGTGGCGACCGAAAAGGCCACCAGCAGCCAGATCACCGCGCTTTCGATGGATTCAAGTGGAGATGCCAATGCCATGATGTTTTCCCTCTGCGCCGCTGAATAATTAATGAATCTTGAAATCGATGGGCACGCTCACCCAGCCGTTCTGGGCCACATCGCCCTGTTTGGCAGGCACGAAACTCCAGCGCTTCACCGCCGCCAATGCCGCGTCATCCAACTGCTGGCGACCACTGCTTTTTTGCACCTGGATCTCACCCGGTTTACCACTGGCCAGCACCTGCACCCGCAGCAACACCGTACCTTCCCAACCGCGACGCTGAGCCAGTGACGGGTATTCCGGCGCCGGGTTCTTCAGGTACGCGGCGTTGGCCGAAGCAGGCGTCACCGGCGCTGGCGCCGCGGGTGCGGGCGGTGCAGGTGGCGCTGGCGTCGGTGGTGCAGGTGGCTGCTCGACGGCCTTGGGGGCCGGCTTAGGCTCAGGTTTAGGCACGGGCTTGGGTTTGGGTTTCGCAACGGGTTTGGGCGGCGCCGGCTTGGCCGCCAACTCATCCACCACCGGCGGCGGTGGTTCGACCACAGGCGGTGGTGGCGGTACAGCCGGTGGCGGTTCAACCACCGGCGGCGCCGGCTGGAAAAATTCGATGGTCATCGGTGGAATTTCCGGCGGCACAATCGGCAGCACCGGCGTGGGTTTCTGGCTCACCCAATAGATCACTGCACCGTGCAGCGCCAACACCAGCAACCCGAGCAAAACCCCCTCGCGGCGGCTGGAAAAACGCTTCGGGGTCTTCTGCAGGCGCAATTGCCCCAACGGCGCGTGATGCGGCCGGCCAAGGTCGACCAACTCACCACTCGGTGCCGGGCGCCACTGCGCCTCGGGTGCACTGGCGGCGGTCTGGACATTGCCCATTGATTCACTCCCTACGGTTTTGAAAAACCGACGGGCCAGCGAAGGCCCGTCGTGGGCTGAATCATCGGGGCCAGACACTTATCTCTTAAAGTAATCTTTAAAGTTATACATAGAACAAAAACACATAAACAAAACAGCCGATCACGCCAAAGCCACGTGGCCCGTGGCCTGGCTTCAAGCCGTTGTCTTTCAATGCCTTAAAGGCATACAAAATATTCGGCAAAGGTATGGGCTCAGTGCGGGTTTCCACTGCACAAGGCCAGCAATTCACCCAGCAAACTCTGGCCCGCTGCGCCCAGACCACTGCGGCCATACAGGGCCAATCGCACGCCATGAACAGGCGGCAAGCCACTCTCTGGGCCGAGTATGCGATGGCCCGGTTGCAATACCCGTTCGGGCAATAAACTGATGCCCAAGCCTGCCGCCACCGCCGAGCACACACTGGCCAGGCTGGCGCTGGAATAGCCGATGCGCCAACGCCAGCCGGCCCGTTCCAGATGGTGCAGCATGTCGTTGCGATACAGGCCGCCTACGGGGAAAGCCACCAGCGGCAGCGGGTCGCGGCCCAGGGCCGGAGTGCTCAGGCTGTCGACCCAGTACAAGGGCTCCGGCCACGACGCCACACAGTCGTCGCTGTCGCCCATCTGCTTGACCAGCAACACATCGAACTCACCGCCCCGGTACTGGCGCTGCAATTCAGGGCCCAGCCCGCTGGTGACTTCCAGTCGCACCCGTGGATAAGCCACGACAAATGCCGAAAGCAGCGGCATCAGGCGCTCGGCGGCAAAGTCCTCCGGCACGCCGAGGCGCAACACGCCGTCGCTTTGCTGGTTGATCAGCACATCGGCGGCTTCTTCGTGCAGCGCGAGGATGCGGCGCGCATACGCGAGCAGGCGCTCACCCTCGGCGGTGGCCACTACCCGGCGCTGGTCGCGGTCGAGTAACTGACACGCCACTGCGTCTTCCAGGCGGCGGATTTGTTGGCTGACGGTGGACTGGGTCAAGTGCAGTCGCTCGGCGGCGCGGGTGAAATTGCCGCAGTCCACCACGGCGACAAAGCTGCGCAACAACACGGGATCGAACAACGTCATCACCATTGTGCTTGCCACTGATTGGCATGTTTATATTTAATTTCAGAATACCTTGCTGGCTGCCCATACTTCACACCTTTCATCGCATCCGGGGGCCTTGTATGACCAACGATCAAGCACACCTGCAACGCGCTATCGCCTTGGCCCGCGCCAACGTCGCCCAAGGTGGCCGCCCCTTCGGTGCTGTGCTGACGCGCAACGGTGAAGTGCTGGTGGAAGCCGCGAATGAGATACACCTGACCCAGGACCCCACCGCCCACGCTGAGCTGCTGGCGATCCGCGCAGCGAGCCGACAACTGGGTGCGCGCCTGGTGGGGTGCGTGATCTATGCCAGCGGACAGCCTTGCCCAATGTGCTTGAGCGCCCTGTACCTGTGCGGTGTAGAACGCGTAGTGTTTGCCGCCAGCAACGAAACAGCCGAGCCATTCGGCCTGTCGACGGCAGCCATCAGCCAGCAGGTTGGCTTGCCCATCGACGCGCAACGCCTGCCCATTCAGCACCTGCCCGACGCCGCAATGACTGCGCTGTATCACCAGTGGAAAACCCTGCATGACCCTGAATAAATCCCTCGCCGGCTGGGGCCTGCTGGTGGTGCTCGGCCTGAACCTGCGCCCCCTCCTCAGTTCCATCAGCCCGCTGCTCGGCGAGATTCGCCAGGCCACCGGCCTGAGCTTTCAGAGCAGCGCCCTGCTCACCAGCCTGCCGGTGATCTGCATGGGGTTGGTGGCACTGGTGGGCGTGCGCGTGGAGGCGCGCTTGGGCGAGCGTCGCGGCATCGCCCTGGGCTTGTTGATGATTTTGCTGGCGTGCCTGGCGCGCTGGCTGATGGGCCAGGCTTCGGCACTGCTGGTTACCGCGCTGCTCGGCGGTGCGGGCGTGGCGCTGATCCAGGCGCTGGTGCCGGCGATGATCAAGCGCGAATTCCGTCACCGCGTGCCGGTGGCGATGGGCGTGTATTCGGCCTCGCTGATGGCCGGTGGCGGCCTGGCGGCGCTGCTCAGTCCGGTGGTGGCCACGCATTTCCAGCAATGGCAAGCAGGCCTGGGTGTGTGGCTCTTGCCGGCGCTGGGGGCGTTGTTGCTGTGGGCCTGGCTGCCGCTGGGCGCGGCGCGAAACCCACAGCAGGCCCCTGCGTTCAAAGGGTTGCGTAACCGCCGCGCCTGGCTGCTGGCGCTGTATTTCGGCCTGGTCAACTGCGGCTACATGAGCATGGTCGCGTGGCTGCCCGCCTACTATCAGCAACTGGGTTGGGGCGTGCTGCCCAGCGGGTCATTGCTGGCGTTCATGACGATTTTTCAGGTGACGGCCGCTCTGTTGATGCCAGTGCTGGCGCAACGCGGTATCGACCGCCGCCCATTGCTCAGCATCAGCCTGCTGGCGCAAACCATCGGCTACCTGGGCCTGATCATTGCGCCGCAGGAATATCCCCACCTGTGGGTGGCCTTGTGCGGCTTCGGGTTAGGGGCGTGCTTTGCCCTGAGCTTGCTGCTGACCCTCGACCACCATCGCGACCCACGCCAAGCCGGGCAACTGGCGGCGTTCGTGCAAGGCGTGGGCTTTTTGATCAATGCGATTTCGCCGTGGCTGACCGGCTGGCTGCGCGAGCTTACCGGCAACTTTGTCAGTGCCTGGGTGGTGCTGACGGTGACGGTGGTGGCGATGCTGCTGGTGACGCGGGTGTTCAGCCCGGCCACCTATCGCACCGACCTAGAAGTCGTAGCGCCCAGTCACGCCTAGGGTGCGCGGCGTGCCCAACAGGCCCTCGTAACCGCCGTTACCACCGGTCCACAGGGTGGTGTAGTAGGTTTTGTCGAAGGCGTTTTTCAGCCACAGCGACACATCCCACTGCCCTTGGTCATAGTCGCCGCGCAAACCGGTAGACAGGTTGACCACCGCATACGCCGGGATCTGCCCGTAGTCGGAATCTTCCACCGTGCCCACCGCCTTGGAACGGAACGCGTAACTGGCGGTGACATAGGGTTCGAAGCCGTTCGCCAGGTTCCACTTGTACTCGCCGTTGGCGTTGGCGATCCACTTGGAGGCGCCCACTACCTGATGGCCGCTCAGGTCGCAGGATGCCGGCGCACCGGGACGCAGGCTGGTTTCCGGCGGGCACGGCGCATCCTTGTAAGACAGGTACGTCACGTCATTGAAGGAGCCGTTGATGTTCAGGGTCAGGCCCTTGATCGGCACCAAGGTGCTTTCCACCTCCACGCCTCGCGAGCGTACCGAGCCGGCGTTGGTCAGGTACTGAACGCGGTTGTCCTGGTCGTAGGCGTTGGTCTGGTAGCCGTTGACCTGGGTCCAGAACAGGTTGGCATTGAGCTGCAGGCGGCGGTCCCACAGCGTGCTCTTGAAGCCTAGCTCGGCGTTGTTGGCGCGCTCGGTGCCGATCAGCAACGAGTCGGCTCCGGCCGTCGGCGCAGACCCCACCGCCAGGTTCACACCGCCGGACTTCTCGCCGTGGGACAGCGTCGCGTAGCCCAGCAGGTTTTCATTGAAGTGATAACTGAGGTTGAGCAGCCCCGACGGCGTGGCGCTGTATTGCGACAGGTCGCCAGAGTCATAGGCCCCGGTACGCCCACGCCGCGCCGTGGCAGCAGCCCCGCTGACCGCCGCGCCACCGACGGGCGCATTGCGCGTGACCCAGGCGCTTTTCTCTTCGTAGGTGCCACGCAGGCCGGCGGTGAAATCCAGGCGTTCGGTCAGGTGCCAGGTGCCTTGGGCGAACAGCGCGAAGCTGTCGGTGCGGATATGCCCGTTGCCCACACTGCTCACGTTGCTCAACGCACCGGCAGGTGTGCCGTTCCAGATATCGGCCTTGGGCCCGTAGTAGGCAAAGGATTTGTTATCCAGGTCGGAGCCGAAGTAGTAGGCGCCCAGCACGTAATCGAAGAAACCACCGCTGGGCGACGCCAGGCGAAATTCCTGGGACCACTGCTTATCTTCCACCGAAACCCCGGCGTTATACGACGCCGGTACGTTGAGGCCATCATCGTTGCGCGGGGTGAAATTCCACCAGCGATAAGCACTCACCGAGGTCAGGGTGAAGTCGCTGGGCAGCGTCCAATTGGCTTCCAGCGACGTACCGCCCTGGAACACCGTGACGTGCTGGTCGTTGTCGAGGTTGACCTTGCGATGGGTGCCGTCCACCAAAGTTGCGCCCGCCGCGTTGGCCCGGGATTGATACAGGTTGGTGCCATTGATGGTCGGGCCGGTGCTGTACAGCACGCGGGTGCCGGCGCTGGAATCCTCTTCGTTGTAGTCGCCGATCCAGCGCAGGTTGAACGCTTCGTTGGGCTTGTACAGCAGTTGCCCGCGAAAGCCCTGGCGTGAACCGCCGTTCAGATCATGGCCGTCGTGTTCATTCTTGATGTCGCCGTCGCTGCGCGTGCGATAGGCCGAGAAACGCCCTGCCAAGTCCTCGGTGAGCGGGCCGGAAATCGTGCCCTTGGTCTGGAAATAACCGTCCTCGCCCAAGGAGGTTTCGATGCTGCGCTCGGGAGTAAAACTCGGCGCGCGCGTACTGATATTGATCACGCCAGCCGTGGTGTTCTTGCCGAACAACGTGCCCTGGGGGCCGCGCAAAACCTCAAGCTGCTCAATGTCCATCAGGTCGAACACCGCCATGCCCGGGCGCCCGAGGTAGACGTTGTCGATATACAGCCCCACGCTGCCTTCCAGGCCATCGCTGGCCGGGTTGTTGCCCAGGCCGCGGATCGACACGCTGGACTGGCGCGCATGCATATAGGCGACGTTGACGCTGGGCACCAGTTGCTGCAAATCCTGGATGCGGTACACCCGCTGGGTTTCCAGGGCCTGGCCGCCGAGCACGCTCATGGGCGTCGGCACAGCCTGGGCACTTTCGGTACGCCGCCGGGCAGTGACCGTGACAGTTTCCAGTTGGCCACTGGCGCTTTCGCCCTTGCCGGCAGGCGCGGGTGTTTCAGCGGCCTGGGCCGGCGACCAACTGCTGCTACCGGCCACTAGAACAGCCAGGGGCAAGGACTTGAACAGACTCATAAGCGGCTCCAAAACCCCGGAATACTCGTCGCCTCATATTCCTAAAGGTTATTTATTTATGTTTTTACGAACATTTACTGCATAAGAGATAGCCTTTATAAGGAGTCGACCTAATGCATAGCCAATGCATTTCCCGGATATTTTTGATGTGAAAAATGCATATCGACCTGCGCCAGCTTCGCCACTTCATCGCGCTCGCCGAACAGCGCAGTTTCGTCGCGGCAGCAACGGCGGTGAACCTGTCGCAGTCGGCGTTCAGCCGCAGCATCCAGGCCCTGGAACACAGTGCCGGCTGCCAACTGGTCGACCGTGGCCGCAAAGACCTGGCGCCCACCAAGCAAGGCCAGGTGCTGCTCGAACATGCACGGCGCCTGGTCAGCGGCGCACAACAACTGGCCAATGAAATCAGCCAGTTCAACGGCCTGGAAGCCGGTGAACTGCGTTTCGGTTGCGGCCCCGCGCCGGCAGCTGGGTTAGTCCCACGTGCCATCGGCAGTTTTATCGGGCGCTACCCCAAGGCCCGCGTGCAGTTCCAAGTGGATGACTGGCAAAGCCTGGGCAAGCGGCTGCTCAGCGAAGAGTTCGAATTCTTCGTCGCCGACACCCGCCACTTCGAAGCCAACCCCGACTACCACACCCACCGCCTGCGCCCGCGCCGTTGGCACTTCTGCTGCCGCGCCGGGCATCCCCTGGCCGCACGCAACAGCGTCAGCGCCGCCGAGCTGATGAGCTACCCGCTGGCAGTGACCATCCGCCCGCCGAACCTGCGCAAAGTCATCGTCGACCTCAGCGGCCGGCCGGATTACCAGCCCAATGTGGAATGCGAAAACGGCTACAGCCTCATGGGCGTGGTATTGCGCTCGGACGCCATCGGCATCGTCAGCGCCAACAGCGACGTGCTGCACATGGCGCGGGGCGAACTGGTGTGTTTGCAGATTGAGGGGTTGGACGAAAACCTGGAGGAGCGCTACACCCGCTACGGGATCGTCAGCCGTGCAGGGTATCGGTTGTCGCCGCTGGCGCAGGCGATGATTGAGCAGATCAAGGAGATTGACGAGAGGGACGAGGATGTTTATGCGTTGGAAAATATTGCGGTCTGACTAAGCGGTGAACAGCGGCCCGCAACGTCAGTGAAGTCATCGTTAGATAACAAAGATCACATACAAGAGGGTCTACCTTTTGACTCGCACGAGGAAGCGCGTTTGATGGACTGTATTTTTTGCAGTATTGCCCGCCGTACTGCACCCTGCCACCTCCTATGGGAAGACCAGACCCACATGGCCTTTCTCTCCATATTTCCCAACACCCCGGGGTTCAGTGTCGTTATCCCCAAAACCCATCACGGCAGCTATGCGTTTGCCGAACCGGACGCCGTGCTGTGTGACTTGGTCATCGCAGCCAAAAAGACGGCGAAGCTTTTGGACAAAGCACTAAAAGGTGTGGCTAGAACAGGCATGATTCTGGAGGGTTATGGCGTCGATCATCTGCACGCCAAATTATTCCCGATGCACGGGACCGGGGAAGATAGCGCCTTCAAAAAAATCAGTTCGACCCAGGACAAATATTTTGAGCGTTATGAAGGCTATGTCTCCTCCCATGACGCGGCCAGGGCAGATGATAAAGCGCTGGCAGGACTGGCCGCTCACATCAGGTCCTTCGCCGGGTAAGCCTGCTCCCCACAATTGGATCGCGGGTGTGCCAGGTAGATATGTATCTGCTGTCAGGCCGTCATCGCAGGCAAGCCAGCTCCCACAGGGGAATGCATTTCAACTGTGGGAGCTGGCTTGCCTGCGATGACGCCAGCAGCCACACCCATGCACTCAATGCATAGAACCCAGTCCCCAAATGCACTTGCCAGAGCGCCCCTCGAACGGCGAAAAACCCCACCTGTCCTCCGTTCGGTAAATTCCCATGTCTGACCCCAAACCCGTGCGCAACGTGCTCTACATCATGTGCGACCAACTGCGCCGCGACTACCTGTCCTGCTACGGCCATGCCCATTTGCACACGCCGAATATCGACCGCCTGGCCGCCGCCGGCGTGCGTTTCAGTCGGGCCTATACACAAGGCACCATCTGCGGCCCGTCGCGCATGTCGGCCTACACCGGGCGCTATGTCAGCAGCCATCAGGTGGCGTGGAATGCAGTGCCGCTGCCGCTCGAAGAACTGACAATCGGCGACTACCTGCGCCCCCACGGCATCCGCACCGCCTTGGTGGGCAAGACCCACGCCACGCCGAACCTTGAGGCCTTGCAGCGCCTGCAGATCGACCCCGACAGTGCCCAGGCCGAGCCGCTCAATGAGGTCGGCTTCGATGCGTATCTGCGTCACGACGGCATCTACCCCGACAGCCCGCTGTTCGAGGATAAGCGCGAGTCCGCGCCCTACACCCAATACTTGCGTGATCACGGCTACCACGGCAGCAACCCTTGGCACGAATGGGCCAACGCCGCCGAAGGTGAGAACGGCGAAGTGCTCAGCGGCTGGCATATGCGCAACGCCGGCAAACCCGCACGGGTGGCCGAAGAACATTCGGAGACCGTCTACACCACCGACCGCGCCATCGACTTTATCGACGAACAAGGTGAACAGCCCTGGTGCCTGCACCTGTCGTATATCAAGCCGCACTGGCCCTACATCGCGCCGGCGCCGTATCACGCGCTGTACGGTACCGAGCATGTGCAGGCGCCGATTCAACCTGAGCACACCAGCGATCACCCGGTGTACCAGGCATTTCGCCAACACCAGGAGAGCCAGAATTTTTCCCGTGACGAGGTGCGCCTCACGGTGATTCCGACCTACATGGGCCTGATCAAACAGATCGACGATCAACTCGGGCGGCTGTTTGATTTTCTGCAAAGCACTGGCCGTTGGGATGACACGCTGATCGTGTTCACCAGCGACCACGGCGACTTCCTCGGCGATCACTTCCTTGGCGAAAAAGAGTTTTTGCTGGAGCCTGCGGTGGGCATTCCGTTGATCGTGCGCGACCCGCGTGCCAGCGCCGATGTCAGCCGCGGCACCGTAGACGAGCGCCTGGTGGAAACCATCGACGCCCTGCCCACCTTCCTCGACGCCTTGGGCTTGCCCGCCGCCGACCATCGCCTGGAAGGCCGCTCATTGATTCCATTGCTGCAGGGCGAGCAACCCAGCTGGCGCCGCTACGCCATTGCCGAATACGACTACGCCTTCCAGGCCCCGGCTCGCGAGCGCCTGGAGCAACCGATCGACCGTTGCCGCATGACCATGGTGTGCAGCGAGCGCTGGAAGTACCTGGCCTACGACGGCTTTCGCCCGCAACTGTTCGACCTGGAAAACGACCCGCAAGAACTGCACGACCTGGGCAGCGATCCCGCCTATGCCGAGGTACGCGAGACGCACCTGGGTTATCTGTTCGACTGGCTGCGCGGGTTGAAGCGGCGCACCACCATCAGCCACACGGAGGTTGAGGTGCGCGGGCAATGGTTTCGTTATGGTGAGCCAGAGGCAGAGAAAGTGGTGAAGATCGGAGTCTGGTAAACACCACAAATCCAAATGTGGGAGCGGGCTTGCTCGCGAATGCAGTGGGTCAGTTGATGAATACGTCGACTGACACTGCGCGTTCGCGGGCAAGCCCGCTCCCACATTTTTTAATCTTCACTCAGATTAAAGACCTTTAGTGGTTTTGCTTGATTGCCCCTGCACCCCCACCGGCACATCCCCCTTGAGCGTAACCCGGCGCACGATGCGCTCCTGGGTGCCGTAGTCGTCCACCGCGTAATGCTGGGTGGCGCGGTTATCCCAGATCGCCACGTCACCGGTGTTCCAGCGCCAGCGTACGGTGTTTTCCAGGCGGGTGACGTGGCCTTGCAGCAGGTTGAACAACTGCGCCGACTCTGCCTGGGAGTAGCCTTTCAGGCGTTTGACGAAGTGCCCCAACAGCAGGGTTTTCTCACCGCTGACCGGGTGCACGCGCACCACCGGGTGTTCGGTTTCATACACTGTGGAGGTGAAGACCTTGCGGTATTCCTCCAGCTTCTCAACCGCCACATCGGGTTTGCGTGCGGCGTAATCGTATTCGTTGCTGTGCACCGCCCAGAGGTGGTCAGCCAATGCGCGCAGCTCCACGCTGAGGTCGTTGTAGGCAGCGGCTGTGTTGGCCCATACGGTATCGCCGCCGGAAGCAGGCGCCAGCACCGAACGCAGGATCGAGGCCTTAGGGTAGGCATCCACAAAGGTCACGTCGGTGTGCCAGGAATTGGCGCGCTGGCCACGGGTGCCATCCAACTCCATCAAGAACCGCGTGCCGTCCCGCACCGGCACCGTCGGGTGGGCAATCGGCTCGCCGAGCAGGTGAGCAAAGGCTTCCTGGCTCTGGTCATCAAGATGGGTTTGTTCGCGGAAGAAGATCACCTTGTACTGCACCAGCGCCTGCTGAATGGCCTCGACGGTGGCGGCATCCAGCTCACCGGACAATTTGATGCCACGGATTTCGGCGCCGATCCGCCCGGCTACCGGGTGAATATCGAGTGGTTGGGCGACGGATTGAACGGCTAATGCGGCGTTGCTCATTGTGATGACCCTCATGTGCCTGCGAAACGGTGGGGGGACGCTTCCAGCAACGCTCTATCCATATGCAATTTAGGTCTAGCAAATGAATGAATGCTTCGTTGACGGAATAAGAGCTTGCATTTAAAACCTCAGCTTGCTCGGTCGCAAATGCCTTCGACCTATTTTTAAAATGCCGGGAAAGCATATGGATCTTCGCCAACTGCGCTACTTCATCGCCCTCAACGAACACCGCAGTTTCGTGCGTGCCGCGGACGCTATGGGCATCACCCAACCAGCGTTCAGCCGCAGTATCCAGGGGCTGGAACAGGAGTTCGGTTGCGTGTTGGTAGACCGTGGCCACAAGGACTTGCGCCCCACGCCGGAAGGCCAGGTGGTGTTGCAGCACGCCCTGAGCCTGGTGCATGGTGCAGCGCTGCTGAGCAGTGAAGTGACGCGCATGACCAAGCTCGACGCCGGCGACCTGCGTTTCGGCTGCGGCCCGGCGCCAGCCGTGAAACTGGTGCCGGATGCGGTGGCGCGGTTTATCAACGCCCACCCGAAAATCCGTACCACGTTTCAGGTGGATAACTGGGAAACCCTCAGCCGCCGCCTGAGCCGTGAAGAGATTGAATTCTTTATCGCCGACATCCGCCAGTTCGAAGCCGACCCGAATTTCCAGACCCGCGCACTCACCCCCAAACGCGGGGTGTTTTTCTGCCGCCCTGGGCATCCTTTGCTGGCCAAGGACAGCCTGTCCACCAACGATATGTTCGACTACCCGCTGGCGGCGCCGCTGATCTCCCAAGGCATTCGCAAACTGCTGGCGAACCTGAGTGGGCGTATGGATTTTTCCCCGAGTATCCAGACCGAGCACTTCCCGGCGCTGGTGAGCATCGTGCTGCAAACCAATGCCATCGGCGTCGGCACTGAAGAAGCCTTTGCCGAGGACATCGCCAAGGGGGCGCTGGTGCTGCTGCACTGGCGCAACTTGCCGCAGCACATGGACACCCTGAGCGCACGCTGCGGGATCGTCAGCCGCACGGGGTCGCGGTTGTCGCCGGCGGCGAAGGCGATGATCGAGACCTTGGTGGAGGTGGATAGCCAGCAGGTCAGTGTGGCGGTTTGAAGGGCCTCATCGCAGGCAAGCCCGCTCCCACATTTGAGCGTTGAACACATTCAAGTGTGGGAGCTGGCTTGCCTGCGATAGCGATAGCCCAGGCACCGACAAGCTCAGAGCCCTGCCGCCACCAGCCCAGGCGCCACCCAATCACTCACCTGAAACGACTTGCGAATCAACTTCTCCCTGGACGCCAAGTCCACCGCATCCTGCAATTTGCCAAGGAACACCGGGTCCAGCGTGGAGGGGAAAACTTCGCTGAGTTTCTGGTCTTTCAAATCATTGGTGAGGATCACCGGCGGGTAACTGGCCAGCCCTGACACCAGTGCGATGTACGCCTGTTTGTTGTTGTCATCGGTCAACCACTGCACCGCTTGCTGCTGGGCCTTGAGCAACGTGGCCACGGCGTCTGGGTGTTCATCGACGAATTTGGAGCTGCCCACCAGCACGGCCTGGATGCTGCCGGCATCGCCCAGGTCCTTGGTGGTCAGCGGTATTTCTGCCAAACCTTTGGCCTGCAACGCCGTCAGGGTGGACCCGCCCCAGGTGGCGTCAATCTGCTTGGCGGCCAGGGCGGCAGCGGCCGCGTTGAAGTCCAGGTTGATCACCTTAAGGTCCTTCTCGCTCAAGCCCTGGCTGGCCAATGCGCTGTCGAACGACAACTGGCTGGCCGTGCCTCGGAACACCGCCACGCGCTTGCCCTTGAGGTCTTGCAAGGTCTTGATGCCGGAGCCCGGCACCACGCCGAGGTAGTGTTTCACTCCCCGTGCAGAGGCGCTGAGCAGCCGCGTGTCCAGGCCATTGGAGCGGCCGATGATCGCTGCCAGGTCGCCCAGATAGGCCAGGTCCACCTGGCCGTTGGCGAACGCTTCATTGATCACCGAGCCGGCGCCCTTGAAGTAATTCCATTGGATCTTGATGCCTTGGTCGGCAAAGGCTTTTTCAAAGATCTGCTGTTCACGCAACACGTCGGTGATGCCACCACCGCTGTGCTGGCTGCCGGCACTGAGGTCGGGCACCGCGATGCGGATTTCCTTGAGGTCGGCGGCATGCACCAACCCGGCCAGGGCGGTGCCGGCGAACAGGCTGATCAGACGTTTAAAGGGCAGTTTCATAAGCGCAGCTCCTGGTGGGCGACGGTCGCCTGGGGAGCAAAAAGTAGGCATAGACTGAACAAAACTTTAAATACTATAAATTCACAATTTAATAGCATTTAGAAATATGCAAGCTAACCCGCAGCCTCCAGAGGCATATGCATAAACAGCATCGAAAATATTCTTCGAATGCATTGGATGCGTGGCGGCGTGAGGCTTTAAATGACTTTTCTTATCTCACAATCATCTTGATCACGCTTTTGTAAGATCGAAATCACATAACGCATTCGGAGGTCTTCCATGGCCCGGATTTCACTTCTGAGCCTGCCGCTGGCGGCCCCGCCCAAAGACATCGCGCCGCGCTGGGCGCAGCTGGGCCAGCGTTTATTGCCGTGGCTGCTGCCGCTCACGCTGTTTGCCTTATGGTGGCTGGCCAGCCGCAATCATTGGATGAGCGAGCAGATTCTGCCCACCCCCGCCCTGGTGTGGAACAGCGCGGTGGAGTTGGCCGCTGGCGAGTTATGGAGCCATCTGGCGATCAGCTTGCAGCGCTTGTTCTGGGGCCTGCTGGCCGGTGTCAGTGCCGGCGCGATACTGGGCGCGTCCCTGGGTTTCAGTGCGCGCGCCGAGCGCTTGGTGTTCCCGACGTTCAGCGCGCTGGCGCAAGTGCCGACCCTCGCCTGGATCCCGCTGTTCATGGTGTTTTTCGGCATTGGCGAAACCCTCAAGCTGGTGGTGCTGGTCAAGGCCATCGTGGTGCCCGTGACCCTGCATACCCTGGTGGGCGTGCGCGACGCCCAGCCCAACCTGCGCGAAGCCGCCCGTGTACTGCGCCTGCCTGGCCACTTGCTGATCCGCCGCCTGGTCCTGCCCGCCGCACTGCCTGCGTTCATGGCCGGCGTACGCCTGGCCCTGGCCGCCGGCTGGACCTCCCTGCTGGCCGTGGAGCTGCTGGCCTCCAGCGAAGGCATCGGTTACCTGATGGTGTGGGCGCGCCAGTTGTTCATGCTCGATATCGTCTTCGTGTGCATCGTGGTCATTGGCGTGCTGGGTGTGGTGATGGACCGCGGCATCGGCTGGCTGGATCGCCAGTGGGTGCACTGGCCCCACCCCGCCACCGCGCAGATCCGCCGCGGGCCACGCTATGAAGGCTGGCAACGTCTGCAGCCCTGGTTGTTACCCTTGCTGTTGTTGGCGCTGTGGCAGGCAGCGTCGCAACAGGGCTGGGTAGACCCGAACATTCTGGTCAGCCCCTGGGCCGTGCTGCAAACCACCCTGGCCGGCGGGCTGGATGGCAGCCTGACCACCGCCCTGGGCAAAAGCCTGGGCCGGGCCCTGGGCGGCTTGTTGCTCGGCGGCAGCCTGGGCTTTGCCGTGGGCTTGTGGCTGGGGTTGTCGCGGCGCAGTGAACGACTGCTCGGCCCAACCTTGTCCGCGTTGCGCCAGATTGCCATTTTCGCCTGGGTGCCACTGTTGACCGCCTGGTTCGGCCTGGGTGAGTTGGCCAAGTGGGTGTTTATCGCCCTCGCCGCCTTCTTCCCGTTGTTTATTGCCACCCAGCGCAGCGTGCTCAACCTGTCACCCCAGCTGCGCGAAGCCGCGCAGGTGCTGCGGCTGAACCTCTGGCAACGCCTGCGCCGCCTGGTGCTGCCGGGTGCCGCGTCGGGGATTTTCGCCGGCCTGCGCCTGAGCCTGATCTACGCGTGGATGGGCACCCTCGGCGCCGAATATTTCATGCCCTCCAATGGCGGCATCGGCAGCCTGATGATCGGCGCCCAACAGCTGCTGCGCATGGACCTGATCATGAGCGGCATGCTGCTGGTCGGCCTCACCGGCGCCACCCTCAACCTGTTCGGCCAACGCCTCGAAACCCGCGCCACTCGCTGGAGACACGCATGAACGCACCAATTGTCAGCTTCAACCACGTGGGCAAGTCCTTCGACGTCGATGGCTTCGAACTGGAAGCCATCCGCGAATTCAACCTGGAGGTGGCCGAAGGGGAATTCGTCGCGATTGTCGGCGCCAGCGGTTGCGGCAAGTCCACCCTGCTGCGCCTGCTGGTGGGGCTCGATACGCAGTATCGCGGCGAGATCCAGGTGGATGGTAACGCCGTCAGCGGGATCGGCGGCGAACGCGGTATTGTGTTCCAGGAGCACCGCCTGTTCCCGTGGCTGACCGTGGCGCAAAACATCGGCCTGGGCCTGGTCAACGAGCCGCTGAGCGAAGCCGAACGCACGCGGCGCATCGGTGATTTTATCGAGTTGGTGGGCCTGACTGACTTCACCCGCGCCTATCCCCACCAACTCTCCGGCGGCATGGCGCAACGGGTGGCGATTGCCCGCGGCCTGGTGGCCAGCCCGCGCATCCTGTTGCTGGACGAACCCTTCGGCGCCCTCGACGCGCTGACCCGCCAGCAGATGCAGGATGAACTGTTGGCCATTCGCGCCCGCGCCAGAATCACCACGGTGCTGGTCACCCATGACGTGGAAGAGGCGATTTTCCTCGCCGACCGCGTGGTGGTGATGGAGCCCAGGCCCGGGCGCATCAAGCAAATAGTCGAGATCGCCCTGCCCCATCCACGCCAGCGCAGCAGCTTTGAATTCCACCAACTGCGCGAAGAACTGCTGCACGAACTGATCAGCGATGACCACTACCAACCACCCGTGCGCGAACAGATTCGCGATTTGCCCCTGGCGTTTATTGCCTGCTGAGGTGAGCTAAATCGCTGTGTGCCTGCTCACGTCGTTCGAAGCGGTTGGCGCGGGCAAAGGTGCCCAAATCATTGAAGCGCACACCCATCTCGGCCATCACCTTATGCGCCACCTTGGTGGTCATCTGGCGGATGTAGAACGGCTCTTTGACCACAAAGTGATGGATGCCATGGGTGCTGCCGAAATTGAAGCAGAATGCCTGCAACGGCCATAGCCACCAAGGGTTCAGCACTTGGGTTTGCTGAATCACATTGCCCAGTTCCACATCGCCGTAGTAATGCATGTTGGAGCTGACAAAGTGCAGGCAGAAGGTGCGCAACACGTTCGGGCCGATGATCACCACCGCAGCGATATCGATCACCTGCATCACCTGCATCACCTGCAAGGTACCGGCTGACCACTGAATGGGCGCGCCCATCAAACTGGCAATGCCATTGGCGGCATGAAAGCCCAGGAAGACGTACCACGCGCCCCAATGCAGCAAGGCCAGCGGTGCGTACACCAGCAGCACGCGCTTGAGGATGCTAGCCCTGTGCGGCCAGGTCTTGGCGCGCAACAGACGGATCAAGGCTGACATCATGTTGTCCCCCACCATCAGCAACCGCGCGATGCCCCAGGGTTCGCCATTGGTGATCGCGCGCTCTTCCATGTCGGCTTCGGTGCCCGAGACCTTGTGATGGTTGAGGTGCAGGTGCCGGCGTATCCATGGGTTGATGGTGCTTGGCCGCGCCAGCCATACCAGGCCCATCATCAGGTTGTGGGGCACGCGTTGCTTGCGAAAGTACATGCTGTGGATCAGGTCGTGTTCCAACTCATGAGTGAGCGAGGCGAAAAAGGCATTGAGCAGCAGACACACCCACCAGGCCATATGACCGCTGATATAAAGCGCTGCCGAGCCGAGCATGCCCAGCAGGACAAAGGCCAGGATGCCCGCGCCCAGCGCGTCCTGATGCAACAACCAGGGGTGCCGCTGGCGCAAGCGCACGCCTTCGGCCATCACGACCTCGCGGATATGCGCCGAACGCTGTTGCGCGTTCAACGGCTGGGGGCTTGCAGAAGTACCGTCCATGCTTCCATTCTCTTGTGAAGTGATGCCTGAATCCTGCACCTAACCCTAGCGCAGGACGCTAGCCGCGCACGCCAATCTGTTGACCACAAGCGCCAATTGCCATGACCGAACCCACTTCCCTCGCCAGCTGGACCCGTGCCCTGCGCAAGCAGCTCGACGCCCTGGGCCTCGACAGCGCCGCCCTGTGCGCCGAAGCCGGGCTGGACCCGCAGCAGATGGACGACCCCAACGCCCGCTATCGGTTGTCGGCCACCACGCGCCTATGGGCGCTGGCGGTACAGGCCAGTGGCGACCCGGCGATTGGGCTGCGGGTGTCGCGGTTTGTCAGCCCCACCACCTTTCATGCGCTGGGTTACGCATTGGTGGCCAGCGGCAGCTTGCGCGAGGTGTTCGAGCGCATCGTGCGCTATCACCAGGTGGTCAGTGATGCCCTGGACCTGGAGCTGAGCCGCCACGGCGACGTCTACCGTTTTCGCCTGCTCCAACCTCCAGGCAGCCCCGCGCCCGCGCCGGAAGCGATTGATGCCTTTGCGGCGATCTACGTACGCACCTGTCGCAACCGCCTGGGTCGCGACTATGCGCCGTTGGCCGTTTACCTGCGGCGCCCGGAACCCGCCGACCCCGAGCCGTGGCACAGGGTATTTCGCGCGCCGGTATGGTTTGCCGCCGACGAAGACCGCCTGGAATTCGCCGCCAGCGATTTCGACAGCCATCTGGACGACGCCAACCCGGAGCTGGCCGAACACAACGAAACCGTGCTCAAGCGCACCCTCGCCCAACTGCAACCGTTGACCTGGGAACGCAAGGTGCGCGCCGCCATCGAGACGCAATTGCCAGACGGCGAGCCAAGCGCCGAACGTATTGCCCAAGCGCTGCACTTGAGCCTGCGCAGCTTGCAGCGGCATCTGGCCGATGAAGGCTGTCGATTCGACGCCTTGCTCAATGAGTGCCGGCAAAACCTGGCGTTATTGCACCTGCGTGACCCGCAGTGCTCACTGGCCGAGATCAGCCATTTGCTGGGGTTTGCCGATACCAGCAGTTTCAATCGTGCGTTCAAGCGCTGGACGGGGATGACGCCGGGGCAGTTTCGGGGGGATTTGCAGTAGCCATCCAAGTACCCGCTGCCTCCCCCTAAGAACGACTACTGACCCGGGCCAAACCACCCGCTCACTTCACCGTAAATCTAATAACAGGTGTCCATTCGGAACGCACCCGATCATCTTGCTGCCAGCCGAAAACAGCGACCTCGCCAGGGTCCAGATAAGCGGTAAATTCCCATGAGCCATCGTCTTTGACTCTCACGCCGCCAAAGCTATCTCCATCTATCGGAGTACGTGTGAAGTAGACCCACCAACCTGGAAGACCAATTCCGTTGAATGTCACTGGAGTCGAGTAACTTGCTCCCGTCGTCGGTGCATTGACAACCGGTGCGCCTACTTGAAGATTTTGAGGTCCATTCGGTATCGGATGGGGCGCAACACTAGATTTTTCTGACATGAGCCTTAACTCCTTGATTGTCAGGATTGATAACGAAAGTCTGCTCCACCTTAAACATCGCATCTACTGTCAAAGTTGACAGGTACAAAACCCACTCAGCCAGTTTGATTACAAACCTGTCATCCAATTGTGCGGCTTTTGTCCGCGTCCGCTGGTTACCGTGTTGGCCTGCTTTCTGGAGCCCTCACTATGTACCGCACTGCCTTGTTCCTGAGCCTCGCCGTGGCCACCGTCGCCCAGGCGACGCCACAACTGCCCCGCCACGCCGAGCTGGATCTGCACGCCGCTCGCCAACTGGCCGACGCCAGCCTGGCCCACTGCACCGCGGCGCTGACCGTACTCGACCGCGGTGGCAACCTGTTGCTGGGCCTGCGCGCTGACGGTGTCGGCCCGCACAACAGCCTCGCCAGCCAACGCAAGGCGTACACGGCGCTGTCGACAAAAACCCCGACCCGGCTGTTTGCCGAACGGGCGCGTAATAACCCCGAGGCCGCCAACCTCAACAGCTTGCCCGAGCTGCTGTTGCTCGGCGGCGGCGTGCCGCTGTTTGCCGATGCCGAACTGGTCGGTGCGCTGGGCATCGCCGGTGCCGGTGGCGCCGCGCAGGATGAAGCCTGCGCCGTACTGGCCGCCGAGCAACTGGGCTTGAAAATCACCCCTTGATTCCACTTCCCTCAAAAGGACTTCGCGATGAAAACCTTGAGCATGACCCTTGCCGCACTGAGCCTGAGTGGCCTGTGCAACCTGGCCCTGGCCGACGGCAACCCCCTGAGCGTGCACGTACTCAACCTGGAAAACGGCCTGCCAAGCGCAGGTGTCAATGTCACCCTGGAACAGCACGTGGGCGATAAATGGCAGTCGCTGTCTGAAGGTGTGACCAACCAGCAAGGCCGCATCGCCGAGCTGTTCCCGGCCAACCGCAGCATGCAGCCGGGCGAGTACCGCGTGGTGTTCAAGACCGGCGATTACTACAAGAAGGCGAACCGCGAGACGTTCTTCCCCGAGGTGCCGGTGATTTTCCAGGTCAAGCAGGCCGACCAGCACTACCACATCCCGCTGCTGCTCAGCCCTTACGGCTTCTCCACCTATCGCGGTTCATAGGCCCGCGGCCAGCCGCAGCCCATTGAGGTCGCGTATCTCGATGGCGCCGTAACTCAAGCCGATAATGCCCTGTTGCTCCAGCGCCTTGAGCAGACTGTTGATGGTCTGGCGCGACAGGCCCAGCATTGCCGCCAGATCCTCCTGGGGCAGTTGCAGCACGCGGCGCGCCTGCTCAACTTCGCCGTAGCCTTGGGCGATCATCAGCAGCCGATGGGCCAGGCGCTTTGAAGCGGGCATCAGGCTCATGTGTTCGATATTGATCAACGACAGCCTCAGTTTATGGCTCATCAACAGTGCCATCTCCCGCCAGAACAGCGGATGCTGTTCGAGAATGCCGAGCATCGCCGCCTGCGGCACCTGCAGCAGTCTGCAAGCACCCGTGGCCAAGGCATCGTGGGTGCGCGGCAGGTTGTCGAACAGGCAGATCTCGCCGAACCAGTAGGGCGTTTCCACCAGGCTCAACACCGCTTCCTTGCCTTGGGCACTGACCGCACTGATGCGCACCGTGCCTTCCAGCACCGCATACACGCCGCACGGCGGGTCACCGCGCTTGAACAGGTACTGCCCCGCCGTCAGCACACGCAACCGCGCCGCCCCCAGCAGGCTACGCTGCAAGTCAGGCGGCAAATGGCTGAACCAATGACCGCGAGCCAATTGCGCGTGCCATGTCCCTGTGTCCATGCGAACTCCGAAGATTGTCGCCCAATTGACAGTTAGGCACCGACTGACAGGGCATGATCAAACATCCTACAGGAGGAACAACAATGAAAAGCCTCGTCGACCACCTCAGTCAATACGCCGCGTACCACCGCGACCCACGCAACATCGCCAGCCACTTCATCGGTATTCCGTTGATTGTGGTGGCGGTGGCCGTGCTGTTGTCGCGCCCCGAATGGTCGATGGGCGGGCTGTGGCTATCACCTGCGTTACTGCTGGCGTTGTTTTCGGCGTGGTTTTATCTGCGCCTGGAACTGGCCTTGGGCGTGTTGATGACGGTGCTGATGGGCTTGTCGGTGTGGGCCGGGCATGTGCTGGCGACGCAAAGCACGGCGGTGTGGCTGAGCAGCGGCGTGGGGATGTTTGTGGTGGGCTGGGTGATTCAGTTCGTCGGGCATTACTACGAAGGCAGGAAGCCTGCGTTTGTGGATGATGTGTCGGGGCTGATCGTAGGGCCGTTGTTTGTGGTGGCGGAGTTGGCGTTTTTGCTGGGGTTGCGGCAGGACCTCAAGCGCCAGATTGAAGAGCGCTCTGGGCCGGTGGGAGTACGCGGGAAAAACGCCACGGTCTAACAAGTACTGAACATCCAATGTGGGAGCCGGGCTTGCCCGCGATGGCGGTGGATCAGTTGGCATAACTGTCGACTGACACACCGCCATCGCGGGCAAGCCCGGCTCCCACAAGGGTTTTGCAGTGTTATTAGGCTTTTTGCCAGACCTTGGGTTTGAAGAACAGGGTCTCGCCCCGCGCCAACCCGGTGAGGCTGTCATGGTCTTTCACCACTTCGGCCTCGATCAACTCGCTTTGGCCTTCGACCTTCAAGGTCACGCGAGTAGTCGCGCCCAACGGCCGAATATCCCGCACTTGCGCCGCATGGTGATCTTCCAGTTCATGGCGTGACAACGACACTTCGTGGGGGCGGAACAGCAGGTGCTTGTCTTCGCCCAAATGCAGGCGGTTGGAGTCCCCCAGGAAGTGATAGACAAAGTCGCTGGCCGGGTTTTCGTAGACGTCGCCCGGTGAACCGATCTGCTCGATCACGCCCTTGTTCATCACCACGATACGGTCGGCGACTTCCATGGCCTCTTCCTGGTCGTGGGTCACGAAGACCGAGGTCAGGTTGATGTCCTCGTGCAGGCGCGCCAGCCAGCGGCGCAGTTCTTTACGCACCTTGGCATCAAGGGCGCCGAACGGCTCGTCGAGCAGCAGAACCTTGGGCTCCACCGCCAAGGCGCGGGCCAGGGCGATACGCTGGCGCTGGCCACCGGAAAGTTGTTCCGGGTAGCGGTCGGACAACCAATCGAGCTGCACCATGTTCAGCAGCTCGTGAACCTTGCTCGCGATCTGGCTTTCGGTGGGGCGTTGGTTTTTCGGTTTCATGCGCAGGCCGAAAGCGACGTTGTCGAACACGGTCATGTGGCGAAACAACGCGTAGTGCTGGAATACGAAGCCCACGTTGCGATCACGCACATCGTGGCCGGAAACGTCTTCGCCATGGAACACAATGCTGCCGGCATCCGGAGTTTCCAGGCCGGCAATGATGCGCAGCAACGTAGTCTTGCCACAGCCGGACGGGCCCAGCAACGCCACCAGCTCGCCACTCTGGATATCCAGGTTGATGCTGTCCAGGGCCTTGAAGGCGTTGAAGTTCTTGCTGACATTACGGACTTCGATCGACATGACTTATTCCTCACCCGCGCTGTTGCGCAGGCGGTTGATTCGGTTCTCGCTCCACTGCTTGAGCAGCAGGATGAAGAGCGCCAGGATCAGCAACAGGCTGGCCACCGCAAACGCGGCAACGTGGTTGTATTCGTTGTAGAGAATCTCGACATGCAGCGGCAGGGTGTTGGTGACGCCGCGAATGTGGCCGGACACCACCGACACCGCGCCGAACTCACCCATGGCCCGCGCCGTACACAGCACCACGCCGTAGATCAGGCCCCACTTGATGTTCGGCACGGTGACATGCCAGAACATCTGCCAGCCATTGGCGCCCAGCAGGCGCGCGGCTTCTTCTTCCTGGGTGCCCTGCTCCTGCATCAGCGGGATCAACTCACGGGCCACGAACGGCACGGTGACGAAGATGGTCGCCAGCACGATGCCCGGCAGGGCGAACACGATCTGGATGTCATGCTCTTGCAGCCACGGCCCGAAGAAGCCCTGGGCGCCGAACATCAACACGTACACCAGGCCGGCGATCACCGGCGAGACCGAGAACGGCAGGTCGATCAGCGTGACCAGGATGCTCTTGCCACGGAACGAGTACTTGCTCACGCACCAGGCGGCGCTGACGCCGAACACCAGGTTGAGCGGCACCGAAATCAGCACGGCGATCACCGTGAGTTTCAACGCCGACAGCGCGTCTGGCTCAAGGATTGCCGTGAAGAACGTGCCGAGGCCGTTCTTCAAGCCCTGGGACACCACCACCAGCAATGGCAGCAGCAGAAACAGGACGAATACCAGCCAGCCAAGGCCAATCAGGATACGTCGCGAGGTCGCACTGCCACGCCGGGCGGCGTTGGCCGAGGACGCGGCGGAAATAGACGATTGGGACATGTTCCGCGCCTCCTTATGGACGTTCGATGCGCCGCTGCAACAGGTTGATCAGCAGCAGCAAGACAAAGGACACCACCAGCATCAGCACACCAATGGAGGTGGCGCCGCGGTAGTCGTATTGGTCGAGCTTGACCATGATCAGCAATGGCAGGATTTCGGTTTTCATCGGCATGTTGCCAGCGATGAAGATCACCGAACCGTACTCACCCACGCCTCGGGCAAACGCCAGGGCGAAGCCGGTCAGCCAGGCGGGCAACAATGCCGGCACGAGGATGTAGCGGAACACCTGCAACGGCTTGGCGCCGAGGCAGGCGGCGGCCTCTTCGATTTCCCGGGGGATATCGGCCAGCACCGGCTGCACCGTGCGCACCACGAAGGGCAACGTGACGAAGGTCAGCGCCAGGGTGATACCCAGGGGGGTGTAGGCGATCTTGAAACCCAGGTCGGCGGCAAACTGGCCGACCAGGCCGTTGGGCGCGTACAGCGCCGTCAGCGCGATACCGGCGACGGCGGTGGGCAGGGCGAACGGCAGGTCGATCATCGCGTCGATGACCTTGCGCCCGGGGAAGGTGTAGCGCACCAGCACCCAGGCCAACAAAGTGCCAATCACACCGTTGATGAGTGCGGCGTACAGCGCGGTACTGAAGCTCAGCTTCAAGGCCGCCAGCACGCGAGGCGCGGAGATGATGTTCCAGAACTGATCCCAGGTGAGTTGAGCGGCGTGTACAAACATCGCCGCCAGGGGGATGAGTACGATCAGGCTGAGGTACACCACGGTGTAGCCCAGCGTCAGCCCGAAGCCGGGTATGACGGGGGAGATACGACGCGACATAAGAGTCCTTGGTTAAAGGGTAGAAACCACTGTAGGAGCGTGCGTTCTGTGGCAGCTGGCTTTTCTGTGGGAGCCGGGCTTGCCCGCGATGCAGGCACCTCGGTGTATCAGCCACACCATGGTGATGCTATCGCAGGCAAGCCAGCTCCCACACCAGCCCAGTCCCTACAGAAAGTCAGGCCCCTACAGGTACTTTGGCTTATTGCGCCGTGTAGATCTGGTCGAACACGCCACCGTCATTGAAGAATTTCGGTTGGGCAGTTTTCCAGCCGCCGAAGTCTTTGTCGATAGTCACCAGGTCCAGTTTCGGGAACTGCTGGGCGTATTTGGCGGCGACTTTTTCATCCCGTGGACGGTAGAAGTTCTTCGCCGCAATCTCCTGGCCCGCCGGGCTGTACAGGTGGTTGAGGTACGCGGTGGCGATCTCGGTGTTGCCCTTTTTCTCGGCGTTCTTGTCCACAACGGCCACAGGCGGTTCCGCCAGGATCGACAGGGAAGGCACGACGATGTCGAACTTGTCGGCGCCGCCGTCTTCCTTCAAGGCCAGGAACGCCTCGTTTTCCCACGCCAGCAGCACGTCACCCTGGCCGTTGTTGACGAAGGTAATGGTAGAACCGCGCGCGCCGGTGTCCAGTATCGGCACGTGCTTGAACAGCTCTTTGACGTATTCCTGGGCCTTGGCTTCGCTGCCGCCGGCCTTGAGGCCGTAGGCCCAGGCGGCGAGGAAGTTCCAGCGTGCACCGCCGGAGGTTTTCGGGTTGGGCGTGATCACCGACACGTCTTTCTTGATCAGGTCGCCCCAGTCCTTGATGCCTTTGGGGTTGCCCTTGCGCACCAGGAACACGATGGTGGAGGTGTATGGGGTGCTGGCGTCCGGCAGGCGGGTCTGCCAGTTCTCCGGCAGGGTCTTGCCCAGCTTGGCGACTTCATCAATGTCACCGGCCAGGGCCAGGGTCACTACGTCGGCGCGCAGGCCGTCAATCACTGCGCGTGCTTGCTTGCCCGAGCCACCGTGGGACTGCTGGATCTTGACGTTGTCGCCGGGGTGGGACTGTTTCCAGAAGCTGGTGAACTCAGCGTTGTAATCCTGGTACAGCTCACGGGTGGGGTCGTACGAGACGTTGAGCAACTCGTAGTCCTTGGCAACGGCGGAACCGGCAAACACGGCACTGGCCAATGCGGCCAAGGCATAACGGCGAATCGACGACATAGAAGCTCCTGAAATTCTTGAGTGTTGGCTTTTCTTGTAATTGCGGGTCTATCGCCGTTCTTGCTCAGCTCGGTTTGTTACCGGGGTTCTGCAGACGGAATTTTTCCTTGCGTTCGATCTGTACCACTTGGGCGTTGTGTACGGTGATTTCCACCGCGCCAAACCGCAGGTCGCGCAGGGCGCTCTGGATTTCACGCAAAATGGCTGCTTCGTCCTGGCCGTCAACGCTACGTAGAGATGCGCTCATGGTCTCGCTCCTGAAAATGAGTAGTGCCTGGCAGTGGCGGCACTGCTTGCGGCGTGAGGGCGATAGTAGATAAGCGCGGATATTCTTAAAAATACTATTTAAGAATGTTTATATAACCAGAAAGAATTTTCTGATAGGGCATGGGGTTGCAAGGGTTTCCACAGAAAAAACGCTCATGCACAGTCGCCGCAGAACCCTGTGGGAGCTGGCTTGCCTGCGAAAGCGGTGGTGCAGTAACACATGCAGCGACTGACACACCGCCTTCGCGGGCAAGCCCGGCTCCCACATTGACCGCGTCAGTCCTGGCGGATCAGAGGTGCTCGGGTCCAGTCGATTTCATCAGCCGGCATCGGCCGTCCAAACCAGTACCCCTGGCCCATGTCGCATTCCTGATCCAGTAGGAACCGCGCCTGTTCCACCTGCTCAATTCCTTCGGCGTGCACCTGCATGCCCATGCTTTTGGCCAGGGCGATCACCACGCGCACAATCGCCGCGTCGTCTTCGTCCCACGGCAAGCCCGCCACAAAGCCCTGGTCGATCTTGAGCTTCTGCACCGGCAGACGCTTGAGGCGCAGCAACGAGGAATAGCCGGTGCCAAAGTCGTCGATCGCCAGGCGCAGGCCCAGTTCGCGCAGGCGGTGCAGTTGCTCCAACGCGACTTCCGGGTCGTCCATCACGGCGCTCTCGGTGACTTCCAGCTCCAGGAAGGCCGGATCCAGCCCAGTGGTGTGCAGCACTTGGGCCACTTGCTCATACAGCTCGCGCCGGGCAAACAGGCGGCTGGAGACATTGATTGCGATAAAGCTCAGCGGCGCGCCGTCGGCCAGCCATTGGCACATCTGGCGGCAGGCCTGGTCCATCACCCACGCATCGATGTCGGCAATCAGCCCGGTGCGCTCGGCGATGGGGATGAACTCGCCCGGCGGTACCAGGCCGCGTTCCGGGTGCTGCCAGCGCACCAGTGCTTCAACGCCGACCAAGCGGCTGTCGTGCAGGTCGTGCACCGGCTGGTAATAGACGCGCAGCTCATGTTGATCGAGGGCGCGACGCAGCTCGCCAGCGATTTCCACCCGATGCTGGGCGTGGGCGGTCAGCTCTTCGGTATACAACGCGTAACCTTCGCGCCCAGCACTCTTGGCCTTGAACAACGCGGAATCGGCGTTACGCAGCAGTTGCTCGGCGCTCAGGGCGTCACTGGGGAACAGGCTGATACCGATACTGGCGCTGATAAACAGCTGGTTGCCGTCAAAAATGAACGGATCCTTCATGGCGTTGAGCATGCGCTGCGCCAAGGCCGCCGCTTGCACCACCTGCGGGCAGCTTTCGGCCAGCACGGCAAACTCGTCGCCTCCCAGGCGCGCCAGGGTAACCCCCGGCCCAAACAGGCCGCTGAGGCGTTCGGCCACCAACTTGAGCAACTGATCGCCAACGTTATGGCCGAGGCTGTCGTTGATGATCTTGAAGTGATCCAAGTCCATCAACAGCAGAGCGCAGCCTCGCTTGTGCACCTGCGCGGAAGCCAGGGCCTGCTCGGCGCGATCGGTGAACAGCAGGCGATTGGGCAGGTCGGTGAGCGGGTCATGGTGTGCCAGGTGCGCCAATTCGTGCTCGGAGTCCTTGATGGCGCTGATGTCCGAAAACACCGCCACGTAGTGGCTGACCTGGCCCTGGTCATCGTGAATCACGCGGATGGTTTGCCACTGGGGGTAAACCTCGCCGCTTTTACGTCGGTTCCAGATTTCGCCGCTCCATTCGCCGGTGCTTTCCAGGGCCTGGAACATCTGCTGGTAGAAATGCGCCGAGTGGCGCCCGGACTTGAACAGGCTTGGCCGTTGGCCCATGACCTCTTCGCACTGATAGCCGGTGATCTCCATGAACGCGCGGTTGACGTGCACGATCAGCCCCTGGGTATCGGTGACCAGCACCCCTTCGCGGGTGCAATCGAACACCGCAGCGGCCTGACGCAGGCGCTCGCGGTTCTCTTTCAGGGGTTGTTGCAACGCATGGGCACGGGCAAAACGCCAGCCTATCCAGTAAATGAGCAAGGCGCTGAGGCTGACCCACACATAACCGCGCGCTTGCAGCCAGCGTCCCTGCTCCAAGGGTTCATCGATAAAGTTGATTAATAGGTAATGGCTGAGCTGGAGCCAAAGGATGGAAACCAGCAGGTACACCAACCCCGCACGTAGGGCACCTCGGTATGAAAACAGCATATGCTTAGTAATCCTTACTAAATAACCAGAATCGCCCTACAAAGGATCAGGATTATAGAGGAGGAAACACTTTGTAAGTCTTATCTGAAACGGTGACTGGTTTTATCTGCAAAGGAAGTGATAATGCGGGTGCTGTTTTTTTCTTTATCTGAGGGCCATACAGCCTATGTGGTACAACGGTTTTCTTGATCTGTCCGCCTGGCAACTGGTGGCAGTCACGCTGTTGATGACCCACGTGACCATTATTGGGGTCACTGTCTATCTGCACCGTTATTCGGCCCATCGCTCGCTCGAGCTCAATGCCGGCCTTAAACACTTCTTCCGCTTCTGGCTGTGGCTGACCACGGCGCAGAACACTCGCGAGTGGACCGCCATCCACCGCAAGCACCACGCCAAATGCGAAACCGTCGATGACCCGCACAGCCCGGTGATCAAGGGCTTGTCCACCGTGCTGCGCAAAGGTGCCGAGCTGTACCGCGCCGAGGCGGAAAACCCCGAGACCCTGCGTATCTACGGCAAAAACTGCCCGGACGACTGGATCGAACGCAATCTCTACACGCGCTACCCGCTGTTGGGCGTGGCGCTCATGGGCGTGATCGACCTGCTGCTGTTCGGCACCATCGGTATCACTATCTGGGCGATCCAGATGATGTGGATCCCGTTCTGGGCCGCCGGCGTGATCAACGGCCTGGGGCATGCCGTGGGCTATCGCAACTTCGAATGCCGTGACGCCGCCACCAACCTGGTGCCGTGGGGCATCATCGTCGGCGGCGAAGAGCTGCACAACAACCACCACACCTACCCTAACTCGGCCAAGCTGTCGGTGAAGAAGTGGGAGTTCGACCTGGGCTGGGCCTGGATTAAGGTGTTCAGCTTCCTGCGCCTGGCCAAGGTGCAGCGTGTAGCGCCCATCGCCCACCGCGTCGAAGGCAAGGGCAGCCTGGACATGGACACCGCCATGGCGATCCTCAACAACCGCTTCCAGATCATGGCCCAATACCGCAAGTTGGTGATTGGCCCGCTGGTCAAGCAGGAGCTGGAGAAGGTCGATCATTCGGTACGCCACCAGTTCCACCGCGCCAAGCGCCTGCTGTCGCGGGAAACCAGCTTGCTGGAAGACCGCCATCACCTGCGCATCCAGAGCATGCTGGAACACAGCCATGCCCTGACCGTGATCTACGAAAAGCGCCTGGCGCTGCAGCAGATCTGGCTCAAGACCAGTTCCAACGGCCACGACATGCTGGCGGCGATCAAGGAATGGGTGCATGAAGCCGAGGCCAGTGGCATCCAATCCCTGCGCGATTTTGCCCACCAGTTGAAGACTTACTCGTTGCGTCCTACAGCAGCGTGAGGGCGCCGTGGGAGGGTTCGCCCTCCCACGCACTGGCTTTTTGGCGTCATTTTCCGGGCACCGTCAATCCACGCCGTTCACGGAACTTCACCGCAATTCCCCTCTCTCAAAGAACACTTCGCCATCATGGTGACCCCTTGTAGTGACCGCTTTTGCACCTGCGGCGCGCCCAGAGAGAGTTGTACCGATGGTTCACGAAAAGCCCAGCCTGCCCGATGTGCCCACCGCAGAGCCGCCGCGCCCGGCCGCGGCGGCGACCCTGTTGGCGCTTATGCATGCTCAAGGTGAAGTCGAGCGGCTGAGTGAGCGTGAGCAACTGCTCAGTTCCCTGCTGGTCAGCGTGAACGCCGTGCTGTGGGCCATCGATTGGGAAACACGCCGTGTGCTGTATGTGAGCCCGGCGTACGAGCGCCTGTTTGGCCGCTCCGCCGGCCTGCTGCTGGCCGACCACCGTGAATGGCGCAACAGCGTCCACCCCGAAGACCTCGACTACGCCGAACACAGCCTGGCCCGTGTGCTGGAACAGGGCGCCGTGGAGGACCGCGAGTACCGCATCATCACCGCTGACGGGCAGATCCGCTGGTTGAGCGACAAGTGCTACATCAACCAGCAGGTGGTGCCCGGTGAAGCGCTGATCGTGGTGGGCATCGCCGAAGACATCACCGAAAAGAAGCAACTTGAGCTGGAACTGCATCGCCTCGCCACCACCGACGTACTGACCCAAAGCAGCAACCGCCGACACTTCTTCGAACTCGCCAACCAGGCCTTCGACAATGCCTGCGCGCAGGGCACGCCGCTGGCGTTCCTGTTGCTAGACATCGATGATTTCAAAGACATCAACGACACCTATGGCCACCTGGAGGGCGACCAGGTGCTGCGGCGCATCGCCGAGAGCGGTCGCGGGGTATTGCGCCGTGGCGACCTGTTCGGACGCGTTGGCGGCGAAGAATTTGCTGCTGTGCTGCCGGGTTGCCCACCGGAGATGGCCCTGCAGGTTGCCGAGCGGTTGGGCAAGGAAATCCAGGCATTGGTGTTCAGCTACGAAGGGCATGAATTCAATGTGACCGTCAGCCAAGGCCTGGCCGGCCTGCGCGAAGATGACTCCACCCTCGACAGCCTGTTTGCGCGAGCGGATGCGGCGATGTACGAGGCCAAGCGCCAGGGCAAGAACCGCGTTATCGCCGGTTAACACCGACCCACTGTGGGAGCTGGCTTGCCTGCGATGGCGTCTTGACTGACCCACCGCTATCGCAGGCAAGCCAGCTCCCACAGTGGGTCGGTGTGTGTTTCAGGTTTTGCGCACTCGGGTCAGTTCCGGCAAGCCGACCTTGAGCAGCCGCGCGGTCTTGCTGCCCGCCAGTTCTTCCAGCCCTTCGTGCTCGGTCAGCCGCGCCATTTGCACCGCCAGGTTCACCACCAGGGCTTCGCGCGAATACACCCCGCCTTCAAGTGAATAGATCCCCGCGATCAACTGCCGCAACTCCAGCGGCAAGCGCCAACGCGTGCGCAACGCCGAACCGTAGGCGGCGCCAAAGGCGTCAAGGGATTCGCCTATGGCTTCGTCATCCAGGGCACCGCCGCCCTGGCGCCAGTCTTCCAGGCAACGCAACAAAGCCAAGTCGCCCAAGCGATGCAGGATGCAGGCGCTGTAGCAACGCTCGTGATCGAGCTCCAGCATGCGCGCCAGGCGCCGGGCGTAGTCGGCGCTGTCCTGGGACAGTTGCCAGTGCCGCTCGGCGTAGGCCACCAGCCCAGGGTCGCCCAACACCACGTTGTGCTTGAGCGCCAGGCCCAGGATGAGATTCATGCTCTGGCCGGGCACCAACTTATGCAGGGCCTCTGACAGGGTCTGCACCGGCGTGCCGTGGTAGCCGGCGCTGTTGGCGGCGGCGATGAGTACGGCGGTGATTTGCGGGTCGCTGTGCACCTGGTCTTCCAACTGCTTGAGGTCCAGGCCTTCGGGGCCGAGGCTGTGTTGCACGGCGGCTTTCACATCCACGCGCAACGGCGCGCCATCGCAGACCTCGCGGCGCCGCTCAAGGAAGGCGGGCAAGGTCATGCCCGGCGCCAGCGGTGGGATTTCGCAGTACACGCTTTCGCCTTCGTTGAGCAGCAGGTCTTGCAGGCGCTGGGTCAGGCTTTCCATGTTCAGCGGGCGGGTGAGGTAGGCGGTGGGCGCCAGGGGCAAGGCTTCGCGCACGCTGGCACTGTCGTTGCGACTGCTCAGCAAGATAAACGGCAGCGAACGGCGTTTCTGGCGCACGCTGCGCAGCAGGCTCAGGCCATCCACGCCCGGCAGCTCCCAATCGGCCAAGATCAGGTCATAGGTTTTTTCGCCCAACAGCGTGGCGGCGTGTTGCCCATCGGCGCACACATCCAGCCGTGCGTCACAGCGCACATTCAACAGCACTTGCTTGAGCAGGTCCCGCGACCAAGGGTCTGCTTCGGCGATTAACACTCGGGGTACAGCGGGTAAATCAACAGCAGTCATCCAGCACGCTCCATCGGCAATGCTTGCACCTTAGACAATGCAGGCGCGTGCGTACAATGAAGCAGGCACAAAAAAACCGCCGAAGCGGTTTTTTTGTACGGGCTGTAACCTGTGGCGAGGGAGCTTGCTCCCGCTGGACTGCGCAGCAGTCCCAAATCAAAGAGCGGGGCCGCTTCGCGCCCCAGCGGGAGCAAGCTCCCTCGCCACAGTGACTAAGGTTGGTCAGAGTTCGGAGAAGCACTCTTCGATGATCGCCAGGCCCTTGTCCAACTGCTCGTCCGGCGAGGTGAGGGGCACCAGCACGCGCAATACGTTGCCGTAGGTACCGCAGGACAGCAGGATCAGCCCCTTGTCACGTGCCTTGGCCACCACGGAGGCAACGGCGGCAGCGTTTGGCTTGTGGGTGTCGCCGTCTTCGAACAGCTCGACCGCGATCATCGCGCCCAAGGCACGCACTTCGCCGATCACCGGGTACTTGGCCTGAATGGCCTTGAGGCCAGTCACCAGGCGCTCGCCCACGGCCTTGCAGCGGTCCAGCAGGTGCTCTTCTTCGAACACTTCCATCACGGCCAGGGCCGCGGCGCAGGCAATCGGGCTACCGGCATAGGTGCCGCCCAAGCCGCCTGGAGCGATGGCGTCCATGTACTCGGCCTTGCCGCACACACCGGCCAGCGGGAAGCCGCCCGCGATGGATTTGGCGAAGGTGGTCAGGTCGGCGGCAACGCCCATCTGTTCCATGGCGAAGAAGGTACCGGTACGCCCGGCACCGGTTTGCACTTCGTCGGCGATCAGCAGGATGCCGTGCTTGTCGCACAGTTCGCGCAGGCGCTTCATGAAGGCTTTTGGCGCGACGTAGAAACCGCCTTCGCCCTGTACCGGCTCGATGATGATGGCGGCGATATCACGCGGCTCGGCATCGTTCTTGAAGATGCGCTCGATGCTGGCGATGGAGTCGTCGACGCTCACACCGTGCAGTTCGTTGGGGTACAGCGCACGGAACACGCCGCCCGGCATCAGGCCCATGCCGGCCGAGTAAGGCACGACCTTACCGGTAAGGCCCAGGGTCATCATGGTGCGGCCGTGGTAAGCGCCGGTGAAGGCGATCACACCGGCACGGCCGGTGGCGGCGCGGGCGATTTTCACGGCGTTCTCCACCGCTTCGGAACCGGTGGTGACCAGCAGGGTTTTCTTGGCGAAATCACCTGGCACCTTGGCGGCGACTTTTTCGCACACTTCTACGTAGGGCTCGTAGGCCAATACCTGGAAGCAGGTGTGGGTCAGCTTGTTGAGTTGCTCGGTCACGGCCGCGATGATTTTCGGGTGTACGTGGCCGGTGTTCAGTACGGCGATACCGCCGGCGAAGTCGATGAACTCGCGACCTTCAACGTCGGTCACGGTGGCGTTCTTCGCAGAGTCGGCGAAGATCGGGTGAATCTGGCCAACACCGCGCGGTACAGCGGCTTCGCGGCGTTTCATCAGGGATGCGTTGGTCTTGCTCATAAAGTCCTCATTCGCCGCTCATCGGGCGGCGTGGCTCAAGGAATACGTGGCGGGGAGGCAACTACGGCAGCATGCGATGATCGACTGCCACAGCTTTCCCGGCCACTGCGAATAACGGTGTGAAACACGCAAAGGGGCAGCGCTCTCGTGCCCTCTGCGTTTGCTGCAATCCCGTGCCTTAGATGCCCAGGCAGAGGTATTTGATTTCCAGGTAGTCCTCGATCCCGTACTTGGAGCCTTCACGGCCCAGGCCCGAGGCCTTGATGCCGCCGAACGGCGCCACTTCGTTGGAGATCAACCCGGTGTTGACGCCGACCATACCGTATTCCAGGGCCTCGGCCACACGGAACACCCGGCCCAGGTCGCGGGCGTAGAAGTAGGAGGCCAGGCCGAACTCGGTGTCGTTGGACATGGCGATCACTTCGGCTTCGTCTTTGAAGCGGAACAGTGGCGCCAGCGGGCCGAAGGTTTCTTCCTTGGCCACGGCGGCGTTTTTCGGCACGTCAACCAGGATGGTCGGTTCGAAGAAGTTGCCTTCCATCACCTTGCCACCGGCCAACAGCTTGGCGCCTTTGCTCAGGGCATCAGCGATATGTTCCTGCACCTTGGCCACGGCTTTTTCGTCGATCAGCGGGCCGGTGGTGGTGCCGTCTTCCAGGCCGTTACCGATCTTCAGTTTGGTCACCGCCACCTTGAGCTTTTCAGCGAAGGCGTCGTACACCGAATCCTGGATGTACAGGCGGTTGGCGCAGACGCAGGTCTGGCCGTTGTTGCGGTACTTGGAGATGATCGCGCCTTCGACGGCCTTATCCAGGTCGGCGTCGTCGAACACGATGAACGGTGCGTTACCGCCCAGCTCCAGGGAGACTTTCTTGATGTCCTTGGCGCATTCGGCCATCAGCTGGCGACCAATTTCGGTCGAGCCGGTGAAGGACAATTTACGCACGATGGGGTTGCTGGTCAGCTCGCCGCCGATGTCGCCAGCACTGCCGGTGACCACACTGAGCACGCCTTTGGGGATACCGGCGCGGTGCGCCAGCTCAACCAGGGCCAGGGCCGAAAACGGGGTTTGCGAGGCCGGCTTGATCACCATGGTGCAACCGGCGGCCAGGGCCGGGCCGGCTTTGCGGGTGATCATCGCCGCAGGGAAGTTCCACGGGGTGATGGCTGCGGTCACGCCGATGGGCTGCTTGATCACGATCAGGCGCTTGTCGGGCTGGTGGCCGGGGATCACGTCGCCATAGATGCGCTTGGCTTCTTCAGCGAACCACTCGATAAACGAGGCGGCGTAGACGATTTCGCCCTTGGCTTCGGCCAGCGGCTTGCCTTGTTCGAGGGTCATCAGGCGGCCGAGGTCGTCCTGGTTTTCGATCAGCAGTTCGAACCAGCGGCGCAGCTTGTTGGCGCGCTCCTTGGCAGTGAGTGCACGCCAGGCTGGCAGGGCCTTGTCGGCGGCTTCGATGGCGCGGCGGGTTTCCGCGGCGCCCATCTTCGGCACGGTGCCGAGAATCTCGCCCGTGGCCGGGTTGTTGACCTTGATGGTTTGACCATTGTCCGCATCGACCCAAGCGCCATCGATAAAGGCTTGCTGGCGGAACAACTGGGTGTCTTTAAGCTGCATGTCGGCTTTCCTTAACAGCACCGCGCGCACGCGGAGCGAATTAGAGTTGTTGAAAGGCGCCTTGTGGGCTGCCGTCAGGGAAATCAGCCCCAGCGCGCAGAAAAAATGAAAGAGCGCACGGGAGACAGAGCGTTTGAAATCTCAAACGAATCCTAGGATCAATGGGGGTACAGGGCAATAGGATGTTCGAAAAAAAGAACGAATATGGCGCATCCGATTCATCTTTCGGATCAAACGCACACACGACAACAGCCCCGGAGCCTTGTGGGCGCCGGGGCTGTTGGGGGCCTTGCAGCTTAAGGTTGGAACGACTTGAGCACGGCCAGCAGGCTGGTCAAGTTGTCGGCCACGCCGCCCTGGGCGACTTTCTCGGTGGCGGCGGCGCCAGCGGTGGTGTCGACGCTGTAGATCTGCATCACGCCCTGGTTGGTAGCCGCCTGAGCCAGGGTGTTTTGTTGCTGTTGGGCCGAGACCGAGTTCTGGAACAGAATCGCCGTGGCCTGGCCCATGGATTGGTAAATAGTGCTCATGGCCATCGCGGGTGATTCGGCAACCACCTTGACGTTGGTCTGGGTGACGGCATCGGTGATTTGCGGGCTGACTGTACTCATGGTTGAAACTCCTGGGTTGAGAAAGAACAACATCCGTTATTGCTCAGTGCTTAAGGCTGGAACGACTTGAGCACGGTCAACAGGCTGGTGAGGTTATCCGACACGCCGCCCTGGGCGACTTTCTCGGTGGCCGCCGCACCTGCGGTGGTATCGACGCTGTAGATCTGCATCACGCCCTGGTTGGTGGCCGCCTGGGCCAGGGTGTTTTGCTGCTGCTGGGCCGACACCGCGTTCTGGAACAGAATCGCCGTGGCCTGCGCCATGGATTGATAGATAGTGCTCATCGCCATCGCAGGCGATTCGGCCACCACTTTGACGTTGGTCTGGGTGACCGCGTCGGTAATTTGCTCGTTGACTAATGGCATGATCAATTTCCTTATTTAGTACACGGTGCATTCCGTGTTCATCAATGAACGTTGCGAAACAGGCGCTGTGAAACCTGGTTTAGGGTTTCGCTGCGGGGCCCAGCGCCGCTTCAATCTGGGCGATCAACCCTTGGATCAGTGCCTGCACTTCCTTGCGTTGCGCGTCCTGGTCCGAGGCCGCGCCGTTCAGCATTTGGCGTAGCGCCGCTTCACGCTGCTGGGCAGCCGTCTTGAGCGCTTGTTCGTTGGCCTTCGATTGCTCAAGCACCTGGGTGGCACGCTTGAGGGTTTCGTCGACGATGGCCTGGGGCGTGCCGGCGAATACCTGCGGGTTGCGCAGCATCGCTTCGAGCCGCTGGCGGTCGTCGGTGGACAGGACCGAGGGTTGCATATCGAGCTCCTTAGGGGCTGCCTTGGCGGCGACACGCCCGCTAAAGCCGCACCTCAACGTTGTCCTGCCAGAAACCGGCAAAGTAAAAATGCGGCGACGAATCACAGAAGGTCGCCAACTCCGCAGGCGTTATGGCGCTGGGCTGGTTGGGAAAAATGGCCGGCGGAGGCGGCAGCAGATTGGCCTCGTTGTAGAGGTTGCCGACCTCATAGCAGTTGGCCGCGAACTGCGAACAAAAGGACCCGCTGCCGATGTCGATGGACTCGTTGATCCGCGTCACCAGGCTGGTATCGGAAGTCCAGCGCCGAAAGGCTGAAATCATCGCGTTCCACACGCTGTAGCGGCCCCGGATATCACCACCGATCTTGTCGAAGTAGAACTGCTTGGCAGCCACCGTCGCTGCCTCGCCCAGTTCGGTATCCACGCAGGAAAACACCATCGCCGAGCGTGGCGGTTTTTCCAGGCTCAGGTCGGTCAGGGCCAGGCCACTGCCGACACTTTCGATCACCAGGGTGTCGCTCACCGCAATCGCCGGGTGAACCACATTCAAGTAGGTCGTGTCCTGCGAGAACACCTTGGCCTTGACCAGTTGACCGGCTTTGATAAACGCCCGCGTTGCGCTGTCGTCATCTTGTTTGACAGAAAAAATAATATCTCCAGGCTGCATGATGTCCCTCCTCACTCAAGAAAAGTTGCTTTCAAGTTGCTGTTGCACCGCCCCAGCAGAACGCTGGAGCGCTGTGCTCGGTTCAGGCCGCTGGCGCGGCCCGGTTGGCCAGGGTGTCGGCGTACTTGGCGATGCTCTGGTCGATCTTGTCGATGGCCACGCTGGCGGCTTCGGCCTCCATCGCACCGGCAGCGGCAGCCACGGCGGCAGCGGCGCCCACCAGCAGGTCGGTGGCCAGGGCGCCCAAGGCATCTTCGGCAGCGGCCGGCAGGTTGTCCTTGACGATGTTCTCGGTCATTTGCTGGAGCAGCACGGCCTGGGCCGCCAGGGCGATCTTGCTGACCCCATCGAAGTACCCCGCCGCCGCTTGCGCCACCAGCCCGGCCGCCTGGCTGATCATCATGTCGGCCGGCACCGCGATCTGCGCCGGCGCATAGGCAAAGTTCTGCGAATTGGTGAACTGCACCGCCTGCACGATCTGGCTATTGAGCGCCGCCGTGCTGTCGGATGACGGTGCGCTCACCTGATTGAGCAAGTGCTCGTTCATGCGCGCCATGATCGAGCGCGAGGCCGGTGCGGCGGGTACCGGCGCCGGTGGATCGGCGGCGGGCGTTGCTTGGGCGGCGGTGGGTTTCTTTCTGCTGAACCACGACATAATCGATCTCCCGAGGCCTCAGCCCTTCTCGCCAATCTGCATAATCAGCGCCACGGCCTTGGAGATCACCGCGTTGGAAATCTGGTTCATCGCCTGCTGGCTGTTGACCGCGTTCTGCAACGACAGGCCCGCCGCGCTGCTGGCCACCTGGTACAGCGACGCGATGGCCTGGGCCGGCGCCTCTGCCACCACCTTGACGTTGGTTTGAGTGACCGCGTCGGTGATCTGGCTGTTGACCTCTGTCATACATCTCTCCTTGATGGCATTCACCCAGGTTTGGGTGTGGATAGCGGCGGCGTGCTGCGCTCATACCACTAGAACGCCCCACGCCAACGTTTGTGAATCACCTTCAGCGCAAGGCACTGCGCAGCAGTTGCACACGCTTGCGCACCAGCGGCAGCTTCACGTGCAGCTCGGCGGCAATTTGCGGGTAAGGCAGGTCATCGACGAAACGCATCTCGAACAAGCGCTGCTGCAACAGCGGTAACCGTGCGACGTGCGCCTCGATCTGCTCCAGGCGCTCATAACATTCCACCCGCTCCAGTACCGAGGCGCAGGGCGCGGCGAGTGCGGCCAGGTGATCGTGTTCAAGGTCCACCGAATCATCGAACAGCCGCCCCTCGCGCTTGCTGCGTCGCAAGCTGTCGAGAAACACATGATCGAGCACCAGAAACAGAAACCCCTCAGGGTCGCGAATGCGCTCGGGCGAGCGCCGAAAAAACAACAGGGCCTTGATCGCCGTGGCCGCCAACCACTCCTGGCCCTGATCCAGATTGCCCTTGGCCCGCCGCAACGCCCGGCGCCTGAGCTCGCCGTGCACAGCGCGCCAACTCGCTTCGAACAAACGGTCATCGGCGGCCCATTGATCCTTGCACTGAACAGTCATCCCCATCGCCAGCACTCCTGTGCATCCTTGATGAAGGGCCAGTCTGCGAGGGCTCGACGGGGGTACGCTGTTACCTGGGGAACACCACCACAACTAATTCAGCGCAAAAGCCTTGCGCCGCAACTGCTCGACATCATTGATCACCATGCGCTCCAGACCGCCGCTGATCACCCCACTGCGCCGCCACACTTGCAGCTGCACATTCAGCTTGGGCCGACTGGTGTTCAGCATCGACGCCAACACCCCCTGGCTTGCGGGCAACGACACACTGGGCAAAGCCAACGCCAGGTCGATCTCACCCAGGTTGGCCAACAAAAACCGCGCCAACCGCGACTCCAGCCGATGCAGACACACCAACTCCAGCAACTCGATGGCGTGCAGCAACCTCAGCATCATCAGCATCAACAAACGCCGCAGAAAAACCGGCTCCTCAAACAACACAGCAAAATGCCGGCTACCCAACTGCAACAACCGTGTGGGGCCACTGGCGAAGGTGGAAGACTCGCGCCCATGATCCTTGATCAACGCCGTCTCCCCCACCACCTGCCCCGCCCCGGTACTGCCGATAATCTGCTCGCGCCCATCCGGCCCATGCACCACCGAATAAATCCGACCCTCCACCACCAGCGCAATGAATTCGAGGGTGTCATCCTTGAAATACAACAGCTCACGATCATCCAGCGTGCGCTCCACCATATGGGTGGCGACGTAGCGCAAGAGATGCTCCGGCATACCTCGAAACAAATCGGAGCGAGCCAGCAGGGTTTGTCTGAGCGGGAGATCGAGCATCACGGTTCCTTTGGAATGCATGCGTTCACCTGAGGAATTGCGGCGTGGAAGCGGGTTAAAGCCACAAGAGCAAAGCAAACAAAGGGACGTGCGGCGCGTGGAGTTGTGAATGAGGGTGGCGATTAGCCATTTTTTGTCGGAAATGGACGACAGGGGGCGGGGAAAACGCTGGAATGGACGCATCAGGTCGACATGGGTATGATGTCGCCCGCACAAGCATCCGTAGCTCAGCTGGATAGAGTACTGCCCTCCGAAGGCAGGGGTCGTGGGTTCGAATCCCGCCGGGTGCACCATATAGCTGTTTAGACCTGTCTCAGACAGTCTACGAATCACCTCAAGAAGCCCGCCTAGTGCGGGCTTTCTTGTTTCTGGCTATCTCTCCTTGGCTCTCCCTATATCTTCCCTTCGTGTACCCGTTCATGTATCTTTTAAAATAATTGAAACTGAGGGGTACAAGAAACATGAAGCGCAGCGAGATAAAACGCCGCCCTTTAGCCGACACCGTGCTAGCCACCCTGGAGCCAGAAGCCAAGGAATACCGGGAGCTGGACGGCAACGCTCTGTATCTGCGAGTGCGCCCAGACGGTAACAAGTCTTGGCAATTGCGCTACAAGAAGCCAGACGGCAAGTGGTCATGGCTTGGCTTGGGCGGCTATGGCACGGGCGCCCACCAGCTATCCGGCTCACAGGCCCGACAGAAAGCGGCTGTGCTGAGAGAGGACGCCGCCAAGGGCGGAGACCCCCTTGCCACCAAGCGAGCCAGAAAGACCGCAGAGGCTGAAGCCTCTAGCCAGACCTTCGAAGCGCTAGCGCGGGAATGGTACGCGTCCAAGCGCTTGAGCTGGACAGCCGGTACCGCCGTGCGAATGATTGGCGCGCTCGAACTCCACGTCTTCCCGGTATTCGGTAAGCGTATCTATCGTGAGATCCTGCCCATGGAGTGGATGGAGTTCCTGCGCTCCATGGAACAGAAGGGCATCATTGAACAGACCAGCCGCGTACGCGGCATGTGCCGGGAGATTTACGACCTGGCCCGAGTAACCGGCCGAGCCACTCACAACCCGCTGGAGGGGCTGCATAAATTCCTGCTGACCAAGCCTGCCGAGAACTATGCCCATGTATCCCCCGATGAGCTTCCCGCTCTCTTGCGCGCGATCAGGGCATACGGCACCGCTGACGTGAGGATAGGATTGCACCTGCTTTCCATGCTCGCCTGTCGACCGTCTGAACTGCGCGAAGCGCGATGGTCGGAATTCGATCTAAATAAAGCTCTGTGGTCGATCCCAGCCGAGCGCATGAAACGCCGACGCGAACACCTAGTGCCGCTGCCAATCCAGGCAGTCGAGCTACTGCGAAATCTGCAGGTAATCACTGGTGCCTACTCGATGTTGTTCCCTGGTCGGAGCGACACCACCAAGCCCCGCAGCAACACGGTCTTTCTGATGGCTCTACGTCGTCTCGGCTATGAAGGCCGCCAGACCGGGCACGGTTTCCGTCATATCGCCTCGACGATTCTGAACGAGCACGGGTTTGACGAAAACCACATCGAGGCGCAGCTATCGCATATCAAGCAAGGCATAGCGGGTGTTTACAACAAAGCCCAGTATCTGGCCCAGCGTGCCACCATGATGCAATGGTATGCCGACCATCTAGACACCTTGGCCAAGGGTAACGTCGTGGCGATCAAGCGGGCCTGACGCTGACCTTCCAATGCGCACACAGACAGATATAGACTGAATGCCATTACTGTTTGTATAAACAGTTTCTTCTTTTCACGCGAAAACATACCTAAACCAGCAATCGAAGAGGCCCTCTGAGCACTTTTAAGCTGTGATAGGAGTGTTAGGGGCCTGCAGATGCTCGACTTTGATGACCTTGAGGATTTCACGCCTTCGGAACGGCTCCCCAACCTAGACCACTGGAAGGCCGTTATGGAGTTCTCCGTAGAGCAAGCCGCTCTGCTGTCGGCGATGATTGATCCTTTTGACTGTGAAAATCTCATCCTGGCAAAGAAACAAAACCACGCTCGCTGGAAAAAAGCACACGGTCATGCGTTGGGAATTGTCTCAGCAATACGTCAAGGGTTGATCTCACCAGTCGTATGCATGGGCTATGTGGAAGAGGAAGTGAGCGATTGGAACGGCAATCCTTCGCTTGAACGCAATCTAAGAGTAGTCCGCCCTACGCAGCGCGAGGCTGAAATTAGCATGGCGGACACCATCATCACTCGAGCATCGCTTCTCGCTTGGATTACCACCGCTAATGTCCAAGTTACTCGTCCTCCACGGCCTGTAGAAAAGCAGTTAGTCGAACGGATGCCAAAGGCTTCGGCGCCAATTGTGCAGCCGCCTCCAACATTGGCCCTACCAAACTACAGTCACAAATCAGAAGGGCTGGAATTTGTGGAAGAGGCCATAAAACACTTTTGGTCGACCTACGACGAAGAAGATCCCAGCACCGCACCCCGTCGTGACGAGATCATTGAGTATCTGAAAGGAAGAGGTGCATCAGGCCGTGAATCGGAAGCGGTCGACTTAATCCTGAGACCCAAAAACATGCGAACTGCTCACCTCAAAAACCGTAAGGTGCCCACCCGAGCGGACGAGTAAAAACAAGGCTTACAGCCAAGGTGCCCACTCGGTATAACGCCCCAGTGGAGCCCTTACTCCCGCTCTCGTGTGCCCGGTGCCGTACACCCTAGAGGCTTGATTAACACCCGTCGCGTACCGCCAACCTGTTTCCCGTATTCATCAACAACGGGAAACAAATATGACCAACATCACCTCGACCTCAGCCTCAGATACAAGCGCACGCCCATTCTGTGATCCAGCTACCACCCTCATCCGCATTCCGGAAATGGAAGCCATTACCGGCTATAAGCGACCGACGATTTATAAGCGCCTTAAGGATGACCCGACCTTTCCAAAACCGGTGCCGTTGAGCAACAGCAAAGCGCGCGGCGCACCTGTGGCATGGGTGCTTGCTGAAGTTCAAACATGGGTGCGTCAGCGCATCGCATTGCGCGAGGTAGCCGCCTAATGAACAAAAAAAAGGCCGACCAACAGGCCAGCCACAAAAATACTCGCGTCGAGAATACCAGCGGAACCGCGCAACGCGCTCGCCTTTTGGAGCGCCTGCAAGCTGGCCCGATTGATACCTTCACCGCCATCCGCGAACTAAATATCGTCCGCCCTGGTGCGCGCATTAATGAACTGCGCGGCCTGGGCCACAAGATCCTGACCCACCGCCTCACCCTGACCGACGATCAAGGGCGCACTCACCAGGGCATGGCGCTCTACTACCTCAGCACCAACCCGCCGGCGCAGGTGACAGCATGAATGCAATCACGCTGAACCACACCAGGAACGAGCCGCGCGTGGATAGCCGCCAGCTCGCGAAGCAACTGGGAACCATGCACAAAAACCCAATGGCGCTGATCGAACGCTACCTGCCGAAGTTTGAAGAGTTCGGGGTTGTTCCGTTTCAAACGGAGAAACCCTTGGCTGGAACTGCTGGTGGTAGGCCGGAGCGCTTCGCCCTGCTGAACGAAGATCAAGCGTTCTTCCTGCTGTCGTTGTCCCGCAATACCGACCGCGTTGTGGAACTGAAAGCGAGCCTCATCATGGCGTTCCGCGAAGCTCGGTATGGACACGCCTGCCAGACGCTGGAGGCCCGCAAAAAGGAAGCCAGCAACAGCGGTCGCCGGCTGGCGCACTGGCGCTACGACAAACTAGGCGTGTACGCGCACGTCGCCCATCTGAGGGAGCAACTGAGGCTGCCACTCGATTCGGAGGACTTCCGCCCATGACAGCTATGCTCATGATCAGCGATAAACGGTCGATAAGTTTTGTTGCAAGCAATCGCGCTCGTCGGTATGGTTTGCCCGTCGCTGCAAATTCAGCGATCGGGCTTGGCCGCTCGAGGAACGTTAGGCGCAATAGCGCCCCCATTACGATTGCTGGCGCTTTTTTTGTGCCCGCAGTTACGTGTTATGGCGGGTTGCGTGGGGACACCTTCGGGTGTGCCGGGTTCCTAACGTCCCGGTCGGCCAACCCCGCGCAACCTGCCACCCTAATTCGCTTGGCCGCGAACGGTGGCAGTTCCTCAACGTTAGGAGCTACACCGATGCCTACCCTAAGTCCGTCCGCGATTCGCGCCTTTGCTCACCGCCGCATGGCCCTGAGCGCCCTCCGCGCAAACTCATCACTTTCCGTTCGCCTCGCCCGTTACAACTCCCACATAGCCATCGCACGTACCCTGGAGTCTGCCGGCGGTGCGCAATGAATACTCCCGCCCGCACCATCCAAGAAGTCGCCCACGACGCGCTTGAGGATCTCGAAAGCGCCCAGATTGCTCTACGCAGGGTTGAGGCCGTTCTCTACGCCGCGCTAGCAGACAAGGGCACCAGTCAGCACGTCCGCAACCTGGTAGATGTCGCGTGGAACCTAGCCGCTGACGGTGCCAACACCGCCGACTGCAACCGCGAGGCAATTTCCGCCGCTCTGCCCGGACGCGCTTGCCTGGGCGCCGGGGGTGACCTATGAGCCGCTCCTACAAGGAAATAGCCGAGACCGGCGTGCAGGATCTGTATGAAGTGACAAGCGCGTTCGAAAGCGTGCGCGCAATTTTCACGCTGATGCTCGATACCTTCCCCGAAGACAGTACGCCGCACGCGTTCGCGCAGCTTGGCACCTTAGAGATAAACGACTGGACCACCAAGGTTTACCAGTGGTGCGAGTGCATGGAAAACGAGCTGGATGATGCGAACGCCGAGGCGAACACGACAGCGCCATTGCCGCATTACCTGCTAGACCAGCGCAGCAACGATGCGGCCGAGGCGATTTCTGCCGAACGCACACACGCTACCCGGTGGTGGACGCACTTGAATGAGATCCGACGCCGCAAGCAGCTGCCAGAGTGGGTAGCGGCGGGCATCGGCACGCATGATGAACACGATCTGATGCTGGAAAGCCGGAAGGCCGTCAATCAAGCCCTATTCGGATCGGACGACCTGGGCGGCGCTCAGCAATACCGCGAGGTCGCCCTATGAGCCAACACATGCGTTCACATTCGATCCTTTTTATCAGCCCCACATTTTGTCCACCGCGTACTCACGCGAACCGCCGACGCACTGACCTAAGAGGTTAAGCATGAAAATTCAAAACGGCGCATCTGCGTCGACGGGATCGGCTTGCCTGAAAAAAGCCGCCGAACTGTTTTACGTCACGCACCCGAAGGTGCCCAAGGCATTGCTGGGACCGTTCTTGACCGAGGCCGACGCCGAGTGCGGGCGCGTAGTTATGCGTAGTGCTGGCGCCCAAGTGACGGCCTGCCTGGTTGATTCAATCGACGACTTTACCCGCTGGCACGGTGTGAACAACGGTCAAGTTTGCCGGGCCTTTGCTGGCGCTGATCGCCGGGAGGTCAGCCATGGGTGACGTGACCCCAATCAAGCGCAAGGGCAGTGGCGGCCCACCCGCTGTTGGCGCTCATATCGACAGCGCCAGCTATGTGCTGCTGGTGGAAACACTGGTTGGCTTCTTGGAACTGCGCATTTCGGAAGGCGACCAAGGCCGCCAATGCGATGAGTTGGAGCGCCTGACTCAGAACCTGGAGAACTTGGCCAAGCGGTTTACCCCGCCGAAGGGGGCCGCATGACGGACGCAACGATCCTATTCCGCGATGCGCTCCAGGCCGTCTATGGCCCTCTCGACTGGCTACCAGAGCCCGACGGTGCAATCCACCGGTTCCGTGTGCCGGAGGATAAGCCCGGCTCGCTCAACGGCTGGTATGTGCTGTACCTGGACGGCATTGCATCCGGCGCGTTCGGCAGTTGGAAAGCCGGTGGCGCCAGCACCTGGTGTAGTCGCGAACCGGTAGACGCCCGCGAAGCCGCACAAATCCGCGAGCGGGTTGATCTGGCACGTCGTCAGCGCGAAGCCGAGCAACAGCGGCGCCAGCAGCAGGCCGCCGAGAAGGCCAACCACTGGTGGCGCAATGCGCGCCGCGCCTCACCCGACCACCCGTATCTGGTAGCCAAGGCGGTTCGCTCCTACGGCCTTCGCCAGCGTGGCACTGACCTGCTGATCCCGCTGTATCTGGATGGGCGCTTGGTCAACCTGCAACGAATTGCTCCGGACGGCGACAAGCGCTTCCTGTTCGGCGGCCGGATCAAGGGCACCTATTCGCCGCTGGGCATCATCGAGCCAGGTTCTGTGCTTTGCATCTGCGAAGGGTGGGCGACGGCCGCCAGCCTCCACCAGCACGGCGGCTATGTCGTTGCCGCTGCCATGAACGCGGGCAACCTGCTCCCGGCGGCGATGGCCCTTCGCGCTCGCTACCCAGGCCAGCCAATCGTCATCGCCGGCGACGACGACCGGCTCACCGATGGCAACCCGGGACGCGTAGCTGCAAACGCGGCGGCGGCGGCCGTGGGTGGCCAAGTGGCGTTCCCTGAATGGCCAGAAGGCGCTCCCGACGACCTCACCGACTTCAACGACCTCGCAAACTGGAAACTCGCCCATGTCCAAGCCTGACACCAACGTGATCAACCTTCGGCCGGACGCCGCGACCATTGCGCCAGATCGCCCCTGCTGGGCGGTGTATGAGCATTGGGTGATCAATGAGAAGGGCCGCAAGCTGCGCCCCGGAGTCTACTGGCACAGTTTCAAGCGCGCAGCCGCTGATCAGGACGATGCCGAGGGCGATACCGGCGACCGGCCTATCACCGATGAGTGGATCTCCAGCCCCGTCACCGTCGTCGCCCGCACCACCAACAGCGACGATGGCAGCGAGGGCCGGTTGCTGCGCCTGGTCACAGAGGGCGGCATCAAGGAATGGATCATCGCCATGGAAGTGTTCGGCGGCAGCGGCGAGGACGCCCGGCGTGCATTGTTCGGGATGGGCGTCATCATTGCCCTCAAGAAGCGCGGCACGTTCATGGAGTACCTGCTCGACCAGCATCCTGCAGAAGTGTTTGCCACCACCAGCCGGCCTGGCTGGCATGAGTCGGGCGCGTTCGTGCTGCCTGGGCGAACCATCGGCAGCGCCAATGTGCGGTACCAGGCCAGCAATAAGGCTCAGGTACTTTTCAGCCGGCGCGGCGAGCTGGCGCTGTGGCAATCGGAGGTGGCCGCCAAGTGCGCGGGCAACCCGGTGCTGACACTGGCGATCGGCTGCTCACTGGCTGGCCCATTGCTGAGTTTGGTGGGAGTGCTGGGCGGTGGTGTTCACCTGGTGGGCGATAGCTCAAGCGGTAAGTCGCTGGCGCAACTGATCGGATCGTCGGTATGGGGCGACCCGGGCGTGTTCGCCGCCAGTTGGGACATGACCAAAGGCGGCCTGGAGATCGAAGCGTCGAGCCGCAATGACACCATCCTCCCGCTGGATGAGATCAAGCGTGCTGATCCCAAGCGCGTACAGGAAATGGCCTACTCACTCGCCAACGGCCAGGGCAAAGGCACCATGACCCGTGAGCGCGAAGGCCGCGCCAAATTGAGCTGGCGCCTGCTGACACTCTCCAGCGGCGAGCGCTCACTCTCTGAACACGCGGCCATATCCGGCAATGCCGCCCACGCTGGCGCCGAGTTGCGCATGGTCGACGTGAACGCCGGTACCCGCACACACCGGGCCTTCGACGAATTGCACGGGCTTGAGGGCGCGGACTTTCACCGACAGCTCACCGTGGCGGTCGGCGCCCACCACGGCCACCTTGGACCAGCCTTTGTCGAGAAACTGCTCGAGAGCGACGACCGGGCCGGCCTACTGGAAGACTTCGCCGGGGTACGCGCCAGCTTTGTGGAAGACAACGCCCAGGCAGGCAGGGTGGCTGATCGGTTCGCCGTGATCGCGCTTGCCGGCGAGATGGCCATCGCCTACGGCCTGCTGCCATGGGTGCCGGGTACCGCCCTAGCTGACTGCCGCTTGCTGTACGGCGAATGGCTCAGCAGGGTGGGCAGCGGCAACGCAGAAGACCGACAGATCCTGGCTGGCATCCTGGACTTTATCGACCGCCACGGTAGCAGCCGCTTTTCAGATGTCGACGATCAAACGCCTGACACCAAGGTTTTCAACCGGGCCGGTTACTGGGAGCTGGTGGGCACCAATCGCCTGTACCTGTTCAACAAGCCGGCGCTCATCGAGGCGGCGCACGGCTATGGCCTGTCTCGCATCATCAAGGCTCTGGAGAGCGCTAACGTCCTCGCGCGCCGGGACAACGAGCGCAAAACCAAAAACTACCGACTCCCTGGTGGTGGCCAGGCTCGTCTCTATGTGATCGATCCAGACATCATGGATCGTGAAGGCGGTGGCGTATGAACGTCACTCAAAGAACAGCAATCCAGATTGCCCAAGTTCACAGGAACCTAGAATCACTGGCAACAGTGGCAACACCGGCAACGGCCTTGTGTGGCGTGGCTTACAGCCGTTGCCACCCTATAAAAAAAGTGGCAACAACTGGCAACGCACACCTCATTTTCAACATAAGAAACCCGCACTTTCCCTTCATTTGGTTATCACTGTTGCCGGTAAAAAACCGGTGGCAACAGTTTGGCAGCATCGGCAACGCCTGGAGGCCACGGTTTACGGGGCTGTTGCCATTGTTGCCGCTGTTGCCGGTGTTTTTGAAATCACAGGAACATTGGATTAAAAGCGATCAGGCCGAGGTGACGGTATGAGCCTCCTTTCCGCCCTGCTCGATCACATGCCGCCAGCCATTGCCAGTGCCGACACGCCAAAAATGGATAGCCAGCCTCGACCGCGCCTGGTGCTGGCCAGACCTGTCGAGCGCGCTCCCCGACTCATCACAAGCCCACACGTAAGCGCCGCCACTGCCACACCCGAATGGCGACACGCCCGTGACCAGTACCTCAACCACATCATGGTTTGTCGGAGCTGCTACGCGCCCACCAGCCGCTATTGCACGGCTGGTGCTCACCTGCGCACCAGCTACGACAACACACCTATGGAGGCGCACCAATGACGCCCAGCCTTATCACCCGCCTGTGCAACATCGGTATGAAACCCGGTATCAGCGCCGCCACGCAGCTCATCACTACCCGGCGAATCTGTCGCGCCATTGCTGACCAGCTCGACGTTATCCGCAGTGAGCGGCGAGCCCTTCTCCGGCTGGCGGGCAAGTTGAAAGCATTCCTCCCATTCACCCGGCAGGCCATTGCTGAATTGGAGGAGCGAGCCCAGGAACACCAAGAGGCCACCCGCAGTGGAGCGTGGAGCGCACTTGCTGGGTTTGGCCAATCACTGATGTTCGACCGTGAGGGGCTGGCGCAGGCGCTGGGCTTCGACCAGATGTGCGACCTGCTTGGCGTCAACCCAGTACATCGCGATCGGGCCAGCACAGACGGTGACATCAGCCTTCGCGGAGTGGCCTACCTATCCCAACTGGAGGACAGCGCCGACCGCAAGAGCGACGAATGGGGCGCCGGTGGCCCGCTGTATCGCGCCTGCCACGCCGCCATGATCAGGTTCATCAGGGAATGCCCAGAAGACCAACTACCCGACCCATTCGCCCCTGGCGCACCGTTCGGCCCAAAGCTGCCGCCCGTCCTGAGCATCGTCAGCAAATGACCATTTTCCGCGCCACGTTTTGCGAGTCACGAAAACGTGGCGCGACACAGAGCAACAACAACGGGCGCCAGCCCATGACCAGCGCCAGCGGCGTACAGAGGAAACCATGACAGATCAAGACACCACCACGGCGGGCCATACGCCCACCTATCAGGAGCGATTCACCGACGCATGCAACACGCAGAAATTCAAACCCTACGAACTGATTCAGGGGCCAAGCGCAGGCTACTTGGTGTGGGAGGTCCAGCACGTCCGCAATGGTCAGCAAGTGACCATCGATGGCCCCTACTTCACCGAGGAAGAGGCCCGGGTTTCGGCGGACCTGATGCGGGGAACATTCCGCGGCGCCAGGGCAAGCGAAACGATCTACAACCGGGTGTGGAACTACGACCCGCGCCAGGAACAACTGACCATCGACCAGGCGCATATGTCGCGCGCAGTGCTCGCCATTCGCCTTGGGCTATCGGCCCCGTCGATCACCGTATAGGAGGCCCTATGGCCGCTACAGCATTCGATAACTCCCCTATGACCACCATCAAACTTTACGGGCAGCTCCGGCAGTTCGGCAGGTCCTACGACCTTGCTGTGCGGACGCCAGCGGAAGCCTTGAAAGCGCTGTGCGTGCAGATTCCCGGCCTTGAGCGATTCATCTCAAACGCCAGGTCGCGCGGACTTGTGTTCGCCGTTTTTAGAGGAAAGAAAAACATCGGAGAGAGTGAGCTCAACTATCAAGGCGATGGCGACATCATTATCGCCCCCGTGATCGTCGGCAGTAAGCGGGCCGGTATCTTGCAAACGATCATAGGGGCTGTACTGATCGTTATGAGCCCTTTCACAAATGGTGCAACTCTTGCGCCGGGTATCGCCTTGGCCGCCGGCGGCGTAATTCAGATGTTGAGCCCGCAAGCCCAGGGTTTGAAGTCCAGCGCCGCGCCCGAGAACACACCTGGCTATGCTTTTGGTAGTGCGAAAAACACCGTCGCGTCGGGCTTACCCGTGCCTCTTTGCATAGGCCGCCGCCGATGGGGTGGCGCAATCATCAGCGCCGCTATCTATGCAGAGGACCGGGTATGACTGCCATCGAATATTCACCGCGCACAACCATTCTGCTCAGTGGTTCACTGGCCAAAAAGTACGGCCGTAGACACACCTATGCCCTATCCGCTCATGGCGACACCAGGGAGGCGCTTAGGGCAATAGATGTGAATCACCCAGGGTTCCTGAGCGATATCGCGCGAGCACGCTCCATCGGTCTGGAGTTCGCAATTTTCCGCAACAGGAAGAATGTTGGCGAATCCGAGCTGACACTCGGCGGAGCCAAGGAGATACGGGTCGTCCCCGTGATCACAGGTAGCAAGCGTGCTGGGATACTTCAGACCATCATCGGAATTGTGTTGATCGTGGCCAGTCCGTTCACCAACGGCGCTACGCTTGCCCCAGGGATTGCTCTCGCTGCTGGTGGTGTTATCCAAATGCTGAGCCCCCAGGCCGGCGGCCTCAAGACCAGCGCCGCACCAGAGAATACCCCCGGGTACGCCTTCGGCAGCGCCAAGAACACCACCGCCAGTGGCAACCCGGTGCCGCTCTGTTACGGCAAACGGCGGGTAGGAGGAGCGATCATCAGTGCTGCCATTTACGCCGAAGACCAGATGTAGGGGTGCTGGTGTAAAGTGAACCATCAACCCCGGAGGAAGAAATATGCACAGGATTTTGCTCGCCACCGTCACCTTCGCACTACTGACTGGATGTTCAAGCACACCAGTAGCGCCTGGCTCTGCAAAGCGGGTGCCTGCCGACAGGGTCTACGCCTATCAGTCAGACGTTCCTGGTGGTGCGACACTGGCAGTTAGTCGAGACAACGGTTTTTGGGCGTCTGGCGGCTGCTTGGCCACCGTGCTCATCGACGGAAAAAAGGTCGCCCGCATCGACACCGGCGAAATTGTGAAATTCAAGGTCAAGCCAGGTCGGCATATCGTTGGCATTGCCGGCGATGACGAAGGCAACGGCCTCTGTGCAATGCAGATCGGTCAGCCCGTGAAGGAAACGGCAGCCGAGGTCAGCTCAGGAGAAACCCAAAAAATGAGGATTTCCGGTACTCAAAATGGAACGGACATACGCCCGAGCTCCATTTAACTGACTGATCGAGACAGACGATATGGTCTCACTCAGACCAAATCGTCTGTTTCACCCCCGTCTCACTGGGCCGCTGGTAACCACTCCGGTAACCACCAAAAGTAACCATTCAAGGACGTTGAAAATGAGTGCGGATGAACGGAGCGTAAAGCTCCACCAAAGCGCGAGCACTGAATCTGCAAACTTTGATCGCTTCGTCCTCGGAGCCTCAATGGCGGCTTGCGCCTATCTCGCGCAGACAATGCCCTTCGGCCCCATTGGCCTTAACGTGTCCACGATGTACCTGGCGACCTTGTTCATGATGGCGCTGAGCGCAGTATTCGGATTCCTCCGTATTGAGTCGACGATCTCAACCATGAACGCCAACTCTGGCTACTTGCACATGATTGAAATGAGCCAGTTAAATGACTTCTCAATGCGGCAAATTGCGAGGAATGCAGTCGACAAGGTGGCCGAGCGCACGAAGACGATGTATGTGCTGCGAAATTACACGATGCTGTTTTCCTTTTTCGGTTACGTCGTAACAAAGGTGTATGCCACGTACCCCGCGTGACGCCTCGTGTTCCCAAGCTGACCACTTTTTGTACGCCGTCAGCCTAATCTCCAGCGTCTATAAGCTCGTGACGTAGCCCAACTTCAAGCCAACCAATGAGAACAGAATGCGTACAGGAACCCATACATCAATCCGCTTAACACTCTTCAAACATAGCTCAGGATCATTCCTGGCAGCATTAGATGCGGCCCAAATCCCGCATGAACCCATCCATATGTTTTCGACTAACCCCCAAGGCTCGGGACTGGTTGAAGCGATCACTGCCCTATCAGAAGCAATGCCCTGGAATGCCATAGCGAAGGTGGTGGTTGCATGGATTGAGGCAAGGAAAAGCCGTGAAGTAATCATCCATACAGAGACTGGGCAGTCGATCCAAGCAAAAGGCTATTCGGCTTCTGAAATTCAAAAGCTCCTGCAAAAATCCACGAACGTTATAGTTATTGATACGAAGCCCAACGATGAACCATAGGGCTTACTCGAAAAAAATTGAAAGGAACCACATTTGAAAATCAAGCCGGCTTCAGTGCTTCATTCACTCGCAGAACACTATCACCACGACGCCTCTGATTTTCTAGATAGATTCGATGTCCTCTGGGAGAGCCAGACCCATAAAACGGGACGTATAAAGACCTTTGTGGATCTATTGATGGGGTGCGAGTGCGAGTTAAAGGCGCATGCCATATTAAGCCGCCTACAAGATGATGCAGTCGAAACCTACAAAGCGGTGAAAGCTGCGGGCCATCGCATTGATCGAATCGCCGACATGGCCACGTTCATGACAGATCGCACCCATTACGACTACCTTAAAGACCACCTAAGTGGGCTGTCGGTGTTCATTCGGTATTCATTTGACGCTTATGGGACTTTTTTTCCATTTGATTACGATCACGCCGATATCAATTACTCAAAAACTATAGGTAACAGCTCCTGGGCATTGCAGATTCGGGATCACCTAAGGCGGATGATAGAAGCTTCAAACGACGAGTTTACAGGTATGGTCTCAGATGACATTTCCCAGATCTTCGACCAAGAGGACCAAATGACGTCTTTCATGGAAAAAATACGAAATAAATCGCCCAAACGTTAAGATCGTTTAGAAAACCGCCGGTATCCAAGTATGCATCTAGATGCTATGGCCAATCTTTTTCGGAAAATATGAGCGGTAACTACTCCGCCTGGTTACATCTATAAAAGGCTTTCTGTTACGGAGTCGCCCGAGACCAGCCAACCTCGACAATTGTTACTAGGGTGGTGGGTTGGCCAATCTCTCACGAAACTAACTTTTGCTAACAGGCGACGAACATGGTCACCGGCTCCAGGTCGATCTTATGTCAACATTTGTAAACATCGCGCCACCCCCTTCACTCGAACCGAGGTTAGGTTGCTCCAGCTGACTAGCAGAAATCGATCAATAGCTGCCTTTCGCCTATTCGCCGATAAAGTAAATTGACATATAGTTGGGCTCAATTTCATTTTTTGCGCACCAGAGATCAAAACGCTCAATTTCCGACGCAACGAACCCTGTGTCATCGTCATTAGTGATCACATACGTATGTGGATGTATTGGTCTTATATATTCACCGTCACGCATAAACTGTCGAGTCAAGACTAAAATTTCCGCAACCTCCTCAATAGTCACGCCGTAATCTCGGATTAAATATTCACTCATGCTTTCATTCAGGGGAAGATACCCCCCTTGCATCGCCATGATATTTATTGCAGAAATTTCAGCTTTGCCTATTTCCGAAGGCGACCACAAATTATCATCGCCTCGCACCATGTATTTTTCCTTAAATTCCTGTGTTCTATACACCCAGCCCGCAGCACCATCAATCTCCCTAGCTTCTGCAATCAATAAAGGCTGCACACTATCCATATGCAATCCATCATCCCAGGGCATTTTGGCATTAAAATACTCGCCAATTTTTGACCAAATCAACTCTAAAATCAGCTTCGCTGAATTGTGCCTAGTAGAAAATACAGAGACCCACTCATTTCTGTTCTGAACAACTAAAAAAGGAATACCGCTACCTTTAACAAGGCAAAAATTATTAGCCGTAACAAGTGTAGGAATGCTTGGGATTCCCCAGCCACTTCCACTCTCCCAAGCCTCTTCAAGAATATCTGAAAACGCAGTTCTAAGACCATTCTCAGTTTTATAACCTCCGTAACCATGGATTATGGTAATCGGCGACAACGACTCTTGAACAAGCGTATAAAACAATATGCCGTCGGCTTTCGATAGCTGGTGTATATCAAGATATTCCTCAGGCGCCACTTTACCAGTCAACTGAGAGAACCGTAGGCGTGCATGGGATATATCCGGCCTACACCCTTCATTAATCAGTCGATCCTCGAAATTATCAGCAAATTTCCTCCGGATTTTGGCCAAATGCTGCATGGCATCGACGTACTCGGCTTTCCTTAAGGTCTTTTTAACTTCAAAAATGCAAAGAACACTATTAATATCGTACTTATACTCCTGCGTAAGACCGTACCTCTCTCCATCGCCGTGGACAAGCATGCAATCTATTTGCTCACCCAGCATTTCACCTCCAATAGAGATAAAACCCGAAACAACCCGAAGATCTAAGCTTTTGGGAATGACAAAATCTTGATATATACCTTGCCTGGTGATTTCTTCATAGGCCGTCCCAAGAGTCGGCATGTGGGGCATATCAAAACCATCGAGCTTTTTTTTCTCGGCCTCAATAAATTTTCCAAGAAGCTCCGATGCTTTGAGAATCATACAACCTCCATTGGCAACACTTAATTTAACGCGCAGTGAAAATGATTCATCATATCCCCAGTTACAATGACTGTGTGCGACTCGACTTATCCTTGATCTTACTCATGAATTGATAGCTGCCCAAATCGCATAATACCCGCCGGAAAAGGACAGCCATACGCCAATTTCTTTCTGGCATCAACGGCAGTTATGGATCTAAACCTGCCGGTACCTACCGCCTGCCAATCATCCGACTAATGCGGTAACCGACCGAGTAACAACGAAAAGTAACCACCTCGCATGGTTATCATGCATCAAAGGGCTCTCCATCACAGAGGCGCCCGCCAACATTGGCAATTGTTAACAGGGTGAGACGCTGACCAACCTGCCGCGCGACTAACTTTAGCTAACAGGCGGCGAGCGTTGCCAATGGCCCCAGACCGGCCTGACCTTAACATTTCTCAACATCGAGCCAGACCCCACACTCGATCCAATGTCAGGTTTTGTCAGGTTCTGGTGCGCGCTCGATGACAGGTTGCCGCGCCGCTCCGATGTCAAGTTTTGACAAGTAGCTTCGGCACGCCAGCGGCAGATTCTGACCAGAAAAAAGGCTAAGTTTTGTTAGGCCCCTGGCGCTGAGCCGATCGGGCGGTATCCACTCTGGTATCCACGGTTTGGCGTTGATTTACGCCGGAGCCAGGGTGGTGACCAAGCGCGGTAACAACCATCAGTGACCACTACTGGCAGGCCAACTGCTCGTCCAATTCCTCCCGGAGAGACACACCATGGGGGAGCCAAATGCTGGCCGAGCCACGCGGTATAGCAGTCCCGCCTGCTATATTGCCGGCCACCTGACAAGATCAACCCAATACAAGGAATGTGAATGTGAAGCTCGCCCCTGTCTTATTGCTCGCCCTACTGACGTCTGGCTGTGCTACCGGCCCTGCTGTCGAATGGGTGACTGTCCGCAACACTGACAAATTCACTGATAAATCCAGCTGCGCGGTCACGGTGGGCAGCTACTACACAAGGGGTGGGATATACACCGTCAGCAATCAATACTACCCATACATTGAGGTGGTAAATGGCGACCTAAGAGTGGGCGTGAAAAGCGGAGGCCGCTTCCTGATCCCGGTCGGCGACGTCCAGCTCAGAGTCGATCAGAACAAAGCATGGACGATCAGCACCAGCGAAACCCCGCTGGACTATGTGCCCGAGGGCCAGCTCAAAGCTATGCAAGCCTACGCACCGAAAGATCCCCAGCAGCAACAGATAGTGGAAAACGCCTACAAGACTGCCATGGAAGCTACAGCACGGTCCATGTCGCCGTTTACCGCATCAACAGGCGAGAAAGCTCAGTCAATTCTCAAAGAGATGCGATCCGGCAAGACGCTTATCTATCGCACTGTAGGCCTGAATCAAGCGGCGTCTACGACCGGGGAATATGTACTGGACCAGTCGCTGGAGGTCGCATTGCGTCAATGCGGCATCCAATAGGCGCAGGCGTCCGCGGTTCTCGCGCATTGTTTCGCGCACGCCCATCGCGCACCTGGCCTGCGCGAAGCTGTGCCCTGGCAACGTTCACGCCCCCGTCACGCAGCATATTCACGCACTGAGGCCTTGTAACAGCCGGTGTAACAGCAGATCGAGTTGTTTCAGATTGGGACCACATGATGCCAGGCGCTCCTATGGCAGCAATGGCCCACCGGTTTACTGCGTTGCAATTGCGCAAATTGCGCACCGCTAACACGTATGCCGAGTGCGCACCGGAGGTAGGTTCGCACTGAGGTTCGCAACAGCCAACGCGCGAACCAGCCCCACTCGCGAGGAGATGCTTAGCCTCACATCTCTGGCTTGTCAGCAGCAGGCCTGAAAAGCTTTCGCTTTCAAACCTCCGCTGCAATCAAAGAAATGCTGGATAGGCGAGAGCACGGTGATCATCAACAACAAAGCTCTGGATTGCTCGCAACTCAACAGCGACTCGGTAAGTTTCGGATGATCTTTGACACAAAAGCGAAGTGGCCGACCTGATGGCAAGCAGCTACCATCCAACGCTATGTCGGTCCTTTACGGTAGCGTCAGGAATACAGGGAGTAATTGAAGGTATGACTGCTGAAATAGCAATAATGAGCCGTACAGCTGTCGTCTTGGCAGCTGATAGTGCAACTACGGTTACATCGTGGAAAGATGGTGTACAGGAACGACGATACTTTAAAGGGGCAAATAAGCTATTTGAGCTTTCCAGATCTGCTCCTGTTGGACTAATGATTTACGGGTCAGCCGCTCTACAGGGAGTACCTTGGGAGCTTGCAATAAAGTCGTTTAGGGAAGACCTCGGTACCGAGCAACATGATCGCCTCGAAGCGTACCCAAGCCGTTTTTTTGATTTCATAGAACATCATGACAAGCTCTTTTCGGATCAAGCCAAAAGCCAGTCGTTGTTCAATCTGATTGGCTCTGCCGCTTACCGAATGCAGAGGTCGATGGCTCAGATTCAAGGCTTTGATAACGTTGAAGATCTAGCGAACCTTTCTGTAGAGGAGTTAGATGAAAATCTAACCACCATAGAACAAATTGTGGAAGACACAGAGCTACATGATCTGCTCACAGAAGTTGATATCGCAAATGCAATTGCAAAGACCTCAGCTTCTTTTGTTGAAATAGTTCCAGACTCACTAGTGACCTTTAAAGGGATTCCGGAAAGACAGCCTCTCGTTGGTAAATTTGTAAATACACTTATAAAGTACGCGATAAAAGATTTTATAAATTTTGCCGATCTAACCGGAGTTGTGATTGCCGGATACGGCAAAGATGATTACTACCCGACATTGGAGGTCTTCGAGTGTTACGGTTTCTTAGGTGATCGTCTGATCTACTCCCGACAGCCTCCTAGAGAAATGGATGCGGAGTCTCCGGCAATCATTCAGCCTTTCGCGACGACCAGCATGATTGACACATTCCGAATGGGTGTAGCACCAGACGTTTTTGGAGCCGTTTCCGACTCCACAGGTCTAGCTCTAGCTGATTTCGGACGAAAGGTCATGGAAGAGTGTGGAGTCGAGGAGGTGCTTTCCGATGAACGCCTTGCGGCGCTTGTAGCTGACGCTCGAGATGGGCATACAGACAAGTGGTTCCACAAAATTCGCAGCCAGCATTTCTTTCCCCTCTCGAACATTATACATTCGCTACCCTTACCGGACATGGCTGGATTGGCAAAGAGCCTAATTGAGCTAGAATCGCTTAAAGAAAGGGTAACGAAGCCTAGCGAATCAGTTTCAGGCCCGATTGACGTTGCCATCATTAGCAAGCATGACGGGTTCGTTTGGATCGACCGGAAGCACTATTTCAAGGCAGAATTGAATCCACGTTTTTTTAGAAGGGCAGAATGATGGAGAAGGCGATGAGTTTTCTATCTCAGACTCAAACACATGATGAATTGCTTTCAAGCGCTCGCGCGGCGCTTAAGTTTGAGAATCAGCAGATATCACCTGCACCCCAAGAAAAAGCTCAGCAGTACGATACGCTGCTAAAACGTTTGGAATCAAAACCAAGCGCACAGGAGCTTATGTCCGCCTATTGCGCATAAGTCCTCCAGATAAGAACCCGCATTTTGCGGGTTTTTTTTGATCTTTTTTCTTACTCCTACCACGGGACACTGGTTTCCACTTTCGTTTCCCGTATTTTGCAGTGGTTTCCACTGGCAGCCGGGCCAGACGCAGTCCAAACCTACGGTTCGGGGTCGAATGGCCGGCACGCACGATCCGCGCCAGCATTGAGTGATGAATTCAACTCACCGTGTAGATTCCAACACGCTGGCGCCGGATATTACTTTGACCACGCTTTGACGGATTGCGAGACAGGCATCAGACCAAAACCATGCCGGGTGGGCGTCTGAGGCTTATCGCGTGGACAGCCCGTCAAACAAGCGCACCGCGGCCGCTGATACCCCTGACAGACCCCAGACGAACGCCGCCCTTTCGTCCCTTCTATCTTTTACCTGCCCTTTACCGAATCGCTGCCCAATGTGAGACAGGCATGAGACGGATTCGGCGAGCGTGGCCGACTGAGAACGCGCATCGGCCCGGGCGGGCGGGGCTCACGCATTAGATGCGGGGAAATCCCGTATCACATTGCCAGGGCACTTTGCCGCCGGCAGACGCACACCACGTAAAGGTGATTCCAGGCGTTCACGGCGCCGGTGCTACGCTTCCTCGAAACACGGAGAGCCACCATGACGGACACCAAACTGATCGCTAACCTGTTCGACCGCCTGAATAAAAACCAGCTCGCCCTGGGCGCCGCGGTAGAGGAGCTTTCCAACTGGGTAGAGCAGCGCGGATCGGCAGACATTGCCAACAACGTGCGCGGCGCTCTCGAAACGCTCGATGAGAACCTGGTGTTCATTCGTCAGGGCATTGCTGAGCTGGCCGTGGCGGGCAGTCTGGGCCAATAGTGAGGAGGCAAATAATTCTGGACAGTTCTGGACGGATCGCGCCGCGGAACGCGACCAGACACAGCCCGGGAGCCACAGCAATCAAGGGCTCCGACCGATCGGCATAGCAGGCCAGATAGTCACCACGTCCAGAATTAGGGGTGTGTCCCGCCGCGGGCGGTTCCGAGAGCCACATCAGAAGTCCAGAGATGGATATACGGCCCTCAAATCCTTGACCATCCTTGACGGAGCCTTGACCAAATTCTTGACAGGTCTTGACGGATTTATCTGGTGCCACCCGCAGTTTGATCGCTGAAAGCCACGCAGGACAAAGCTTTGCGGGCATTCGCGCAGATTGGCCAGCGTTAGCCTCGTCAAGAATTCTAGAGGTATCCGTCAAGGTAATTGCTCGATCAATATCAAGGCCCTGCTGGCAGGATGGGGTGGTGAAATACCGGGCTACACAAATGCTCAGCGCGCCAGGCAATACTAGACAGGCCCTAGACGGATTTTCGCCGACAGACCACGGGCAAACTGCCCGCAGCCCGCGCAGCACGCCGCCGACAGCGTGAAATGAGGTGTCCTGGCGCTTGATGCTCGTCAAGTATTTACCGAGACTTCCATCAGACTGAAATCAGAACAAAACGACTAGGCTCAGCCGAGAGCGTAATCACGACGCAGCCAATGATAATGATGGGGGCGAAATGAACATTGAAGACCCGGAAATTGCAGCGCTGAGAGAAAAGTTTGTTCACTTTCGAGAAGAGTGTATTTGGCTCACTAACTGCTACAACCTTTACAAAACTTTGTATGAGGGTGGCCCCGAGACGGACGCCTTGCTACATCGTGTAGCGCCGGCGCTTTTTCTTGACCTGAATCGGATTGTGATCGATCACATACTCCTTCAAATTTGCAAAATCACAGATCCGGCACAAACAGGGGCTCAGCAGAATCTAACCTTGGCCAACCTGAACAAACATCTGAAGGCCGTCAACCTGTATTCATCCGAGATAGAGTTGGTGTCGGATAAGCTGAGCGCCTATCGCGAAGTGATAAAGCCAGCAAGGAATAAACTGATCTCCCACTTGGACTGGAAAACCGTGCGTGATGGTCAGTCTTTGGCAGCGCACGCGGCAGAGGAAGTAAGTCACTTCTTCGCCGGCCTTTTCCGTTACACAGATCTTGTGGGAGAGGCTTGCGGGATAGGACCTTTAGACTATCGAGTCTCCGCCTCTGCAGGCGACGCGATCGACTTACTTCGCTTCCTGCGCCAAGCCGCACCGGCGCCAACACCAACCGCACACCGAGGACAGAGCCGTGTCCGTTATTGACTGTGATTATCTACCCGCCGACAAGATGGTGTTTCCGCCGGAGCTGGCGCTGCTGATTGTCAGGAAGGCCAGAGCAATGGCGGCAGCATTCGAGGAGCAAGCGCTCGACCAGCTCACCAAGGACGCACGGCGAGCCCTCTCCCAGGGCGCGGAGCCTCGGCGGGTTATCAGGGAAATGCGTCTATAGGCGGCCCGCTGGAACTACTGGGATCTCGGTAGATTTCCAGCACCTGCCCTACCGAAATGGGAGCCCAGAAACTGCGCCCCCTCCGCAAGCAAAACTCAACCGAACTTTTGTTCCAGGTCTTTAAGTTTTCTTCGCAACAAATTCGCCTCTACCGTCACCGGTTCGTTCAGATCTGCAACTTTGCTACTCCAGACAATGATGCCCTCTGGCGAATTCACGTAACCCGGTTTGTCTGTGAAGTGATAGAGCAACAACACCCGCGTTCTCATGAACTCGCATAGGTTCGAGAGCTCGACACCGTTTCGAGCTGCCACGACATCAACAGCAGCGCAGGATTCTTTCAAATATCTGAATAGCTGCTCGGTAATCAAGCGATCTTCAGCGACCGCCTTTGTGAAATGCTCGTTGTGATCGGTTTCAAAACGGAAGAACAAATTTAGACCCGAGAGCGACAGGTGCGATTCAAGGCGTTGTAACGCCACCATCGCCTCCCAAATCAGAGTGAGATACTTCCCATGCGTGATTTGGCGCTTCCAGACGTTAAACCCCAGTAGCGCTATCCCGGCAGCAGTTAGGCCAGCCACGCCACCAAGAAATGAGCCAAAATGATCCAGTGCCTCGAGCCCTTCTTTCCACCCGTTGCCAAGAAAAATGAGCGTCAGTTGTAGAACAATGACCACGCCGAGCAAAGCCGTATTGGCCATCCCTGAAATTTTATCGCGCACGGCACCCATCCCTGGTCAAATCGAGGTGTCCATATTGATTCAGCGGCGCGTTGGTGAACACCCTTAAAACGATCAGCAACCATATGAGCGCGATGCCATAAATGACCACTACCCCGATGCGGGGTGGTGCTGGCGCAGGGGAATGGCAAAAACGCCTCTGTGTGGTGGAACTGCCACACGGCGCCAGCACCATCGCCGCAAAAGTGTGGCGATGGCTCCTCAAAAGTGAGGAACGAAAAGGAGGGCCACCTATCGGCTGATCCATCAAAGAGTGGTGGTGATGACCACACCTTTGCACTTGCGGCGGGCGCATCACGGTGCCGTTCGTCGGGGATGGAGCAACGAGCCTCGGCGCTTTTCTTGGCGTGCGCAAAACCGGCCGAAAACACCCCAGCAGCCAGCGCCATGTATCCCCAGGTGTATCCCTTAAAAACGCAAAGCATACCAAACCCTTTAAAAACGGTAACTTTACCCACAGGTTCAAACGGCGCCGGGGCACCAGATGTGAAATGGAAAAGCCTCAGGTCGGGAGATCTGGGGCTTTTTTTTGGGTGGTGATTTAGTGCTTATGCAACAGCTCAAACCGCGCTGATAAGACCTCGCTCGGAAAGCGCTTTTGAAGCACCAGGAGCTTCTCATCGACTTACGAAATGTTTCCCTCCTTAGCGGCTTCACGACGGTTTGAAAATAAATCTGTCCTTTTTTGTCAAAAATAAATCTGTCGCCTGTTGACGCAGTGTGTTGCAGGCAGGCGGAGTCAGTCATACTGTTTGGGCACTGTCCCAGTGACTACTCTTTACCCATCACACAAATGCACGCCTCGGACGTTGGTCAATCATTAAATGGACTTAAGAAAAACGCCTTCTTTGTACTTCGAACTTAAATTTGGTTCGCCGCCCGCCCCAAAATTCGAAAAATTCGATCCCACTATAGGTGTTGACGGTTACTGCGCCGCCATACGCAAGTACCTAATACCCGATTCGATGCCCGACACATTCAGTTCCGGGGTATTGCCCTTGGAATTACGTACTTACTGTAAAGGGTCAATTTTTTCAAGGGTTCGCAGAGTACGAGATGAAAAGCTGAGAACACTATTAAAAAACCCTCTAACGGTTAGCGATTTTTTCCCTCCAGAGGGCGAAGTTGCACAAACCCGTATTGGCCGCTTCAATGCCGCAGGAGAACGCACGCTGTATTTGGCCGACCATGCATTTGTGGCACTGAAAGAGTGTGGAATAGAGCCCGGCGAGCATTTTCTTTATAGTTATTTTATACTCAAAACCGATACGCATTTTATATACACCCCACCTAACACCTCAAAATACACAAAACTAATAAATTCATTACTCAAAAGTAAAGATGAAAACTTTTACCCCGTCATAACCCGCATATACAATGAATACCTCAAGTATGATGCGCATCATGGAATCGCGTATGACTCCGTAAGGGTCATGGAAAAACACAACGACGCAACATGGGGAGAAATTAGCTCTATAACAAACCTCGCGATGGATGAGGAAAAACTACCTGCCGCATACCTGCAAGTCGGTTGGCTTGCACGATGCGATGAGCATTATCGGCCTTACCATTTGAAAATACTTTTACCTAACATAAAGAAAAAAAAACGGCTCACGACGCTGGTGTACCACGATAATAAATCACGATTCATGGCTGAACACAACAAGGTAGAACAGAGGATCGCTCAGCTTAGAAAAATAACTAAAAACTCTATCAAACGAAACAACTATGAACAACCCAACACAACACCATTCAAGCTACTACCCTACATATAAAACTCACAAGCTACTAAAATAACCCGGCGCACACAAAGCTTGTCACTAGAACAATGAACACTTTTTCAATGGAGGCGTAATGCAATTTGCAGTAGCGCTGATCGAGTACCTGATTTCTGGCGTCGTCGCATCGGCTTGGCTGACAGCGGTTGTTCTGAACTACTACCCACTGCTGTTACACACGATCAACGATCATAGAGAAACATTAATTCTGATCTACCTGCCCATTGCGTATATCTTGGGAATTTATGTCGACGCCACATCCTCATATATTATACGTAGAACCAGAGAACTGACGGGATGGGTTAATAAGCAGGTGAGTATTTCGCCGAAAACGCTGAACACTCTCGCATGGATATATCATTTTATTGTAGGTACTCCCAAAAGAGAGCCCTACAAGAACACCGCCGCGATCATGGCATACTCTCCTGCGGATGCTGTAAGAACAATGGAAGGCTATGTCAGCAGGGACCGAATTGCTCGCGGCACGGCATTCAATGCTTTGGCAGGTACGGTTGTCGCTTATCTTTATGCGTCGCCTGAATACAAAACTCTGACAACGACTTTCTGCTTCGTCGCATTCGTTTACTCGATCATGATGCATAGACGATTAAGCCGCCTCTCATCGAGCTTCAAGAAAGTCGTTTTGGCGAACCTGGAAAAGCGCGCGCCCGCCGAACTGCGCGAGGAAGAATGAACGTATTTATTCCCACACGTTCTGGACAAGCGATTTAATCCAGTAAAAATAAGGGGCAGACCATATTCTCAATAATGGTGGCCCGTCCCTATTTCAATAACAATCAAAGCCTTTGGAATATAACTTGATAAACGCTGACGAAAAAATCACTAACACACCTCTGTCTAGCACCGAACAAAGCAAGCTTCTGATTTTTGTACTCCTATTGCTCCCTTCATTATTTTTTATCGTCGGAATCATTCCCGCCATATTTTTGATTTTTGGCTTGGTGATGATGAAGAAGAACGGCGATTTCAGTCACATCGAAACCGCAGCGCGAATTTACAAAGGTTACCTATATCTCGCAGTAATGGGCAGCGGGCTATTCGCCTTGTATTTCGCAACAACGCTTAGCTTATCTGACAGATGGCATCGTCAGTTCGAGGAGTTTATTCTTTCGACTGCCTTGGCAGGTATCGCCTTGCTGTACATCATCTTTCTGAACATCCTCTTTCTAAGCCCGCTGCGTTGCCACGCACAATGGGTTGAAGCGAACGGTATTTCTCCGGTAAAACGAAAACACCCACTGACACCAATGAGGTTGATATTATCAAAGGCGAAAGGCTTCGTACGTTCTCTGTCGCTGACGAACTGATTAAATGGGCAAAACTAAAAGAGGACGGTCATATCACTGAGCAAGAATTTAACGATGCGAGAAAGAAGCTCCTTCAACGATGAAGCAAATGGAGAACCTATTGAACGTCCTTCGGGACTTTTTGTTATCAGTTGCACGCGCAACTCGATGGCGCTAAGCGCGGCTGAGGCTCTATATACCAATGAAGTATTGGCTGAGTATTATGAGATTCTCATGAGCTCCTGAAATTCTACTTATCCAAGCTAGAGATTTCACCGCGCAACACCCCCTCCAACACCCCAAAAAACCCCTGAATATGCCCCTGCTTCAACGCCTGCGGCCGCGTCACCAAATAAACCTCCATCGCCGGCAGTTCTATCTCCTGAAAAACCTCACTCAACCCCGTCGCCAAAATACGCGGCAACACCGCCACCCCCATCCCGCGCCTCACCGATTCAAGCTGCACCGCAAACGAACTCACCCTAATCGGCGCATGGTCCAGCCCGGCAGCTTTCGCGGCGCGCATTTGCGGTAGCAGGTCCAGCGGTGGCAGCAAGGCGATACTGGCGGCGGTGGCTGGCGTTAGCGCAGGAAACCGTTGCAGGTATTCGGCGGTTGCGAACACGCCGTAGGCGAGTTTGCCAAGCCCTCGGTAGATCAGGGAAGGTTCGCCCAGGTGTGCAGTGCGTATGGCAATGTCGGCCACGCCTCGTACGATTTTGTGGAAGTCGGTGGTGACCTGTAGTTCTACGGAGCAGCCTGGGTGCTGCGCGGTGAAGCGGCTGGCGGCTTCGAGCACGCTGGCAGAAAAGCCTTCGCCGGCGCTGACCAGTACGGTGCCGCTGAGAATTGCTGGCGCGCCGTCGACGGGGGCCTGGCGTCGCAGGCCGGATTCGGCTGCCAGGGCGACGTCTACGAGGGCTTGGCCTCGGGAGGTGAGCCGGCAGCCTTCCACGCCGCGTTCCACCAGTGGTTCGCCCAGGGCGGTTTCCAGTTGGGTGAGGCGGCGGGAGACGGTTGAGGCCGCGATACCGAGTAACTGGCCTGCCTGTAAAAAGCTGCCGCGCCGTGAGACTGCCAGCAGCAGTCGAAGATCGTCCCAATTTGCCTGCAATGCCATATCTCCGCGCTTCCCTGGTGTGCAGATGTGCAAAGCCATTATGCCGCAGGCGCTGTTTTTACGGCGCGGGCTCGCGGGTATATCTACTGGCCTTCTCAATAAATGGAATGGCCTGTATGAACACGAACCCCAATCGCTTGCGCAGCACCTTTGTGACCGGTGCCACCGGCTTGCTGGGCAATAACCTGGTACGGGAGCTGGTCGCACGGGGTTATGCGGTGAAGGCGCTGGTGCGCTCGGCGGCCAAGGGTGCGCAGCAGTTCGGCGATGTGCCGGGCGTGGAGCAGGTGGTGGGGGACATGGCGGATGTGGATGCCTTCGCGGCGGCGTTGCAAGGCTGCGATACGGTGTTTCACTGCGCGGCGTTTTTTCGCGATAACTACAAGGGCGGCAGCCATTGGGAGGAACTGGATAAGATCAATGTCGTCGGTACGCGAGCCCTGCTGCAACAGGCGTATGACGCCGGTGTGCGACGGTTTGTACATACTTCGTCGATTGCCGTGCTCGACGGTGCCCCCGGTACGCCGATCGACGAGACGTGCCTGCGGGCCGAGGCCGATGCGGACGATTACTACCGCAGCAAGATTCTGGCTGAGCGGGAGGTATTGAGGTTTCTTGAAAGCCATCCGCAGATGCACGCTTGCATGGTGTTGCCCGGTTGGATGTGGGGGCCGGGTGACCGTGGGCCGACGTCTTCGGGGCAGTTGGTCCGGGACGTTATCAACAGCAAGTTGCCGGGGCTGATTCCTGGCACCTTTTCGCTGGTCGATGCCCGCGATGTGGCCTGGGCGCACATCGCCGCCGCCCAAAGCGGGCGACGGGGCGAGCGTTATCTCGCAGCCGGTCGCAACTTGACCATGCGCCAGCTGATTCCGGCGCTGGGGCGTATTGCCGGGGTCAAGGTGCCCTCCCGCCAACTGCCGCTGCCCGCGCTGTACCTGTTGGCAGCGGTGCAAGAGGCCTACGCGTACCTGACCGGCAAGCCCATCTTGCTGAGCATGGCGACATTGCGGCTGTTGATACGCGAGGAGCACCGTACCCGCTTTGACCACCGTAAAAGTGAAGAGGAACTGGGGCTGAGCTTTCGCGGGTTGGAGCAGACCCTAGCGGACACGGTGGGCTGGTACCGAGCCTACGGCGGGTTGTAATAAAAAGCCCCAGGTCGACAGGCCTGGGGCTTTTTTCGTGGCGGCAGATTTAACGCGTTTGCAGTGCTTCTAACCGTGCCGGCAAATCCTCCTGCGGGAAGCGTTGGTACAGCGCCAGCAGTTTCTCGTCCGCCGCCTTGGTTTCCCCCGCTCGACGCAGGTTCACAATTTCCTGCAGACCCTCTTCCAACGTCGGCAGCGCCCGTTTGCTGAGTTTCAGCGCTGGCTGATCCGCCACTGCGCTTTCGGCTTGAGCTGGCGCACTTTCAACCCGTGGCGCTATCGCCATCCGGGCCATGGGCGCGGGGGCGGAGAAGGCTTGCGGCGCTGGCTGGGCGGCTTCTTCGTGGCGCGGCGCGGAGAATGTCGCTGTGGAGATTTCGGGTTGCGGCACGGGGGAGCGCATGACCACGCCGATCATCAGTGCCAACCCGGCGACGGTAGCGAATGCCATTTGCCAGCGCGGGCGTTGGCAGGCTTGCAGCCAGCGTTGCCACAGGCTGGGTTGCGGCTGCGGGGCTTCGCGGCGGGCGGCGTTGAGGATGAAGGCGTCGAGGGACGCGGGCGGTTCGCCCGTGCTGTGTTGACGGTAGTGCTGGAGCAGCGCGTCGTCTGGGGTGTGTCGGGAGTCAGTCATACGGGTACCTCCTCGGCCAGCAGGCGCCGCAATTTTTGCAGGGCGTAGCGCAAGCGGCTTTTTACGGTTTCCAGCGGGGCGCCGGTGAGGGTGGCGATTTGCGGTACTTCGAGGTCGCCGTGCAGGCGCAGCAGAAACACTTCGCGCTGGTCTTCGGGCAACGCTTGCAGGGCCGCGTCGAGGCGCGCCTGGTCGCGGCTGAGGGTCAGTTGCTGCTCGGGGCCGTCGCTGTCGTCGGCCTGGGCGTGCAGCTGTTCATCGTAGCTGTCATGCAGGGGGTTGTGGATGCCGTGCTTGCGCCAATGGTCGATCAGGCGGTTGCGGGCGATCTGGAACAACCAGGTGCGAAAACTCGCCCGGCCTTGTGGCTGGGTGGTGCTGCGGATGAGGCTGAGCCAGGTGTCCTGGTAGATTTCTTCGGCCAGTTCGGCTTTGTTGCACAGGGACACGAGGAAGCGGTACAGGCCCTGGCGGTGGCGGCTGTACAAAGCTTCGAAGGCGGCAGCGTCACCGGTTCGGTAGCGGGCCAGCAGCGATTCGTCGCTGGGTGAGTCGTCTGGAACGGCCATGTAGTGGGCGAACTCCTTTTGGTCAGCCGAAGCAGGGTTAGTGTGGGAGCTGGCTTGTCGAATCGTCGCAACGCTGCGATGGCATCCACTCGGTGTGCCTGGTGAACGAGTTGTCTGCATCGCAGGCAAGCCAGCTCCCACATTGGTTCATTGTTGTGTTCGGGATTCTGGTTTGAGGCTTTGGGCCAGCTCCACCAGTTGCACGAATTCGTTGCGCAGCCCGAACGGGTCATCGCCGCGGGCCGAGCGCGCCAGTTTGGCGGTGTCTTGCAAGCTCATGGTGCCAGTGTAGCGGCCATCGCCCTTGAGCTGTTGGGCGAAGGCGGCCACGGCAGACGAGAAACGCAGGTCGTCGCTGGCCGGGGCAGCCTGGTTGGCGATGGGGCGTTCGATCAACTGGCTGCTACCGCCCGTAGCGGGCTTGTAGCGCACCCGAAGCATCGCCAGCTCATCGGATTTGCCTTCGGTCGCAGGCGCCGCGGCGTAACGCAGAGGCTCCAACCAGCCCTTCTCGCCCTTGGGCACGATTTCATACAGCGCGGTCACCGTATGCCCTGCGCCAATCTCGCCGGCATCGACTTTGTCGTTGTTGAAATCCTCACGCTTCAGGGCGCGGTTTTCATAGCCCAGCAGGCGGTATTCGCTGACCTGGGCCGGGTTGAATTCCACCTGCAGTTTCACATCCCGCGCCACCACGGCCAGGGTAGAACTGAGTTGCTCCACCAGCACTTTGCGCGCTTCGCGCAGGTTGTCGATGTAGGCGTAGTTGCCGTCGCCCGCGTCGGCCAGTTGTTCCATCAGGTGTTCGTTGTAGTTATCCACACCAAAGCCGAGGGTGGTCAGGGATACGCCGCTTTTACGCTGAGCCACGGCCATTTGCTTGAGGCTGTCGAAATCGCTGATGCCCACATTGAAGTCGCCGTCGGTAGCCAGCAGGATGCGGTTGATGCCGTTGGCAATAAAGCCTTCGCGGGCCATCTGGTAGGCCAGTTCGATGCCGGACGCGCCCGCCGTGGAACCGCCGGCGGTGAGTTGGTCGATGGCGTTGCGGATCTTGGCTTTTTCACTGCCCGAGGTGGGCTTGAGCACCACGCGGGATTCACCGGCGTAGACCACCAGTGACACGCGGTCCTGATCACGCAGTTGATCCACCAGTAATTTCAGCGTGCTTTTGACCAGCGGCAAGCCTTCGCGACGGTCCATGGAGCCGGACACGTCCACCAGGAACACCAGGTTGGCGGGCGCCAGTTCGGCCACGGGTTTATCGGAGGCCTTGATGCCGATGCGCAGCAGTTTTGTGCGCGGGTTCCATGGCGTGGTGGCGACTTCGGTGGTGACGCCAAAGGGCGAACCATCGGTGGGCAGCGCGTAATTGTAGGGAAAGTAGTTGACCATTTCCTCCAATCGCACCGCGCCTTCGGGCGGTAGACGGCCTTGGTTGAGGAAGCGCCGTACGTTGGCGTAGCTGCCCGTGTCGACATCCACGCTGAAGGTGGAGACCGGAGTTTCGGCGACGCGGTGCACGGGGTTGTCGGGCAGGTTGGCGTATTGCTCGCGGGGTTCGCTGCGGTAGTCCATCGTCGCCATTTCCCGCACCCTCATTGGTGCCGGCATGGCCATCCGCTTGACCACTGCATTCTGGATCGGCGCGCTGTGCAGCTCGGCGAGAGGCGCCGGTTCAACCGGTTTGGAGACTTCGGGGGACGATGACAGCCCACACCCAGCCAGCGCCACCAGCAGGGTAACGGTGAAGCCTTGGGCAGCGGGACGCAGGTAAAGCAGAGGGCGGGACATGGGGCTGAACCTCGTGAATGAATGAGCCGTTCACAAGGTCAGACGCGAGGTAGATTGGGTTCGGGTTAAACCCTTGAAATTCACCCCGATCAATGTGGGAGCTGGCTTGCCTGCGATAGCGGTGGGCCAGTGCTGGAAAGGCTGCCTGACACACCGCTATCGCAGGCAAGCCAGCTCCCACAGTTGAATGGCGGTGTTCTCTTAGTCCGTGCCGTACTTGGGGTTACGCGGGCCGTACAAGATGCCGGTGCGTTGCCCTGCCGACAGCAACCGCGCACTGGTGATACCGGCAATCGGGTGCGCCGCATCGGTGGAGCTGTTGATCACTTGCTTGACCGCCGCCGTGATCAGCATGCCCACCAGGCCGCCGCCGTTGTTGTTGCCCTCCTCGCTCGACGCCCGCGCAGAACCTGTCCACAAGGTGGTGCCGGTGCGCAGGTCCACCAGTTTGGCCGAGGCCGTCACCGAGGTGTCGCTGGAGATCAGCATGTACTGGGTGCCGTACTCGCTGATGGTGATGTACAGCGCCGCGTCCGCACCAAAGATGTCATGCAGCTTGGCCGGTTGTACGGCCTGGATATCGTTGGCGGTGGTGAGGCCGTTCTGGCGGAAGGTTTCGTCCACCAGGGCAATCGGCAACACGTAGTAGCCGGCTTCGGCCAGCGGGTAGGTGACTTGCGACACCAGGCTGTAAGACGCCTGCACTTCCGGCGATTCATTGATCGGCGGCAGTACCAGGATCGACTTGGGCCGCGCCTGTTTGTACGCCGAATAATCAACCGTCTTGGGCGCGGCACAACCGCCGAGCAACGCCAGGGCCAGTAAGGCGCCGGTGAGTTTTAACAGGCTCATTTGGTGGCGACTCCGGCTTTGGCGTTTTTCAACAGAAAGTCCATGTACGCAGCAGACTCGGGGAACAGCGCCTTCTCGGTGCGAAACTCCTGCACCATCTGGTCATCCTTGCCCATGTTCATGTACAGCATGCCCAGGTGCGCGTGGTAACCCGGCGGCGCCTTGCGGCCACTGGCGTTGATCTTCTGCAGATCGCGCTCCAGTGCTTCCACCTGTGCTTCCTTGGGCTCGCCTTTGAAGTACTCGTAAACCTGCGGCTGGTAGCTCTCCCATTGATACAGGGGCTGGGGCGCCGTCTGGCACCCGGTTACCGTTGCGACTGCTGCCAGCGTCAGCGCCAATTTCACTGCCTTGCTCATCCGTGTACTGCTCCTTGTGGTGTGGCTGATCAGTTACGCGGGTTCCAGGCGCCGGCGTTGATGCCGTCGACCAGGCGGTTGATCGCTTCGCGCATGGCCAGGTCCAGCACCTTGCCATTGAGGGTGGAGTCATAGCTGGCGGTGCCGCCGAAGCCGATCACTTCACGGTTGGACAGCGCGTACTCACCGGCGCCCTGGGTGGAATACACCACTTCGGAGGTGTTGATGTTGACGATATTCAACGCGACTTTGGCGTAGGCCACTTGGGTCTTGCCACGGCCGAGGATGCCGAACAGCTGGCGGTCGCCGGTTTCTTTGCGGCCGAACTCGGTTACATCGCCAGTCACTACGTAGTCAGCGCCCTTGAGCTTCTGCACGGTGCCTTTGATTTTGGCTTCCTGGGAGATTTCACCCATGTTGTCACGGTCCAGCACGCTGAAGCGGTTGGTCTGCTGCAAGTGGGTGATGAGGATGGTCTTGGCCTGGCCGCCGAGACGGTCAACGCCATCGGAGAAGATGCCGCGCATGTAGCTGGAGCGGTTATCGAACTTACCCACGGCAATCGGCACACGCACGCCGGAATAGGCAACGTGGGCGCTGGCGACTTGCTCCACCGGCATCGCGCGGTTGCTCTCGGTGGCACAACCGGCCACGGTCAACAGCGCCGCGGCGGTGAGGCCCGACAGCAGGATTTTGGACAGTGTCTTCACAGGGTGCTCCTTGGGTGAGGAAATCAGCGTTGCTGGGTTTTCCAAGGAGAAAGGCAGCCTGAAAACGCGCTGGCCTGGATTCTTCCCTGAAAGACGGTGATGCAACGGCTGCGGCATTTTACGGGGTTGAGAGCGGTTCTCAAGTTGTTTCGGCCATAGGTGGGGGGCTTACCCTACTGCCGACCGCAATACTCAAAGCAACGAAGATCCAATGTGGGAGCTGGCTTGCCTGCGAAAGCGATAGTGCAGCAACAGATGCAGCGACTGACACACCGCCTTCGCGGGCAAGCCCAATGCCGATCGATTAAACGAACGCAATGCCCAAAGCAACGAAGATCCAATGTGGGAGCTGGCTTGCCTGCGAAAGCGATAGTGCAGCAACAGATGCAGCGACTGACACACCGCCTTCGCGGGCAAGCCCAATGCCGATCAATTAAACGAACGCAATGCCCAAAGCAACGAAGATCCAATGTGGGAGCTGGCTTGCCTGCGAAAGCGGTAGTGCAGCAACAGATGCAGCGACTGACACACCGCCTTCGCGGGCAAGCCCAATGCCGATCAATTAAACGAACGCAATGCCCAAAGCAACGAAGATCCAATGTGGGAGCTGGCTTGCCTGCGAAAGCGGTAGTGCAGCAACAGATGCAGCGACTGACACACCGCCTTCGCGGGCAAGCCCAATGCCGATCAATTAAACGAACGCAATGCCCAAAGCAACGAAGATCCAATGTGGGAGCTGGCTTGCCTGCGAAAGCGGTAGTGCAGCAACAGATGCAGCGACTGACACACCGCCTTCGCGGGCAAGCCCAATACCGATCAATTAAACGAACGCAATGCCCAAAGCAACGAAGATCCAATGTGGGAGCTGGCTTGCCTGCGAAAGCGGTAGTGCAGCAACAGATGAAGCGACTGACACACCGCCTTCGCGGGCAAGCCCAATGCCGATCAATTAAACGAACGCAATGTTCAAAGCAACGAAGATCCAATGTGGGAGCTGACTTGCCTGCGAAAGCGATAGTGCAGCAACAGATGCAGCGACTGACACACCGCCTTCGCGGGCAAGCCCAATGCCGATCAATTAAACGAACGCAATGCCCAAAGCAACGAAGATCCAATGTGGGAGCTGGCTTGCCTGCGAAAGCGGTAGTGCAGCAACAGATGCAGCGACTGACACACCGCCTTCGCGGGCAAGCCCAATACCGATCAATTAAACGAACGCAATGCCCAAAGCAACGAAGATCCAATGTGGGAGCTGGCTTGCCTGCGAAAGCGGTAGTGCAGCAACAGATGAAGCGACTGACACACCGCCTTCGCGGGCAAGCCCAATGCCGATCAATTAAACGAACGCAATGTTCAAAGCAACGAAGATCCAATGTGGGAGCTGACTTGCCTGCGAAAGCGATAGTGCAGCAACAGATGCAGCGACTGACACACCGCCTTCGCGGGCAAGCCCAATGCCGATCAATTAAACGAACGCAATGCCCAAAGCAACGAAGATCCAATGTGGGAGCTGGCTTGCCTGCGAAAGCGGTAGTGCAGCAACAGATGCAGCGACTGACACACCGCCTTCGCGGGCAAGCCCGCTCCCACAGGGGAACTGCGCTTAACCCTGACTGGTATTAGTCCAAGCCCGCCCACCAACAGCAGCCAGCCTTCGCACAGCCCTACTTGAGCTCCTTCACCAGGTACTGCGCAGAAATCTGCGTAATCCCGGTCAACGCCCGGCGCAAAGCTTCCGGGTCCGTGCGGTAGGTTAACGGTGTATAGCCATAAACGTTCTGACCATTAAACGGCGTGACCGCTTCAAAGGTGCGCCAGATCATCTCATCGCCCCGATCCATCTGCGCTAACACGTTAAGGGTCGGATAAATCACACTGCTGAAACCCTGGGTCAGGCGAAAGCCCCACTCGGACACAGTCAGCTGAATCTGCGCATCGGCGGGCTCATCATCGCCGACCACCTTGAGCGTCGACGTCTTACCCAACTCATCGACAAAGGCCTGTTTGAGCAACACGCCTACATCGAGTTTTTCCGCCTCCATCACCGTCAGAATAGCCACCGGCGTCGGCATCTCGGCCAACTGCCCAAGCTTCATGCCGCCGGCAAACCCGGCGCCACTCAACGCCGCAGTACCCAGCTTGGACGCCCCGCTGGCCATGCCAACACCCGCGCCAACCCCGGCACCCAGGGCCGCGCCCCAGGCCTGTTCGCGGCCGAAGTACACCATGTTCTTTTCCCACTTCACGGGCAGGACTTTGACGGTCTTGATCTGCGCGCGGTTTTCGGGAGTGAGGGGGTGGCTGACGCAGCCGCCGAGGATGAGGGTGGTGAGGAGAATGAAAAGGAGGTTTTTCACATCAGTCCTTTAATGTTTGCAGTGAATACGAGAAGTCGGCAGAGCCTGGACCCTGCCGACACACTGGCTCAACTCATTTGCTTTCTTTGGCAATGGTGCCCAAGGACGCATCCTTGACCAGGTAACGGCCTTCGACTTCGCTCAGCGCTTTGAGGCTGTTACGCGCCACGGCGAAGCCCATTTCGACTTCCTGCTTGAGGTAAACCACCTCACCCGCTTTGACATCAATCGGCATGTCCGCCCAGTTTTCAGCCTTGGAGCTGATCACGTGTTTGCCCGGCGTCACGAAAAAATAGATGTACTGGTTACCACGGTTGTAACCCATCTCCGAGTCGGCTTCCTTGTCATCCAGGAACACATTGAACCGCACCATCATCCCGACATTGCTAGGGCGCACGACGTACACCAAACCTTTATCGGCCACGGCAGCCTTGGGCAGCGAATAGTTCGCCACGTCAGCCTGCATCTTCTCCACCGACGGCGTCGAGGAACAGCCAAACAGCGTGGCAAGGGACAGAACGACAGCGGCTTTGCAGAACAACTTGATCATGTATTTCTTCCTTGTGGGTAAGGGTGGAGCGGTTTTGAGAGTGCCGATGATGGCGGGATCTCATTTTTATGGCATGGCCCGAAGCATTGTGCCATTGCTGTGATGCCTTGCGCGGTTTTGGGTGAGGGGCTTATAGTCCGGCCGTCGCCCATACGGCGATCAGGTTTGGCGACCTGACAACAGAGTGCAAAAGCAATCCGCTTCATGCAGGTGTTTTTGCACCCGCAAAGCTGTGCTCGTTATGGCGGCTGTGCGCGGGAGACCTTCGGGTCTGCCGGTTTACTCTGTTGCCGGTTCGCCAACCTGCGTACAGCTGCCACCCATTCGTTTGGCGACGATTGAGTGGTGGCTTCAACCACCAAAAACAGAGTGTTAAGTATGAATAGATACATGCCCCTAACCGGCCACGACTGCACCGTCCCAGCCCTGATCATCGACACCCAGGCACCTCTCGACGTCCTTCACGACGCCGCCGTGCACCGCATTCGGGCCGTCACCCAACTGCTGGAAAACCTGGCCTTCCGCGAACAACTCAGCAGCGATGCCGTAGTGCTTTCAGACTTCGCCCACTTGCTGGCCATTCCGCTGCGCGATGGGTGTGATTTGCTGGATGTCATCAGTCGCAGGCTTAATGCCGATCCGTCCTGAGTGAAAACCGGGCGGCCTTTGTGTCGCCCGCTTTGTGCTCAATTCCCTTGGCCCCTGTCTTTATAGTTAGACTCACGCTCTTTACGATTTTTCAACCAGGACTGTATCCAAACTCCTACCCCAGTAGGTATTGCGTAAATGAAAAAGGTGAAAAAGAGGACAGATTTATTTAGTGCGCCTTTAAACTCTAATTTAAGTAAATCTGCCCCCTTTTCGTTTGCAATCAAAACTGCAATACACCAACCAATTTGACTAGACAAAAAATCAAACCACTAAGCTCTTTATTCGATCACCCGCACTGAGTAGTTCGTCGGCAGAAAGCGGAGTATAACTAATTACAATCAAAACCCCCTCTTCAAACTCACACACTTCTTCTACATAACCATTCAACAAATCAACAAGTTCACGAGGCCCTTTTTCAAAGGCGCGAAAACACAACTCCTTATCGAAATAATTCGCTGCATTTATACGAAAAACGCCATCCCTACCGTTAACGTCTTTTTTTGTAGCATCACAAGCTTCCAACACTAAAGGCCAATCGCTCCTCGTAACACTCCAATCATGTAAAGCTGAGCGATAGGAGCCAAACGCCTTTATATAAACAGGAAAAACAACCTTCAACAAATACGAATAGTCGACTTTGGAGTCTGTAAATTCAATAAATAGCGTATCATCAAACTGCGCATCATCTTGGAGATACTTCTGATCTCGCAGAGCATATGAAATTCGACCTTTAACGCCGACTGGAAGTAGCTTATCCAATGACACCGAGGTCACCAACTCGCTTCCAATAGGGGGAACTTCAAAGGCATCGTTCAAACTCCACGGAACGCCCAAATCGCCTATAGCTCTCAAAAAATCTTTATGCCTCTCTTCGATAGACTCTGAAACACTAGGTCTATGCCGAAACTCAAGCTTATATTTAGTCATTACCGTGCCACCCTTACAGAAATATTTCGAACAAAAGGGGACAGATTTATTTAATATGCTTTTCAACTCTAATTTAAATAAATCTGTCTCCTTTTCTCACCTTTTCTCAAACCCTTAACCTTTCCTGATCATTCCCATCGACTTCAACTATCTGAAAATGGAGCGGCGAGCAGTACCGCCTCGATTTCATCAGACGCTTTTTTTCCCCATTCCTTATTAATCCTACTAAGTTCCGAGAGGTACTTTTCAAAAATCATTATTCTGGAGTCTTTTCCGGCAGCACGATGGGAGAGCTCGTAATCTACCGCCATATTGAAAGCTACACGACTGATTATCCAAAAGAGAAGTTCATCCAGCGAATGCGTGTGCTTTCTGAAAATCTCATAACCTCTTTCTGAGGAGACATATTCAAAACCCTCACTTTTAAACTCCACGTGAGGAGTACCATCTTCGGGGGAGCTCTCTCTAACCAACAGCATAGACTTAGGCGCTCCCAACTTAGCGCCTATCAAACTCACGGTTTTCTGCAGCTCACCGAAATTGGAAACCATACTAATTCGTTCGTCTCAACAAAAGGGGACTGATTTATTTAATGCACCTTTAAACTCTAATTTAAATAAATCCGCCCCCTTTTCTCTCTTTTCTTTACCCTTAAAACAGCAGTTAAAAGACATAACATCCTTTTTCGTTAGAAGTTTCGTATCTCCATGACTTTATTAGCCGATCCGCAGCGACAAAAACCGAATATCGGCAATCTCTAATCCAAGTTATGTAATACCGCCTGCCTCCGTTTTCATCAACAACCTTATCAAAGGTCTTATTTTTATTTACAGGCGACCAATATGAGTCGCCACATCCTCGAGTGCAGTCTTTGTAAAGGTGGGAATCGAAATGAGTACCTACCCATAGATTCATTCCATTTTCCCAATTGGAATGGGAAGGTGCGCAGCCAGCCAAGGCCGACAATAATACTACTAAAAGCCATTTATTAATTTTCACGCTTTTTCTCCGACTCAATTGCTGGGCGCTACTTATCGTACAGTGCTCCATAATTTACAAGCAGAGCAGGCGGCACGAACAAAAGGGGACAGATTTATTTAATAGGTATTTTTCAACTCTAACTTAAATAAATTCTTCCCCTTTTTTTCAGTCTCCTTTTTTCATTTCCACATTATTGCTAACACACCCTCATCTCTAACCCAAAAAAATCTATCCTACCTTTTAAAATACAACACTTGGAAATACTTTACGAAACATATGCTGTATCGCTGGCAACCGGGCTAGTTCGTCCAACATTTCGGCAGCCGAAAGCGGCATATCGTAGGGTACCGTGCCACGGAGCAGTGCTATTCCATATAAGGCATATTCCTCGTTTTTAGAGTGACTCCAATTTGGAACATAGCCAATTACTTTATAGATCTTGAAAATAGGCTCATCAAACTCAATCAAATCATATAAAAAATCTGGAGCTCCCTCCGCCCCTAAAAATCCTGCGCACCACGATTGTAACTCTGATCTATCAATAGCCTCGCAGAACAGACAGGTAATTACAAACCCTAAAAGCTCATCACTGTAACGCTCAGTTTTTTCTATAATCACTTTCCGCCCCCCATAGCTTCACCACCTATGTGTCCAATTTTGCTGTGAACAAAAGGGGACTGAACGAAAGGGGACAGATTTATTTAATATACCTTTCAACTCTAACTTAAATAAATCTGTCCCCTTTTCCTTGAGTGAAAATCGGGCGGCCTTTGTGTCGCCCGCTTTGTGCGTGAGCAATCCAACCAAAAAACCGGTCCACTTTTTTCGTCATTTCACGCAGCAAACTTGATCATCAGAAAGATAATAAAGTCCCTCCAGTTTTCCGCAAATGGAAGGAAGACCAAAAATCGGTTCTGAGGTATAAGAAATAGGCAACTCGGATCTAATCAAATCGGCGAACTCCGAACTTTCCCACGCGGGAGTTACTATACCGTTCCAAAAACTTACGGCCTCTCCCGTTCCAGACAATACAACAGGCCTCAAGTATTCAACTGCAAGATTGGAGTCCCAATACAAATAACCGCAATACACAGAGCCATTTTCACCAAAAAAATCAGCTCGAACGATAATCTGAAAGTCTGAGCACGTTTCCTGTTCGGCGAGGGGGCGTATAGTTAATTCGTCCTCCACGGTGTCGTCCATCGGAAAGAACCAAACGCTATAACTACCAAGATCATCAATCGTCAGCTCACATACTTGTTTATCCGTCATAACTCGCCGCGCCCTATGCAATTAAGCACAACAAAATAGGACAGGTTTATCTGATACACTTTCCCAGCTAAAATTTAAATAAATCTGTGCCATTTTCTCTCTATCCCTTATAGCGCCTATTGGTTTAAGTCAGCCATTAGTTTAGCTATCACTAACTCGAAAGCATTCTGCAAAGCGCTACGGAGAGCTTCAGGGTTTGTTGCGTACTCCTGAGGTGTATACGCCTGGACATTTCCCTCACTGAACGCTGTTACAGTTTCGAAATTCCTCCAAACTACTGCGTCGCCGAGCTTCATGGTCGCTACAATGCCCACTGTGGGATAAAGCTCTGCACTGTAGTTTTTCAAGGCAAAGCCCCATTCGGACACGACAAATTCTATATGCGCATCGGCCCGGCCGCCCTCCGGTTCAACTTTGAATAAATGCTCAGCACTGATCCGTGCCTCCAACAGTTGTTTGAACAACTGCCTTGGATCTATTTCGTTACGCTGCAAGTTCAACAAAATTGCCTGCCGTGGACTTGAAGCTCCACCATCAGCCACTTTCGCGCCCGCTGCCACACCCACGCCAGCCATAGCACTGGTAGCGACTTTGGACGAATCCGATGCCATTCCCACAGCCACCCCGGCACCGGCACCTAAGCCGGCCCCCCAGGCTTGATCCATGCTGGTGTACTTGAACTGCTGCTCCGAAAACGAGGCAGGCAAAATAGTGACAGTCGTGATTTTATGGCGGTTTTCAATGCTCAGGTCTTGTGTTACGCAGCCAACCAGCAGAAATAAAGTGCAAAAAACTACGAAAATTTTTTTCATACATAACACTCTTGAAAGTTAGGCGAACTTGAAAACTAAACCCAAAAGGCTTACCCCCCTAAATAAACGCAACTTCGTCCATCAAATCTTGACGCCCACCTTAGTTATAGCACGACGAAAGGCCATTTTTGTGTCAGATTCACGAATAAATCGCCTCAACACCACGACTAAACATAGCGAAACTTCCAGAGATCACCGCTCTTCATCCAATATCTCTCAGCATCTGGTATTAAAAAACTAAAATCTGAACACTTGGATGTCCAATCAGAATATGAGAGTTCCTCGTGGAATCGGTCTTGATCCATATGCATATATATTCTTCTATCAAAATTAATATAGAATACGGGCAACCTAGACGCTACACGGCCAACAAGACCGAATATATCCGCACTCAAACTCGCGCCTGACAAAAAGTAGCCCTCAACCTCTTTCAACAACCGGGGTAAACTACAGTCGTCATCCAGCTCAAAAATTTTTGAAAGGTCTTCACCCGTCAACACACCTTCACTAACACTATTTAGATACTGCGAAAAATTATCGGCTGTTAGCTTTAAAATTCCACCACGGAACACCCTACACGCTTCTTCATACTGCGCCTGGGTTATATGCCCTTTATCCAAATATGCGCGATAGTCTTTTTCCGCATCCAATGAAAAGTTATACTTATAATCCAAAACCCAATAACACTTAGCACCACTTACAAAAAAACAGATACTTTTCTCACCAGACCATAAACCATCAAGCACTTCTTTATTTAAATTCAATTCCCGAACTCCTTTAAAAATTCTTCATGAGCGTAAATGCGGGCGTTGCTTGAGTGCTTTTCAAGCAACGATTCCCACACCTTAGGAAGTTCCAGGGCTGTCCCAGGCTTGGTCGGATCTACAATTTTAGGCGCTGACGGGTCTCGGTTGACTCCTGGAATCGGACGTTGAGGAACTGCGTTAGCCATAATTTCACTATGGAGTTTAGCATCGACATCAAATACAACCACGATAGAAAAAGGGGACAGATTTATTTAATATGCTTTTCAACTCTAACATAAATAACGCCCCCCTTTTCTACTCTCGTTTAAGCACTTTAATCGCACCATAACTTTCTGGTCGAAACCCACTTGGCCAGACAGTAGCGTCATTATACGTAGCGCCCAAAAAAAACGCCTCTTCGATTCTATTTGCACAAATATCAGCGCCACATAAATTTGATCTAATAAAGCTAGCACCACCAATATCAGCACCATCAAAACTTGCACATGAAAGATTTGCACCGGCAAAATCAGCAAATGCTGCCATTGCGCCTGCGAAAGAAGTATTACTCATAACTGAATTCATAAAATTTGAATTCATCAGAGCTGCTCGATCAAATATAGCTCGATCTATAAACGCGTTAACAAATGAGGCACTTCTCAGATTCGAACCAGAAAAGTCGGCACTTCCAATATTAAGCTCATCAAATATAGCGCGATGCAACTGCAACCCTTTCAAACTTGCACCAACAAAACCATTTAAAGGTAGAGTTAATATCTCGCCCGTCTCAAAATTAATATTAATCATTTATCCCCCCAATCCACCGGATCCACCTTCACCTCAGACATTGGCTTAGTTAAGCCAGCTTTATTCGGCGGTAATGTTCCAACAAAATGGGACAGATTTATTTAATAGGCTTTTCAACTTTAATTTAAATAAATTTGTCCCATTTTTTAGTCCCCTTTTTTCATTTCCACATTATTGCTTACACACCCTCATCTCTACCCCAAAAAAATCTATCCTACCTTTTAAAATACAACACTTGGAAATACTTTACGAAACATATGCTGTATCGCTGGCAACCGGGCTAGCTCGTCCAACATTTCGGTAGCCGAAAGCGGCATATCGTAGGGTACCGTGCCACGGAGCAGTGCTATTCCATATAAAGCATATTTCTCGTTTTTAGAGCGACTCCAATTTGGAACATAGCCAATTACTTTGTAGATCTTGAAAATAGGCTCATCAAATTCAATCAAATCATATAAAAAATCTGGAGCTCCCTCCTCCCCTAAAAATCCTGCGCACCACGATTGTAACTCCAATCTATCAATAGCCTCGCAGAACAGACAGGTGATTACAAACCCTAAAAGTTCATCACTGTAACGATCAGTTCTTTCTGTAATCACTTTCCGCCCTCGAATCTCCCCTTTTTTAGGGGGGATAGATATTATCTAATAGGTCTTGTACTGCCATAACAGATCTAAATACATTTCCCCCACTCTTTTATTTTCGACAAACAAAGAACTTATCTTCACTGAGATACCCAATACCGCCTAAGCGCCAAAATTCGAAATATGAACGAAAGTCAAAATCCAGATTTATTAAAGGCTGCCCCATATACCAAGCCAAATAATAATCAGCGGCAACTCCGTAAAGGGCCTCAAACAGTGCGTACTCTTGCTCTGTTTTTAGCAACCTGCAATCCCTGACCTGATCCCCCACCAGTTCAAGTATCCAGTTGCTGGGAACGTCTAATTTATCATAATCGTTAAATTGATCTTTACTTCCATACAACAGTTTTGCACGTTGGCATATCCCGTATAACTCGTCGTCTCCAAGAGACTTACAGAAACTTGCCTGAGCTTGCAACCAGAGTTTTGCCTTTTGCATCAATTCAAAGTCGCTAGATTCAATCGTCGGGCATAGATATAACTTATCTTCAAGCGTACCAGCTTGGATCACCTCATTCACGCGCGATACCAAACTGTCAGCTTGAGGAAAATAGCTTAACGCTTCAGTAATTTCAGTTAGAGAAGAATGTACTTTGAACAGAGCTAAAAAATGCGACTTATCAAAATAAGTTCTTCCCTCACAAAAAGCGCACCAGTCATTTAAAAGGGTAGGCATTAATTTCTTCCTCTTGGTAACTCCGGCAAAAGAGAAGGATCGATTTTCCATCGATCGCGCAATGCCGTTACGCCCTTATTAAATTCGTTTAGGGACTTACTGTTATCAATAACAGCTTTTAGCTCATTATGGAAAGCACCTGAAGCATTCCCACCGTGACCGCCTGGTACCCCATCAATAGGGTTGACCCATGTCAATTCGGATGTTTTTGTTCTGAAACGCTGAATTTCACTCATCGGCACCCCCCATTGTTTGAATTCAGGAGCGCGACAAACCATACACCACTCATGCAAACCTCCTGGCTGACGAATTCTCGCCTCAATTGCCTCTCGGGTAGCCCTGTTTTCCCAAAGCACGTCTAGCTCTGCTGGCGACAGGTCGTCAAACCAACGTGTGAAAGCGCCGTTACGAACGCTAGGCACTTTGCCGTCAGGCACAAGCTCTTGAAACGTCCGGTCAGTGTGGCTTTCGCTTACAGGCGATCCGGCAGAAGGCACCTCATGAATCGAACAGCTTCCCGCATTACAGGTATAACAAGGCCCAATGTTATGTACCCAGGTACTTAGCTTGCCAACATAGAACGTATGTCCAATATCCACCGTCAGGTTGTACGTTTTACCCTGCGACTGCAGCAGCTTTATTGATACAACGGAGATCGAAGCCTCTTGAGTCGCCCCATCCCCCAACGACTGCAGTTGATCACCCGGCTTGAGCTCTATAAGTGGCACAAAGCCTTTGCGCTTAGGCACGTAGAACGGATGACCCGGCGTCACTTGCAGAGTCTCAGTGATACCTTGACCGGCACTGCCGTTCTTCACAAGCGTCAGCTGATAGATCGGTTGATCCGTGCGAATGTGGGTTGCTGAGACCTTCGACGCGAACGGCTCACCGCCTTCTTCAGGTTTAGTCCAGACGACGTCGCCCACCCTGAGCGCGTCAATGGCTCGTTCACCATCAGGGGTGGCGACCATAGTCCCGGCTGCAAAACAGCATGGGCTATAGCCTGCTAATTTGGCCTGTGCTTGGTTGGCAAACTGTTCAGTCCCCTTACCCGCCGCCGCATCCAAGCCTTTACCAGCGGCTGACTCAATGCCCTTTCCGGCAACAGTTTCTGCAGCCTTGCCAGCGATAGCCTCCGTACCTTTAACCGCTAATGCGTCGCGCGCGGCCAACTCTTTGATTGCGCTTAACAATGCTCCCTTGCCTACTCCACCTATGGGCATAAGCTCAGCAAGCAGCTTGAGATCAATATCTGAATTAATGCCACCACTTGCCAAAACACGTAGCCGGTCTATTTGCTCTGCTTGGGAGGCGGCGTCAGAACTGAGCGCGGCGATCTCAGGGAGTTTCGTGATAGCCGTACGCTCTCCGTATTGCTCGGACCACGCATCAGGCACAACACCCATGCCACCAGGTTCGTTGTTGTAGGTTGTGTTACTTGAAGGATTGAACAGCAGCGAATCCTTGTACTGCTTTTCTGTGGACTTGAACGCAACGACCTGATCCCCGTTGGCAACAATGGGGCTGCCATCTCCCCAGGTCAGCAGGACTTTCTCGTTTTGCAGCTTGGTGATAACTCCCCGCGCAACAGTCAGGTCGTCACCTAATGCTTGCCCTTCAGGGTTAGAAGGACCGTAACCGGCCAGAATCCCTTGAAGCTCATTGTTGGTTTTCTGATCGACCTCGCCTCCGGCAACAAACGTTAGGAGCGCATCCCACTCAAAACCAGATCGGCTTTGACCTTTGGTGGCATCTAAACTCTTGGCCTCTTGGGCCAGTCGTTTCTCTTCTTGAACGTGCAACTTGCGGTTGTATGACTGTGCATTCCCAGCGATTTCCGAGCCCATGGCGACATCGCCATCAACACTCGCGGCAGCGAGCAATCCCACCAGTTTCGAAGCCGCATTGACCAGACGATCGTGTTCCGCTGGATCATTGCCACTGAGCAAAGGCGACTTATCCAACGCCACAATAAGGGCTTCGTTAGCACCCGCAGCCATCGCTCCCGTTTTAAAGTCGCCGCCCATTGCTTCTGAAAGCAAACCACCTACAACAGCATGCAGTGCAGTTTTGCTCAGGTCGCTGTCTTGAAGTTTGAAGGCATTACCAAAATCACCAACGCCGGTGAACGCGGTCGCCTGCATTACATCGAAAAGGCTGCCCTTCATTGCATCCTTGAAGCTGCCTTGTCCAAGAGCTTCAGAGAGCGTTCCGCGCACGGCACCGCCAGCCAATTGGATCGTTCCAAAACGGCCAATCGCTGCGGGGTCATTCCAATGGGGTACAACGCTTGGTCCACTTACCTTGTTAGTTACAGGGTCGCTCTGCGCGCCAAACCAATTGCCACTGGCGTAATTCACAAAGCCCGCAGAAGCGCCCGCGATCAGTGACTGCTTCAAGCTGTCGCTGCTGAAGGTTTCCTTGAATGCGGCCCCCAAGTTGCCTTTATTGTTTATGGTGCTGACGACGCCGGTACTGGCAAGCGAGGTCAACGAGGCAGTCGCGATGACGTTGCCCAACCCTGCTGCAGTTCCTGCGACTGCTGCGGTGGTCGACGTCGCAGCGGTAGCGGCTGTCGCGGCAGCCATAGTGGAGCCGGCCCCTACAGCGCTACCTGCCGAAGCAGCTAGCGCACTGGCCGCTCCCGCCGTCAACACGGTGACAACGATGATAATTGCCAGCATTGCGCCTTGGCCGAGGCTGGAGTGGCTGTATTTAAAGGAGTCGTGCAACTCCTTCACATGCCGCCAATCCACATCCCCACGCTTCTCGGCTTCTTTCAACCAAGCCAACTGTGGGTCTGCTTTGACCATCACATCAATCGTCTGGCTAACCGTGTTCTGATCAATCTGTTTAATGTCGATCTTCAGCCCGTTAACCGCCTTGATCGCCAACTCACCCTGTGCCTTCAACTCACTTTGGCGCAACGTCTCGTCGGTATTCCCCTTGCCCTTCGCGCTGGTCCACGCCAGGTCACTCTTGCTCTTCTCGTGGCTCTCCTGGTGCAGGTCTTTGACCGCCTCGAAGGTCACCGCGCCGCCACTGGTGATGGCCAGGTCCTTACCGCTCTCAAGCTTGGCCCGCTGATACAGCTGATCACCGCCACTGACCAGCGACAGATCACCACCAGTCTTGATCTCAGTCCCCACATTTGTAACGTGGGTCACCTCATCACGCTTGGTCTTCTTCGCGCCCCAGCCCCCCTTCTCCTTCATGTCGTAAAGGCTGTAGGTGCTGTTCTGCGCAGCCAACAAACTCAACTTATCCCCGCTATACAGATAAGCCTCATTCCCCGCACTGATCCTGCTCGCCACGATCGTGGTGTCACGCCCCGCCTGGCTGACAAAATCCCCACCCGCCGTCAGCACGCTCGCCACTTGAGTGGTCTGGTCGTCCGAGGTCTTGATGCGTTTTTTGCCGTCCTTTTCCTTGCCCTCAACGTTGTGCATGTCGCTGACCGAGGCGACGTTGAGGTCGCGGCCGGCGGCGATGTTGAGGTCTTTGCCGGCGGTGGCGGTGCTGCCGATGATGTTGACGTCTTGCCCGGCCTGCATGTTGAGGTTGCCGCCCGCCGTGACGCTGGCGGCGAGGTTTTTGACGTCGGTGGTGATGCTGGATTTCTCGCCGCCGTTGCGGGTCTCGTGTTTGACGCTGGTGTCGCTGGCGGCGATGAGGTTGAGGTCGCGGCCGGCGGTTAAGTTAGCGTCGTTGCCCGCTACCAGTGCGCCTCGGTTGGTGAGGTCGCGGCCGGCGTCGATGGCGAGGTTTTCGCGGGCGACGATGGTGCCGGCGCTGGTGTCGGTGAGGGTGCGCATGCCGGCGCCGTCACGTACCTGGATGGCGGTGGTTTCGTTGGTGATGTCGCCTTTGAGGGCCGTGAGGCTGACTTGTTTGCCGCGGATTTCGCCGGCCATGGCGTTGCGGATGCTGTCCTGGGCGAGCAGGTTGAGGTTGTTGCCGGCTTCGACCAGGCCGCCGGTGTAGATGCTGCCGCTGCTGATGGCGGAGAGGTTGTTGCTGGCGCGCAAGGTGCCGACGTTGATCAGGTCGCCGCCGGTGACCAGGTTGAGGTCGCGGCCCTGGATGAGGCTGTTGCCGCGCACGTTGCGCGAGTCGGCCTGGGCCAGGTACAGCACCGGTACGAGGACGGTCTGGCCGTCGATGACGCGGTTTTCCATCCACACGATGTCGTGGGTCAGGGCGCCGACTTGCTGGTCGGTGAGGGCCACGCCCAGGCTCAGGCGCAGGGCGTCTTTGCTGGCAAGGCCGTTGTCCATCAGGTAGCGGAACTGGTCGGCGTCGCTGTACAGGCCGCCGGCGAGGAAGCGTTGGCCGGTTTGGGCGAGCACGGCGTCGCGGATCAGGCGGGTTTCGTACTGGCCGTCTCCGAGGCGGCGCCAGGCATTGTCGGCAGTGAAACCGAGTTTGCCGAGCATGTAGTCGGAGCTGAAGAAGCCCGACACCGAGGTGAATTCGGGGTTGGTCTCGATCAGGTAGTGGCTGGTAGGGTCGGCGTTTTTGACGAACAGACCGTACTCGCCCTTGGGCAGTTGGAAGGTGGGCGAGGTGGTGGGATCGACCGGGGCAAACGCGGTGCCGGTGTAGTCCACAGGCACGAAGCCGCCACCAGGGGCAACGCCTACCACGGGCAATACGCTGCCAGGCGCCTGGGCGCTCGGGTCGTTGGCGTGTTTGCTCAGGTTGATGTTGATGCCGCCGACGGGGATGCCGGTCTGATCGTCGCCGAGGGTGCCGGTCAACTGGGCCAGGGTGTTGTTGTGCAGCGTGCCGTTTTGCAGGGTGCGGGCGACGTTGAGGTTGACCGTGCCGCCCGCTTGCAGGGTGGCGTCGTAGCCGGGGCCGCTGTTGTTGGTCCAGGTGGTGACGTCACTTGCGTAGGCGAACGGTAGGCTATTGGGTGAGCGGCTTTTGAGTTCTTCGAAGCGCGCCTTATCGAAATTCCCGGCCGCCGTGGCCGCATTGAACGCGGGCACGTCGACATATTGCATGCGTTCAAACAAATCGTCGGAGACGTGACCTGGCGTGCCGATGACAAGCTTGCGCTGGCCCGTGCGCGTGGCAGCGCCCTGGTTGAGCAGGTCACCGGCGGTGATGCTCAAGTCGCCATTGGCGGCCATCAGGCTGTAGCGGTTCTGCACAGTGTCGCCTTGCAGCAGCATGTTTTTGCCCGCCACCAGGCGCGCCGCTACCGAGTCCTTGGTCGCCGCCTCAAGGTACGTTTCGTAGATGGTGATCTCGCCACGTTCCCAGTTGTCGCTCTCGCCGCAGTGCTGGCCACAGATCCAACTCAAGCTGCCGGTGGTCAGCGTTTGCCCGAGTTCGAATTCATCTTTGGCGTTTTCGATAAAGCCCGCATTGATGCCGATCGAGCCTTCGCTTTCCACGGTGCCGGAGCGGTTGCTGAACAGCACGGCACGCCCGCCATCGCGGGCGGCGAAGCTCAGGTTGCCTTTGCTGTAGACATCGCCATAGCTGTTGCTGAAGCCATTGCTGCGCAAGGTCATGTCGCCGCCGCTGAACAGCAGCGTGTTGGCGGCATTGGTGATGCCGTTGACTGCGGTGAGGTTCACTGCACCCTGGGCACCGAGGGTGCCACGGTTGTTGATTTGCGCGGCGGCGATGTCCAGTTGCTGGCGGGCGGTGAGGAAACCGAGGTTGTCCAGGGTGCCGCCCAGGGTCAGGCGCGCATTGGTGGCCGCCAGGCGGCCGCCGTTCTGGCTGAGGTTGTTGGCGGCGACGGTGAGTGTTTGCAGGGCCGAGACGCGGCCGCTGTTGGTGATATCGCCGGTGGTGATGCTGATGTCGCCGTCGCTGAGCAGTTCGCCGCCGTTATCCAGGCTGGCCACGTTGAGGATCAAGCCCTTGGCGCTGGCCAAGCGGTCACCGGCCTTGAGGGCCAGCCCTTGGTCGCTCTTGTAGGTGAGCACGTCGTTGAGTTGCACACGGCCCAGGCCGTCGACTTTACCGAATGCCCAGTCGGCGCTGCCCATGCCCTGGATATTGCCCTGGCTGCCTGCGAGGCTGGCGGTGTTGAGGTGGAACAGGCCGGTGCCGGCGTGTTGCAACATGCCGTTCTGGTTGTTGAGGCTGGCGGCGTCAAGGCTGAAGGCCTGGCTGCCGAATTCGAGGGTGCCGTTCTGGTTGTTCAGCGCGCCGCTGAGGTTGAGTTTGCTGCTGGCGCCGCCCAATGCACGCAGTTGCCCGCTGACGCTGTTATCCAGGTTGCCGCCGGTGAGGGCCAGGCCCTGGTTGGCTTCGATCAGGCCGCCCTGGTTGGTGAGCGTGTTGCGTGAGGTCAGGTTGATCTGATTGCCGCTGACCTGGCCGCCCGCGCTGTTGTCGAGGCTGGCGCCGCTGACGGTCACTTGTTCTTTGCCGAACAGCTTGCCGCCACGGTTGGCCAGGGCCTCTACGGTCAGTTGCAGGTTGCCGACCAGGCTGGCCATCAGGCCGCCGCTGGCGTTGTCGACGCTGTTGGCGGTGACGCTCAGGCTGTCGCCCTGCACGGTGCCGCCCTGGTTATCCAGGCGGGTGGTGTTCAGTTCGGTGAGCGCGCCGCCGCTGAGGATCAGACCCTTGCGGTTGCTCACATCCTGGCCGCTGTAGCTCAGGCCTTCGGCGCCGGCCAGCAGTTGGCCGTTGTCGTTGCTCAGGTGCTGGGCGGCGATGTCCAGGCGCTTGCCGCGCAGGGTGCCGCCGTCGTTGTTGAGGGTGGTGAGCTGCTTGACCAGCACGCTGCGTTCGCCCGCGTCGATCTGGCCGCCGACGTTGGCGAGCAGGTCGCTGACCTTGAGCACCACGTCGCCGCCGTCGCTGACCAGCGCGCCTTTGTTGCTGTTGGTGAAGGTCTGCGCGGTGACGTCGACGGTCTGGCCCAGCAGGATGCCGGCGCTGTTGTCCAAGCGCTCGCCTTGCAGTTGCAGCAGGCCCTCGCTCTGGATGCGGCCCTGGGCGTTGAGCAACTGGCCCGGGCCTTTGAGCAGCAGGCTTACGCCCTGGGCACCACCGGCCAGCAGGCCGGCGTTGCGGTTGTCGAGGCCCGAGGCGCGCACGTCGAGGTGGTCACCCAACACGCGCCCGGCGCGGTTGTCGATGTCGCCGCCGGCCACGTCGAGCAGCAGTTGCTTGCCGACGATCGTGCCGCTCTGGTTATCCAGGTTCGCGGCGTGCAGTTCGATATCGCCCTGCCCGGCCTGCAAGCGGCCCTGGGCGTTGTTGAGCTGTTGCGCGGCGGTGAGGGTGAGCTTGCCGGTGTCGGCGCTCAGTACGCCGCCTGCGTTGCTGCTGAGGGTGCCGGCAGTTACGTTCAGATCGGTGTTGGCCTGGGTAAAACCCTGATTGTTGTTGAAGGTGTTGGAAACGGCGAGGTTGAGCGCGCCACCGTCGGCCTGGATCAAGCCCTTGAGGCTGTTGTCGAGGTTGCTGGCAGTGACGGTCGCGGTTTTGGCCACCAACACGCCGTTCTGGTTGTTCAGGTTGCCGGCGTTGACGGTCAGGTCGTTGGCGATGACTTGCCCGCCGCTGTTGTTCAGGTCGGCACTGGTGAGCACCAGGCTGCCACCGGCCATTTCGATACGGCCTTGGCGGTTGTCCAGGGAGGCGCTGTTGAGCGTGGCGGCCTGGCCTTCGCCGAAGCGGATCAGGCCGCCAAGGTTGACGATGGCCGGCGAGTTGATCGCCAGGGTTTGTTCGCCAAACAGACGTGCGCTGGCGCCCTGATTGGTGAGTTTGGCGCTGCTGACCTCGACGGTCTTGGCCTGGATGATCGCGCCCTGGTTGGTCAGCGCTTGCGCGGCGGTGATCGCCAGTGCACGGCTGGCCAACAGGTTGCCGCTGGTGGTGACGGTTTGCGCGTTCACCACCAGATCGCCGGTGGTGTTGCGGCTGTTATCAGCGGCGACGCCGGCTTCGATGATGCCGGGGTTGTTCACGCTGGCCGCGTTGATCTCGATGCGCTGGCCGGCGGCGATGCTCTTGCGGTTGACCAGGGCCTGGGCGCTGGTGACCTGCACGTTGCCGTTGGCGTAGACCTTGTCGGTGAGGTCGACGTTTTGCGCGGTGACTTTGACGTTACCGGTGGCCACCGTTTGCGCCATGCTCAGGCGCCCGTTGGCGTCGAGCTGAATATCGCCACCACTGGCCGCCAGGGTGCCGTCGAGCTTCACGCCCACACCGGCCTCGGTGCCCACCAGTTTGATCGCGCCGGCATACATGCCGCCCAGGGCCGAGGAGTCGATTGCCAACTCGGGTTTGGCGCTGCCGTCATCGGCACGGGCGGTGGTTTTCAGGCTTTGCGCATCGACGTCGTTGCGCCCGGCGATCACGTTGAGTTCGCGGGCGTTGATTTGTGCGTTGATCTTGGCCGAGCGGGTGATGATATCGAAGCGTTCGACATTGCTGGCGTTCAAGCCCTGGCCGTCGATGGTCACGGCGCCGCCATCCACTTCATAGCGCTGCAATTGGCCGCTGGCGTCGAGCACCGGTTTGCCGGTGGTGAGGGTGACGTTGGGGGTGTTGATAAAGCCGCAACCGCTGCACGTCACGCCGTACGGGTTGGCGACGATGACCTTGGCCGACTGCCCCGCCACTTCGGTGTAGCCGCGCAACTGGCTGGGGCTGCCGCCGTTGACTTCGTTGAGGATGACGTTCGCCGCGCCGCCCTTGAGGTTGGGGTTGCCGACAATGATCCCGCCCAGCTGGGTGTTGACCATGGCGCCGTTGCCATTGTTGAGGATCACGCCGTTGGGGCCGACGTTGTAGTCCTTGAACTGGTTATGGGACAAGCCCGCGCCATTGGGGGTGGCGATGTTGACCACCGGCACGCCATTGCCCGCCGCGCCCACGGTGGTGCCCGGCGCACTGACCACGATGCCCTCAGCCTGGGCCAGCAGCGGCTGCCAGAACAGTGCGTTGGCAAGGATCAACGCCAGCCCGCGCTTGGGCAGGCCGAAGAACGCGTCCCTGCGCTTCAGGGCGGCAGAAGGTTGGCGGGCCAGGAAGGCGAATTGGCGAACATCCATTGTCAGGCTCTCATGCAGCGGGGCGTTGAATTACAGGAAAAAATCCATGCGGAAGTAGATCGGCGCTTCGCGCTCGGTCACCACACCGGGTCTTTCTAACGAATGGGCAAAGGTCACGCTGGTGCTGACGTGTTTGCCACGGGCGAACAGCTCCAGGGAGTTGCTGGACACCCGGCCATGAACGTTGTCGTTGTAGCGGTCGTTGCGGATCACGCCTTGGTCGTAGCCGACACTGGCGCCGTACTCGGCGAAGGCCGGGCGCATCCAGTCGAGGGTCACCGGGCGCGCCCAGCGCACTTCGTTGCGCCAGTAGCCGCCGCTGTCGCCGGTCAGCAACTGGTCCTTGAAACCGCGCACCGAGGCCGAGCCGCCAAGGCTCATGCGCTGCGGCGAAAACAGCGGGTCTTCGCTGCGTTGGCCGGTGGCCAAACTGCTGAAGCTGAACGACTCGCCCCACAGGCTGAACGGTTGCAGGTAGCTGACGGTCGCGGTGTATTTGCGGTAGCGCGAATTGGGCTGGCGCCGACCGAGCGGGTCACGCTCGTCTTGAGACTGGGCGTCGAGCAGGCCGATGCCGCTTTGCATGCCAAGGTCCAGGTTGACGAAGGCACTGCCGATGCGCCGACCGTGGTTGACGCCCAGTTGCAGTTCGCTGAGGCGGTTGCTGCTGGGCGCGGTGCGCACGTCGAGGATGTAGTTGTTGGTGCGCAGGTGCGCCAGGCCGACGTTGACCGAGGTCTTGCTGACGTCGTCGCGATGGATCACCCGCTCGGCGCGCAGTTGGTGGTTCTGGTTGTCGCCGTCCTGCTTGTATTTGAAGCCGTCGGTGACGCCGTAGGTGCGGTAGTCGCTTTCGCTGTAGGTGTAGCTGAAGTTCCACCAGCCCCAGGGCACGTTGTAGTAGAGCATGGTGTTTTTCGAGGTTTTCTGGTGGTCGCTGATGGCGTCGTGGCCGCCGCGCAGCATCAGTTGGTCACCCAGGCCGAGTGGGCTGTCCCACTCAAGGCCAGCGCCCCATTGCTGTTCGCCAGTGCTTTTCTGCCCGTCGTTGTTGCGCGACAGGCTGGCGCGCCAGGGCTTTTGCGCAGTGTTCTTGACCACCACATCGCTGCCGCCGATTTGCTTGCCGGGGGTGAGTTCCATCTGCGCTTGTTTGGACGGCAGGCGGTTGAGCTGGTCTACCAGTTGCTCGATTTCACGCAGGTTCAGCGCTTCGCCGACTTTGCCGGGAAAGGCCATGGCCAGTTCGCGGTCGGTCACTGTGCTGCCATCGGCGCTGCGCAGGGCTTCGAGCTTGCCCTCCACCACCAGCACTTGCAGATGGCCGGTGGAGAGGTCTTGCTGTGGCAGGTAGGCACGGCTGGTAACGCGGCCTTTGCCCAAGTAGTAGTCGGTGATGACCTTGAGCAGCTCGTTGAGCTGGGACACGCCCAGGCACTGGCCGATGTAGGGCTTGAGCAAGCGCTCGCGGTCGGGCGCCGGCAGGCTGTCGGCGCCTTTGAGTTCGATGGTTTTGATCGGGAAGCAACGGGTGTCGGCCGGGGTTGCCGGGGCTTGGGGCTTGTCCGCTTTGCCGGGCAGGTCCTGGAGTTCCTGGAGGCGCCGCTGTTGCTCTTCAAGCAAGCGGTTCTGCCGGTCGCGGATCAAATCCTGATCGCCAGGCGTGGGGGCGGCGGATGCACTGTTCAGGCCCATGCAACTGAGCAGGAAGGTGCAGAGCAATAACCGGGTCCATGGCAATAACGAAGACATGTTCGATCCATCGAAAATCAAGGGCCGCGAAACTAACATCGAACTTCCAGCTCGCCTAGAAACGGGCGAAGTTGGGCCGCTCGACTGATTAGCTTTCTAACCTGTTGATTATTAATAATAATTTTTCATCAAAAGGGTTTAAGTCGGGCACTTACGGTGATTATTCCGACAAGCGGCAACTGTTTTGATGGCGATTCGACGAATGACTTTCCGACTGCCATTATTTAGCCATCAGATGTTCGTCGAGTTAGGTTAGTACCGGAGAAGGGGGAAAAGTTCGCGGGGGTTTTGTGAATTGGATCCCATTTATCGGAATTCCAACAAGAGGAGTGAACCACTGCAAGCCATGGGTGGAAATACTACCTGTAGGAGCGGGCTTGCTCGCGAAGGCGGTGTGTCAGTCACTGCAACTGTTACTGCACTATCGCTTTCGCAGGCAAGCCAGCTCCCACATCGGGTCTTCATTGCTTTGGGCATTGCGTTCGCTTAGGTCTAGCCAATGCCCTTGTCTTTGTCGGGTACCAGGGTCAGGCCGGGGCGTTCGACGTCGCGGGAGACATGGGATTTCACTTCTTCGACGCCGCCTTCTTCGTCGTTGTGGATCACCAGCACGCCGGGGCGGCGCAGTTGTTCGAGGTCGCCATCGCCCAAGTTGAAACTTTCACTCAGGTGCTGGTCGCTCAGCGCATTGGCCTCGGCGCGGCGCTGGGCGAATTTGCGCCCGCGATGCTGCTGATAACGTGCCCAACTGATCAGGATCACCGCATTGAACAGCGCGATCCACAGGTAAACCTGCAAGGTGTTGAGCGCCGCAAAGATAGGCGCCTCGATGCGCGGGCCGCCATGGGTTTCAAGCATGGCGCTGATGCCTCGCGCCAGCAACCAGATCAACCCACCCCAGGCCAGCAGGGTCAGCAGCACATCGACGATCCACATCAGTGTGTTTTGGCGAGTTCTGACCAGTTTCATGATCACGCCTCCTCTTGTGCAGGTTTGATACCGCGGTCCGGGCTGACCCAGCGTGCGCGTTTCTGATGCTGGTTGAACAACACCTTGGGAAAGCTGACCAGCGTGGTGAGCAGGCTGACCAGCCAGAACACCATCGGGTACCACACGGTCCAGAACAGGGTTTTCCACAGGTCTTTTTCGTAGCGCCGGTCGATCAGGATGCTCACCGCAAACTGCAGCAGGCACACCATCGCCAGCACCAGCCCGGTGAACGCGGGCGGCACCAACGAGCTCACGGTGATCGCCGCCGGCAGCGTGACGAATTTACCCACGGCCCAGAAGATCACCGACAGCAGGAAGGTGAAGGCCCAGCCGGTGGACAGGCAGTATTCGAACAACAGCGGCCACAGGTAGCGGTGGCGCCATTGCCAGATGCCACGGATGTTCTTGAACAGCACTTCGGCGCCGCCCTGGGCCCAGCGCAGGCGTTGTTTCCACAGGCCGCCGACGGTTTCGGGCATGAGGATCCAGCACAGCGCGCGCGGCTCGTAGAAGATCGCCCAGTGATCGAGTTGCAGCTTCCAACTGACATCGATGTCCTCGGTGATCATGTCGGTGCTCCAGTAGTCGATGCGGTCCAGGGCTTTCTTGCGGAACGCCACCACCACACCAGAGACCGTGAAGATCCGGCCGAATACCCGCTGGGTACGCTTGATCAAACCGATGATCGAGGAGAACTCGCCGACCTGCACTCGGCCGATCAGGGTCGAGCGGGTACGAATGCGCGGGTTGCCGGTGACGGCGCCCAGGCGCGGGTTGTCGAGCATCGGCGCGACCATGTAGGCGGCCGCGTTTTTGTCGAGCAAGGCATCGCCGTCGATGCACACCAGGTATTCGCTGCGGGCGGCCACGGCGCCCATGCGCAGGGCCACGGCTTTGCCCTGGTTCTGCGCCAGGTGCAGCACGCGCAGGCGCGGGTGTTGCAACGCAAGGGCATCGAGTACTGCGGCGGTGTTGTCGCTGGAGCCATCGTTGACCGCGATCACTTCGATGTTCGGGTACACCTGGCCGAGGGCCGCATCAATGGTGTCGGCGACGTTATCGCCCTCGTTGTAGCAAGGGATGATGATCGAGATCAGCGGCTCGCCGGCCAGGGTCGGCGCCGGCGTGTCTTCTTCCCACGGCCAGTGGCGTTCCCAGTGCAGCCAGAAATACAGGCCACCGGCGATCCACAGCGCCGACATGAACAGCGGGTAGAAGAACACGAAGTCCATCAGGAACTGCCCGGTCACCAGAAAGATCAGGCCCAGGGGCAAGCCCAGTACCAGTGCCAACACGAATAGAGCCAGGATTCTGTCAACCATGATCAAGGGTTCCATTGGTTGGAGAGGGCCGGACGGATGGTCTTCAAGTCCGGGGAGTTTTCCAGGAAGTTGTCCGGGTAGTAGCCGAAACTGGTGACGCCCTGGCGTTTGAGTACACCCATCCACTCTGCCAATTGCTCAGCGCTGATATCCGGTGCGGCTTGGGTGCGCCAGTCTTTGGCTTGCAATTCGAAGATGGTTTTTTGCATCGCGCCGGGGCGCGTCTTGACCGTGGCGATGAGTTTTTCCAGCCAGGCGTTGGAGGTTTTCACTTCCTGGCCTTCCATCAACGGCATGGCCATCGGCGCGGTCCAGTCGTAGGCCTGGAGGAAGTCATCGAGGTTCTGCGCGAACCAGGTTTCGCTGCCGGGGTTGAGCATCGGCTCGGCGAAGATATTGCGCGCGGTGAGTACCTGCGGCCCACGGATGGCGCGAACCTTGGCGGTGAGCTCATGGGTGAAGTCGATCAGGTAGCGGCTTTTGAAACGGGTCCAGCGCTGCATCACGGCCGGGTCGGCACGCAGGGCGGCGATGCTGCTCGGCAAGCCTTGGGCGGCGTAGGCCTTGAGCGCGGCCGGGCTGGCGTCTTCGAAGTCGTTGAACACCGCATCATCGTGGTAGAGGATGCCGTCAATCGGCCCTACACGCGCCAGGTCTTGGTAGATCTCACCGATGACCTGCCGCACCTTGGGATCAAATGGCGACAGGCGTTTGTATTGATCCGGGTCGGGGCCGACCTGGCCGGTTTTCGGGTCCCAGCGGGTGACACGCGGCAGCTTGGGGTCGAGGGCAAAACTCAGCACCGGCATCCACGCGTACACACTGGCATGGGCGCGGGTGTGCAACTGCCAGGCGACCCGGTTGAACAGGTCGGCACGCATCGGCAGGTGGCGGTTGGGGAAGTACAGCGAATGCACCAGGCCGTCGCCCTTGGGGTCGGCAAAGGCTTGCAGGAAGACGGTGCCGGCGCCCATGTCCACCACGCGCTGAACCAGCACGTCGAGGTTGCGCGCCTGTTGGGCCGGGTCGGGGTCGTACACGTTGTCCAGGTCTACGTGCAGCACGCGCATCGGCGCTTTGGTCTGCACGGCCACCATGCTGTTGGCAAAATGCTCGCCGTCCGGGTCGGAGGCCACCAGAAAGCGTGGGCTGTTCATCAGGTTACCGAGGTCGTCGAGCCCGTCTTCCAGGGTCAGCGCCATCTCGTAGCCGTGCTCGCCGACTACCGCCAACGAGGTGCCATCGGCAGCCCCATACGGCCACACCCACACACGCGGTGCCTTGCCGGTGACGGTACGGATTTTGTTCGAAATCGCGGCGACGTCAGCCCGCATACGCGCCTGGAACTGCGCTTCGCTTTCGTAGCCGTTGGTCTTGGGATCAAAACTTCGCGTGGTGGCGGCCGGTTCCAGGTTGCCCTGGGGGTTGGCCAGGATGCCCTTGTGATTGGCGTCGGTGTGAGCGGCGATTTCCACCAGGCCAGACTGGGACACTTCACGAATCTGCTGCCACGTCAGGAACTCTCCCCGTGGTCGTGGCGTACCGGCAAAATCCACCGGTTGGTTCAACGGCGTGTCGATCCAGGACCCCACCGGTGCCAGCAATGCAGGCCAGTGGTAGGCACGCAGAATCGGCATCACGCGGGTGTAGAAGCTGGAATAACCGTCATCGAAGCTGAGCATCACCGCCTTGGGTGGCAATGCCGGGCCGCCGCGCCGGGCCGCCAGGATCTGATCGACGCTGACCGCCTGGTAGCCATTCTCCCGCAGCCACGCCAGCTGCTCGATCAAACGCTCGGTGCGCACCGCCACCACGGCTTGATCGGGGTCGCGATCCTCTACGTCGTGATAGGCAATGCCCAGGAAGTGGTTCTTCGGCCACGGCGCTTCGTTGGGCGCTATCGGCCGTTCGGCGGGTGGAGTGTAGGGCGCGGGTTGTTGGGCGCAGGCGGCGGCCAGCATTACACCCAGGACCAACAAGCAACGGCTGAGGACGGTCATGGTCAGGCTCTTTTAGAAACGGTAAGTGAGGTCGACGAGCAGGCGCAGATCGCGTTCGCGATCACCGTCATAAGGTCGGCTGATCAGGCTGAGGTTGGCGCCCATTTCCAGTACGTCGTTCCAGCGATAGCGTTGGCCGTAGCCAATCAGGCCGATACCGCCGGTGGAGTAGTCACGCTGGCTGTAGGTACCCGCGCCGATTTGGAACTGCTGACTCCACTGGGTTTCGTAGCGGTGATAGAGCACGTGATTGACGTTGATCATGGGCAACACCGTGAAGTCCGACTTCGGGTTGAAGTACACGGTGTCTTCCTTGCTGTTGCGACTGGCGCCCACTTCCAGGCCCAGGTCCACTTGCACATGGGGCGAGCTGTATAGGCCTTCGCGGCCGGTGAGCAAGGCTTCGAAGCGGTCGTTGCCGTCGCTGAAATGGGACGGGCTGAGGGTCAGTTTCCACTCGCGGCTTTCGTTGGCGCGCCAGCGGATAAAACCGCTGCCGCCGTTGGCTGTGACGCCGTCATTCAGGGCCCGCAACGGCGTGGTGCTGAGCAAATAGCCGAGGCTGCCGCCGTATTGCCAGTGGTCGTTGATGTCGCGGGCAATCGACACGCTGGCGCCTTGCTTGGAACCGTCGCCATAGGAATGGTTGGACACTTCGGCTTCGATGGTCATGTCACGGGTGCGACGCTCCACGCCCACGCGCTGCCAGCGATGTTGGCCAGTGCCTTCCTGGAAGTCGGCGGTGGCATAGCCGGCACCAGCGAACAGGCGCCAGTCTTCGTCGATGGGCGGCGTGTAGATCACGCTTTCAATGCCCCAGTCTCGGCTGCCGGAGACGGCACCGGCGTCGTTGTTATTGCCGCCACCGTAGCTTTTGCCGGTGTAGGCTTCGACACGCAGCTCGGCCATGTCGTGCACATCGCGCAGGCGGCTCAGGCGCTGCACCTGACGGTTGTCCGGGTTGCGGGCGAGCACGTCGTCGGTGAGCGTGTCCATCTGCCGCCACTCTTGCAAGTCCATGGCGGTATAGGCTTGGGAGACTTCCAGGCCGATGTCGCGGGGGGCCTGGGTTTCGGTTTCCTTGAGCGTGCCTTCGGCGCGGCGCGGCCAGTCGCGGGCACGGTACATGTCGGCCTGGGCCAGGCGCAGACCCACGTTGCCCGGTGCCTTGGCCACCAGCGCTTCCAGGCTGGCCTCGCTGCCAGGCAGGTCACCGCCATAGGTACCGGCCTGGGCGGATAATTGTTGGGCGTCCATCCAGTTGTCATTGGGGTTGCCAATGGGCAAGCCCTTGAGCTCAACGCGGGGGTTTTGCTCCTTGGCCAGGTTGTTGGCGACCTGGCGGGCCTCTTCGACCTTGTCGCTTTCCAACAAGGCGTAGAACAGCGCCGTGCTGTCATCGACCCGATAGCTGGCGTCTGTGTCAGGGGCGGTGAGTACCTGGCGGTACAACGGCTCGGCCTTTTCCGGCTGGCGCTGTTCCAGGTAAGAGCCGGCGACCCAACGCAAGGCGTAGGTGGGCAGTTGCACGCCTTCGCTGGTGAGGGTCTGGTAATCGCGGATCACCTCGGCATGCCGTGCTCGCGCCTTGAGCGCACCCAGGCGGTCGATGCGCCAGCGGATGACATCGTCCTTGGCTGTGGCGTCGGGAGCCCAGCGGCTGATCAGTTTGTCGTAGTCCTGCAGGGCACGGTCTGCGATGACGTAGCGTTCTTTTTCTGTACGCGTGGCGAACTCGGCCATGCGCACACGCTCGGCGGCAAGGTCGCCTTCGAGGCGGCGCTGGGTGACGGCGTCCACCAACCCCGGGCGCTTGGCCGAGAGGCGCAGTGCTGGCTCCGGCAGCCGAGCCTTTTGCAGGGCAACGATGTATTCACGGGCCACTTCGGGCTTGTCACCGGCGCGGATAAAGGCTTGGTCGAATTCGAACAGCGCGTCGTAGTTCAGGCCGGCACGTGTCAGCGCATACCCCAGGGCCATGCGGCGGTTGGGGTCATTGGGTTGGGCCGCCACCAGCGTGCGCAGGCGTTGCACCGCCTCGTTGGCTTTGCCGCCATCGGCCTGGGTGAGGGCCTGGCCCAGTTGCAGGTCGACGTTATTGGGTTCACGCAGCAGCGCCTGGCGATAGACCGCTTCGGCCTGAGCCCACTGCTTTTGATTGCGATAAGTGCGCGCCACCGTGGCGAGTGCCTGGGTGGTGAGGTTGCGATGCTTGCCTTGCGCCTCGTACACCTTAAGCACTTCTGCGTCTTGCCCGGCCCAGCCGGCGATCACCAGGTGGTCGCTGACCTGGCCTGGGGTCTGGCGTTCGGCGGAGAGTTGGCGCAGTTGGGTCAGCGCCGGCGTGAAGTGGCCGTTGCGGGCCTGGATGATCAGGGCGTCGTAGGCTGGGTCGGCAAACGCAAGGCCTGGAACCAGCAACTGGCTGCACAGGGCGGCCCCGATAAGCAGACGCAACCGGCCGGAGGCACTGTAGGGGTGGTTTCGCAGCATATCGTGAGCTTCCTTACACACGGAAAGCCTTAACGATAGGTGATCCTGAGCGAAACGCATCAGGGTGTCGGCGTCTCGGGACCCGACCTAGCTTTCCTGTAGGAACTATCTCTTAGCGAAGTAGGGGGAAGTGCAATTCAGAACAATTGTTCAGAATTGTGCGAGCGCGATTTTTTGCCCTCACACAAAACGAATGTGGGAGCCGGGTTTGTGTGGGAGCCGGGCTTGCCCGCGATGCAGGCACCGCGGTCGTTCAGCCAGACCGGGGCGATGCTATCGCAGGCAAGCCAGCTCCCATACAAGCCAGCTCCCACATTTTTTACTGCATTTTCAGCGCTTACTGGGCGCCGCTGACCGCACCGGCCTTGGACATCACAAAGCTGAGGAACTGCTCAACGGTCATTTTCTGGCCGTTGAAAGTCACTTCGTTATTGGCGTAGTGCAGCTTGGAAACCACATCGGTGCCCACCAGGGTTGCCATTTGGGTGCCGACGGCCATGCCGCTGACCATCTCGGCCGCCATCTGCGATTGCTGCTCGATGGCTTTGGGGTCAGTCACGCCGCCGACCTGGGCTTGCAGGGCGGCCACGTCGCTGATCATCGGCTTGGACAGGGTCAGGTTGGCATCGAGCAGCGCAATCATCTGCTTGCCCAGCTCAACCGGCGGCAGCTCCATCGACGTTGGCTTGGCCAGGTCGACCACCAGGTTGAACTTGCTTTCGCCGTGGGTGGTTTTCAGCGACAGGTTTTCCACCGCCAGTTGCGGCTTGGCAGCCAATACCTGGTTGACGTTGGCTTCGGCCAGGGCCTGCTCGGCTTCGGTCAATTGCAGTTCCGGTACCGGTTGGCCGGCAGCGGCAGCGGCTTGCACCGGTTGCATTTTGTCCTGGTAGAGCTTGGTCAGCACCAGCATCGCCGGGATGTCGACGTTCTTCATGCTCACAGCCATGGCCGCCGAGCCGACCGGCTTGCCCTGGTAACCGATCTCGTCGATTTTGTAGTCGACGCGACCGGCCAGGTTGTTGTCCTTGGCTTGGGTGGAATCTTTCTGCTCGAAGCCCTTGAGGGTCAGCACGGCTTTCTGCGGACCGAAGGTGACCTTGGTGTCGGTCAGCTCCACAGTGTTCTGGCCGGTGTAGAAGCCAAAGGTGGACTTTTCAAGGTTGCTGGCGACGGTCAGGCCAGCCAGTTCCGCTTCGAACGGTGCGCCATTGGCATCGATCGCCGCGACCTTGAGGCTGTTCATGAACCCATCAGCCTTGACCTTCTGGCCTTCGGCGCTGCTGTCGAATTCCAGGTTGGCGCCGGAGAAGCTCACCGAGGAGGTGTCATCCTTGAACTCCAGCGGCAGCAATTCGATGTTGCCGCTGACCGAACGGCTGTAGCCGATATTCGCCACGCCTTTGAGCGGCGACACGTCTTTGCTGGCGGCGAACCATTTTTCGGTGGTGGGGTTCTTTTCCAGTTCGTAGTGACTGGTGGCCATGACCGGCAACCACTTGAGGGTCACCAGGCGCGAGAACGGCAGCGGGCCGTGTTCGATATGGTCGACGAACAGCAATTCGGGGTTCGGGTTGTCTTCGCCGAACACGCTGCCTTGGCCCTTGAGGCGATAGTGCGCGGTGCTGCTGAACACGCCACGGTCCAGGGACACCAGCTCCAGGGTCACGCTACCATCGACGCCGGCCATGGAGGTCTGCAGTTCTTTATTGGCGCTCTGGATAGCGGTTTGCAGGACCGGCTCCAGTTGTTTACCGGTGTACCAGGCACCGCCCGCACTGACGGCGCCGACGGCGACAACAAAACCCAAGAAAACAACGGCTGGCTTATTCATGAAGTGACCTGATCAAATCCTGTGAGAAGTGGGCTGTCTTCCTTGAACCCCTGAGGGGATTGGCTCAAGCCCGCCGAAAACGGGGGAAGATTAGCACTGGCGGGCGTAAACGGCCCAGCCTTTCAGAGGGATCAGTTCAGCAGGAGTTCAGGAGTACTCTTGTTCGACTTCATCCAGTTGGTGATCAAAACTCTTCAAGCGCGCGGTCCAGGTGTACACCAACACCTCGAACTCGCGGTGTATCACGGCGTTGCCGGGGGTGTCGGCCTTGGGGTCGCAAAAATCCAGCTGGTAGCGCTCGCGGGCCATTTGCGTGGCCACGTCGGACAATTCCCGCGCGTTATCCAGCCAATGCCTACCGTCGGCAACCTGTCGGTCCAGCAGCACGCATTGTTTTTTCAGGACTTCGAGGCTTTTTTCCAGCGGCGTGCCGGTGAGGTCGCCCATGACTTCCTGGAACGTGCGCCCCGGCTGCCAGTAACTGCCCCAGAAATAGCGGTCGAACACGGTTTCGACGCGGCGCAGGGCGACCTTGGTGTCCCAGATCGCCACGCGGGTCTTGCCCTGCTCGAGGAGTTTTTTCTTCACCCGCTGGTTTTGATACGACGCCCAGGCCACCACGCCGATGGACAAAGTGCCGATCACCAGGCAGGCGCTGTCGAGGAACACCATCGCCTTGTCGAGTTGATGGGCGAGCATGACGCCGTAAAAATACGCGGCCGATAACAAAACCAGTGCGAAGAGCACGCACCAGAAAGCGGGAGCATAAGGGTTTTTCATTCTTGGAATCCCCATGAGCAAACGCGAGCTTTGTCGGGTGAGGCGCCAGCGGGCCTCACCCAAGAAAGCATAGCAATCACCTCACGGTTTGCCGGGTTTTTGCCCTTGCGTTCGTCCGCTTTCCCAACCGCCGCCCAGGGCCAGGAACAGGTCGATCTGGCTCATGGCAACCTGGGTGTTGGCCGCCGCCAATTGCGCACGCATATCGGTGTAGGTGCGCGTGGCTTGCAGGTCGGCCAGGAAGGATTCGCGGCCGGCCTGAAAGAAGCGGTGGGTCTGGCCCGCCGCTTCTCGGGCCGACTGTTCGGCGTCGGCCAGGGCGTCGCGGCGTTGCAACACGGCGGTGTATTGGGCCAGGCCGGTCTGGGTTTCGCGGATGGCGTTGAGCACCACGCCGTCGAAGTGGGCCAGGGCTCCCTGGGTCGCGGCTTCGGCTTCATGCACGCGGGCGCGGGCGCCGTTGGTCGGTACAGTCCAGCTGATCATTGGGCCAAAGCCCCAGCGATTAGTGGCAGGCGTGCCGAGGTTTTCCAGCAGGCCCACGGTGCCTACCGTGGCGCCGATGCTGATGTCCGGGTACAACGCGCCGGTCGCCACGCCGATGCGTGCGGTGGCGGCGGCCAGCTGGCGTTCGGCCTGGCGCACATCAGGGCGGCGCTTGAGCAGCGTGGCGCCATCGCCTACCGGCAGCAATTGAGCAATATGCGGCAGCTCAGCGCAGGTGCCCGTGCCGGCTGGCAGTTGGTCGACCGGTTTGGCCAGCAACATCGACAGCCGGAACAGCGCCGCCTGACGCGAGGCTTCATAGCGCGGTATGTCGGCGCGCAGGGATTTGTATTGGGTTTGCGAGCGAGTCACCTGGGTTTCGTCGCCGCGCCCGGCATCCCGCAGGCGCTGGGTCAGTTTGGTGCTCTGGGCTTGCAGGTCGAGGGACTCGTTGGCAATCGCCAGCTCTTCGTTGGCCGCGCACACCTGGGTATAGGAGCGCACCACATCGGCCACCAGGGTGATGCGGGCGATATCCGCCGCAGCCTGGGTGGCGTCGGCGCTGGCCTGGGCGCTTTCGATGCCACGCTGCAAGGTGCCGAACAGGTCGAATTGATAGGACGTGGTAATCCCGACGCTACCGATATTGCCCACCGGGACTTTGTCCGGCAGCAAGAAGGCCTCTCCAGACTCCTGCAAACGCTGGGCCTCGGCCTTGACGCCGGCACTCCAGCCGCCAGCGGATTCGGCCTGCTGCACCTGATAACGCGAGCGCTGCAGATTGGCGGCGGCCACGCGCAGGTCGGTGTTGGAGGCCATGGCCTGGCGCACCAGTTCGTCCAGGCGCGGGTCTTTGTACAGCTTCCACCAATCCGCTGGCACTGGCGCCGAGACTACATTTTTGCCTTCGCCCATGATCGGCCCTTGAAGGTCGCCACGGTTGACCGCAGCCTGCTCCGGCAGTTTGTAATCCGGGCCTACTACTTGGCAGGCCGACAGCAACAACCCCAGGGAAGCGGTTGCCAGAAGCCGCTTCATGGTTTGCCCCCGTCTTCAACTTTGTCGTCAATGATCGACACCGTCGCCGTGCGCCCGGCGATCATGCGAAAGTCCGCCGGCACGTCATCGAAGGCAATGCGCACGGGGATCCGCTGGGCCAGGCGCACCCAACTGAACGCCGGGTTAACGTTGGGCAACAGATTGGAGCCGCTGCTGCGGTCGCGGTCTTCGATACCGGCGACGATACTCTGCACGTGGCCATGCAGGCGCGCGTTGTCGCCGATCACACGGATATCCACACCCATGCCTACGTGAATGCCGTCGAGCTTGGTCTCTTCGAAATAGCCGTCGATGTGGAAGGAATTGCTGTCCACCACCGATAGCACCGGGCGCCCGGCGGTGACGAACTCCTGGGTACGCGGTGCGCGGTCGTTGACGTAGCCGTCCACGGGGCTGCGAATCACCGAGCGGTCGAGGTTGAGTTGGGCGGAGTCGACTGTCACTTGGGCTTCGGCCAGGGCCGATTGGGCGCGGGCGACGCGGGACTGGCTCTCTTCCAGTTGCTCGCTGGGCACCAGGTTGCCAAGGCCCCGGTTACGCTTGTACTCGCGCTGGGCCTGGGCCAGGGTTTCCTGGCGGTCGGCCACGGCGGCCTGGGCTTGGCGCAGGGCCAGCTTGAAGCGGTCCTGGTCGACGGCGAAGAGCACCTGGCCCTTGGTCACCAACTGGTTGTCGCGCACGTCCACGCGCTGGATCAGCCCGGACACGTCCGGGGCGATCTGCACGATGTCGGCACGGATGTGGCCGTCACGGGTCCAGGGCGCAAACATGTAGTACATGACCATGCGCCACACAACGACGACCGCGAAACTCACGATCAACAACGTCAGGACGACACGGCCGATAGTCAAAAAAGGTTTTTTCATGTCATCAAATATCGACTGAGTGAGTCCACCGCGCCCAGCAACAGCGCGTAGAGCCCCACATTGAACAATGCCCGGTGCCAGACCAGGCGATAGAAGTGCATGCGCGTCAACAGCCCGTGCACCACCAGAAACAACACATAAGTAATGCCCATCAGCACCAGCAGCGTGGGCAGGAATACCCCGCTGATATCCAGGTCACCGATCATAAAGGCGCTCCATCAGGTAACGGCGCTTCCATTTCTGTACCGCCAATGAACTCCACCCCGGGCAACAGCGCCAGGCGCAGGCCGGCCAAGGCGTGCAGCAGGTGCAGGCGGGTGTCGTCTTCGTCTTGCAGGCCCTGGCCGTTGAGGGCGCGACGCGTGCGGTCCAGGGTCATCAGCAGACCGCTGGGCGCGGGCAAGCGTTCACCCGCCTTCAGGCAGGCCTTGAAGTAACCGCCCACGCCTTCCACCACCTGGTTGAGCAACACCCGTGGCACACCGAGGATGCGCGGCGAGTAGGCCAGCAGATCGAGCAGGTTCAAAGCCACGCGCAAGTCGCGCAGGGCGATGCCAGTGTCCTGGCCGGTGAGCGCCAGGCGCGGCAGGTGTTGCATCAGGCGGTCGAGCATTTGTACGGCCATGTGCCGGTGCTCGGCCAGGGTGGCGGGCTCGGTGAGGCTGACGATGTCGCGCCAGCTGAAACGGGTGAGGCGCTTGGCCGCCAGTTCGGCGCCGAAGGGTCGGGCGATCAAGGTCCAAACGAACGCGAACAGCAGACCCACGGGCCCGGCCAGGTTGACGTTGGCGAAGTTGAGAAAGTCCGCGTCATAAGCGCCCTGGATGCTGATGAACGATGAGGTGTTCACCAGCGTCAGCAACATGCCCAGGTAAAACCGTGGCTGCACCGTGAGGGTACCGATGCAAATAAACGGCACGGCGAAGGCCAGCACCAGCATGGGGAAATCATGCAGGTTGGGCAGCACCAGAAACAGATACAGGCTGGCGAACAGCACCGACATGGCGGTCCAGAAAAAGAACCGATAGATCTGCGGTGCAGGGTCGTCCATCGAGGCGAAAAAGCTGCACGCCACAGCGGCAAGGATCACGGCGCTGCCGCCGTCGGTCCAGCCCAACAGAATCCACAATACCGAGGCGACGATGATTGCGGTGACGGTGGAAAACGCCGAGTAGAACATCAGCCCACGGTCGAGGAACGGCGTGAGCCGGCCCAGGCGCCAGTGCCGGTAAACGGCGCGCCAGGTGTCCTGACTTTCACATTGGATGGCGGCTTGCAGGCTGCGGCAGTCTTGCCACAAATCGACCCATTCGCCCAGGCGGTACAGGGCGTTGGAGAACAGCAAGGTGTGACGGTCATCCAGCGCTTCGCCTTGGGGTTGGGCGGCGTCGATCTTGTCACGCAATACGCGCCAGCGTTCCAGGGGCGCTTGTTCGGTAGTGCTTTGCAGCCAGGCGTTGGCCGCTTCCAATAACGGCGTGAGCTGGTCGAGAAACTCCGGCGCACGGTGCTCGATGGCGTACACCGCATCATCCAGAGCGTCGATCACTGGCAGCAGGTGAATCATGCGCCCGCGCAGTTCCTTGGTGTTGCGTACTGTCTGCGGGCGCGCGCCTTCGTGGGGCAGTTGGCCGATCATCAATTCGAGGGTATTGAAAGTGGCGACCATGCCGCCGCGCAGGTTGCTGACTTCTTCGGGGTCGACCTTGCGGCTGAGAAAGCGCTGGCTGTAGACCTGGGCGTCGCTGAACCACTTGGCCACCGAGCCATCGAACACCGGCATTAGGCGCCGGGGCCAGAACATCGCGCCCACCACCGCCGCGACCGCAATGCCGAGGAAGATTTCTTCGGTACGCGCCTCCGCCACATCCCAGACCGCCAAAGGGTTATCCACCACCGGCAGGGCAATCAGCGGCAAGGTGTAGCCGGCCAGCATCAGGGCATAGTTATTCGCGGTGCGCAGGTGCATGGACAAGAACAGCAAGGTGCCCGTCCACAGCGCAATCACCACCACCAGAATGTAGGGTGACTGCACGAACATCGGCACAAACAGCACCGCCGCCGCCGCACCCATCAGGGTGCCGATGGCGCGGTACAGGGCTTTGGAACTGGTTGGGCCGACAAACGGGCTGGAGACGATATACACCGTGGCCATCGCCCAGTACGGACGCGGCATTTGCATGAGCATGGCGATGTACAGCGCGATCATCGACGCGGCGAAGGTACGCACCCCGTAGAACCAATCGCGGGCAGGCGGGAAGCCGGTAAAAAATCCGTTCAAGACGACACAGCCTCAGCCGCTTCGAAGGCGCGCAGTACGCGCAGTGCGGCTTGCAGATCGTCAGGGGCGATATCTGCCAACACGTCTTTGCGCAGGCGCACCAGTTGCGCTTCCACCGCCTGCACCAACTCACGGCCACGCTCGGTAAGGCTCAGGGCTTTGGCGCGGCGGTCGTGGATGTCTTCGGTGCGGCAGACGTAGCCGTCACCGCACAGCCGGTCGAGCAGGCGCACCAGTGATGGGCTTTCCATACCGGAAGCCTGGGCTACTTTGACCTGGTGTACCCCGTCGCCCAAGCGGCCGATCATCAACAACGGCACGGCGCAGGCTTCGGAGATGCCATAGCTCACCAGCGTGGTCTGGCAGATTTTGCGCCAATTACGGGCGCCCACCACCATGCTGCTGCTGAGGCTCATCTGGAGTTGTTCGAGGGATTGAGGCACTGGATAGTTCGCATACAGTTAGTTTGCTAACTATCAATATGGTGGAGGAAGGGTTTGCCGTCAAGTTTTGAAACAATTTCGCAGATGAGTGGTGGGATGCGCGTTCGCCATGCAACAAACAAAATGTGGGAGCTGGCTTGCCTGCGAAAGCGGTGGTTCAGTTGAATATTCAGTGACTGACACGCCGCCTTCGCGGGCAAGCCCGCTCCCACATTAGGTCAGCGTCGGCTTCATGCTTGCTGCTCAGCCTGCCCGCCCAGACGACGTAGTCTTCCACGCGGAATTAGTCGCACCCACTCATCAATAGGCGATATCCCTTTGATAAGAAAAAACGTCTGCTGCATCTATAGTCCGTTTCACCTAGAGAAATAGGACGTTTCCCATCTTTTCACGAAGTGTCTGGATCACCTCTTACTCGCCCATCAACCTCAAGCTCTCCTCCTCAATAAACCCAAACACCTCATCCGCCACGCTGTATTGAAACTGCTTACGCCGATGCTTGGAAAGCTTCCCACCGTTATCCAGGCACATCATCACCAGCTTCGACAAATCACTGCCACGCACGTCGTAGCGTTGGTTCACTGCTTTGATCACTTGGTCATAACGGTCGAGGAGTTCGGTTTCTTCGCGCAGTTCCACTTCCAGGGCTCGGCGGGCCATTTGCAGGGTGAATTCGACGCAGCGGGTCGCATCCCAGTAGCGATAGATCGAGGGGTGGCCGATGAAGTCGAACGCCATGTGGTCCGCATCCAGCCAGGTGACGTTCCAGAACTCACGGGTTGGCTGGGAAAAGGTTTTCAGCGCTTGCAGGTAGGCTTGTTCTTCATGCTTCATGGCGACAGAAACCGGTAGCAGCAAACCATTTTCCAGTGCGCCGTAGTGGCAAAGCGTCTGGTGAATCAGGAAGCGAGACAGGCGCCCATTACCGTCCATGAACGGGTGCAGGAAGACGAAACCGAAAGCGGTGACCGCGGCCGCAACCAAAGGATCGACGTCTCGCACGGGCTGGTTGGCGAAGGCCATCAGCTCTTCCATCAATTCCTGGCAAAGCGCGGGGGCTGGCGGTACGTAGCTCACACCGGCTGCGCCGCGCAGCCCGTTATGCAGATGGTTCTGTTCGTGGCGAAACGCGACGGCTTTGTCGAAGGGGTTGGAGACTGTGCTGTTTTGCAGCTCGACCAAGTAGTCTTCGGTGAGCAAACGGCCTTCGTGGGCCTGGCGCAGGAGTTGAACGAAGCGACGGGATTTTTCTTCGCTGGGTTGTTCTTTTTCGATGGCAAATGAATCGCGGGTTTCGTGCAGGTAAGCCCACTGGATGGCGCGGTCCATCATTTCGGGAGGGAGGGTGCGATAACCTTTAGATCGAGCGCCTCACACAGATGAGCGTATCCGACTATTGGCAGGGCGAGCTTTTCCAGAAAAAATTCACTTAAGCGATTAAAGCCCAGTTTTTTTTACCGCTCACCATTTTTTTTTACATACTCGCATTTCTTGGGATATTTTTTTACACCCCTCGCCCACCCCGCAACATCAAATTCAACTCATCCACCACCACCGCCCAATCCGCATCCTCCAGAATCTCTTCACGCAAAAATGTCTTCTGGGCGTCGCTCCAAAAAAACGCATCCGCCAGTTTCAACTCCGGCTTGAGCGGCGAATGAGAGGCGACAAATTGCTCAATGCTGACCGGGTCGTCCGGCAGGCCAAGCTGTTTGAACAAAGCCGGCAAGCTGTGCAGTGGCGATTCCATGAAAGGCTCCTCATAGGTAGGTTCAAGTGAGTCTAGCGGCAGCCTTCAGGTTGCGGCGCCGGTGCGTTGCATAGCACGAACAACCGCGCCCTGGCGCCACCGCCGTCCTGGCGACTGAGCTCGCGCCAGCCGTTGGGCAGTGGCGCGAATTCATCTGGGGCTTCGTTGCTGCTGATCAACCATACCCGCCGCGTTTGAGCAGGCAGTGCTGAGAGGCGGTCCAGATAGATGCGGCCACCGTCCTGGTCCACCAGTGTGCCGAAACCATAGGCGTTCGGGCGCGTCGCGGTGCCGTCGGGTTTGGGCGGTGTGAAGAGCTGCAGTTGCGCGTCGGTCTGGTCGTAATACACGTAGCTGAGGTACCACATCATGTCACTCAGGACGATGCGGTCGCCTTCCTGGTAGTTGCGATTGACGAACTCCACCGGCACGTTGAACTGGTCGTGCTCATCCACTTCGAAGTTGTTCTTTAGCCCCAACAGTTCTACGCCAACAAACAGTGCGAACAACGCCACGCCCAGCCAGCACAAACGGGAGGGCAAACGGTCGATGGCAAGCGCCAGGACTATCGGCAGGCCTAACGCATACACCGTGAGGTAGCGCTCGATAAACACGGGCGAGATAAAGGACACGCCATAGACCAGCAGCAGCGGCAGCAGGCAAAACAGTGCCGGCAGGCGCGCCGCGTGGTTGCGCCAGGCCGTCGATACAACCACCCCGGCGAGCAGCAGGGGGAACAGCCAGAACAGCGGCGGCCACAGGCCGAGACCGTCATCCTGCAACAGGAACTGCCAGATGATCGACGGCAGCGACAGTAGATTGACCGGCTCTTCCCAACCAATGTCGCCGCCGACTTTGAGCTGTTCGACGTGCTGCACCAAATCCAGCAGGTTGGGTAGCCAGGGCAGATACAACAACACTATCGCTACGTTGGCGACCCACCAGGCAGGTCGCGTGATCAGGCGTTGAGCTGGCGCCTGCAATCCCAGGTACGCCCAATGCACCAGCACGCACAGCGCGGTGAAGTAGTGGGTATAGAACCCGGCGCTCATTAACAGCACATACACAGCCAAATAACGCACGCGCTCGGGCTGCTTCACCCAGTACACCAGGGCCAGCGTGGCGCCCAGTAGCCACACGCCCAGCAGCGAATACATGCGCACTTCCTGGCTGTAGCGCACTGCGGTCGGCAGCAGCGCCAACAGGATCCCCGCCAGCACGGCTGCGCGTCGGGTGGACAGTTGCCGTGTCAGCCAGATGCCCAGGCCCACGACGGCCACGCCGGGGATTGCACTCAGGCTGCGAATTGAGCCGATGCTGTCGCCGAATACTTCGATCCAACCGCGCAGCAGCAAGAAATACAGCGGTGGGTGCACATCATGGGCCGCGTGAAACCACAGGTCGGCCAGGGCGTATTCGCTCAGTAACAGGCTTGAGCCTTCGTCGCCCCAGATCGCCGCCGAGGTGAGGTGGTAAAACCGCAGGGCCATGGCCAGCGCCAGGATCGGCACCCACCACAGACGGCTGAGCCAGCCGGCACCTTCCCAGGTCGAGCGATGCAAGGCAGGCAATGCCCCAACTGTTTCGTTTTGCTCTACCACAGACCGACGCACCTCAAATTCTCCCGGCATGACCCTGCTTGCCTATGCGCAAACACCGCCACTCTAGGCCAAAAGCCCTGGCCTCGCCGCTGGAATCGGACAAATCAGCAATTTGTGTAGGCCTTCACCGAAGCACTCGTCGGATCAGGCTATTATTGCCCCTTCTCCAAGGACTCAGGATCAAGGAAACGTTATGCGCATCGGTTTGCTGTCACCTCTGGCCCTGGCCCTGTTGGCCGGTTTTTCCCTACCGGCCCAGGCCAGCTCTGACGACTCGTGTTACCCCGATTGGCGGGTATCGCGTGACAGCTACGAGCCGTGCAGCAACCAGCCGTTTCTCAGCCCTGGCAACGACAGCCGGGTGAACCTGCGCCTGTTGCTGGCCGACAAAAAAGCTGCGCCCCTGGCTCCGAATGCCTTGGGCGAAGACGATTTGGCGCAAGGCTTTGGCCCGGTGCCGTTTCCGGTGTACCGCCTGGTGCCGGTTCCGGCCACGAATGAGGAGCCTGACAACAAGGCTGACGATTCACGCACAGCCGAACTCGACACGCTGCTCCAGCCCCTGGGCATCAAGCGCGAGGAGTACAAGACCGCAGGCCAGGCCTTCCTGAATGGCGAAGGCAGCCGTTGCCGCAGCAATGACGATGACAGCGCCACGGCGTTTATCAGCCAGGTGATCAAGGCCCAGATGCCGCCCGCCGAGCGCGATGTGTTGGTAAAAGCACGCCTGCAGCTGCTGACCACCTGTGACTGGAGCCGCCAGGTCGTGGACGCGCAGTTGACCCCCTCGGCCAACGCCCAGTTGTTTCGCACCTATTTGCAGGCCGCCGGCGACTTCTACAGCGGGCGCTTCGATTACGCCGAGCGCGGGTTCGCCGCCGCCGCCACCAGCGATGTGCCGTGGCTGAAGGAAACGGCGCTGTACATGACTGCGCGTACTTCACTGAATCAGGCCCAGGCCGAAGCTTTCGACGAATACGGCATGCCGCAACGCGAGCATGTGGATAAGTCGGCCTTGAGCGATGCCGAAGAAGGTTTTCTCAGTTACCTGAAACATTATCCACAGGGCGATTACGTTGCATCGGCCCGTGGCCTGTTGCGCCGTGTGCACTGGCTGGCGAACGACGACGCCAGGCTTGCCGAAGACTTCACTTGGCAGTTCACCGAGGCCACTGAGGCCCAGCGCAATGTGAGCGTGGACGAACTGGTGGAAGAGGCCGACCTCAAGTTGCTGATGGTCGGCAATAAAGCGGCGAACAGCCCGATGCTGCAAGTGGTCAGCGACCTGATGGCGATGCGCGCCCACACCCCGCCGCTGTTGAGCCGTGAAGACCTGGATAAGCAAAAGAGCACCTTCGCCAGTGAGCCGGCGCTTTTTGACTTCCTGCAAGCCAGCTATGCCCTGTACGTCGAACACCAACCCGACGCGGCCTTGAAGCACCTGCCGGCGGATGTGCCGTCGAGCCTGGATTACTTCGCCTTCAGCCAACAGACCCTGCGCGCCCTGGCTCTGGAAGCCAAGCAGGACTGGAAGGCCGCCGAAGCCCTGTGGCTGCAACTGCTGCCGCTGGCCAAGCAACCGCTGCAACGCGATCAACTGGAACTGGCCCTGGCCATGAATTACGAGCGCAGCGGCCAATTGGCCAAGGTGTTCGCCGCCGACTCGCCGATCAGCGCCAAGCAAGTGCGCTACATCCTGCTGCGCAACGTCGCAGGCCCCGACCTGCTGCGCCAGCAGATCGCCAACGCAAGCGACCCGACCGAGCGTCAGAGCGCGCAATTCGTGCTCCTCTACAAAGACCTGCTGCGCGGCCAGTACGCCACCTTCGCCGATGACCTCAAGCAGGCCTCGTTCTCTGACGACAAACTCGGCACCAGCCTGGGCTACACCTATACCAGCGGCCAGACCTTGAAGCTGTTCCAATGGAACGGCGACAAGGCCGAATCCGGCTACGCCTGCCCAAGCATCGCGCAAACCGCGGCGACCTTGCAGAACGAGGCCAAAAACCCGCATGCGTTGAACTGCTTCGGTGAGTTCATCCTGCGCAACGGCTTGGACGGCATGCCGTTGGAACAACCCCGCGCCGCCGGCAGCCTGGGCAGTACCGCCTCGGACTTCAAGGGTGAAACCTTCTCGCGCCTGGACGGCTACAAACAGGTGATCGCCAACGCCAAGGCGCCGAAAACCGACAAGGCTTATGCGCTGTTCCGCGCCATCAACTGCTACGCGCCGGCCGGTTACAACAGCTGCGGCGGCGAAGACGTGGCGCCGGCGGTGCGCAAAGCCTGGTTCCGCCAACTCAAGAGCGGTTTTGCCGATACCCAGTGGGGCAAATCGCTGCAGTACTACTGGTGAAGCCGCTGTGGCTGGGCTTGCTGTTGCTGGCAAGCCCGGCTTTTGGTGCCGTGGACGCCCGCGCCTATGACGCCTTCTGGCTGTGGAGTGGCGTCGAGCCTCAGCCGGTGATCAAGCAGGCAAAAACCCTGTACATCCTGCAAGGCCAGATCAACTCCACTCGTCGCGCGCCCCAGCGCGGCGTGCAATTGATCGCCCAGGGCATGAGCGTGCCGCGTATTACTCAAGGCCACGTCTGGGTGGTGTACCGCGCCCACACCTTGCGCTGGCCGGAACGGGTCTACACCCAGGTGCTGGGCCAGGTGCAACGCTGGCGTGACGCCGGCAACCCGGTGATCGGCATCCAGATCGACTTCGACGCCCGCACCCAATATCTGCACGAATACGCCGATTTTCTGCGCGACCTGCGCCAGCGCCTGCCTGCCGACCTGCGGTTGAGCATCACCGGCCTGATGGACTGGAGCAGCAACGCCGACCCGGCCGCTATCGCCCAACTCAAGGGCGTGGTGGATGAAGTGGTGGTGCAGACGTATCAAGGGCGTCACAGCATCCCTGACTATGCCGCGTATTTGCCGCGGATGAATCGGCTGGGCGTGCCGTTCAAGATTGGCTTGATTCAGGGCGGGGAGTGGCAAGAGCCGGGGTATCTGGGGGCCGATGAGTGGTTTCGGGGGTATGTGGTGTTTTTGCAAAACCTTTGATTCTTCCAACCCTGCAAAAAGCCGGCCTCGAGCCGGTTTTTTGCAGGTGGCCTTAGAGGCTTGGATGATATAAGTTACCTTTGTTGCTTTAAAGGGTGATATATCATGCAAGAAACAGCGAAACCCTACCCGCACAAAGGGTACATCTCTGAGAGAAGCGCTGAGCTGATGAGAGGTATCGGGAACGGTATCGAAATAGCCCGCATTCGTCGCCGGTTGAAAATTTCCACCATATGCAGCCGCGCGGGCATTACGCGGCAGACGTATCAGCGGCTGAGGCAGGGCGAGGCCGGCGTATCCCTCGGCGTGCTGATGAATGTGCTTAGCGCGATGGACTTGGAAGAAGGTATGGCGAGCATTGCGTCACCAGAACTTGACCAGGTTGGGATTACCATGAGCCTCGCCCGTGAGCCTGAGCGCATTCGCACTGAAGGAGAACACGATGTCCTGGAAGCCGATTGGTAATGCCTTTGTTTTTTCAGCTCACTTAGTCGGTGACCCGGTCCCTGTTGGCGAAGTGGCCATGCATGGGAATGGATTCGTTTTTCGCTACGCCAACAGTTGGCTCGCGCGGCCCGACGCATTTGCGATTGACCCGCGTCGACGCGGTTGAAAGTGCCGTTTCCTATTACAGGATCGCAGACGTTTTGAAGAAGGTCAGCGACGATGCAACGTTTGATATGCGTGAGCTTTACAAGCGCATGGCCTTCAATGTGCTCATCGGCAATAGCGACGACCACCTGAAACAAACCGGGCTGCTGCTGACCAGCGCCTCGGGCTATTCCCTTGCGCCAGTATTTGACGTGTTGCCCCACCCTACCCAACTAGGCTTGCAGGCGCTCATCATCGGCAATGAAGGCCGGGTATCGTCTGTCAGTAATTTGCTGAGTACGCCTGAACGCTTTGGGTTGGGGGCGGATGAAGCAAGGTCCATCGTCACGGATATGTATGCCGTCGTGCGAGAAGCCTCCGGCTTTTTCGAAGCGGCAGGCTGTAGCGGTGCCGAGGTACGCATGCTTTCCAATGTGTGTACACGATTTGCAGCGGACCTGGTGTAGGGCGGCAACAGAGCGCACCCTTGAAGGGTGCGCGCCGCAGCAAATATCACCTAAACGCTAAGTTACCAATCGTACGTCAGGCTCGACACCACCGTGCGTCCTTCCCCGTAGTAGCAATCCAAATCAGTGGTGCACTGCGAGACGTAGGTCTTGTTGCTGAGGTTCTGCACGTTCATCGCCAGTTTCACGCCCTTGAGCTTGAGCGGCGAGGCGCCCAGGTCGTAGCTCAGGCTTGCATCGTAGACGCTGTAGGACGGCACATTAAAAGCGCCTTCGTAGTCGTCGCCCAGGCTTTGACGGGCATAACGCACGCCCAAGCCCGCGCCCAACCCTGCCAAGGGCGTGTCGCCGAGCACGGTGTAGTTGACCCACATCGAGGCGGTGAGTGGGGAGATGCCGGCCGGGTGGCGACCTTGGCGGCCATCGTTGTCCTTGGTGTATTTGACGTCATTGCGCGCAGCCGAGGCGACCACGTCCCAGGCATCGCTCAAGACGGCCTTGGCTTCCAGTTCAACACCTCGCGAGCGCAGGGCGCCGCTTTGGGTGCTGAAGGTGGTATCCACCGGGTTGGTGGTCAGCACGTTTTCCTGGTCCAGTTGGTACACAGAAGCCTGGATGAAGCTCTTCTGGCCCGGTGGCTGGAACTTCACGCCGACTTCGTATTGTTTGCCGGTGGAGGGTTCGAAGGGTTTTCGGTTCGCATCAGTGCCGGCCAGCGGCAGGAAGGATTCCGAATAGCTGACGAAGGGCGACAAGCCGTTATCGAACAGGTACACCAGGCCCGCACGGCCGGTGAACGCCTGGTCTTTGCTGGCAAAGCGGGTGTCCTGTATCGGCTCCTTGTTCACCACATTCGCCCAGTCATAGCGGCCACCGAGTACCAGTACCCATTTATCCAATTTGATCTGGTCCTGCAGATACAGGCCGGTCTGGGTGATGGTGCGATCCCAGCGGTACGGTTGGCCGAAGTTCAAGGGCTGGCCGTACACCGGTTTGAACAGGTCAATGATCGGCGGGTTGCGGTCGTACAGGCCATGGAACTGCGAGTTGGAATGGTAGTAGTCCAGGCCAACGATGAAGGTGTGGGACAGCGCGCCCGTGTCAAATTCGGCCTGGGCGATACTGTCCACGCCGAACACTTTGTTGGTCTGCGACCAGTCCACGCCGAAGCGTTGCAGGTAACGCTGGTCTTGCACGCCGGTGTTTGGGTTGGCGACGAAACGGTAGCCGTGCAAGGGCGCGGTGTAGCGGTCGTCGACCTCGGCGTAACGGGCGTTTTGCTTAAGGGTCCAGATGTCGTTGAGGCGATGGGAAACTTCGTAACCCAGCACGTATTGCTCGCGGTTGTACTGGTTGACGCCCGGCTCGCCGATAAACACATCGCGCTTGATCTTGCCGTTGGGGTTGTCCCACAGCGTGCCGGACGCCGGCAGGCCTTGGGCTTCGGGCACGCCTTTATCTTTCTGGTACTGGGCGAACAGGGTCAGGCTGGTATCGTCGTTGGGGCGCCAGGTGAGGCTGGGGGCGATGAACTGGCGCTTGTTTTCGACGTAGTTGATTTCGTCTTGCGCGTCATTCGCCAGGCCGGTCAGGCGGTAGAGAAACTGCCCCTCCTCGTCCAACGGGCCGCTCAGGTCGATGGCCGCGCTTTTGTGTTCGTAGGTGCCGGCTTCCAGTACCACTTGGTGTCTCGGCGTTTCGCTGGGGCGCTTGCTGACCATATTGACGATACCGCCCGGCTGGTTCTGGCCGTAAAGCACGGACGCCGGGCCCTTGAGCACCTCGATGCGCTCCAGGGAATACGGCTCGATCTGCAACGCGCCACCTGTGCTGCCGCCGCCATAAGGCAGGTGCAGGCCGTCCAGGTACAGCGGCGTGGGCGAGAAGCCGCGTGACGTCGGCTCATCGAACAATTTGACTCGGTCGGCAAAACCTCCAGCGCTCATACCGGGGGTATAGAGCAACGCCTGGGTGACACTCTGGGCACCACGTGCCTTGATCTCGGCGGCGGTGATCACGTTGATGGTCTGGGGGATTTCCACCAGCGCCGAGTCAGTCTTGCTGCCCGAGGCGCTGCGCTTGGCGACAATACCGTCCACGGGACCCCAGGCGCTTTCCTGCGCCTGCCGGCCGCTGATCTGGGTCGCGCCCAACTGCAAGGCTCCGTCGCCGGAAAGGGCCTGCAACGACCAACCGCCCTGGGACTGCACAGCCGCCAAACCGCTGCCCGCCAGCAAGCGCTGCAACCCCGACCCTACGCCATAACGCCCTTTCAAGCCGGCGCTGCGCTTGCCGTCGGTGAGCGAAGCGTCAACCGACAGCAGGATGCCTGAGGCACTGGCGAAACGGTTCAACGCCTGGTCGAGGCTGCCCGCAGGGATGTCATAGCTGCGCAGCGCTTCGGTGCTTTCTTCGGCTTGAACCATGCTCGGCAGTACAGGAGCCGTTGCCAGCAGGCCGGCAAACAGGCCACGACGCAGCGCGCGGGCCAAAGGTTGGATTGGGTGGTGCGACATGGCAGGACTCCCCGTGAGAACGCTTCTTGATTGGCTTTCAAGAGGTATCCCGAACGGGCCGCAAAAACCGACAAGCCCTGTACAAAGTATTTTCAGATCCGCGCCTTGATCATTACCCAATAACGGGTCACCGCCTGCACGTGCACGGGCAACGAACGCTCCAAGGCGGCCAGGATCGCGTCGGTGTCGTTCAGCGGGAACACGCCGGTCAACAGCAGGTTCGACACCGCCTGATCACAGCGCAACAGGCCCGGGCGGTAGCGACTCAGTTGCGCCACGAACTCACCCAACGGCTGACGTTCGGCAACCAGACGATGCTCGGTCCAACTGCTGGCATTGGCGCTCACTGCCGGCAACGCGGTGCTTTGACGCGCGTTGAACCACAGGCTGTCCCCTGCCTGCATATGCACCGGCGCACCCTGCAACGGCGTGACCCGCAGGCAACCTTCATACAAATCCACACGGCTGCCGTCGGGCAATTCACGTACCGCAAAGCGCGTGCCCAACGCCTGTACATCACCGGCAGGCGTTTCGACGATCAGCGGGCGCGAGGCATCGTGGCCGCTGGTCAGCAAGACCTCGCCTCGGATCAGCCGAATACGTCGTTCGGTAGCGCTGAAACGCAGGTCTACGGCGCTGTCACTGTTGAGGTCCAGTTGCGTGCCGTCGCTCAAGGTCATATGGCGAATTTCGCCCGTGGCGGTACGCAGCTCTGCAAAGGCCGCTCGCCAGGGTTCGCTGCGTTGCACCAGGTAGCCGCTGCCACCGGCCACCAACAGCAGGCCGAGCAGTTTGAGCGCGGCCCGACGCTGGGTATCCGGGGTGTCGCGCAATACCGCGCGAGCGCTGTCGGCAGGTACACCGCCCAGGGTGTGTTGCAGCTGCTGCAAGCGCTGCCAGGCGCGGCGGTGTTCCGGGTCAGCGGCCTGCCAGCGGGCAAACGCCTGGCGCTGCTCGCCCTTGAGCTCGCCGCCCCATTGCAGCATCAACCACTCGCTGGCTTGCTCGACAATCGCGGGGGCGATGGGCGCGTCGTGCTTCATTCTTCGTACACCACCTGGTAGCAGGCGACGATGGCGCGGGTCATGTACTTCTGCACCGAGCTGACGGTGACGCCCAGGCGTTCGGCGATTTGCGCATAGCTCAAGCCTTCGAACTGCGAAAGTAAAAACGCACGGCGTACATTGTCGGGCATGCGGTCGAGCATGGCGTCGATCTGCATCAGGGTTTCGAGGATCAGCGCGCGAGTTTCCAGGGAAGGCGACTCGGGCTCGGGCAGGTGCGCGATGCTTTCCAGGTACGCACGTTCGATGCGCAGGCGGCGCCATTGGTCGATCACCAGGTTACGGGCGATCTGCGCCAAATAGCTGCGGCTTTCCTTGTCACCCGGGAAACGCCCGGCCACCAGCAGGCGCAGGAAGGTGTCCTGCGCCACATCGGCGGCCTGCTCACGGTCGCCCAGGCGCTTGCGCAACCAGCCTTGCAGCCAGCCGTGATGGTCGCGGTACAGGATGTGAAGCTGTTGCTGGCCGTCAGTCGCGATGCCCATGAAAAGCTCAGAAGTGTTATTGAGAGCAATTATCATTACATCTTATTTGACGACTGACAAAAACTCTTTCTCACTCAGCGCCCAGCGGCCTGCAACGGATACACCGACTCCCACCCTCCTCCCAACGCTTTGTACAGCCCGACCATGGCCAATGACACGCCGGTGGAGCTCTCCACCCACTGTTCCTGAGTCGCCAACAACGCACTCTGCACGGTGAGTACGTTGACGAAATCCGCCACGCCTTCGACGTACTGGTGTTGGGCGGTGGTCAGCGCAATTTGGTTCTGGCGCACGGCTTCCGCGAGGCTGTCGCGGCGCAGTTGGCTGGCGTTGTAGCGGGTCAGTTGGTCGTCGATTTCATGCCAGGCACGCAGCACGGTTTGCTGGTAGGCCAGGGCCGCTTCCTGTTGCTGGGCTTCGCGTAAATCCAACATGCCTTGCAGGCGCCCGCCGTTGAACAGCGGCAGGCTCAACTGCGGGCCGAAGGCAAAGGCACGGGAACCCCAGGAGCCGAAATCCGAGAGCTGCATGGCTTGGGAGCCGAGGCTGCCAGACAGGGTGATGCGCGGGTAGAAGTCGCCCTTGGCCACGCCGATGCTGGCAGTGGCAGCGTGCAGGCGGGCTTCGGCTTGGCGGATGTCGGGGCGACGCTCGGCGAGTTCCGATGGCAGGCCGATCGCGACCTGGCGTTGGGTTTGCGGCACGGGAGCGTCTTTGGACAACTGCGCGTGCAAGGCCTGAGGCGGCTCGCCCATCAGCAGGCTAAGGGCGTTGATCAATTGGTCCTGGCGCTGTTGTAAATCCGGCAGGCGCGCTTCGATAGCCGCGACCTGGGCGGCGGCTTCGGCCACATCCAGGTCGGTGGCCACGCCGTCGGCCAACCGCAATTGCGAGAGCTTGAGGCTGTGGCGCGCAACATCAAGGTTTTGCTCGGTGACGGCACGGGTGTTTTGGACGCCGCGCAGTTGGATATAGTCCTGGGCAGTCTCGGCCAGCACCGATAACAACACGGCGCGACGGTCGTTTTCGGCAACTTCCAGCGTGGCGTCGGCTGCTTCGGTTTCACGCTTGACCCGGCCCCAGAAATCCAGCTCCCAAGAGGCCGAGAAGCCCATGTCCCATTGGTTGAAGGCTGCGCGGCCATTCTCGCCGGAGGGGTCGTTCAAGCCTTTGCCACTGTTACGTTTGCGCTGGTAGCCGCCGCCCGCATCGACATTCGGGTAGCGCTCGGCGGTGGTTACCTGACGTACCGCGCGGCTCTGTTGCAGGCGGCTGCTGGCCAACTTCAGGTCGAGGTTATCGCTGAGGGCGCGGCGTGTCAGGGCTGAGAGCTGCGCGTCGTGGAACACGTCCCACCAGCGCTCCTGCAAGGGATCGCTGACGGCACGGCTGGCAGCTTGTCGGCCCTGAGGTTCGCTCCATTGATTGATCTGCGGGCTCTCGGGCCGCTGGAAGTCGGGACCGACCGTGCAGGCACTCAGGGTGATCAGGCTCAAGGTGAGCCAGGCAACGTGTTTCATTGCTGGGCCACCTCACGCTGCTGCTCGACGGGCCGGGTATCGACGCTGGCTTCTACCGACATGCCCACGCGCAGGCGCTCAGTCAATGGCTGGTTCGGCTCAAGCACGATCTTCACTGGAATACGCTGCACCACCTTGGTGAAGTTGCCGGTGGCGTTGTCGGGTTTGACCGAGGCGAAGGTCACTCCCGTGGCTGGCGCAAGGCTTTCCAGATGGCCTTTGAGCAGTTCGCCGTCAAGGCTGTCGACGCTGACTTGCACCGCTTGCCCCGCGTGCATATGCGACAGTTGGGTCTCTTGGAAATTGGCCACCACATAGGCTTCAGAAAGCGGCACGACCGCAAGGATCTTGCTGCCCGGTGTCACGTAGGCGCCGACCCGCACCGCACGCTCACCGACCATGCCATCCACCGGTGCGACAATGCGCGTGTAAGACAGCTGATAACTGGCCATTTCCAGCGCGGCCTGGGCGCGTTTGAGTCCACCTTCGGCGGCGTCACGCTGGGCGGTGAGGATTTCCACCTGCTTGCGTTCGGCGGCCAGCACGGCGGTGGATTTAGCCAGGCGCGCAGTAGCCTGGTCGATGCGCGTCTTGGCTTGCTGGGCGTTCTGCACGGTGCCCGCACCGACGCCGGCAAGGTGGTTGTAGCGGTTCAGTTCGTGTTCGGCAAAGGCCACTTCGGCGCGATCTGCTGCCACGGTGGCCTGGGCCTGGGCGATCACCGAGCTTTGGCGCTCCAGGGTCGCGCTGGCGTTTTTCAGCTGGGCCTGGGCGACCAGGGTGTCGGCATCGGCGGCCTGGGCGGCGGCGCGAAAATCGCGGTCGTCGATCAACGCCAGCAGTTGCCCGGCTTTGACACGCTGGTTGTCTTCCACCAGCACTTCCTTGATGAAGCCGGCAACGCGGGGAGCGACCAGGGTGAAATCCGCCGCGACGAAGGCGTCGTTGGTGGTCTGGTGCTTGCTGCCCAGTACGCCCGGCGCAACCAGGTAAACCAGCACACCGACGGCAAATACGGCGATAACGGAGACGGCAATTTTATCTTTGCGTTTCATGGAAAGTCCTTGTGGTCAGGCCGGAGCGCGAGGCGGAAAGATCCGCGTGGGCATCCAGAAAATCAGCAGGATCAACGCCACCGCGACACCGGCCATGACGACGTAAAGATCCGAAGAGGTCAGCACCACGGTCTGCTCGTGCAAGCGGTGGGCGAGGCCCGGCGCGTCAGCGTCGGCAAGGGGCGAATTGCCCAGGCGGTCTACTAACATGGTTGAATGGAAATGCCCGCGCTGGGTGGTCAATGTATCCAGCACCGCAGTGGCGATCACAGCGGCCAGGCCCTTGACGGTGTTGAACCAGGCCGAGGCAAACGGCCCTTCGATGGGTTGGATACTGCCGGTGGACAGCATCAGCAGCGGCAGCACGGCCATGGGCTGACCGAAAATCTGCAGCAGGTACCAGCCATAAAAGTCATCACGAATCCACGCCGAGGTCAGGTGGGAACTGCCGAGGCAGCACAGCACCAACATACTCAGGCCAATGCCCAGCACCCAGCGGCAATCGACCCAGCGCAGGTTGCACAGCGCCGCCACCAGCGGCAGCGCGATCAACTGCGGCAACGCCATCAGCAGCATCACCGGTGCGGTCTGCAGCGGCCGGTAGCCCTGAACCTGAGCGAGGAAACTGGACGGGATGATGATCACCGAGGTCAGCACCATCAGCACGCCGGCCAGCACGATCAAGGCAAACGCCAGGTTGCGCAGGCCGAGCATCTGCAAGTTGAAGAAGGGCAGTGGCTGTGACCATTCGTTGAGCATGAACAGCGCCAGCAACACTGTGCCGCCACACAGCAGGAAGGTAATCAGGCCCGACTCGAACCAGTCCAGGCGATTGCCTTGCAACAGGCCGATCACCAGCATGCAAATCGCCGGGAAGCCCAACAGCAAACCACGCCAGTTGAACTGCTTGAAGCGCTCCAGGCGCAGTGGGTCTTGTGGCAAACCGTAGGCCACGGCCGCCATGGCCAGCAGGCACGGCGCGACGATCTGCCAGAACGCCCACTGCCAGCCGACGTATTCGGTCCACAACGCCGCCAGCGGCGTGCCCAGGCTGGGGCCGAAGGTGGCGGTCAGTGCGTAACCGGCCAAGCCATACAGCTTGACGTTGGCCGGCAGGAAACGCAGTGCCACGGTCATCAGCATCGGCGGCAGCGCGCCACCGGCCAGACCTTGCACGGTACGCAGCAGCAGCAGGCTTTCGTAGTTGGGTGCGAACGGGCAGAGGATGCCCAGCACGGTGAACAAGCCGATGGCGCACAGCGTGAAACGGCGCAGGGAAAACGTCACCGAACACCACGGCGCAAACGCCATGGCTGCCACGGAAGTGGCGGTGTAGGCGGCGACCAGCCAGGTGCCTTCATCAAAGCCGATGTATAGCGCACCACGGATATCGGCGAGGGCGACCTTGGTGACCATTTCGTTGAGACCGGAGACCAGTACCGCCAGCAATACGCCGAGCAAGCCGATGATGATGCGCGGGCCGAATACGGGTGGGCTCAGAGCCGTAGGTTTGGCTGCGGCCTGGAGGACGGGGGCAGCGAGGGACGTCATGAACAGGTAACTCGGAATAAGAAATACCCGAGCAGTTTAATCAGGCACTCTCATGACAAAAAGTTACTTGTTAGCAGGTTATAAGTGCGTCAGACGCAACTTTGAACATCAACACTGAACCCTGTGGGAGCTGGCTTGCCTGCGATTGCGGCCTGACAGATGAAAATGTGTTGTCTGACGCGCCGCTATCGCAGGCAAGCCAGCTCCCACATTGATTGCGTTCGCTTTATACCGGCTGGGCTTCTAGCCAGGTGGCATGACAGCTCTCGCGCATGGTTTCGCGCAGCCACTTATGGGCCGGGTCTTTGTCGAAGCGTGGGTGCCAGGATTGGGCCAGAACCAGGGTTTGCAGTGGAATCGGCAAGGCAAATGCGCGCAGTGGCAGGTTCAGACGCTTGGCGCTCAGGAGGGCTTCCTTGGGTACCGGCAACAGCAGGTCGGAATCGGGCAGCATGAACATCGCACCGTGAAAGCCTGGGGCGATCATGGCCACCCGGCGCTCCAGGCCCTGAGCATTCAACGCAGTATCGATGGGCCCACGGGCGATGCCGCGCCGGGAGATGCTGATGTGGGAGTAGCTGGCAAAGCGTGCCGCCGTGATTTCTTCGTCGAACAACGGGTGGTCTTGCCGCGCCAGACCGACAAAGGTGGTGGAGAACAGGTTCTGCACCTTCACTTCCGGGCTGGCCGGCATGGTGTTGCTCACCCGCAAGTCCAACCGCCCTTCGCGCAGGGCTTCATCGTCAGTGTCGCCTTCGGGCACAAAGCGCAGCTCACACAACGGCGCCACACGCTCCATGGTGTCGAACAGTCGCCCGCCATACACGCCGATGAAAAAGTCATTGGCACGCACGCTGAAACGACGGCGCAAGGTGCTCAAATCGACTTGGTCCGCTGAACGGAACAACAACGCAGCCTGCTCCACCACATTGCGCACCTGGCCTTGCAGCTCAAGCGCCTTGGGCGTCGGCACCAGGCCACGGCCGGCACGTACCAGGATCGGGTCACCGACCGCTTCGCGAATACGCGTGAGGGTGCGGCTCATGGCGGCCGGGCTGAGGTTCATCCGCCGCGCGGCGCCCACCACGCTGCCCTCGTCGAGCAACGCGTCGAGGGCGACCAGCAGGTTCATGTCCGGTAGTTGCATGCCAAGCACTCGTGGTTCGTTGGGAGTGAACTGGGCGCAATCCTAGCAGGCTTTATCGGGTTAGAAAGGCGCATCCCCCTGAATGGTGGTACGGAACAATTTGCGCCGCAGGTGGCTTGGGCAACCAGCGGCCAGGTGGATCAGCGAGCGGTTATCCCAGAACACCAGGTCGTGGGGCTGCCACTGATGGCGGTAGATGTTTTCCGGCAGCACGCTATGGGCGTAGAGCTGGGCCAGCAGGTCACGGCTTTCGTCATCGGGCAGGCCGACGATACGGGTGGTGAAGCCCTCGCTGACGAACAGCGCCTTACGGCCGTTTTCCGGGTGGGTGCGCACAACGGGGTGCACCACTTCGGCAACCTGGGCGAGCTGTTCGGGGGTAAGGGTTGGGCGCCAGTTGCCTTCGAATTTGGTCTCGCTGTAGCGCGCCGTGTAGGAATGCGCGGCGCTGCGGCCTTCGACCGCGTTGCGCAGGTGACCTGGCAAGTGCTCCCAGGCTTTGTGCATATCGGCGAACAGAGTGTCGCCGCCTTCAGATGGCAGTTCCTGGGCATGCAGCATCGAACCCAGGCTGGGCAGTTCTTTGTATGACAGGTCCGAATGCCAGAACTTGCCCGCATCCCCCAGGCCGATGGATTGGCCATTCTCGATGATATTGGAGACGATCAGGATCTCGGGGTGGTTGGCCAACAGGAACTGTTTGAGCACATGGATCTGCAACACGCCGAAACGGCGGCTGAAGGCGATCTGTTGTTCGGGGGTGATGCGTTGGTCGCGGAACACGATGACGTGATGGTCCAAGTGTGCGCGGTGGATGCGGGCGAAGTCCTGCTCGTTGACTGGACGGGATAAGTCCAGGCCGATGATCTCGGCGCCGACACTGCCGGGGAACGGGTGGATGTCGAAGGTTTGGAGGGCGGTGGTGGCAGACATTTGATTCATTCCCGGCGGACAGGGGAGTGAATTTATAGGCATAAGGATGGAAGCTTAAATACCGTTAACGCATATGGATATGGCGTTTGGTTTGAGTTGTAGAGTGATGCTGACGGCCTCATCGGGGGCAAGCCCCCTCCCACATTTTGATTTGTGAACCCATTCAAATGTGGGAGCTGGCTTGCCTGCGATGAGGTCGGTACAGGCGCTGAAGATCAACGCTCGTGCAACGCCTCGGCCCGCGCCTTGATGATCGGCTTGAGCAGGTAGCTGAGGATGCTTTTCTTGCCGGTGATGATATCCACCGAAGCAACCATGCCGGGGATGATCAGTAGCGGCTTCTCATCGGTGCCCAAGTGGCTGCGGTCGGTGCGCAGAGTGATCATGTAGTAGGTGGTCTTCTTGTCTTCATCAGTGATGGTGTCGGCGCCGATGCGTTCGAGCTTGGCCTTCAGGCCACCGTAGACCGTGTAGTCGTAAGCGGTGAACTTGACCACCGCTTCCTGCCCTGGGTGCAGGAAGGCGATGTCTTGCGGGCGGATCTTGGCTTCTACCAGCAGGGTGTCGTCCAGCGGCACGATTTCGACCATGTCGCTGCCCGGCTGGATCACACCGCCAACGGTGTTGACCAGCAACTGCTTGACGATCCCGCGCACGGGCGAGGTGACCAGGGTGCGGCTGACCCGGTCTTCCAGCGCGCGGCCGGTGGACTCGGCCTTGTTCAGTTCTGTACGGGCTTCGTTGAGTTGGGTCAGGGCTTCGCTGCGGAATTTGCCGCGGGTTTCATCGATCTTGCGTTGCACTTCCTTGATCGCCGATTCAGCACGCGGGATCGCCAGGGTGGTAGCGTCCAACTGTCCGCGGGTTTCCATTTCGGCGCGCTTGAGGCGCAGCACTTCTACCGGCGACACCGCGCCCTGGGCCACCAGCGGCTCGGACATGTTGATTTCCTGGCGTTGCAGGGACAACTGGCTGCGGTATTGGCCCTGCTTGGAAGTGAACTCGCGCAGTTCCTGTTGGCGCTGTACCAGTTGTTCCTGCAAACCGCCCACTTCATCCTTCAACTGTTGACGGCGGCTTTCATACAAGGAGCGCTCGTTGGCGGCCTGGCTCGGCGCGGCCTTTAACACCTCGTCAGGGATGTTCAGCGGACGGTCATCCACCTGCGCGCTCAAACGCTCGACGCGCAGTTGCATGGCCAGGCGCAGGGCTTCGGTTTCCCCGGCGTTGGAGACAAACCGCGTGTCGTCGAGACGAATCAACGGCGCGCCGGCCTCTACGATCTGGCCTTCCTTGACGTACAACTCGGCGACGATACCGCCTTCCAGGTTCTGGATTTTCTGCAACTTGGACGACGGAATCGCCTTGCCGTCGCCACGGGTCACTTCGTCTATCTGGGAGAAACCGGCCCACACCACCAGGAATACAAAGAACGCGATGATCGCCCAGATGGTCAGGCGGATGACCCGTGGCGCATCTTCGATCAGCGCCTTGTTGACCTCGGGCAGCGGCTGGCCCTGCAGCGAATCGGAGCCTTTGAAGTAGCGGCCGACCGCACTCTTGATGGAGTTAAGCAACACTGATCTGCCCCTTCTTCAACGCTTCCATGACCACGGCTTTCGGGCCGTCCGCGAGAATCTGCCCACGGTCGACCACCAGCAGGCGGTCGACCAGAGAGAGCAGTGAGGCTCGGTGCGTGACCAGCACTACGGTCTTGTTTTGCACCACGGCTTGCAGGCGTTGCTTCAAGCGTTCTTCACCGGTGTTGTCCATGGCGCTGGTGGGTTCATCCAGCAGCAGCATGGGCGGGTTGAGCAGCAGCGCACGGGCCAGGGCAACGTTCTGGCGCTGCCCACCGGACAGGTTCTGCCCACGCTCGCCGACTTGCAGTTCGTAGCCTTGGGGATGCAGGCGGGCAAATTCGTGCACGCCGGCCAGTTCGGCAGCTTGCAAAACCATTTCATCCTCGACGTAGCGCGCACCGCTGACCAGGTTGTCGCGCAGGGTGCCGGCCAGCAATTGAATATCTTGGGCGACATAGCCGATGTTGTGGCGCAGCTCGCTCACGTCGATCTGGCGCACGTCCACGCCGTCCACCAGCAAGGAGCCGGAGTCGGGTTGGTAAAGGCCGACGATCAACTTGGCCAGGGAGCTTTTGCCCGAGCCGCTGCGGCCGATGATGCCGATTTTCTCCCCTGGCTTGATCACCAGGTTGATGTTCTTCAGCGCCAGGTTCTGCTGGTTCGGGTAAGTGAAGTTCAGGCCCCGGCACTCGATGGCGCCTTGCAGGGTGCGACGGCTCATGGGGCGCTCTTCGAAGTTGCGCTCCTGGGGCAGCTCCATCATCTGGTCCACCGAGGTCATGGTGACCTTGGCTTGCTGGTAGCGCGTCAGCAGGCCCGACAGCGAGGCCAACGGGCTCAAGGCGCGGCCACTGAGCATGTAGCAGGCAATCAGGCCGCCCATGCTGAGGTTGCCGTCGATGATCTGGTACACGCCGAACACGATCATGATCACGCCGGCCAGTTGCTGGATCAGCAGGGTCATGTTCATCGACAGGCCCGACAGCAACTTCACCCGCAGCTCAAGCCGGCTAAGGGTGCCGATGGTCTGCTCCCAGCCATACTGGCGCTCGCTTTCGGCATTGTTGACCTTGACCGCATCGAGCCCGGCGAGGGTTTCGATCAGGCTCGACTGGCGCTCGGCGGCCAGCGCCATCGTGCGTTCCATGGTCGCGACCAGGGGCTTCTGCAAGGCGTAGCCGATGCCCAGGGCGAGCGGGAACGCCAACACTGGAATCCACACCAGGTGCCCGCCGAGAATGGCGATGACCAGGAAGATCAGCAGCGTAAACGGCAGGTCGATCAGGCTGGTGAGGGTCAGCGACGCGAGGAAGTCGCGCAGGCTTTGAAACTCGTGGATGTTCTGCGCGAAGCTGCCGACCCGCGCCGGGCGGTATTTCATGGACATGCCGACGATGCGCTCGAACAGCGTGGCCGAGATGATCAGGTCGGTTTTTTTACCGGCCAGGTCCAGGCACAGGCTGCGCAGGCTCTTGAGGATCAGGTCGAACAGGTAGGCACCACAGATACCCACGGCCAGCACCCACAGGGTGGCGGTGGCCTGGTTCGGCACGACGCGGTCGTACACGTTCATCACGAACAGCGGCGCGGCCATGGCGATGATGTTGATCAGGAAGCTGGCGGCGATGGCGTCGGTGTAGAGCCAGCGTGAACGCATGAGGGTGTCACGGAACCACGAGCGTGCCCGCGGAATCAGGCTGCCGTGGTTGACGTCGAACTTGTGCTGCGGCTGTGCAAAGAAGACTTTGCCGATGTAGTCGTCGGCCAGTGCTTCGCGCTTGATCAGCACTTCACCGCCGTCGCTTTCGCTGAGCAGGATCCGCGCTTGATCTTCGCCCTCCCAGCCCACCAGCACGGTACTGCGACCGTCCTTGAGCAACAGCAGCGCCGGCAGTGCAATGGTCGGGATCTGTTCCAGCTTGCGTTGCAGCAGCCGGCCTTGCAACCCGGCCCGCGCAGCGGCACGCGATAGCAACTCGGCACTCAACCGTTGCGAAGGCAGCGGCAGGCCGGTGGTGAGCATGGCCGCACTGGCCGGTTTTTGATGCAGGGCGCAGAGCGCCAACAACCCGTCGAGTAACGGGTCGTCGTGCAGTGCGCGTGGATCATGACTGAGATGAACTCGACTGACTTCAGGTTCCACGCGGGCACTCTCGACTAACAGATGGGGCTATTGGGGTGGCTCAATTCATCCCAGGCAGTTGGACTTTAGGTTTCACGTCGTTCTGCACGACGGAGGCCATTGGTGCAACCACTCCCTGGCTCTTGAGCAATTCGCCCATGGTCGCCTTGATTCGGTACTGAGTAAATAACTGAATGTTCTTGATTTCTTCCAGGCGGCGGGAAGCGGTGAACAATTCATTTTCGCTGTCGAGCAAATCCAACAGGGTACGTTGACCAAGGCTGAACTGTTGCTGGTAGGACGTACGTACGCGAGTGCTGTGATCCACGTACTGCTGGGCAACCGGCAATTGCGCGTTGGCGTTGTTCAGGGCGTTCCAAGCCAAGCCTAGCTCTTCATTGAGTTGGCGCAAGGCGTTGTTGCGAATGTCCAACGCCTGGTTGGCCTGGTAGGACTTCGATTGCAGGTCGGCCTTGTTGCTGCCACCGGCGAACAGGTTGAAGCGCATGCGCACCATGGCTTCCCAGCCATTGCTGTGGTTGGGGTCACCGGAGACGTTGTTGTCGGCGTTGGTGCCCAGCTCAGCGTCAAAGCGTGGGTAGAAGGTGGATTTGGCGGCGTCGTACTGCTTCTCGGCGGCAGAGATATCCGACTCGGCCGAACGCAGTACCGGGCTGTTGTCGAGCATCTGGCGACGGGCTTCATTCAGGTCTGCCGGCAGCATGGCCATGAACGGGGCCGGACGCTCGAGTTCGTCGGGCATCTGGCCGACGGCGCTGAGGTAGTTGACCTGCGCATCGGCCAGGTTGGTCTGCTCGGTGATCAAGTTGTTACGGGCCTGGGCCAGGCGGGCTTCAGCCTGGTCCTGGTCGGCACCGTTGCCGACGCCGCGCTCGGTGCGCAACTTGATCTGGTCGTAGATGCGCTCGTGGTTGCGCAGGTTGACTTCGGCCAAGCGTACGAACTCACGGCGGGTCAATACTTCCAGGTAAACCTGGGCAACGGTCAGCGCAGTGCGCTCGGAAGTCCCCAGCAAGGAGTAAGCGCGGGAATTAACGTTGGCTTGTTGACGCCCGACTTCGCTGGAGGTAGCAAAACCGTCAAAAATCATTTGCTGCAGGCGCAGGCTGGATTCGCCGCGATTGAGCGTGTCCCAGTGATTGCCGCCAGGGTTGTTGGCGCGGGTGGTGGCGTTGTCGGTTCCTTGGCGGCCGTATCCGGCGTTCAGATCGACACGCGGCAGGTAGCCACCTTGTGCGGCGCGCAATTGGTAATCGGCGGCGATGCGGCTGTTAACACCCGCCTGGATTTCCGGGTGTACATCCAATGCCTGTTGCATGGCTTGGGGCAGTGTCTGGGCTTGTACGAAACTGGCGGCGAGAGCGAACGGTATTGCCTTGAACAGGTGCAGACGCATTTAAAATTTCCCCAAGACTTCTTGTCTTAAATCACAGCGATTAGCACCGCTGCGTCGGATAATGGCTACCGTAATGACCGTACGTCGGAAAGTTCGAAAAGCGGAACTGCTTCACACATGTAGGACGGTTCGCCGCATAAATATCAATGTGACATTACTAGGGCGATTGTTTAGGATGACGCCCATAAGGTCAATAGTTTGGCACAAACTAGATAGCTAAAAAATCCAGCCAAATATTTGACGTCAATGCATTTATAGACTACGCCCCCAGATTGGCAGCGCTAATAGCGCGCTGCGAAATGGATTTGTCGAAACGGATCGCCGGAGAAAATTTTAATGAGCAGTGTTGTTGCCACCGTCAAAAGCATTGTTGGTCAAGTTTTCGTAATTTCTCCGGAAGGTGCCCGTCGCGTCCTTGTAGAAGGTGATCGTCTGTTTGCCGGCGACCAGATCGACACCGGTCTGTCGGGCGCCGTGAGCCTGGAACTGGCCGACGGTCGCATCCTGGACCTGGGCCGGGACACCCAGTGGAGCGCCGATATGCCGGACTCCACCGCCGACCTGGCAGCGGCCAGCGAGCAAGCCGCACCCTCGGTGGCCGAGCTGCAACAAGCCATCGCCGCCGGCGCCGACCCGACCACCGACCTGGAAGCCACTGCCGCCGGCGCAAACGCTGCCGGTAATGGTGCTGCCGGGGGCGGCCACAGCTTCGTGGTGCTGGACGCGACCGCCGGCCGTGTAGACCCGACCATCGGCTTCCCCACCGCACCCATCGGCCAAGGCACTTCGGCACTCAACGCCCTGAGCGGAGCACCAGGCTCGGCAGACTCGGGTAACCAAGTGCTGCAGCCTTCGACTTTAACCCTGAGCGCGACGCCGACCATCACCGAAGCGGGCGGCGTGCTGACCTACACCGCTACCGTGACCCGGCCATCCACCAGTGACCTGACCGTCACCTTGACCAATGGCGCGGTGATTACTATCCCGTCGGGCCAGTTGACCGGCACCGTCAATGTGCCCTTGGCCCCCAATGACAGCCCGTACATCGACCCGGGCCAGATCAGCGTCGGCGTTACCGGTACCACCGGCGGCGGCAACCTGGTATTGACCATCGACCCTAACCCGGCCGTGACGCAGATCACCGACACCATCGACACCACCACGGTCACCCTGACCGCTGGTTCGACCGTGACCGAAGGCGGCCAGATCACCTACACCGCCACCCTGACCAATCCAGCGCAGACCCCGGTGAACGTCACCTTGAGCAATGGCTCGGTGATCACCATCAAGGCTGGTGAGTCGACAGGCACTGTTGTCGTTGATACGCCGGCTAACGATGTCTACAACAACGGTTCGACGATCAGCACCACGATCACGGGCGCAACGGGCGGTAACTTCGAGAATCTGGTACCGAATACCACGCCTGCGGTCACCACCATTACCGATTCGATCGACACCACCACGGTCACTCTGACCGCAGGTTCGACCGTGACCGAAGGCGGCCAGATCACCTACACCGCCACCTTGACCAACCCGGCGCAGACCCCGGTGAACGTCACCTTGAGCAATGGCTCGGTGATCACCATCAAGGCCGGTGAGTCGACGGGTAGCGTTGTGGTTGATACGCCAGCTAACGACGTCTACAACAATGGCTCTACCGTCAGCACCACGATCACCGGTACAACGGGCGGTAACTTCGAGAATCTGGTACCGAATACCACGCCTGCGGTCACGACCATTACCGATTCGATCGATGCCACCACGGTCACCCTGACCGCAGGTTCGACCGTGACTGAAGGCGGCCAGATCACCTATACCGCCACGCTGACCAACCCGGCGCAAACGCCGGTGAACGTCACCTTGAGCAATGGCTCGGTGATCACCATCAAGGCCGGCGAATCGACAGGCAGCGTTGTCGTTGATACGCCGGCTAATGACGTCTACGTCAACGGCAGCACCGTCAGTACGACGATTACGAGTACGACTGGCGGCAATTTCGAGAGCCTGGTGCCGAGCACCACGCCAGCGATTACCACCATTACCGATTCGATCGACACCACCACTGTGACGCTGACAGCGCCAATCGAGGCGAACGAAGGTGGGCAGGTTACGTATACCGCCACGCTTTCCAACAAAGCTGGCACAGATGTCACGCTGAAGTTGGATAACGGTTCGTCGATCACCATCAAGGCTGGCGAGACCGTTGGCACCGTAACTGTCCCTGCGCCTAGCGATGATGTGTTCATCGACAAAAGCACCCAGACCGTCCAGATCACTGAGACCTCTGGCGGCAACTTCGAGAAATTGGAAGTTGCAGGCAATGGCGCAACCACCACGATCAACGACACCCTCGACAAAGTTGATGTGGTGCTGACGGCAACTCCTACCGTTGGTGAAGGCGGCAATATCGTCTACACCGCTAGCCTTGTGGATAAGAACGGCGCGCCGGTGACTAACATCACCAACCCGTTGACCGTCACCTTGGATAACGGCCAGACCATCACTATTGGCGTAAACCAGTCGAGCGGTTCTATCACCACCATCGCGCCAGACGATGTCTACAAAGGCGACCAGACCGTCACTACCGCCATCAAAGGCGTGACCGGCGGCGAGCACTTTGAAAATCTGGTGCCGGGTACTACGGCGGTGAACACCACCGTTACGGATACCCCAGGCACCGATAACACCACCACGGTTACGCTGACTGCGCCAAGTGCCGTTAACGAAGGCGGCCAGATCACCTACACCGCGACCTTGAGCAACAAGGCCGGTACTGACGTCACCTTGAAGCTGGATAACGGCTCGTCGATCACTATCAAAGCTGGCGAGACCGTCGGTACTGTGACCGTGCCCGCCCCTACTGATGACGTGTTCATCGACAAGAGCACGCAGACCGTTCAGATCACCGAGACCACTGGTGGCAACTTCGAAAAACTGGAAGTCGCAGGTAATGGCGCAACCACCACGATCAACGACACCATCGACAAGGTCGATGTAGTCCTGACCGCCACTACCACCGTCGGCGAAGGCGGCAACATCGTTTACACCGCCAGCCTTGTGGACAAGAACGGCGCAGCGGTGACTAACATCACCAATCCGTTGACCGTCACCTTGGATAATGGCCAGACCATCACCATCGGCGTAAACCAGACTAGCGGTAGCGTTTCGGTTCTTGCTCCTGATGATGTGTACAAAGGCGACCAGACCGTCACTACCGCCATCAAAGGCGTGACCGGCGGCGAGCACTTTGAAAATCTGGTTCCAGGTACTACCCCGGTTAATACCACCGTTACGGATACACCAGGCACTGACAACACCACTACGGTGACGCTGACCGCTCCGGCCGAGGCAAACGAAGGTGGGCAGATCACGTACACCGCCACGCTTTCCAACAAAGCGGGCACTGATGTAACGCTGAAGCTGGATAACGGCTCGTCGATCACCATCAAAGCCGGCGAAACCGTCGGCACCGTAACTGTGCCTGCACCTACCGATGATGTGTTCATCGATAAGAGCACCCAGACCGTCCAGATCACCGAAACCGCTGGCGGCAACTTCGAAAAACTGGAAGTTGCAGGCAGCGGCGCAACCACCACCATCAACGACACCATCGACAAAGTCGATGTGGTTCTGACCGCGACCACCACCGTTGGCGAAGGCGGCAACATCGTCTACACCGCCAGCCTTGTGGATAAGAACGGCGCACCGGTGACCAACATCACCAACCCGTTGACCGTGACTTTGGATAACGGCCAGACCATCACCATTGGCGTAAACCAATCGAGCGGCACCATCACTACCATCGCGCCGGATGATGTGTACAAAGGCGACCAGACCGTCACCACCGCCATCAAGGGTGTGACCGGCGGCGACCACTTTGAAAATCTGGTGCCGGGTACTACCGCGGTGAACACCACCGTTACGGACACACCGGGCACCGATAACACCACCACGGTTACGCTGACTGCGCCAAGTGCCGTTAACGAAGGTGGTCAGATCACCTACACCGCAACTTTGAGCAACAAGGCCGGCACCGACGTCACCTTGAAGTTGGATAACGGCTCGTCGATCACCATCAAAGCTGGCGAGACCGTCGGTACTGTGACCGTGCCCGCCCCTACTGATGACGTGTTTATCGATAAGAGCACGCAGACCGTTCAGATCACCGAGACCACTGGTGGCAACTTCGAAAAACTGGAAGTCGCAGGTAATGGCGCAACCACCACGATCAACGACACCATCGACAAGGTCGATGTAGTCCTGACCGCGACCACCACCGTTGGCGAAGGCGGCAACATCGTCTACACCGCCAGCCTTGTGGATAAAAACGGCGCGCCGGTGACTAACATCACCAATCCGCTGACCGTGACTTTGGATAACGGCCAGACCATCACCATTGGCGTAAACCAGGCTAGCGGTAGCGTTTCGGTTCTGGCTCCTGATGATGTGTATAAGGGCGACCAGACCGTCACTACTGCTATCAAAGGCGTAACCGGCGGCGAACACTTTGAAAATCTGGTCCCAGGTACCGATAACGTCACCACAACTGTGACTGATACACCGGGTACCGATAACACCACTACCGTGACGCTGACGGCTCCAACCGAGGCGAGCGAAGGTGGTCAGATTACGTACACCGCGACCTTGAGCAACAAGGCCGGTATTGACGTCACCTTGAAGCTGGATAACGGCTCGTCGATCACGATCAAGGCTGGCGACACTGTTGGCACCGTAACCGTGCCCGCCCCGACCGATGACGTGTTTATCGATAAGAGCACTCAGACCGTCAAGATCACCGAAACCACTGGCGGCAATTTCGAAAAACTCGAAGTTGCGGGCAACGGTGCGACCACCACGATCAACGACACGATCGACAAAGTTGATGTGGTCCTGACCGCCACTACCACCGTTGGCGAAGGCGGCAATATCGTTTACACCGCCAGCCTTGTGGATAAGAACGGCGTACCAGTGACTAACATCACCAATCCGCTGACCGTCACCCTCGATAACGGCAAGACCATCACCATCGGCGTAAACCAATCGAGCGGTTCCATTACCACCGTAGCGCCAGACGATGTGTACAAAGGCGACCAGACCGTCACTACCGCCATCAAAGGCGTGACCGGCGGCGAGCATTTTGAAAATCTGGTTCCAGGTACTACCCCGGTTAACACGACCGTTACCGATACACCCGGTACCGACAACACCACTACCGTGACCTTGACCGCTCCGGCCGAAGCGAATGAGGGTGGACAGATTACGTACACCGCCACGCTTTCCAATAAAGCGGGCACTGACGTCACGCTGAAGTTGGACAACGGCTCGTCGATTACCATCAAGGCTGGCGACACGGTTGGCACTGTGACCGTGCCCGCTCCTAGCGATGACGTGTTCATCGATAAGAGCACTCAGACCGTCAAGATCACCGACGCTTCCGGCGGCAACTTCGAAAAACTCGAAGTAGCAGGCAACGGCGCAACCACCACGATCAACGACACCATCGACAAGGTCGATGTGGTCCTGACGGCCACCACCACCGTTGGTGAAGGCGGCAACATCGTCTACACCGCTAGCCTTGTGGATAAAAACGGTGCGCCGGTGACTAACATCACCAACCCGTTGACCATCACCTTGGATAACGGCCAGACCATCACCATTGGCGTAAACCAGACTAGCGGTAGCGTTTCGGTTCTTGCTCCTGATGATGTCTATAAAGGCGATCAAACCGTCACCACCGCTATCAAAGGCGTAACCGGCGGCGAGCATTTCGAGAACCTGGTGCCGGGCACTACCGCGGTGAACACCATCGTTACGGACACCCCGGGTACCGACAACACCACTACTGTGACGCTGACAGCGCCAAGTGCCGTTAACGAAGGTGGGCAGATTACGTACACCGCCACGCTTTCCAACAAAGCGGGCACTGACGTAACGCTGAAACTCGACAACGGTTCAAGCATCACCATCAAGGCTGGCGACACTGTTGGCACTGTGACCGTGCCCGCCCCTACCGATGACGTGTTCATCGATAAGAGCACCCAGACAGTCAAGATTACTGAGACTTCTGGCGGCAACTTCGAAAAACTCGAAGTGGCAGGCTCCGGCGCAACGACCACGATCAACGACACCATCGACAAGGTCGATGTAGTCCTGACCGCGACCACCACCGTTGGCGAAGGCGGCAATATCGTCTACACCGCCAGCCTTGTGGACAAGAACGGCGCAGCGGTGACTAACATCACCAATCCGTTGACCGTCACCTTGGATAATGGCCAGACCATCACCATCGGCGTAAACCAGACTAGCGGTAGCGTTTCGGTTCTTGCTCCTGATGATGTCTATAAAGGCGATCAAACCGTCACCACCGCTATCAAAGGCGTAACCGGCGGCGAGCATTTCGAGAATCTGGTCCCTGGCACTACCGCGGTGAACACCACCGTTACTGATACACCAGGCACCGATAACACCACTACCGTAACGCTGACAGCTCCGACGGAAGCGAATGAGGGTGGCCAGATCACCTACACCGCGACCTTGAGCAACAAGGCCGGCACCGACGTCACGCTGAAGCTGGATAACGGCTCGTCGATCACCATCAAAGCCGGCGAAACCGTCGGCACCGTAACTGTGCCGGCACCTACCGATGACGTGTTCATCGATAAGAGCACTCAGACCGTCAAGATCACCGACGCTTCCGGCGGCAACTTCGAAAAACTCGAAGTAGCAGGCAACGGCGCAACCACCACGATCAACGACACCATCGACAAGGTCGATGTGGTCCTGACGGCCACCACCACCGTTGGTGAAGGCGGCAACATCGTCTACACCGCTAGCCTTGTGGATAAAAACGGTGCGCCGGTGACTAACATCACCAACCCGTTGACCGTCACCTTGGATAACGGCCAGACCATCACCATCGGCGTAAACCAGACTAGCGGTAGCGTTTCGGTTCTGGCTCCTGATGATGTCTATAAAGGCGATCAAACCGTCACCACCGCTATCAAGGGTGTGACCGGCGGCGAGCATTTCGAGAATCTGGTCCCTGGCACTACCGCGGTGAACACCACCGTTACTGATACACCAGGCACCGATAACACCACTACCGTAACGCTGACAGCTCCGACGGAAGCGAATGAGGGTGGCCAGATCACCTACACCGCGACCTTGAGCAACAAGGCCGGCACCGACGTCACGCTGAAGCTGGATAACGGCTCGTCGATCACCATCAAAGCCGGCGAAACCGTCGGCACCGTAACTGTGCCGGCACCTACCGATGACGTGTTCATCGATAAGAGCACTCAGACCGTCAAGATCACCGACGCTTCCGGCGGCAACTTCGAAAAACTCGAAGTAGCAGGCAACGGCGCAACCACCACGATCAACGACACCATCGACAAGGTCGATGTGGTCCTGACGGCCACCACCACCGTTGGTGAAGGCGGCAACATCGTCTACACCGCTAGCCTTGTGGATAAAAACGGTGCGCCGGTGACTAACATCACCAACCCGTTGACCGTCACCTTGGACAATGGCGAGACCATCACCATTGGTGTGAATCAGTCGAGCGGTAGCGTTTCGGTTCTTGCTCCTGATGACGTGTACAAGGGCGACCAAACTGTCACCACCGCCATCAAAGGCGTAACCGGCGGCGAGCATTTCGAGGACCTGGTGCCGGGCACTACCGCGGTGAACACCATCGTTACGGACACCCCGGGTACCGACAACACCACTACTGTGACGCTGACAGCGCCAAGTGCCGTTAACGAAGGTGGGCAGATCACGTACACCGCCACGCTTTCCAACAAAGCGGGCACTGACGTAACGCTGAAACTCGACAACGGTTCTTCGATCACCATCAAGGCTGGCGACACTGTTGGCACTGTGACCGTGCCCGCCCCGACCGATGACGTGTTTATCGATAAGAGCAGCCAGACCGTTCAGATCACCGAGACCACTGGCGGTAACTTCGAAAAACTGGAAGTTGCAGGCAATGGCGCAACGACCACGATCAACGACACCATCGACAAAGTCGATGTGGTCCTGACCGCCACTACCACCGTTGGCGAAGGCGGCAACATCGTCTACACCGCCAGCCTTGTGGATAAAAACGGCGCACCGGTGACTAACATCACCAACCCGCTGACCGTAACCTTGAACAATGGCGAGACCATCACCATTGGTGTGAATCAGTCGAGCGGTAGCGTTTCGGTTCTTGCTCCAGATGACGTGTACAAGGGCGACCAAACTGTCACCACCGCCATCAAAGGCGTAACCGGCGGCGAGCATTTCGAGAACCTGGTGCCGGGCACTACCGCGGTGAACACCATCGTTACGGACACACCGGGTACCGACAACACCACTACTGTGACGCTGACCGCTCCGGCCGAGGCAAACGAAGGTGGGCAGATCACGTACACCGCCACGCTTTCCAACAAAGCGGGCACTGACGTAACGCTGAAACTCGACAACGGTTCTTCGATCACCATCAAGGCTGGCGACACTGTTGGCACTGTGACCGTGCCCGCCCCGACCGATGACGTGTTTATCGATAAGAGCAGCCAGACCGTTCAGATCACCGAGACCACTGGCGGTAACTTCGAAAAACTGGAAGTTGCAGGCAACGGCGCCACCACCACGATCAACGACACCATCGACAAAGTCGATGTGGTCCTGACCGCCACTACCACCGTCGGCGAAGGCGGCAATATCGTCTACACCGCCAGCCTTGTGGATAAGAACGGCGCACCGGTGACCAACATCACCAATCCGCTGACCGTCACCCTCGATAACGGCAAGACCATCACCATCGGTGTGAATCAGTCGAGTGGTTCTATCACCACTATCGCGCCAGACGATGTGTACAAAGGCGACCAGACTGTCACCACCGCCATCAAAGGCGTCACTGGCGGCGAGCACTTCGAAAACCTGGTCCCTGGCACTACCGCGGTGAACACCACCGTTACGGACACACCAGGTACCGACAACACCACCACTGTGACGCTGACAGCGCCTAACGCTGTTAACGAAGGTGGACAGATTACGTACACCGCCACGCTCTCCAACAAAGCTGGCACTGATGTAACGCTGAAGTTGGATAACGGTTCGTCGATCACCATCAAGGCTGGCGACACTGTTGGCACTGTGACCGTGCCTGCGCCTACCGATGACGTGTTCATCGATAAGAGCACTCAGACCGTCAAGATCACTGACGCTTCCGGCGGCAACTTCGAAAAATTAGAAGTTGCAGGCAACGGCGCAATCACCACGATCAACGACACCATCGACAAGGTTGATGTGGTTCTGACCGCGACCACCACCGTTGGCGAAGGCGGCAACATCGTCTACACCGCCAGCCTTGTGGATAAGAACGGCGCACCGGTGACCAACATCACCAACCCGTTGACCGTGACTTTGGATAACGGCCAGACCATCACCATTGGCGTAAACCAATCGAGCGGCACCATCACTACCATCGCGCCGGATGATGTGTACAAAGGCGACCAGACCGTCACCACCGCCATCAAGGGTGTGACCGGCGGCGACCACTTTGAAAATCTGGTGCCGGGTACTACCGCGGTGAACACCACCGTTACGGACACACCGGGCACCGATAACACCACCACGGTTACGCTGACTGCGCCAAGTGCCGTTAACGAAGGTGGTCAGATCACCTACACCGCAACTTTGAGCAACAAGGCCGGCACCGACGTCACCTTGAAGTTGGATAACGGCTCGTCGATCACCATCAAAGCTGGCGAGACCGTCGGTACTGTGACCGTGCCCGCCCCTACTGATGACGTGTTTATCGATAAGAGCACGCAGACCGTTCAGATCACCGAGACCACTGGCGGCAACTTCGAAAAACTGGAAGTTGCAGGCAGCGGCGCAACGACCACGATCAACGACACCATCGACAAGGTCGATGTAGTCCTGACCGCGACCACCACCGTTGGCGAAGGCGGCAACATCGTTTACACCGCCAGCCTTGTGGATAAGAACGGCGCACCGGTGACCAACATCACCAACCCGTTGACCGTGACTTTGGATAACGGCCAGACCATCACCATTGGCGTAAACCAATCGAGCGGTAGCGTTTCGGTTCTTGCTCCTGATGATGTTTACAAGGGCGATCAGACCGTCACTACTGCTATCAAAGGCGTAACCGGCGGCGAGCACTTTGAAAATCTGGTGCCGGGTACTACGGCGGTGAACACCACCGTTACGGATACCCCAGGCACCGATAACACAACCACGGTTACGCTGACTGCGCCAAGTGCCGTTAACGAAGGCGGCCAGATCACCTACACCGCGACCTTGAGCAACAAAGCCGGTACCGACGTAACGCTGAAACTCGACAACGGTTCAAGCATCACCATCAAGGCTGGCGACACGGTTGGCACCGTAACCGTGCCTGCCCCTACCGATGACGTGTTTATCGATAAGAGCACTCAGACCGTCAAGATCACCGAAACCACTGGCGGCAATTTCGAAAAACTCGAAGTTGCGGGCAACGGTGCGACCACCACGATCAACGACACCATCGACAAAGTTGATGTGGTTCTGACCGCCACCACCACCGTTGGTGAAGGCGGCAACATCGTCTACACCGCCAGCCTTGTGGATAAAAACGGTGCGCCGGTGACTAACATCACCAACCCGCTGACCGTAACCTTGGATAACGGCAAAACCATCACCATTGGTGTGAATCAGTCGAGCGGTAGCGTTTCGGTTATTGCTCCTGATGATGTGTACAAAGGCGATCAGACTGTCACCACCGCGATCAAGGGTGTGACGGGCGGCGAGCATTTTGAAAACCTGATACCGGGCACTGCGGCGGTAAACACCACCGTCACAGATACCCCCGGCACTGATAACACCACGACGGTCACGCTAACCGCGCCTAGCGCAGTGAACGAAGGTGGTCAAATTACGTACACCGCCACACTTTCCAACAAAGCGGGCACTGACGTTACGTTGAAGTTGGACAACGGTTCTTCGATCACTATCAAAGCTGGCGAGACCGTCGGTACTGTGACCGTGCCCGCCCCTACTGATGACGTGTTCATCGACAAGAGCACTCAGACCGTCAAGATCACCGACGCTTCCGGCGGCAACTTCGAAAAACTCGAAGTTGCAGGCAATGGCGCAACGACCACGATCAACGACACTATCGACAAAGTTGATGTGGTCCTGACCGCCACTACCACCGTCGGCGAAGGCGGCAACATCGTTTACACCGCCAGCCTTGTGGATAAAAACGGTGCGCCGGTGACTAACATCACCAACCCGTTGACCGTGACCCTGGATAACGGCAAAACCATCACCATCGGTGTAAATCAATCGAGCGGTAGCGTTTCGGTTCTTGCTCCAGATGACGTGTACAAGGGCGACCAAACTGTCACCACCGCTATCAAAGGCGTAACCGGTGGCGAGCACTTTGAAAATCTAGTGCCGGGTACTACGGCGGTGAATACCACCGTCACGGACACACCAGGTACCGACAACACCACCACTGTGACGCTGACAGCGCCTAACGCTGTTAACGAAGGTGGACAGATTACGTACACCGCCACGCTCTCCAACAAAGCTGGCACTGATGTAACGCTGAAGTTGGATAACGGTTCGTCGATCACCATCAAGGCTGGCGACACTGTTGGCACTGTGACCGTGCCTGCGCCTACCGATGACGTGTTCATCGATAAGAGCACTCAGACCGTCAAGATCACTGACGCTTCCGGCGGCAACTTCGAAAAATTAGAAGTTGCAGGCAACGGCGCAACCACCACGATCAACGACACCATCGACAAGGTTGATGTGGTTCTGACCGCCACCAACACCGTTGGCGAAGGCGGCAACATCGTCTACACCGCCAGCCTTGTGGATAAAAACGGCGCAGCGGTGACCAACATCACCAATCCGCTGACCGTCACCTTGGACAATGGCAAAACCATCACCATCGGTGTGAATCAGTCGAGCGGTTCCATCACCACCGTAGCGCCAAACGACGTCTACAAAGGCGACCAAACCGTCACCACCGCCATCAAAGGCGTGACCGGCGGCGAGCATTTCGAGAATCTGGTCCCTGGCACTACCGCGGTGAACACCACCGTTACGGACACACCGGGTACCGATAACACCACCACCGTGACGCTGACTGCGCCAAGTGCCGTTAACGAAGGTGGTCAGATCACCTACACCGCAACTTTGAGCAACAAGGCCGGCACCGACGTCACCTTGAAGTTGGATAACGGCTCGTCGATCACCATCAAAGCTGGCGAGACCGTCGGTACTGTGACCGTGCCCGCCCCTACCGATGATGTGTTTATCGATAAGAGCACTCAGACCGTCAAGATCACCGAAACCACTGGTGGCAACTTCGAAAAACTCGAAGTTGCAGGCAATGGCGCCACCACCACGATCAACGACACCATCGACAAAGTTGATGTTGTCCTGACCGCCACCACCACCGTCGGCGAAGGCGGCAACATCGTCTACACCGCCAGCCTTGTGGATAAAAACGGCGCGCCGGTGACCAACATCACCAATCCGCTGACCGTCACCTTGGACAATGGCAAAACCATCACCATCGGTGTGAATCAGTCGAGCGGTTCCATCACCGCCGTAGCGCCAAACGACGTCTACAAAGGCGACCAAACCGTCACCACCGCCATCAAAGGCGTGACCGGCGGCGAGCATTTCGAGAATCTGGTCCCTGGCACTACCGCGGTGAACACCACCGTTACGGACACACCGGGTACCGATAACACCACCACCGTGACGCTGACTGCGCCAAGTACCGTTAACGAAGGCGGCCAGATCACGTACACCGCGACCTTGAGCAACAAGGCCGGCACCGACGTCACGCTGAAACTCGACAACGGCTCAAGCATCACCATTAAGGCCGGCGAAACTGTTGGCACCGTCACTGTCCCTGCGCCTACCGATGACGTGTTTATCGATAAGAGCACCCAGACCGTCAAGATCGCCGAGACCACCGGCGGCAACTTCGAAAAACTCGAAGTTGCCGGCAATGGCGCCACCACCACGATCAACGACACCATCGACAAAGTCGATGTGGTCCTGACCGCCACCACCACCGTCGGCGAAGGCGGCAACATCGTCTACACCGCCAGCCTTGTGGATAAAAACGGCGCAGCGGTGACAAACATCACCAATCCGCTGACCGTCACCTTGGACAATGGCAAGACCATCACCATCGGTGTGAATCAGTCGAGCGGTTCCATCACCACCGTAGCGCCAAACGACGTCTACAAAGGCGACCAAACCGTCACCACCGCCATCAAAGGCGTGACTGGCGGCGAGCACTTCGAGAACCTGGTGCCGGGCACGACGGCGGTGAACACCACCGTCACCGACACACCGGGCACCACCGACCTGACCACCGTCACCCTGACCGCCCCAACCGCGGTCAACGAAGGCGGCCAGATCACCTACACCGCCACCTTGAGCAACAAGGCCGGCAGTGACATGGTGGTGCAGCTCGACAACGGTTCGAGCATCACCATCAAGCAAGGTGAGACCGTGGGCACGGTGACCGTCCCGGCGCCTACCGATGACGTGTTCATCGACAAGAGCACCCAGACCGTCAAGATCACCGGCACCACCGGCGGCAATTTCGAGGGGGTGACCATCACTCCTGCAGGCGCCACGACCACCGTCAACGACACCATCGATGACGTGACAGTGGTGCTCAAGGCCACTGGCTCGGTCAGCGAGGGCGGGCAGATCGTCTACACCGCGTCCCTGGTCGACAAAAACGGCGCGGCCGTGAACAACGTGGGCTCCGACCTGGTGGTAAGGCTGGATAACGGCTCGACCATCACCATTGGCAGCGGCAAGTCCACCAGCTTCACGACGGCTACCGCACCGAACGATGCCTATGTCGGCGCCAATGATGTCAGCGCCAAGATCACCGGCGTGGTCAGCGGTGGCGACAAGTACGAGCATCTGATTGTTGATGGCAGCCCCGCAGTCACCAAGGTCACGGATGTAGTGACTGATACCAAAATCAGCATTACGGGCGACGGTTCGGTCACTGAAGGTGGCACCGCCCACTACACCCTGACCTTGACCAACCCGCCGCAAACGGATGTGACCGTGACGCTCAAATACAGCGGCACCGCCACTGACGGTTCGGACTTCACTGGCGTGTATACCGTGAAGATCCCGGCAGGCTCCAGCAGTGTGCCGTTTGATATCCGCACGCTCGACGACAAGATTACCGAGCCTACGGAACAGATCGTCATCACCATCGACAAGGTCACCGGAGGCAACTTCGAGAACCTGGTGATCGACAAAGGCACTGTCACCACCAACATCCTCGACAACGATGCTCCGCCGGTGATCGACCTGGATGCCAACAACTCCAGCGGCGCCACGGGTGCCGATTACAAGACGACGTTTACCGAGGGTACCGCCGGGCCGGGCGTGTCGATCGCCGACACGGACATCAAGATCACTGACCCAGACAGCACACTGCTGACGGGCGCGACGGTCACGCTGACCAACGCACAGGCTGGTGATGCCCTCAATCTGGGCAATAGCGTGAATGGCATCAGCGTCAGCACCAACAACCAGACGGGCACTATTACCCTGACGTTGTCCGGCAGTGCGACGCTGGCTGACTACATGCAGCGTATCCAGAACATCACGTTCACCAACAACAGCCACGACCCGAGCACCACGCCCCGCACCATCACCGTGACGGTGACCGATGGCGGCAACTACTCCAACGTGGCCACCACCACCGTCAACGTGGTAGCGGTCAACGATGCACCAGTGGCCACTGGCGGTGCCGTGACCGGTACGGAAGACACCGCGCTGGCCCTGACCTGGGCCAACTTCGGCGTGAGCGATGTGGACTCGCCACAAGCCAGCCTCGGGGTGAAAATCACCGAGCTGCCGGTAGCCGGCAAGCTGCAATACCTGGCGGCGGATGGCACCACCTGGACCAACGTGAGCAGCGGCCAGACCTTTACCAAGGCTCAGATCGATGGCGGCCAACTGCGCTTTACGCCGAATGCCAACGAGTCCGGCGCCGACGGTTACGGCGGCACTGGCGTGGGTAACAAGCAGGCGGATTACGCGCAGTTCAAGTTCCAGCCAACCGATGGCAAGGACCTGGGCACCAGCGCCACGGTGAAAGTGGATATCACCCCAGTGGCCGACGCACCGACCCTCAGCGTGGCGGACAACAACGTTGCCTCGACCGGGCTGGTCAAACAGGGCTGGAACAACATCGCCGGCCTTGGAAACAACGGCAATGGCGCTGCGCCAGACGTACTGAAAAAAGCCATCGACAACGCGGGCACCCCCAACAACACCTCCGTGGTGACCAACGTCGAGTCCGTCGACAACGTCACCGCCGGTTCTGGTTCCAAGATCTCCGGTCTGATCTACATGGAAGCGGGCAAGAGCTACACCTTCAGCGGTATCGCCGATGACAGCGTGGTGGTCAACGTTGGCGGTAAAGATGTTGCCAGCGGTTTGTGGGGCACCAACAGCGGCAAGTTCAGCGGCTCGTTCACGCCAACCACCACCGGTTACTACAGCCTTGAGATCTACCAGGCCAACCAGGCGGGCCCAGGCAGCTTCGACGTTAACCTGTCGATCAACGGCGGGGCGGTGCAGAACCTGAGCACCAGCACCGTGCCGTTGTACACCGGCCTTACCGACCTGACCAACGCCGGCGTCACCGTATCCGACCTGCATGGCAGCAACGGCGACGGTTACTACGTGGGCTACAAGCTCAACGAAGGCCAGGAGAACGGGACGGTCAAACTGTCCAAGGTCACCACCGCGCTGACCGACACCGACGGCTCCGAAACCCTGAGCGTGAAGATCAGCGGCATTCCGGCAGGCTCGGTGCTTACCGACGCATCGGGGCACACCTTTACTGCGGGTAAAACCGTGGGCGAAGTGAATGTCACCGGCTGGGACCTGAACACGCTGAGCATCAAGCCGCCGACCTACTACAGCGGCCAGTTCAACCTGACAGTCACCTCGACTTCCACCGAGAGCATCGGCGGTTCAGCGACCACCACCGCGCAATTGCCAGTCACGGTGCATCCGGCGACCTACAATTCGGTCACCGGCACCTCGGGCAGCGACACCATCAATGGCAGCGATGGCAACGACATCGTCGTGGCCGACATCGCCGGCCTGAACGTGGTGCAGGGCAAGAACTACAACATCGCGTTCATGATCGATACATCGGGCAGTATGGGTGCGGACTCGATAGCAGCGGCAAAAACCTCGCTGACTACCACGTTCAACTCGCTGAAAAACAGTATCGGCGCCAGCACCTCCGGCACTGTGAATATCTTCCTGGCGGATTTCAGCGACCAGGTCAATCGCACGGTGACAGTCAACCTGAAAGACCCAGGTGCATTGGACTCGCTGCAGAAAGTCCTGGACTCCATGGTGTCTACCGGCGGGACCAACTACGAAGACGTGTTCAAGGCCGCGTCCAACTTCTTCAAAAGTGCCCAGGCGACTGGCAACACTGGCGCTATTAATACAACGTACTTCATCACCGATGGTCAGCCGACGTTTTACCAAGCGTCCGAGCAGACCAACCCGTACTTGTACGGCAACGTCAGGCTCGATGATGTCGTCACCATGAACAACTACACCATAGGTACCGCCACCCGGATCAACATCGATTCGAATAACTACCTTGATATCAACTCTGCCGGCAAGGTGACCCTCTGGTCTTACGGCTGGGGATACAACAAGGGAATCATCCACGCCCAAGGGGATGGCACCTATGAAATATCGGTGCAAGGCGGCCTCGGATACGATACCGACTACTCCACCACCCTCAACTCCAACAGCGCGTTCGCACTGCTTAAAGGTCTGTCCACAGGTGGCGTAGAAGCCATCGGCCTCAATAGTGGGGTCAGCTTGAATCAGCTGGCACCGTACGACAGCGATGGCAAGCCACAGGCCAACATCGATCCGAAGGACCTCGCCAACGCTATCCTCGGCCACACCGAGGCGACGTTGCCGGGCGCGGACACCGTCAGCGGTGGCGACGGCAACGACATCCTGTTCGGCGACCTGGTGAGTTTCAGCGGGATCAACGGCGAGGGTTACAACGCGCTGCAGGCCTTTGTCGCACAGAAGACCGGCGTGGCTGTCTCGGCAGTGACTGCCTCTAACGTTCACCAGTACGTCACCGAGCACTATGTGGACTTCGACGTCTCCGGCGCCAAGGATGCCAACGACACGCTGTTGGGCGGCGCTGGCGACGACATCTTGTTCGGCCAAGGCGGCAACGACACACTCGATGGCGGCAAAGGCAATGACATCCTGCTGGGTGGCACCGGCAACGACACGCTGATCGGCGGCCAGGGCAACGACATCCTGATCGGTGGCTCGGGTGCCGACACCTTTGTGTGGAAGTCTGGCGACATCGGCAACGATGTGATCAAGGACTTCAAGGCCTCGGAAGGCGACCGCATTGATCTGCGTGATTTGTTGAAAGGTGAAACCGACAGTACCATCGACAACTACCTCAAGATCACCACGGTAGACGGCGTGTCGACCCTGCAAGTGAGCAGTGAAGGCAAGCTCAACGCCGCTGGTGGCCTGGCCAATGCCGATGTGACGATCAAGCTGGAAGGCAACGACTGGTCCCACACCAGCATTAACTCGCTGATCAGTGGTGCCGACCCGACCATCAAGATCGACCACACTTAAGACACGATTAATCGGCCGCCCTTTCAGGCGGCCGTTTTTTTTGACCTGCGGGTGGCTGGCCCTGGCGGACGGTGCATCGCATACTCACGCCCATACACGCAGCGTTGACCTATGCTGTTGAACGCCTGTGGCGCATTTTCGAGGGGTTGTTATGTTTTACGTGCAACGTGATGCACAGGGCGCACTGGTTCGCGTAGAGGCTATCGCCTTTACCGAATCCACTGAAACCCTGCCGGCCGATCACCATGAGATCCAGGCCTGGTACGCCAACGAAGTGGTGGAAACCAGCCTGGCCCAGCTCAAACAGAGCGACTTGGAGATGATCCGGGTGCTGGATGACTTGATCCAGGTGCTGACCCGCAAAGGCGTAATCAGCGTGACCGACCTGCCGCCGGCAGCCCAGGCCAAGTTGATGGACCGTAACCAGGCGCGGGAAGCGTTGGGTGGGTTGAGCCAGTTGATCGATGATGACGAGAAAGGATTGATTTAATCTAACCGCTCCTACCCCTGTAGGAGCGAGCTTGCTCGCGAAAAAACTAAAATCGCCACGGGGTGTCAGGCTTTGCGCATTATCGTTGGCGATCTTCGCGAGCAAGCTCGCTCCTACAGGTAAATTATTTCCAGGGCGCGGGCTCGCCAAACAGTTGGCCCTGCACGCCGAAAATCCCCATCTCACGAATCACCTTCAGTTCGCCCTCGGTCTCTACACGCTCGGCAATCAGCGGCAGGTCAATGCTATGGGCCGCTCGCTGAATAGCTTCGATAAACAGGCGCTTGTCACTTTCCTGGTCGATGGCGCGAATGTAGCTGCCGTCGATCTTCAGGTACGCCAGGCCCAGGCGCGCCAGGTTACCGATCATGCTGAACCGCCCACCGAAACGTTGCAGGCTGAGGGAGAAACCCAGCTCGCGCAGGCGCTGGGTCATCTGTTCCAGCACGGGCTGCTCAGGCAGTTGCTCTTCACCGATCTCCAGGGTAAGGCGCGGGCCCAGGTTGCTGTGCTGACGTAGCAGGTCATAGATGCGGTTCAGAGCCTGGGGGTCCTGCAGGGTCGCGGCCGAGAGGTTCAGCGCCAGGTTCTCGGTGTGGCTGCTCATCTGCTTGAGCACCTGCTCCAGCATCAGGCGGTCCAGGCGGGCCGACCAACCGAAGCGCTCAAGCCACGGCAGGAAGCGCCCGGCCGGTATGGTGTGGCCGTCTTCGTCTTGCAAGCGCGACAGCACTTTGTAGTGCAAGACCAACTGCGGGTCCTGGCTGGCCACCACCGGCTGGAAATACAGCTGGAAGCGCTGCTGGGTCAGGGCCTGGTCCAACAAGGTGTGCCAGGCATGGTGATCGTCACCGACGCTGGCGGCGGCGCTGCGGTCCAGGCACACCCAACTGGTGTCGCCCTGCGCTTGGGCCTGGGCCAGGGCCTGGTCGGCCAGGGTCAACAGGGCTTGGGGCGCGTCGCCATGGCTGAACGGTGCCAGGCCGATATAGGCGACCGGTGTAACGTCGCTGGCACCGGTCGCTTGCAGGCTGAGCAAGGTGCTTTCGAGGTTTTGCGCCAGTTGCACCGCTTCTTCACGCATCAACCCTGGCGCCAGCACGGCGAACTCACCGCCACGAATACGGGTGACCAGGTTATGGGTTTCCGGGTAAGGCGCGCACTGGCGCAGCAGCTGTTGGCCAACCGCTTGCAGCAACTGGTCAGTACGCTGGCCGCCCAGGCGCTGGTTGAGGCCGGCCAGGTCCTTGACCCGCAGCAACAGCAGGTAGCCGGAGTTGGTCTCTTCCGGGTTACTGACGCGGGCGTTGAGCTGCATCTCGAAATAACGGCGGTTGGCGAGGCCGGTGAGGTTGTCCTGATAGGATTCGGTGCGCAGTTTTTCGCTACGCTCGGCCTGTTCCTGGAACAGCGCCTTGAGCTTTTCCACCATCTGGTTCATGGCCTGTACCACGCGACGCAGTTCTGGCGTGCGGGGCAAGTCAGGCAGGCTGAGGAACTCGCGGCGGGCAATGGCGTGGGACTGTTTGACCATATAGTCCAACGGCTTCAATTGCCGGCGCAGCAACAGCCCACCGAGCACCACGCTGACCGCGCCGCACAGCAGCAACCAGCCCAGGCTACCCAGGGCGCTTTGCCAGAGCTTGGCCAGGGCGAACATCGGATGGCTGACCACTTCGACCCGCGCGGCCTGTTCCCAGCCACGGCTGACCAGCGCATCACCACCGGCCGGCTCCAGGCCGATCAGCTTGACGAACCAGTTGGGCACGCCGTTGTTGTCAGGAATACCGCTGCGCTCGACGATGGTTTTGTCGGTGGCCAGGTCCACGACGCGGATGCTGGCGTAGTAACCGCTGTCGAAGATCGAGCTGACCAGCAGCTCCACCATGGCTGGGTCATCGATATTCGGGGTCAGCGACAGCGCCAACGCCGTTGCGGCATCCTGGGCGTGGGAGCGCAGTTGGTTGACGTATTGGGTGCGCGAGCTTTCCAGGCTGACCATGAAGCTGCCGCTGAAGGCGACCACCAGGAACAGACAGATTGCAATCAATAGCTGTTTGAACAGAGACATCCGATCAGTTACTCCTAGTTGGCAGGCTCGGCTGGGAAGCCTTCCGCACGCATTTTTCTCAACACATCCTGCCAGCGCGACAAGCGTTTGGTATCACCGACTTTCTTGTTGCCCTTGGCACCGGGCAAGTACAGCCCCTCGGCGTTGAATGAGTACACCGGGACCAGATCGGTGCGACGAGTGGCCGGCAGAATCTCATCCATCAGGCTGTCGAGCACCAGTGGGACAGCGTCTGGGGTCGAATAATAGGTCAGGACCATGTGCGCCCGATTCTGCCGCAAGGCCTTGACGTAGGTAATGCGCAATTTGTCGCTGGACACCCCCAGGTGACGCAAACTGAAATACTTTGCGATGGCGTAGTCTTCGCAGTCACCGGCGCCTTTCCAGAGTGCTTCGACGGGTGTCTCCCAATAATCGACAACGTGCCAGAGATCGATGTCTTCCACGTAGGTCATTTGCTTGTTGAAGAACAAATTGACGACCTTGAGCTGGTCCTGCTCGCTGACCTGTTTTTCGCTCGCCAATAGCCGCTGCCAGGCGTCGATACGTTGCTGGCCTTGCCCCAACGGGCCGTAGACGGCGGTGGCCTTGCGGCTGATCTGCGAGAAATCCCAATCGGCACGCAGCCCGCCGAGCATCAGGCCAGCCAGTAAAATTGCTGATAAAAGCCAGCAAAGCAGTCGATAGGGAATAAAACTTACCGCCAAAGTGTTCAGTCCATGAAAGAGACGGAATTTCAAGGAATGGTGAAGCCTGGCCCTACAAAAAACAATGGCACAGTGCAATCATCACAGTAGGCGGTGATTTTATAACCGCCTCCTGTGAGAGACACAAAGTATGCTGTGTAAGCCCTTACAAACGGAAACTCTGGCTGTTTGACAAGCGCCTGGCCCATCTTTAGTGTTCTTTGGATCCAATTAGCCAACCTATTATTCAAGAAAGGAGGATAGCGCAACCGTGACGCAGAAGCCGAACCCATTAAGCAGCATCAAAATCAGCGGGCCTATTCCCGCCCATCTTGCGCGCTCCGTTATTGAAGAAACCTTGCGTAATGCCATCCTCGATGGGCGATTGCCCTGTGGCACCGCCATGCGCCAGCAAGAACTGGCCAGCCTGTTCGGCGTCAGCCGCATGCCCGTGCGTGAAGCTTTGCGCCAGCTGGAGGCGCAATCCTTGCTGCATGTGGTGACTCACAAGGGTGCCGTCGTTGCCCCCTTGATCGAGGACAATTCGGCAGAGACCTATGCCTTGCGCATGTTGCTGGAGTCCGAAGCCTTGCGCCTGTCGATTCCGCTGCTCACCGACGCGGACCTTGCTCAAGCCGAGGCTTGTATCAATTCGCTGGAAAGCGAAAAAGACTACACCGAGATTGGTCGCCTCAATCGCCTGTTTCACATGGTGCTATATGGCAAGGCGCCCAACCAGCGACTGCTCACCCTGGTCGAGCACGGGTTGAATGAGGAGGAACGCTTCCTGCGCTTCAACCTTGAGGCGATGGGGCTGGGCGAGACCTCCCAGGAAGATCACCGCGAACTGCTGAGCCTGGTGGCGCAGAAGAAGGTCGAGGAGAGCATCCTGACGTTGCGTAACCACTTGATGCGAGGCATGGAGGTGATCGCCACCTACCTCAGCAGCCTTGAGAGCGCCGACAAAAAAGCCGTGCAGTAAGTTTTTTTGCTTTTGCCCTTAATCCTCAGGTGATGGAGCAGCTTCCCTATCAGGGTTGTTGCTCCATCAGAAATATTTAAAAAATAACTAAAGAACGATTAACGCCGACTTAGTGCACGGAAAAATCCCACCTATAGCCGGGCAATTTACCGCACATATAAACATCGGCAAAGTCCTTTAATACATTTGCATACCGGTTCAAACATTCAATCAGCTTATTATCTTCGCTCAGCAAGCCACGCCTTCCCATACCGCTGCGGCCGCCTATTTAAATGGTAGCGCCGTGCGCGTGAACGCGATCAAGTTACTCTTGCACTCACAACTATAACAGTCCAACACTGCTTTTAAAGCACTCGCAACAACTATAGGCGTCAACCATGCATCACTATTTACTTGAGCAAAAAAAACAAAAACTGTTCGACCACCCGTTATTTATAGAAATAACCACCGTTGGCAAGTTACAACACTTTATGGAACACCATGTATTTGCGGTCTGGGACTTCATGAGCCTGACCAAACGCCTGCAACAGGACCTCACGTGCACACAGTTACCCTGGCTCCCCTGCGCTGCCCCCCGCGATGCCCGCCTGATCAATGAAATCGTGCTGGCTGAAGAGACGGACGAACACCCGACACGGGGCTATTGCAGCCACTTCGAGCTGTACCTTGACGCGATGACGGAAGTGGGCGCCAGCACCGTCGCAATCACTCGCTTCATCGACCTGCAAAGCCAGGGAGTGGAGGTAAGCGCGGCCTTGCAAATGAGCGATGCTCCCCTGGGCGTGGCCCGCTTCGTCGACAGCACCTTACAAATCGCCTTGAGCGCCCCGACCCACTGTGTGGCGGCGGCGTTCCTGCATGGCCGCGAGAGTGTGATTCCGTCAATGTTCAAGGGGCTTTTGCATAGCCATGCTTTCATAGGTCGGCAGGCCCCTACGTTATGTTACTACCTCAACCGCCATATCGAATTGGACGGCGATGACCACGGCCCTGCGGCGCAACAGTTGCTAACGCACCTGATCGACGCCGACCCCAGTCGTCAGCAACAAGCCGATAGCGCCGCCCTGGGCGCCGTGGAAAGTCGTATTACCCTCTGGGACGACGTGCTGGCCTCGATGCAAGAGGTACGTCCGTGAACGCCGTCAGCTACCAATCCTTTGCCGATGACTGGGAACGTCGCGCAACCATCCGCACACGCCCCCGGCGGATGTTGGAAGACGACGACAAACTCATCTTCCCCCTGTGCCGCCAGCCTCTGGTGCTGAGTGCAACCTTTCTCAAGCACTGCCCGCAATGGCGCAACTTCGTGCTGGTGCAAAGCTTCTACAAATTCATCAATGACGTGGTGATTTTCGAAACCGAGATCGTCGACAAAACCGCGCGCAGCATTGCTAAAAATCGCTTCTCCCTGCCCTTCCCGCTCGCCTGCCGTTACGACGCGATGACGGTCGTTGTCGACGAGGATTACCACGCGCTGGTAGCCCTGGATTTCCTTCAGCAAGCCGTGGCAATGACCGGGATTCAACCGCTCGATCTACCCGGGCAAATTGAACTGAGCCGCGCGCTTCCGGCAGCCCAGGCGCAGGTACCGACATATTTGCACGATGCCGTTGAGCTGATCGGCGTCGCCATCGCCGAGAACACCGTCACCCATGACGTCGCAGCGTTTTCCAAAGACGCCAGCGTCAAATCCTCTGTCCGCGGCCTGATGGCCGATCATCTGTTTGATGAAGGGCGGCATGCGCGGTTCTGGACACAGTTGGTGCGCCTCTACTGGCAGTCGGCAAGCTCGCAAGATCGCGACCACATTGCTCAAGCCCTGCCCGTATTCCTGACGCACTACCTGACCAACGAGCTACAAAAAGACTTCGATCTGCAACTGATCGAACACTTGACGATCAGTGCCCACACTCGCGTGGCACTGTGCGACGAAATCCGGGCGCTGGATTTTCCCATCACCCACCAACATCCGCTGGTGGCCAATATCATGGGCTTTCTGCACCACAGCGGCGTACTGCAAACCCCCAGCGTGGCACGAGCCCTGCGCGACTATCTGCCCGTATCGATGAGGTTGGCATGAGGCGCTTGCAGATCGAGTGGCGTGGTACCACTAACGCTCTGGCGGCGCTCAAGCAGGAGCTGGAGCAGTATGGGCATGTGGCAGGAACGGTGTCTGTGGATCTGGTTATTGAAGACGGGAGTCAGCCGCTGCCGCCCTCGCCCGCCAGTGCGCCATGGTTAAGCTTGCGCGTGGGTATCGGCCCGCTCTGCGAACACGGGCTGCCCTCATTGCAGTTGCGCTGCTATGACCGGGAGCGGCGCCTGCTGACGGTGCACGACGTTGCCCAGGAACCCAGCGGCAATGGGCAGCGGTTGCGTCAGCAGGCAACGAATGCAGTGGTGGAGTGGGCTGCTTTGTTGGTCTGCGGTTTTTCAAGAGACCCCGCCTACTTCTCGGCAACGGCCGCTGCTAACGCCTGGCCTGAACAGGGCCTGCAGGAGTTGGATGCCTTGGCTTTCATGCACCGGTTCAACCACACGGCGGACCCTGCCTTGTTGCAAGCGGCCCGAACGCCCATGATCGAACGGCTGCAGGCCAGCCTCAATACCTTCGCACATCGAACAGTGCTGAACATCGCCGGTCATGCGCTGACTTATCGGCAGCTCCAGCAACAAGCCATGGCTATTCAACAACGCCTGCTTCCCTTGCTGGAGGATGCCGAGGCTCCACAAGTGGTCGGCGTATGCCTGGAGAAATCTGCCGAGTTGTACGCCAGCATTCTCGCGGTGCTTGGCTGTGGCGCCGTGTATTTGCCGCTGGTGCCTGACCACCCGGAGCAACGCCAGCACTGCATGCTGACCAGCCTCAAGGCCTGTGTGCTGCTGGAGAATGGCCAGCACCCATTGCGAGAGCGTTTCGTTTCACTTGATGTGAGCCAGGTTGCCGCGCACAGCGCCGACATGACGCAACCGCTGATGCACCGTCATCCCCGTGCCGACGAGCCGTGCGTGGCACTGTTCACCTCGGGTACGACGGGCCAGCCCAAGGGGGTACTGCTGAGCCAATACAACCTGGCGCATTTCACGGCCTGGCTCGTCAGTTGCGTGGCGTTGGATCAACACAGTCGCGTCCTGCAGTTTTCGCCACTGGGCTTCGATTCTTCACTGATCGATATTTTCCCTGCATTGATCGTTGGCGCCGCGTTGATTGTCCCCAGCCCAGACCAACGTCACGACCCTCAGCAACTGGTAGAGCTGATTCGCAAGCAACGCGTCACTCATGGGTTTGTGCCACCGGCACTGCTCAGCATCCTGCCGCTGGATCAGCCATTGGGCATGACTCATTTACTGACCGGAGGTGATTTCTGCGAGCCCTGCGTGATCGAACAACTGGCCGGTCAATGCCAGCTGCATAACCTCTATGGGCCGACCGAGGCCACTGTGTTGGCGACCCATCGGGTATTCCAACGAGGTGACAGCCATCGCAATATCGGCCTCCCCATCGCTAACAGCCAGGTGCTGATTCTCGACGAGAACCTGCAGCCCGTGGATGAACAGGTAATGGGCGACTTGTACATTGTCGGTCCCGGAGTAAGCCTGGGTTATTCAAATACACCATCGCGGCCCGACAATCCGTTCGTGGCGCTGACACTGCCAAATGGCCAAGTGCTACAGGCTTATCGCAGCGGCGACTTGGCAAAATGGACGCAAGAGGGCATCGAGCTGGGCGGCCGCAGGGATGAGCAAGTCAAGATCCGCGGGTTTCGAGTTCAGCCTCAGGATATTGAACAGTGCTTGCGCGATAGTCGCTTGTTTCGCCAAGTGGCAGTGGTGATCGATACGGCACACAGAGTCATCGGCTTTGCCGCCCAGCCGGAATCTGGCGCCACGCTGGCAAGCCTGAAGGAACATGCTCGGCAGTGGTTGCCCGTGCATATGCAGCCCAGCGCTTGGAGCGAACTGGCATGCATGCCCCGTTCGAATAACGGCAAGATCGATCGCAAGGCCTTGTTGGCCATGCCTATACCCATACCCATCGGGAGGGATCGCTGTCGCATACAAGACCCTTTGCAGGCACAACTGTCTGACGTGTGGGGTGAGCTGCTGGGATTACCCGCAGGCGAACTCTCGATTGATGAGAGTTTTTTCAACCTCGGTGGCCACTCCATCCTGTTGTCGACTCTGTTGCTACGCCTGCGCGAGCAGTTTGGCCGCAGCTTCTGCCTGAGCCCCTTTTTTGAGACGCCGACCATTCGCACATTGGCCGCACTCATGGATGGCGGCACGCTGCCGGATAAACCGTCCAACCAGATGGAGCAAGATGCGACGCGCGCACTGAAGGTCGGGGTTCTGCCCGACACCCTTGCGGGAGATTCGCGCAAAGCCATCGTTACTGGCGCAAACAGCTTTGTCGGGGTGCATATCGTCCAGGCACTGCTGGCTGGCGGGGCGCAGGACGTGGCGTGCCTGGTGCGTGAGTTGCCCGGCCATTCGGCGGCGGCAAGGTTCGCCCAGGCATTACGTGAATACCGCTTGGAACATCTGGACCTGAGCCGAGTACAGGTATACGCCGCCGATATTCGTAAACCTCGCCTGGGCTTGGCCGACGACGTGTACGAGCACCTCGCCCGTCATTACGGCGTGTTGGTGCATAACGCCGCGCAGGTCAATCATGTGATGGATTACGCCTCACTCGCAAAGGACAACGTCGAGCCGGTGCTGGAATGCCTGCGTCTTTGCGAGACCCATTGCAAGAAGGTCCTCAATTTCATCTCGACGCTCTCAGCCTGCAGCAGCGTAGACGTCGACGGGTACGTGCTTGAAGCGCCTGCCCGACGCGCACTGCCGCTCTATGTGAAAAATGGCTACAACCTCTCCAAGTGGGTAGCCGAGCGGCTATTAGGACGGGCAGTTGAGCAAGGGGCCTGGGTCAATATTCATCGGCCGGGAAATATCAGCTTCAACAGCCAGAACGGCGTTTGCCAGCCACAGAAAAACCGCTTGATGTTGATGCTCAAGGGGTCTCTGCAATTAGGGATGGTCCCGCGACTGGACGCCAATTTCGACCTGATGCCGGTGGACTTCCTGGCGCGTTTCATCGCCTTCCACAGCGCTCACTTTGACCCTGGGCGACATGTGTTCAACCTGCACAACCCGCTGCCCTTGAGTTGGGACCAGTACCTCGACGCCTTCAGCGAGGCTGGGCACGTTTTTGACCGAGTCAGCGTTGAACACTGGCAACGGGCGTTGCGCAACGTAAGTCGCGATAACGCACTGTTCGGGGTGCTGGGCTTTTACCTGGACGGACTGGGCGAAGACATCGGTGATACATCGATGATCCGTTACGACAATGCCCGGTGGGGCTTGGAAAAAATGGGGATGTGCTATCCACCCAAGAGCCAGGCGCTGTTACGCAAAGGCTGCGACTACCTGAGCGCTATCAACTTCCTCTGAATAGCACCCTGGACGTGAGGCCAAGCGATCGGAGCGAGAGGCCTCGCTCCGATGCGGTCAGGATCAGATCTTGAAGCTATCGACCAATTGCTTCAGTCGGCTGGCCTGCTGGGACAGCGCATCGCAGTCCTTGAGCGTCTCGTTGAGGTTGGCCACACCCTGCTGGTTTAGCAAGTTGATCTGGTTGATATCGACGTTGAGGGTTTCAACCACTGCGGTCTGCTCTTCGGTGGCGGCCGCGACGGATTGGTTCATGCCGTCGATCTCAACGATACGTTGCGTCACGCTGACCAGACGCTCACCTGCCTGGTTGGCGACTTCGACGCTTTCTTCGCTGGAAGCCTGGCTGGCGTTCATGGTGGTCACAGCTTCACGCGAGCCCACTTGCAGCGAAGTGATCATCTTGTGGATTTCTTCTGCCGACTCCTGGGTGCGGTGCGCCAAATTACGCACTTCATCCGCCACCACGGCAAAGCCACGCCCGGCTTCACCAGCACGGGCCGCTTCGATCGCCGCGTTGAGGGCGAGCAAGTTGGTTTGTTGGGAAATACCTTTGATCACATCCAGGATGTGCCCGATGTTGTCGGTACTGGCATTAAGGGTTTCAATCTGAGTGCAGGACAGGCTGATCTTCTGCGACAACTCAGACATCGCCTGGATGGTTTGCTCCACCACTTTACGACCATCGTCAGCTTGTTCGCTGGCACCACTGGCGTGCTGGGACGCATCCGCGGCGTTGCGCGCGATTTCCTGGGTGGCAGCCCCTAGTTCGTTGATGGCTGCGGCTACGCTGTTGGTACGCGCGCTCTGTTCGTCAGAACCGATGATCGACGCATTAGATGAAGCCATCACACGCTGGGACAAATCGTGCACCTGGCGCGTTGCCGAAGACACTTCGGAAATCGACGCGTGGATTCGCTCGACGAACTGATTGAATGCGCTGCCGACCTCGCCGAACTCGTCTTTGCTGGTCACGTCCAGACGTCGGGTCAAATCACCTTCGCCTTGGGCAATGTCCTGCATGGCCACGCCCATGGTGGTCAGCGGGCGCAACAGGACTTGAATCAACAGGCTCAGGAGTACCGCAATGGCGACAACGGCAATCAACATCGCAATCAAGGCCGAAGTACGGAACTTGCCCAGCGGGGCATAGGCTTTTTCTTTGTCGATCGAAAGGCCGATGTACCAGTCAGCGCCAGGCAAGCCGCTGATAGGCGTGAAGGAAAGGATGCGATCCTGACCGTTGAGGACAACGTCCTGATTGAGCTTCTCAATGCGCACATGGGTGCCAGGGTAGATGTCCTTGAGGTTCTTCATCACCTGGTCCTGGTCTGGACTGACGATGACCTGGCCATCACCGCTGACCAGGAACGCATGGCCGATACCACCGAAGTCTACCGAGTTGATGATCTTCACCAGTGTCTGCAGGCTCAGGTCACCACCGACAACACCCAATAACTCGCCGTTCTTTTTCACCGGCATGGCAATTGTCACGATCTGACCGCCCACAGCCGCCATATAAGGCGGAGTAAGCATGGTTTTGTCCGCCACTACTGCTTGCTTGTACCAAGGCCGCTGACGAGGGTCATAGTCGTCAGGCATCTTCGCGTCAGGGCGCTGGGTGAATACCCCGTTGGTTTGACCTACATAGGTGAACTGGAAATTGGTGGTGAATGCTGGCTGATCGACCAAACCAGGAAGGTCGGCCGCACTGCCTTGGTGGGCAACGTTCTGCGCCAGGTTCTCGAGGACCAGGATGCGACCACTGAGCCAGTTCTGCACACTGCTGGCGGTCAGCTCGCCGGATTGCTGGATGGACGATGTCAGGTTTTGCCTGATGGTACTGCGCTGCAGGTAGTCGTTGTAGAGCGTAAATAGCGCGAAGGCTAAAACCACGACGCCTGACGCGGCCAACAGAATTTTATGACTGAACTTGAGATTCATTTCATCGACTTCTTTTGCCAAAGGGGGGTGAGCGTGCCGAGTGGAACATTCCATGTAACGGGATAGGCGGACTCTGCGGTCGCTCTATTTCGGTGCACGCATGGCTCGTCAGGCTTTCGGCCAAACTTCGACAAATCTTAGAAATTTGTGAGAAGCATCTTCTTTTAGCGTAGGAAACCGACAGGCGGTAGGGATAAGGCAGATTCGCTGTGATGGCTGCCCTAAACGACAAAACCCCTGTCTGCGTTAGCAGACAGGGGTTTTGGAATTCAATCTTGACGATGACCTACTCTCACATGGGGAAACCCCACACTACCATCGGCGATGCATCGTTTCACTGCTGAGTTCGGGATGGGATCAGGTGGTTCCAATGCTCTATGGTCGTCAAGAAATTCTGTGTACCAGACCGTTGTGTTGGCAACGTGCCGGTGAAATTCATGAGCTTCTACATAAACAAAACCCCTGTTTGTGTTAGCAAACAGGGGTTTCGGAATTTAATCTTGACGATGACCTACTCTCACATGGGGAAACCCCACACTACCATCGGCGATGCATCGTTTCACTGCTGAGTTCGGGATGGGATCAGGTGGTTCCAATGCTCTATGGTCGTCAAGAAATTCGGGTACTGAGTCGTGGCCAGCTGGCCTCGCTTCAGCAAATTGGGTATGTGATAGATCGTGGTGTTTTGTGAGCGTCGAACTTTCGGTTCATTGCGTCTTCACACACCGCAATCTGGTCTCTCTCGAGTTCGCAAATTGCTTGGGTGTTATATGGTCAAGCCTCACGGGCAATTAGTATTGGTTAGCTCAACGCCTCACAGCGCTTACACACCCAACCTATCAACGTCGTAGTCTTCGACGGCCCTTCAGGGAACTCAAGGTTCCAGTGAGATCTCATCTTGAGGCTAGTTTCCCGCTTAGATGCTTTCAGCGGTTATCTATTCCGAACATAGCTACCCGGCAATGCCACTGGCGTGACAACCGGAACACCAGAGGTTCGTCCACTCCGGTCCTCTCGTACTAGGAGCAGCCCCTCTCAAATCTCAAACGTCCACGGCAGATAGGGACCGAACTGTCTCACGACGTTCTAAACCCAGCTCGCGTACCACTTTAAATGGCGAACAGCCATACCCTTGGGACCGGCTTCAGCCCCAGGATGTGATGAGCCGACATCGAGGTGCCAAACACCGCCGTCGATATGAACTCTTGGGCGGTATCAGCCTGTTATCCCCGGAGTACCTTTTATC